>CACYHA010000048.1 GCA_902774035.1 Oscillospiraceae bacterium | reverse complement strand
GCAGTTCCGACGCGACGCTGGATTTCGGCATCTGGGGCATTGCGCAGACAGAGCTGATCGCGCCGGGCGGCGCGTCGACGATGTACCCCACCGTCAGACAGGCATGGAAGCAGGCGCAGCAGACGAACGGCTGCACCGTAAAGCTTAGAGAGGACGCTTCGGTGACCGGTACGCTTGAGGTTGCCAACAGCGCCGCCTTTGACCTGAACGGTCACCTGATCACCAATTCCGAAACGACCCCGTTGTTCCTTGTCAAAGCCGGCGGCAGCCTGTCGATCAAGGACTCCGACCCGCAGCGCGACACGGGCGAGACGTATCTCTGCTCTGCCGGACTGAACGGCGCGGACGACGTGCAGGCGCGCACCTATCACCTGAAGGGCGGCGGCGTCTACCACGGCGGAAATGAGGGCAGCGGCGGCGCCGTCAAGGTGGAAAAGGGAGGCGTTCTTTCCGTGGAAGGCTGTACCTTTACGGATGTCCATGCTGCCGAGGACGGTGCGAGGGCAGCGCGACGCTCAAGGACACGACCTTCATCCACTGCACCGCCGAAAACAGCGGCGGCGCGATCTACACTACGGGGAACCCGAACATAAACGCGGACAATCTCACCTTTGAATGGTGTGAAGCCGACACGGGCGGCGGATTCTGTGTTTCCAATGTCAAGACAAACACACAGCTTGGCGCATTGAACAACTGCACCTTCCGTTACTGCAAGGCAAAATCCTCCGGCGGCGGTCTGCGTCTGGCAACAAGAGTCGAGGTCGAAACCGATCACCTTGCCTTTTACGATTGCTGGGCAGAATACGGCGGCGGCGCCTATAACTCCGCGTCATGTCCGGTCATCTTCAACGACGCAGTCTTTGAAAATTGCACTGCAGATTACGGCGGCGGGTTTGTCTATAACGCAGGCGGTAAAATGACGATGACAAACGCCGAATTCAACCGCTGCAGCGCAGCGGAGTGCGGCGGCGGGCTCTACCTGATGCCCGTTTTCCCTTACCAGAGGTATACGCGCAGCGCGGACGCCAGGTTCGACAACTGCAGCATTCACGACTGCGCCGCAGACGAGGAAGGCGGCGGGATCTACGTTTACGATGACGGCAACGATACGGACGAGCTCAATAAAATCATCATCAATAAAGCAAGCATCCGAAACAACACGGCCAAAAAGGGCGGCGGGCTGTACGTCGAATCGTATTTTGTCTACTTAGTCGATTCGACCGTTACGGACAATCAGGCCTCCGGCAAGCACGGCGGCGGCGTTTACGTGGATTCCATGCGCGATATCGACATTGCCGGCGAAGTGGTGATCCGCAGCAACAGCGCAAAGGGCGAACCCAACAACCTTTGCCTGCAAAACGGCTCATTCTCCTCCGCGAAGATGTACAGCGGCGGTTTGTATGACGGCTCTTATATCGGCATCAGCTCGACCTCGGGCAGCGGTGCGACCGTCGGCAAGAATATGAGCGAGTATCAGGTGCTTAAATTCCTGCACGCCGACGACAGCTCGCGCGGTTTTTCGATGGCCGACACCAAAGAGGTCGCAACGCCTCTGTTTGCTTCGATGATTTCCAGGAACGTTTCGACTGCGATCATCATCGGCGGGTTCGTTCTGATCGCCGGCACGGTCGGCGTACTGGTTTTCCGAAAACACAGAAAGGAGGGCAAGAAGCATGATGAACAAAGTGAAAACGGGAGCCGCTAAGGTCCTGTTTGCGGTGTTTGCCGTCGCGCTTGCCCTGGTTACCGGGTTTGTCTCGCAGGTTCAACTGATCGGCGCCTCCATCGACGGCAAACAGGCCGCGCCGACGCAGTACGTGGGCGAGGTGCGCATCTATCAGGGCGAAACCGCGCAAGCCGCGACAGCCGCCTGCCGGGCGGACGGCTTCACGCCCGTGGAGGGCAACCTCAACGAGGGCTCGGGTTACGACGCGGTCGTGCTCGGCTACACCACCACCGAGGATAAGGAAGCGGCCCTGACCGACGTGCGCATGATGCAAATGACCTCAGGCTTCAGCACCGTCGACTATGCGGATCTGGTCGAACGGCAGTATCCCGGCCTCGATTCGCTCCTCGATGAGGAATACAAGACCATTCAGGAATTCCGCAGGAAGGTGGAGAGCGGCAGCTACAACGCCAAGATGGCGCAGCAGTATCTCAACATGTTCAAGATCCCCGAGCTCGGCATGAAGCTCGGCGACTATTACGTGAGCGATCAGCTCAGTATGCCGATGCTGAAGAAACTGTTCCTGCAAACGGCTGCGGCGGTCACCACTTCGTCCTATAATCTGCTGGCGGCCGGTGTTTCCGACAGCTCGGAGGATAACTGGGCCAGCCGCGTGTATGCGCATAAGGATATTCTGGACGTCACCGATGAAGACGGCGACGTGG
>CACYHA010000047.1 GCA_902774035.1 Oscillospiraceae bacterium | reverse complement strand
CGCAGATCATTTTGGCGTTGATGTTTTCTCCGAAGGTGTTCCAGGTGTTGAAGCCCATGGGCGGTTTTTTCGGGAACATAATGGTTTCCTCCTTGTTGTTGGGGTTGGTTCCAGTATAGCAGAAACCGCGGCACAAGGCAAGAGCCAAATGTATTTTGCAGCAAAAAAACCGCCGCCCGGGCGGGCAGCGGTATTGGATGATTGGATCGGACCGTTATGCGTCTTTCTTTTTGCGGACGGCACGGTGGATCGCCTTGCCGATTTCGAATGCCGGCACCAAGGAAAATGCGAGCAGGAAGGAGATCAGCATTTCCATCGTGTCCAGATGGAAGTCGCCCTGGAAGAAGATGTCGCGCAGGAAGGGCACGTAGATCGGCAGCAGCGTCAGCGCAGATGTGATGATGAACGCGCCGATCAGCCACCAGTTCATATTCTTGAACATACTCTTTGAGAAGATGGAGCTCAGGCGGGAACGCATGTTGATTGCGCAGAACATCTCGCCGAAGTTGACCGCGAGAAACGCCATGCAGATCGCGTTCGCGCAGATGCCCTTGTCCATTCTCGATGAGCGCGAGGTACACACCCTGCCAGACCATATCGACACCGGCGCCGCCGGAGAAGATGCCGTCGGTCGTGGCGCGCGGTTTGCGGCGCATCAGGTTGCCTTCGGCCTTTTCCATACCGAGCGCAAGACCCGGCAGCGAGTCGGTGACCATGTTGACCCACAGCAGATGGACCGGAGACAGAATCGTGAAGTTGAGGATGGACGCCACAAACATGATGATGACTTCGCTCATGTTGGTGGAAAGCTGGAACTGCAGCACCTTGCAGACGTTGTCGTAGATCTTGCGGCCTTCCTCAACGGCGTTGACGATGGTTGCAAAGTTGTCGTCGGCGAGCACCATGTCGGATGCGCCCTTGGTCACGTCGGTGCCGGTGATGCCCATGCCGATGCCGATGTCGGCGCTCTTGATGGACGGTGCGTCGTTGACGCCGTCGCCGGTCATGGCGGTGACCATGCCGCGCGCCTTCCACGCTTTGACGATGCGGGTCTTATGTTCGGGCTGCACGCGGGCATAGACGGAATACTTGAGGACCTCTTCCACAAGCTCTTCGTCGGTGAACTTGTCGAGTTCGGCGCCCACGATGGCTTCTTCGGGGTTGTGGATGATGCCGAGCTCCTTGCCGATGGCAACGGCGGTATCCTTGTGGTCGCCGGTGATCATCACCGGACGGATGCCCGCCTCACGGCATTCTTCAATGGCGGCCTTGACCTCCGGACGGACCGGGTCGATCATACCGGTCAGACCGACAAAAACAAGCTCTTGTTCCAGATCGGCGGCGTCGTAACTCGCCGGTTCTTTCTTATACTGGCGCAAGGACACGGCAAGCACGCGCAGCGCACGGTCGGCCATGGCTTTGTTCGCCCGCAAGATATCCTTGCGGATGTCGTCGGTCATCGGCACGGTTTTGCCGGCAATGATGGCCTGGGTGCACTTCTTGAGGATCTCATCGGGCGCGCCCTTGGTATATTGGATGAAGCCTTCGTCTGTCTTATGAACCGTGGACATCATCTTGCGGCCGGAATCGAACGGTGCCTCGCCGATGCGCGGCTGCTTTTCGTTGAGCTTGCCCTTGGGCAGGCCGAGCGCATAGGCGTAATTGACCAGCGCGGCTTCGGTCGGTTCGCCCACGGCGTTGTTGTTTTCGTCCAGATGCGCGTCGCAGCACTGCGCCATGGCGGTGCCGATCAGCTCTTCGTCGTCGCCGTAATGGTCGACGACGGTCATCTTGTTCTGGGTCAAAGTACCCGTTTTGTCAGAGCAGATGATCTGGGTACAGCCGAGCGTTTCCACGGCGGTCAGCTTGCGGATGAGGGCCTGTCTCTTGGACATGGCCGTGACGCCGATGGAAAGGATGATCGTCACGACGGCGGGCAGGCCTTCGGGGATGGCGGCCACAGCCAGCGCGATCGCAGCGATGAAGGTTGACAACGCAATTTCTCCGAGCAGTATCAGGGAGAACGGTTCGGACGAAGTGAACAGCTTTTCAACAATACCAACCACAAATACGAGGACGCTGATGCCGATGACGAGCTTGGTCAAAAAGCGGGAAAGTTCGCCCATCTTCTTTTGCAGCGGGGTCTGTTCGTCTTCCGCTTCGCTCAGCGCGTCGGCGATCTTGCCCATTTCGGTATCCATACCGGTGCCGGTGACAACGGCTTTGCCGCGGCCGTAGACGACCGTGGAGCCGGAATACAGCATGTTTTTGCGGTCGCCAAGCGCCACGTCTTCCTGGCCTTTTTGCAGATAGAGCGTTTCGATCAGCTTGGTCACGGGCACGCTTTCACCTGTCAGCGCGGCCTCCTCCACTTTCATGGAGTGGCTTTCCAAAATGCGGCAGTCCGCCGGAACGGCGTCGCCGGCCTCCAGCACGACCACGTCGCCCACAACGAGGTCTTCGCTTTTGACTGTTGCGATCTTGCCGTCGCGCAAAACGTGCGAGGTGGCGGCGGTCATCTGCATCAGCGCCTCCATCGCTGCCTCGGCCTTGCTTTCCTGGACGAGACTCATGATGGTGTTGATGATGACCACAGCGAGAATGATCAGCACGTCGGCGAATTCTGAAAGTTCAAACTTGCCTTTGGCCTGCACCACGGCGACCACCGCCTGGATGGCGGCCGCCACAAGCAGCATGATGATCATCGGGTCGGCAAGCGCCTTGATCGTCTTTTTGAGCAGGCTGTCCTTTTCGGCCTCTTTGAGCTTGTTCTTGCCGTTTTCCTCCAGCCGTTTTTGCGCTTCGGCGGAGGAAAGACCGTTTTCATCGCTGTGTACGGCGGCAAGGACCTCTTCGGTTTGTGTCAGATAATACTTCATACGCACAATCCCTTCCTTTTTATTGTTCCAACAAAAAGACCCTTAACATAGCTTTGTGCTATGTTAAAGGTCTCGCTTACATAGTACTATGCTCCGCAAACCAGTCTATGGGACGGCTGTTGATTTGCAGACGAAAAGCTACTCCCCTTCAACGGGCTGATTTTGTTGTTTAAATTAGTTTACCATTCTTTTGCTCGTTTGTCAACGATTATTTATCAAACGCGTCGGTTGGATTCCGTCCGTTTTTGGCTTTATTATTTTTTAATACTTCTATGAGATTTCTATGACATTTCTGTGCTATCGTTATTTTGATACTATAAAAAGGAGCCTTGGAATGATGAAAAAAACAATCTCTGTGTTTCTGACCGTTCTCATGATCG
>CACYHA010000046.1 GCA_902774035.1 Oscillospiraceae bacterium | reverse complement strand
ACAGCAACGGATAGACCGCCTCGTGGCAGCGGCCGTGGATCGCGCCGCAGGCCGGACAGAGGATGCCGCCGTCCAGCCGTTTGCAGCCGGGCAGACGCACCTGCAGACGAACGAGCGCGTCGCACCATTCGAGCAGCAGCTCTGTCAGTTGGCTTTTCACATCTTTTTCGGACAGGAACAACGCGGATCCCTCCTTTTTTCGATTGTTTTTCACGGAAACGGATCTTTTGCAAACGCTTGAAATTTTTTCGGATTTTGCTATAATAAAAGCGAAGAAACCGATGATTCATCGGAAAACACCCTGACCCACCGAAAGGAGCAAAGCCATGCCTGCCGTATTGCCGAAGCTGACCACGCACCCCTGCATCAAAAAAAGAGCGCAGCCCATTCTGACCGCCGCCGATCTCCCCTACCCCTGTTCGCTGGTGTTCAACGCCGGCGTTATCAAACGCGGCGGCGAATACATCATGGTTTTCCGCAACGATTACGGTACCGATCAGGTGCGCTATGAAACCGAAAACCGAAAATTCACCGGAACGAGCATCGGCGTTGCCCGCAGCAAAAACGGGATTGACGGCTGGGTGTTTGACGAAACGCCCCTGTTCGACAGCGGCGTTCCTTCGGACGACCCGGAGTTCAAGCGGTATTACGATCCGCGTATCGCCGAGATCGAAGGCAGGCTCTATCTCTGCCTTGCAACGGACACACGCCACGGCCTTTGCGGCACCATCGGCGAGCTTTCCGACGATTTGAAGACGTTTCGAAAAATCAGCATGAGCGTGCCGGACAATCGGAACATGGTGCTGTTTCCGGAAAGGATCGGCGGTGAATTTGTGCGCCTGGAGCGCCCCATGCCGGTCTACAGCCGCCACAACGAGCGGTTCGACATCTGGCTTTCCCGCTCGCCCGATCTGATCTACTGGGGCCGCAGCAAGCTGCTGCTCGGGACGGAAAAAGTCCCCTGGGTCAACGACAAGATCGGCCCGACAGCTTCGCCCATCAAGACGGAAAAGGGGTGGCTGACGCTGTTCCACGCCGTCGACAGGGACGACAGCCGCGGAAAGAACGGCTGGGAACCAACCTGGAAAAAGCGTTACACCACCGGGCTGATGCTGCTGGATCTTGACGACCCATCCAAAGTGCTTTCCGTCTATGACAAACCGCTGATGGCGCCGGAGCTGCCGATCGAAACCGACGAGGGCTTTCGCCAGAATGTGCTGTTTCCCTGCGCCATGCTTTTGGAAGAAAACGGCGAGGTCAAGATCTATTACGGCGCGTCCGATACCTGCGTCTGCCTTGCGACGGCGCGGCTCGACGATCTGCTTGCGCTTTTATGAAGCGGCAAGGCAAACGCTATTTATACTGATACGCGCGAACATAGTCCACAATAAAATCGGTAACTTTACTGTCCTCGGCAAGCGGGCCTCCCGCCCAGCTTTCGCCGGGGACAGCGTCGTCTCCGCCGATTTCCACGGAAAGCAGCAGATATTCCGGCACGCGCGACGCGCCGCCGAAATCCGAATGTCCGGTTTTGATGCCGTTGACATAAAAGGTGTAGCCGTCCTCGTTCCACTCCACACCGTAGGTGTTGAATTCCTCATAGGGGTTATTGATGAAAATATAGGAATTGCAGACCTTTTTGCTCTGATGCGCCTCATCGTAGCCGTCAAAATGGATATTGGAAGTCACCATTCGGTTGAGTCGTTCGCCGTAGTACGGCGCTTCAAAAACGTCGATCTCCGCGCCGTCCGTGCCGGTTCCGTCCACATGCTTCATGCCGGGGCTCTGCATCCAGAATGCCGCCCAGAGGCCGCTGCCCTTTGGAAGGATGCAGCGCGTTTCAAAATAACCGTAGGTCTGTTCATACAGGCCCTTCGTGTCAAGGCCGCAGCTATACCAGCCCGGCTTGCCGTTGTCCTTGTAGCCGTCCGGGAAAAAGGCCGTGCGGATATGCAGGTTTCCGTCTTTTACAGAAGCAAAATCGGTGTGCCAATAACTGCCTCTGCGGATCGCGGGCGCTTCGGTGTTTTCGTTGCAGTTCAGCCCCTGCCATTTTGCGGCGTCCAGCGCTTCGCCGTCGAACTCATCGGACCAGACGAGAGTGAGCGCTTTTGCGTGGGGCACGCGGGGAAAGGCGGCGGGAGAAAGCGCCAGGATCACGCTCAAAAGCAGGGCGCCGACGCCCTTCACAAAATACAGAACCTTTTTCATAAGCAGAATCTCCTTTTTGTTTTCGGTTTCATTGTAGCCCAAATCCGGCGCCGTGTCAATAAAAACATAAAAGGCCTTCTTGATTTCTGCAGCAGAAACTGGTATGATATGGTAAAGATATAACGCAGGAGGAACAAACCATGGCGTTTCAATGGGTCTATATCGGCAGCGGCCACATCGCCGAAAAAACAGCCGCCGACATCACGCGCGGCGAGCATCGGATCTGCGCGGTCTTTGGCAGAAACAAGGAAACGGCGGCAGCGCTGGCAAAAAAATACGGCGCGGCGGTCTATGACACGGCGGAAGCGGCGATTCTCCATCCCGGGGCGGACGCAGTCTACATCGGCACGCCCCACACCTCCCACGTGGAATACGCCTGCCTCGCCATGGAGCATGGCAAACCCGTCCTTTGCGAAAAGCCGGTGGGAATCAGCGCGGCAGATGTGGAAAAGCTGCTCGACTGCAGCAAAAAGCAGAACGTCTATTTTGCCGAGGCGATGTGGACATGGTTCTCCGATGTGGCACGCACGGTGAAAGAATGGGTGCAAAGCGGAAAGATCGGCTAGCTGAAGGGCGCGGAGTTTTATTA
>CACYHA010000045.1 GCA_902774035.1 Oscillospiraceae bacterium | reverse complement strand
CCAATGTCAGAAAGATAACAGAATAGGCTTTGACAAAATGAGTGCTGAGCGCCGTCCGGCAAGGGCGGCGCTCAAAACACAGGAAAAAGGGCATGAAAAGGAAGCAGACGAAAGTCCGCCGAAAAAATGTTTTCAAAACAGCGCGGTTATGCTACTCTATAGAGGAAGCTGACGAAACCTTTTGGGGTGAGCTTACGCGTTCGTTTTCTGTCGG
The DNA here is from genome assembly GCA_902774035.1 of Oscillospiraceae bacterium. Taxonomy (GTDB): domain Bacteria; phylum Bacillota; class Clostridia; order Oscillospirales; family Acutalibacteraceae; genus UBA6857. The sequence continues at coordinate 4,387 of CACYHA010000045.1, read as the reverse complement.
GGCGGACAGGCAAAATAAAGCGCGCAAGCAAGGCTTCAACATCGGGCGGATGCACATTCTCACGGAGAAATTTGCGGCAAATATGTACGGCGGCGGAAAAGTTGGCTTGGTAGGCGTACTTTTTTCTGCCTCGACGGATAACCACGCAAGCGGTGATACGTTCGGAAAAGTTGTACATGGTGAGCCTCGCAAAAATCTCTTGAAGGATGTGCTCCGCTTTTTTAGAATGAAAAGCGGACAGACCAATCGTGTACTTAAGATCACGGAAAGCAGTTTCAATGCCCCAGCGCATGGCATAGAGCTGTTTGAGATCATCAGGCGGGAAATCAAGGTTCGTGATAACGGTTTCAAAAGAATCCTCTGAAATCCTGAACCTGACAACGCGGAAATGGAGCGTATAGAAGAGCATGGGATCAGCCTTTCGGCTTTTCGATGGCAGGAAATCAAACGTAACGGTACGAGGCAAAAATCTATACTGATTTTTGTTCAAATAGAGGAGCTTTGCGGCGTTTGACTGCTTGTTTGAGAGTTGGAGGGAGACCGGCAAATCAAATTCCTCCGAATCTGGCAAATCGAGACCGGAAGCAATTCCGCCCGTGGAATCCTTGATGCGAAAAAGGAACTTCCAGCCTTTTTCCTGAAGATGCGCAAGGCAGTTATAACCCTCATATCCTCGGTCGGCAAGAAGGATAGCGTTGAGAATATCAGAACGGTCAATCATATTGCACAGAGCTTTTTGCTCGTTGGCTTTTCTGCTTTTCTGGACAATGGCGTCCATATAGGTTTTCTGCCTCAAATCATAGAGTGCGTTCAAATGCAGCAAGCTATAGTGCCGCTGGCCGTTGGTTCCGGGATAATAGCAATCAGGGTCAGAAGGATCGGCGGCAATGGGGAGGTCAGAGCCATCGACAGCCAAGAGCCGGTAGCCGCGGTATTCAGCGTTATCGGATGTGAATGCCTTGGCGAACTCCCAAAACAGAAACTCGAAGGCTTCCGGCAAGATTTTGTCACGCTGCTGTCTCAAGGCAGAGGCAGACGGAAGAGAAGCGACGCATTTATAATAATCCAGCAACTCATTTGTTGTGCTTTTTGCCTCCATTGACAGCAAAAAAGTGATAATATCCCGAAAGCAGACTTTGCGTCGCCTTGTAAAATCTTTTTGGGGATTTTTCAGAAAGAACCATGATACTTCTGATAGCTTGTCGATCTGAGCATTCAAAGAATTATGAAGATTTCGTGTTGGGGAACACTTCTAATCACAAGGGCTCAATTTCTCAACAAGTTGAGAAATTGAGCCGCGCAAAAGATGCTATTTGTCAAGCCTTTTTTTAAAAAAACCCTCCCGTCACTAAAAAAATGTGACGAGAGGGCTTCGCTATATTATCTTTCTGACATTGGGCATACGCCGCGGGATGTTTTCTTGGTATCGGTTTTGTTTCTCGCCGGACAGAACGCTTACTTCCAGCCGAAGGTCGCCAGACCGTAAACGTAGAGCGCCACGATGATCACGGGCACGACGAACTGGAAGATCGGCTTCATCCAAGCCTGCACCTTCATGCCCTTGCCGGTGTTGGCTTCCTTGACGAAGTTATCCCAGCCCCAGCCGAACTTGTTGCAGCAGAAGAGGACAAAGACCAGGCTGCCGATGGGCAGGCAGTTGGTGGAGACGATGAAATCCCAGAAGTCCAGCCAGGCGGAACCCTCCGCAAAGGGCTGGAAGGAGAACACGCTGTAGCCCAGCGCAGTGGTCAGGCCCAGCAGGAACACGACGACGCCGCAGATCAGGCTGCCGACGGGGCGGCTCCAGCCGAAGAGGTCGCGGACCATGGCGAGAATGTTCTCGCACACGGCCAGCACGGTGGACATGGCGGCAAAGACCATGAACAGGAAGAACAGCGTGCCCCAGACACGGCCGCCCGCCATGTTGTTGAAGACGGTCGCCATGGTGTTGAACAGCAGGCTCGGGCCGGCGTCCAGCTCAAGGCCATAGGTGAAGCAGGCGGGGAACATGATGAAGCCCGCAAGCAGCGCGACGAGGGTGTCGAGGATGATGACGTTGACGGACTCGCCCATCAGCGCGCGCTCCTTGTCGATGTAGCTGCCGAAGATCGCCATGCTGCCGATGCCGAGAGACAGGGTGAAGAACGCCTGGTTCATGGCGCCGACGATGACGGAGCCGTTGATCTTCGAGAAGTCAGGCACCAGATAGAACGCGAGGCCCTCTTTCGCGCCGGAGAGCGTGATGCTGTGGCCGGCGAGCACCAGCATCAGCACCAGCAGCGCCACCATCATGTACTTTGTCACGCGCTCCAGACCGCCCTGAAGATTGAAGCTCAGGACGACGAACGCAACGACGACGGTGACCGCCAGGAACGTCACGTTCAGACCGGGGTTGGTGATCATCGGCACGAAGCCGAGGTCACTGTTCTGCCCCACGAGGAACTTGCAGAAGTAGTTGATGATCCAGCCGCAGACGACGGTGTAGAACGCCATCAGGGCGACGTTGCCGAGCAGGGCGATGTAGCCCATGACGCCCCATTTCTGGCCGGGCTTCTCCAGCGCCTGGAACATCTTGACCGGGCTCTTCTGCGCGGCGCGGCCCACGGTGAACTCCATGGTCATGACGGGCAGACCGAGTACCAGCAGGCAGAGGATGTACACGAGCACGAATCCGCCGCCGCCGTACTGGCCGGTCATCCACGGGAATTTCCACACATTGCCGCAGCCGATGGCGCAGCCAGCCGAGAGCAGGATGAAGCCCAAACGGCTTCCGAGTCTTTCTCTTTCCATACGATTTTCTCCTTTAAATGCCTAAAGTGGAATTGCACAAGACGGCATTATACAACGGTGTTTTTCATTTTGCAACTTTCGGTTGAGCGCAATCGATTCGGTCAAATCAAAGGACGGCGTCGCCGTCCTTTGATTTGGTTACGTCGTCATTTCTCCGCGCAGACTGCGCTCCATCTCGCGCTTGACCGTCTCCTTGTCGTATCCGCAGCTGAACAAATAGTAAAGCTTGGCGACGGCGGCCTCGGTCGTGATGTCCAGCCCGCTGACCGCGCCCGCCTGCTTGAGCGCACTGCTCGTCTCATAGGCGCCGAGCGACACCGCGCCCTGCGGGCACTGGGAGCAGACGGTCAGCACCGTGCCGTTCTCGAACGCGCGGCGGATGATGGGCAGCAGCGCGTCCCCGTTTCCCGGGATATTGCCCGCGCCGAAGGTCTCGATGACGATGCCGCGGAGTTTTTCGGTCATGATGGACTCGAACAGCGAAAACTGGATGCCCGGAAAGACCTTGATGACGCCGATGGGCACGTTTTCAAGCAGCCGAAGCTTCAGTTCGCCGCCGTTTCTCGGCAGCAGCGCCGCGTCGTTGTAGCGGATGGTGATGCCCGCCTCCGCCAGCGGCGGATAGTTGGGCGAAACGAACGCGATCAACCCATCGGCGGAGTATTTGGTCGCGCGGTTGCCGCGCAGCAGGCTCCCGCCGAAGTAGAGACAGACCTCATGTATGCGGTCGCCCGCGGCGATGAGGATGGACGTGATGATGTTGTCGCGCCCGTCGCTGCGCAGCTCGCACAGCGGGATCTGCGAGCCCGTGAGCACCACGGGTTTGTCGAGGCCATCCAGCATGAACGAGAGCGCCGAGGCGGTGTACGCCATCGTATCCGTGCCGTGCAGGACGACAAAGCCGTCGTAGGCGTCGTAGTTGTCCGCGATGAGCCGCGCGATCTTGTTCCACTCGTTAACCGTCATGTTGGACGAATCCAGCAGCGGCGACATCTCGTACAGCTCCCAGCGCGGCATCTCGTCGGAAGCGAGCGCGGGGATCGCGCCCAGCGCGGCGCGGAAGTACCCGTCCTGCGGCGCGTAGCCGTTGGGCGTGCGCACCATGCCGATGGTTCCGCCGGTGTAAATGATGAGGATGTGTTTCATTTTGACAGCTCTGCCGCGTCGTCGATCAACTTCTGCATCCGGGCGGCGTCCTCTTCGACCAGCTTCTGCGCCTTCGCCATCGCCTGCTCGCGTTCCTCCGGCGTCATCTTGTCCAGCTGTTCCTGCCAGTCTCTCTTTGCCTTTTCCAGCATCTTTTCCAGTTCTTCCGGGCTGATGTTAACTTCCACGTTCCTGCACTCCTTTTCCTATTGTATTGTCTTAATTGTGTCTTTTTGCTTCTTATTTGTTATTATCGACGTCACATTTTCCTGTCCTTATATAATGCCCTTCCTGTATTGCCGCGAATGTCGCCACAGCGCTGACAAACGCTCCGCTGTATTTCAAATCAATCAATGAAACCGTCATCGGAAGCACAAACAGCAGGAATCCCGTCACCTTGTTCATTCCTGTATGTAAAACAACCAGTTCCTGCCGCATGACATATCCGGAG
>CACYHA010000044.1 GCA_902774035.1 Oscillospiraceae bacterium | reverse complement strand
GTCCTTCTTTCGCCGTACCGGAACCCAAGCGGTTTCTCTTTCTTCGTCTATTCTTTCTCTTTGACAAGACAAAGAGAAAGAATGGACCCGCCGGAGGCTTCGAAATGTGAAAGTGAAAGTTGCGGAAGGTGATGAGGTGGGGCGCAGGGTCGCCGTTACGCTGCAAGCGCTTCCCGAACGGCATAATATGCCGGCTTTGGCTCGCCGTTTATGTCCGTAATCCCCCACGCGGACTTATAGGGACAGTCCGTCTTCCCGCAGAGCTTGCAGGCTCCGCCGTCCTGCCAGCAGAAGATGAAAAATCCGGCAAGGCAGTCGATCTGCTTCAGGCGCGGCAAAAGCTGATGGTAAAACTCCGCCTGTCCCCGAGGCGTGTGCGGAATTCCGGGAAGCGTATGGTCAAGCTCGCCGTAAAAATGCGCTGCAAGGTCACCGAACACCGCGTCTCCCCAGGCTGCGGGGTCGGGATATTGGCTGTAAATGTATGCTTTCATCGTGTTCGGCAGCTTTGCAACAAAGTTTTCAATGTCGTCCCGCGCCGCTTCCGGGGAAGCATAGCCGTACTGCGCCAGAATTTCTGCGTGTTCCTCCGCGCTTTTCGGTTCGCCCGCGCTCGAAAAACCGAACTCTGCCAGCAGGACGGGTTTTCCCGTCAGACCGTGAACACGTTCGATCACCGAAGCGTAGTCGTCAAGCCCGCCGTCGCTCAGCGTGCCGGCGTAGTAATCCACGCCGACGTAATCCATGCAGGGCAGATACGGCTGCATGAGCCTGTGCAGCCTTTCGCCGACGCCGGCGGCATTGTAGCCGACGGGCAAATCCCCTTTGACCTCGCTGAGCGCCTGCGCCTGCACGCCGATGAATTTCGCGGCCTGCTCCAGCGTCAGCGGCGCGGTAAACGAAGCGACGCCCATTTCGTTGGTGATCTGCAGACCGCCGACGACGTCGCGCAAATCGCTGCACAGAAACCTGGCGATCTCTTTTGTTCGCTCCGCGTTTTCGTCAGCCGAGGGGTCAAACCCGCCGACGTTGAAATAATACTTGGGATAAGGCGTGATCGCCAGAACCTTGATCCCCTGCTGCGCGTAGCCGCGCGCCCGGTTTTTGAACGCGATGTACTTTTCGCTCAGACTCCCGTCCGCCTGATAGGGATAGGGGATATCGAAGCGCACCCAGCCCAGGCCGAGGTCTTTGATCAAGGTGTAATCCTCGTTGGGGTGGCAGACGCCGCGGATCTGTTCCGTGCGAACCTCTGCGGGCTGCTCCGGCGGGTCCTCCGTTTTGCGCTGCACGCCGGAGAAAAAGCCGAAAACGGACGAGAAAAACAGAGAAATGCTTAAAAATACGGATGTGAGCCAATTGAAAAAGGACATATCGTTACCTGCTTTCCTGATCGTCGAGAGGAGTCGGCGCCCCTTTCATTGCGAATTGCGAATTGCGAATTGCAAATTCTCAAAACAGCACCTGCTGTTTTGAGTCTCCCGGCACGGGAAGCCCGAGGTGCTCATACGCCGCCGGAGTCACCACGCGGCCGCGGGGCGTGCGGCCGAGGAAGCCGATCTGCATGAGATAGGGTTCATACACGTCCTCGATGGTGACGGCTTCTTCCCCGATGGCGGCGGCAATGGTATCCAGTCCCACCGGGCCGCCGTTGTAGCCGCGGATCATGGCGGTCAGCAGCCTGCGGTCGATCGCGTCCAGGCCGAGCTCGTCGATCTCCATGCGCTTCAGGGCGAGGTCGGCGGTCTCTTCCGTGATCACGCCGTCGCCCATTACATCGGCAAAATCGCGGGCGCGTTTGAGCAGACGGTTGGCGATACGCGGTGTGCCGCGGGAGCGCGCCGCGATCTCCAGCGCGCCGTAGGGCTCGATCTCGATGCCGAGGATCCCGGCCGAGCGGGTCACGATCTGCGCGAGCTGCTCCGGGGTGTACATCTCCAGCCGCAGCACCACGCCGAAACGGTCGCGCAGCGGCGCGGAAAGCTGGCCGGCGCGGGTCGTTGCGCCCACAAGGGTGAACTTCGGCAGATCCAGCCGGATCGAACGCGCCGAGGGACCCTTGCCGATGATGATGTCCAGCGCGTTGTCCTCCATCGCCGGATAGAGCACCTCCTCCACGGAGCGGTTCAGGCGGTGGATCTCGTCGATGAACAGCACGTCGCCCTCGTTGAGATTCGTCAGCAGCGCCGCAAGGTCGCCCTGCTTTTCGATCGCGGGGCCGCTCGTGACGCGCAGGTTCACGTTCATCTCGTTGGCGATGATGCCGGCGAGGGTCGTTTTTCCGAGGCCCGGCGGGCCGTAAAGCAGCACATGGTCGAGGCTTTCGCCGCGGCCGATCGCCGCCCGGATGTAGATCTCGAGGTTTTCCTTGACCTTGTCCTGACCGATGTATTCGCTCATCACCCGCGGACGCAGGGAGGCTTCGATCTCGTTGTCGCGGGAAGTGAATTCCGCGCTGACATAGCGTTCTTCAAATGCTTCCGCCATAGGTTACACCTGCCTTGAAAGGAGTTTGAGCGCCTGTTTGATCAGCGTTTGCGTGGGCAGCGACCGATCCAGCTTTGCGACCGCGGCGCTCGCCTCGGTCTTGCTGTAGCCCAACATGGTCAGCGCGGCGATGGCCTCCTGACTGTTCGGCTGTTCGGCGGCGTCCGCGATATCCGCGTAGTCCGCCGCGTCCTCCGCGCCGGAAAGGGCGGATTTCGCCTTGTCCTTGAGTTCGAGGATCACGCGCTGGGCGAGCTTCGGCCCAACGCCCTGCGCCCGGGTGATGGCTTTCACATCTCCGGCGGAGATGCTCATGGCCAGCTTTTCCGGAACAAGCTCCGAGAGGATGGCCAGCGCCGCCTTCGGGCCGACGCCCGTGACGGAGATGAGCAGCTTGAACCAGTCAAGCTCATAGACGCTCGAAAAGCCGAAAAGATCCAGCGCGTCCTCGCGGACGTTGAGATAGGTGAACAAGGTCAGTTCCCTGCCGTTTTCCACGTCGCGCAGCGTGTTGGTCGTTGTCTGGCAGCGAAACCCCACGCCGCCGCAGGAAAGGGCGACGGAGTTCAGATCGGAATAGATCACGGTTCCCGTCAGGCTGTAAAACATGGTCAGATCCCCTCCTTGATGCGCAGCGTTCTGCCGCCGCCGAGCTGGGAAGCGCCGGTGTGCGCGTGGCAGATCGCCATGGCCAGCGCGTCCGCGGTGTCGTCGGGCTTCGGCACGGAATCGAGATTCAAAATGCGCTTTGTCATTTCCTGGATTTGCTTTTTTTCGGCGCGGCCGTAACCGACCACGCTCTGCTTGACCTGCAAAGGCGTATATTCAAACACGGGCACGCGGCATTTTTGCGCCGCGAGCATGAGTACGCCGCGGGCCTGGCTGACGTCGATGACCGTTTTGGCGTTGTTGTTGTAGAAGACTTTTTCCACGCTCATGGCGTCGGGCCGGTGCTGTTCCAGCAGCGCCGTCAGCGCGTCAAAAATGATCTCCAGCCGCCGGTTGAAGGGTACCCCGGCCTCGGTGGTGATCGCGCCGTAATCAAGCACGGCGAAGCGATTTGCGCGGTATTCCACCACGCCGTAACCGACGATGGCATAGCCGGGGTCGATACCGATGATCTTCATGCGTAAACTACCTCATTTTAGAATTAGTTTATTATAGCACAGATTATGACAAAGGGCAAGGGGAAAGTTGAAAATTGAAAATTGAAAGTTGAAAATTAAAAATGGAAGGGGAAAACAGCGGACAGTGGGCAGTGTGTTGCTTTTACAGGAACGTGAAGGAAAACTGCTGAAGCCTTCCCCATGCTGTCGTTCCTTCGTCACGACGGGGAAGGCTTGCGTGGTGGCGGCTGCGCCGCTTCTTGCCTCATCCGTCAGCCTCCGGCTGCCACCTTCCCCGCCAGCGGGGAAGGCTCTTCGGTTTCCTTTCACGTTTCTATAAAAGCGAACGTGTGATGCCTTCCCCGTAGCACGGGGAAGTCGCAGAAGAAAGGCTCCCGTGGAGCGTTTCTTCGTTGCGATATCATCTTGACGCGGCAGCGGCAAGACACCAGCGTTTCTTCGTTGCGATATCATCTTGACGCGGCAGCGGCAAGACACCTTCAAGAGGACCGCTCGCCGAAGGCGAGTGGTGGATGAGGCCGGGAACCTGAAAATTAACCAGCATCTTGCCATAAATCCCTACCGCTTCGAATCATCATCCTCCGCAGCCTTTGCTTTCACGCTTCGGTGCCTCCGGCGGGTTCATTCTTTCTCTTTGTCTTGTCAAAGAGAAAGAACAGACGAAGAAAGAGAAACCGCTTGGGTTCCGGTACGGCGAAAGAAGGACAGCCGTTTGCGCGTTGCTGCGGATCAACGCTTTCTTAACGATACACCCTTTTTCACTCCGGGTCTGCTCTTACCTCTGCCGCGCAAGCCGTCTGTCATTTCGCCTACCGTAGGCGTACAGAATGGGCTGGGATTCTTTGTGAAAACGCGTGAGATGTGAATTTGCGGCGCGACATTTGTGCTTTGGGTTGAAAAGCGTTCGGTGAAACCGCGCATTTGCAAACACGAAGATAAATGAGATCACCGTCGGGGCATGAAGCGCGAGTTTTTCCGATTTTTGCACGGGATCACGTCAATATACGCGCAAAGCGGCTTTCTCTTTCTTCGTCCATTCTTTCTCTTTGACAAGACAAAGAGAAAGAATGGATCCGCCGGAGGCTCCGAAATGTGAAAGCAAAGGCTGCGGCAGATGATGATTCGAAGCGGCAGGAATATCATAAATAGATTTATAGACAGATGCAAGTTGATTATTACGTTCCCGACCCCTTCCACCACTCGCCTTCGGCGAGCGGTCCCCATTCCCCATTGAAATAGGGAAGGCTTCAGCAGTTTCCCTTCACGTTTCTGTAAAAGCGAACGCACGAAGCCTTCCCCTTGGCAAGGGGAAGGGGGACCGGCGAATGCCGGTGGATGAGGTGGGAAGGCTTCAGCAGTTTCCCTTCACGTTTCTGTAAAAGCGAACGTGAAAGAATCCCTGTTCCCTGACAGCTAACCACTAACCGCCAACTGCGAACCGCCGACAGCCGACAGCTCCGCTCTCACTTGCATAATCCTTGCGCGGGCGGTTAAACTAAGCCCATGGCAACCGATGAATTCAGGGAGGGGTCAAGCTGGATACGAATGTGTTTGCGCTGGAGTTTGAGGAAGCGGCGGCAACGGTGAACACCTACCTGCGCGTCCACGAGAGCTTTGATTTGACGGTCAAACGTCTGCGCATCGGCGGACGGCGGGCGATCTTTTACTGTGTGGAAGAGTTGGTCAAGGACGACGTGCTCGAGCGGCTGCTGGAGTTTTTCAGCGGCCTTTCCGAGAAGCAAATGCGGGACATTTCCTGCGCCCGGGCGTTTATGGACACCTATGTGACCTACAGTCAGGCGAGCCTGCAGGAGGACCTCGAGGCCTTCGGAACGGCGGTACTCTCCGGCGCGGTGGGTATGCTGGCGGAGGGCTTCGACAAGGCCATCGTCCTCGATCCGCGCACCTACCCCGCGCGGGCGATGAAGGAACCGGACAACGACCGGCTGCTGCGCGGCTCCCACGAAGGCTTTCTGGAGACCGTGCTCAGCAACATCGCCCTCATCCGCCGGCGCATCCGCAACGTCCAGCTCACCTTCAAGCGCTACCAGATCGGCTGCAGCTCCAAAACCGACGTCGTGGTGTGCTACCTTGCCGACCTTGCAAACCCGAAGCAGCTCGCCCGGGTGGACGAACGCCTGCGCGAGATCGATGTGCCGAGCCTGACCATGGGGCAGGAAAGCCTGCGGGAATGCCTGCTCCCCGACCAGCCCTGGAACCCCTTCCCCCGCTTCCGTTACACCGAACGCCCGGACACGGCCGCCGCCTGCCTGAACAGCGGCAACATTCTCATCCTGGTGGACGGCTCGCCGGACGCGATGATCGTTCCCACCGGCATCTTTGACTATATCCAGGACACCAACGACTACTGTTTTCCGCCCCTGCTCGGCACTTATTTTCGCCACCTGCGCTCCTTCATCTTCTTTTTGTCCATGATGTTCGTGCCGGTGTGGTATCTGCTGCAGCTCCATGAGGCCGAGCTTCCCGAATGGACCTACTTTATCTTTGTCAACAAGCCCAACGGCGTTTCGATCTTTTTGCAGCTCGTGGTGTCGGAGTTCATCATCAACACCCTGCGCCTCGCCTCTCTCAACACGCCAAGCGCACTGAGCAACTCCTTCGCCGTGGTGGGTGCGCTGGTGCTCGGCGAGTTCGGCGTCTCCTCGGGGATCTTTGTGCCGGAGGTCGTGCTGTTCATGGCGTTTTCGGCGATCTCCAATTTCACGCAGACAAGCTATGAGCTGGGCTTTGCCGTCAAGCGCTGCCGGATGCTGATTCTGACGCTGACTTTTTTGTTCGACACCTGGGGCTTCGTCGCCGGCGTGGTGCTGGTCCTTTTGCTCATCGCCTGCACGCGCACCCTTGACGGTTACACCTATCTCTACCCGCTGATCCCCTACGACAAGCAGGCGTTGACGAGTCTGCTGTTCCGCCGACAGCTTCGCTCGAGGAAGAAACACGCGAAAAGGAAGGGGGAGGGTTAGCGGGCAGCGAAAGGGGATTCTTTCACGCTGCGGAAAAAGCGAATCAGGAAAGGCGTCCACACCTCACCCACCGGCATCCGCCGATTCCCCCTCTCCGAAGGCGAGTGGTGGAAGGGGTCGGGAACCTAACAATCAACCAGCATCTTTCTATATTTTCATCAGCTTCGACTTATCATCAGCCGTGTTTTGTGCTTTCACGCTTCGGAGCCTCCGGCGGGTCCATTCTTTCTCTTTGTCTTGTCAAAGAGAAAGAATAGACGAAGAAAGCTCTTTGTCTTGTCAAAGAGAAAGAATAGACGAAGAAAGAGAAACCGCTTGGGTTCCGGTACGGCGAAAGAAGGACAGCCGTTTGCGCGTTGCTGCGGAATGATGCTTTCTCAACAGAACAACTTTCTTCGCTTCGGGCCAGCTCATATCCCAACCGCGCAAGCCGTCTGTCATTTCGCCTACCGCTGACAAACGGAATGGGCGGGGATTTTTTGTGCAACCATACGGGAAACTCTGTTTGGAATGTTTGCTTTCGCCCAAGAACGCCTTTACGCAGCGTGAGATGTGGGTTTGCAGCGTGACACTTGTGCTTTGGGTTGAAAAGCGTTCGGTGAAGCCGCGTATTTGCAAACACGAAGATAAATGAGACCACTGGCGGGGCATGAAGCGCGAGTTTTTCCGATTTTTGCACGGGATCACGTCAATATACGCGCAAAGCGGCTTTCTCTTTCTTCGTCTATTCTTTCACTTTGACAAGACAAAGAGAAAGAATGGACCCGCCGGAGGCTCCGAAGCTGAAAAGTAGAAGCTGCGGCAGATGATGATTCGAAGCGGCAGAGATTTATGGCAAGATGCAGGTTGATTGATAGGTTCCCCGCCTCATCCACCACTCGCCTTCGGCGAGCGGTCCCCCTTCCCCATTGAAATGGGGAAGGCTTGCGTGGTGACGGCTGCGCCGCGATATTACCTCTTCCGTC
>CACYHA010000043.1 GCA_902774035.1 Oscillospiraceae bacterium | reverse complement strand
GTGGCAAGGTTTTGTAATATGGATACAAATGCAACCTTTTACGCAAAACTTTGCAATATATTTGCAAACTTTGCATTTATAATCACGCTGGATTTGCATGAATAAATCTGGCTTTGCAATAATGCTTTTCTACAACACAAAACGCCCTCACTCTCTGCTTCGTTATCGTACACCCGATGCGTACGAAGCAGCGTACTTCAAGCGTATCAACGAAAGCGCGAAATCGTAATAATACACTTTCGGTTCGAAAAGAAGGTTTTTCCGTATTTTGTCTTTAAAATGAAGCTGTTTTGACATTTCGTGTCTCATGAAACTTCATCGTTAAATACTGCCGAAGCCGTTGATACATAAAGGATGCAGAGAAAAAGTTATCCCTGCAATGGAACACTTTTGGTTAAAATTGCAGGGATAACACAGTTTCATTTATTTGTTCAGCACCACGTCGCCGAAGGTGGTGGTATCCGTGGAATACCCGCCGGTGATGACCGCTTCGGGCTTGACGTAGTTATCGTTGCGGTGGACAAACACGTAGAGCCTGGAATCGACCAGATGCTGTTCGTCGTCCGTTGGGTCGTAACCTCTCACGCCGCTGTTCAGGCCATCGTTCATGTTGATGCGCTTGTTTTCGGTCGTCAGAAGGTTTTCCCATCTGATTTCGGAAATATCCGCCGGCACGCGGTCGAACTGCGCCGCGCTGACAGCCGTGATATAGGACGCATCCTGTTTGTCCTTATCGTTGATGAGTGCCGTCGTCTGGTAGAGATACATCGGCGTGCCGCCTGTGCCGTAATTGAGGTCGCGATCACTGCACAGCGTGTACTTGCGTTTGTCGATCGTCAGGCGCTTCTGCGGGTCGCTACCGACGTAAACGTACAGATCCTTCACCGCGCTCTCCATGTAATACTTCGTCCTTTTGGTGTTGACGTAATCGGGGTTGTAAACATGGTAGCCGATGAGAACGCAAGCATCGGTCGCCGCGCCTTTGTTCAGGTTCAGCGGAAGGAAGCTCGTTGCGCCCTGGGTGAGTAAATCGGCCATCGCCGCGTCTTCCGTGTCGCCGGTGCCCACAAAGAAGCTGTCGATTCCCGTCAGGCTCGTGTTCGTTTTCACGTGCAGATACAGGCTGTCGTTGGTGTCGCCGTAGGGGAGCGCGTACTGTGCAGCTTCCGTGACATTACCGTAGAAATCCTTCTTTGCCGCGGTGTCGCCCTTTGTCACCGTCAGCACGGTCGACATGCCCGGCTCAAAGATCTTATCGGAAACGTTGATCTCCGTGATCGGGTCGCCGGTGGAGCTGCCGCCCGAGCTGGTGGTGGAATACAGGTAGTACGCCTGCATCGTCGGCGAATAGACCGGCACCGGATCCTGCGCGGCGACGTTCTGCACAAGCGAATACTTGGCGCCGTTGACCGTCATGGTCTCCGTCGGTTTCACGCCGTCCTGCGCTTTCAACCGGATGATGCCGTGCAAAGCTTTGGCCGGGTTGTCGGTGTAGGTTACGCCGAGATAGGCCGCCCTGGAGTTGTACTGGAGGGCGCCGAAAACCGAATCGTCACCGTAATCGGCGTCGCTTCTGTTTCTGTAGCTGGCCTCGCTTGCGAAGTTATACCACGCCTGGTCGGGGAAGAGCGCAAGGTTCTGATTGAGCAGAACCTCCGACGAAGAGCCGATCAGCGAGATATAACAGAGATCCTGAGAGAAGTCGTCGTTCGCTTCGCGCTCAGCGCTTTCCCATGATTGATCGGGGTTGTACGTTGCGACCTTGACGGAAGCGACGAACCTCCCTCTCACGGGAGCGGCGCGGTTGATGTAAAGATAAGCAGGGGTGCATTCGTCGCTTTTTTCGTGATAGTAATACGCGAGATTGAGCGGCTCGGTTTCATAAGGCGTTTTCAGATCCTGAACGGAGACGAAGCCTGCGGGCGCATCGCCGCTGCTGAGCACCAGATCGCCGACCTTCAGCGGCTCGTAGCCCTGCTTACAGCCGCAGGCGTAGAGCATACGGGGCTGGGTGGTGGTCGACTGCCATGTTACGCCGGGGATGATGTTATCGACGTAATGATCGTAATACCGCAGACTGTTGCCCGAGTAAACGGAATAATCGTCGTAGTTGTTCAGCTCGTAATGGCAGGTATCGTGTCCGCCCAGTTCCTTCAGCTCCTGCATAAAGACGGACGTGATCCCGTAGCCCGTCTGCGCGTAGTTGGATTCTTTGTTGCCCGTATACGCCGTCAGCGTGGTCACAAAGTTCTTCATCCGGGGCGTGCCCGCATAAAACTGCACGTCATAGAGCGCGCGCTTCGGGTTGTAGGTGGTGGTGTAACACAGATACGTCGCGGTGCTCGTATTGCGGGAGTTCAGGAAATACCATGCTCTGCCTTTCGTGAGGTCGGCGTCGCCGAGCAGTTTTCCGCCCAATCTCTCTGCGTAGTCCGAAAGCTTCCAGCTGCCGTCCACCAAATCGCTGTGCTTAATGTCATAGCCGCTGACGAAAAACAGACCGGCGATATATTCTGTGCCCGACGTGTATTGTTCCGCCTGTCGGAAGAAAATGTATTTGGCGAAGTTCCACCTGCGTTCCGATTCGCAGGCGTCAAAATTGTAGGCAGTGCCGCCGAAATAGGCGACCGGTTCGCTGCCTTCTTTTCCTTCGGCAATGCTGTTGACGACACGCAGACTCCCGGCAAGGACCGCCGAGCCGACGCTGGAATCCTTGCTGTAGCAGATCGAGTTGCCGCGCGCGTCATAACCGGCGGCCGTGTATTTTGCCGTTCCGTACGTGACCGCGCGGTTCGTTGACTGGAACTTGGCCATGCGGATATCCGTGACCGCCGCGTCGGGGTTGGTCGTGACCGTGAAGCCGAGGTAGGTGTAGGTATTGGCGGAGCTGTCCGGTTTGGTAATGTGGGGCGACAGGTTGACGTCGATGACCTGATAGCCCTGCTGCGTCAGTTTGGCTTTAGCGATCGTTTCGCTGTCTTCACAGATCATAAAGAGCGAAGCCACATAGAGGTGCTTTTCGTTGGGGTCGACCGTTTGCGGCACGTTCTCCTGCGGCAGATCCTCTTCCTTTACCTCGGAGGTGTCCGCGCTTTCGCCCTTGCAGGCGTAGAACAGGAAGACGGACGGCGCGTTTTTCTCGCGTATGTTCGCGTTAAGGTTGGCGGCATAGATCTCGTCAAAATTCTTGGCCGCCTTGTAGCCCGCCGGATTTTCGCCGTCGTTATACCGCACGATGAACGGCGCTTTGCCGTCGACAACCTCGATCGGCTTGCCCGCGTCGGCGTTCTGCGAGCTGTACAGCGCGTTCCACTGCTTGCCGTTATACGCGTTCAGGTCGCCCTTGCCGTCCGGGCTCTGGATCAGGTCATACCGCATCAGACCGCTTTTGGAGCCTCCGTCGCCGTCAATGCTCAGATCCATCGTGACCGTTGGGATCGACGTGTATTCCAAATCGTCACATTCCGGCTTGCAGGCGTCATAGATAGCCACAATGATCATGATGATGATGATCACGACCGTGGCGATCAGGCTGATCACACCAAGGAACAAGGATGCATAATGGAGAAAGGCAAAGATCATGAAGAGCGTACCGTGCGTCCAGCACCAGCTCATGGAGATCAGACTGAAATAGCTCAGCGCGGTGATGGCCATCGTCGGCAGATCCAACAGCACGATAAAGCCGCCTGCGATCTTTGTCCAGAACGAGAGCATCTCGGAAACGGATTCCAGCACGCGGATCGCCTGGTTTCGCTTGACGATGTTTTCCATCGTATCCTTCAGGTTGGTGTAACGCTGCGCGTCGCCTGTGACGGCGCAGACCTGATCGAACATCCTCTGATCCACGCCCGACCACACGGAAATCGCGTCGGTGTTGTCATATTCCATGCACACGTCCTTTGCGTCCTGAAGCGTTTTGACGAAATCGTTGTCGACAGGAGAAAGCTCGTACAGGTAAAACGCACAGCTGTGGAAGCCGACAAACTGTGTGGTGATGATCTGACCGAAGGTCATGGAGGCGATCAGGGGATACAGGTTGCGCAGCTCCGCCTTGTTGCTCAGCGTGAGGTTGCCCATCTCGACGAGCCAGTCGCCGAGAAGCTGATCGTCGTCGTAGCGATACTGGTTGAGTATTGCATGCGCCCCGATATAGAGCGGCTCGGCGCCGTGTTCGTTCATTTCTTCCGGCGTTGCTGTTTCGGGGTCGACAACCGGCAGCTCGCCGCCGTTCTGCGCCGCGCGAATCATGCCGTTCTGGTATTTGGTCGAAAAATCATGGATCTGCGTGACCAGCCGTTCGGCGTCGCTCAGATACTGCCGGTCGAGCGCCTCAAGGGCTTTGGTGGCCACGTCGCCGTCTTCATCGGTGACGTCCAGAATATCCTTATGCGCATACACGCGGCTGGCCCAGTTATCCTCCGAGCTGTCGGAAACACCGGCCGCCA
>CACYHA010000042.1 GCA_902774035.1 Oscillospiraceae bacterium | reverse complement strand
GCCGCGATATTACCTCTTCCGTCATCGCGCAATTTATGCGCTCCTTTACCGCAGTGTTCGCCGCGCGATGACTCTTTATGGTGTCTTGCCGCTGCCGCGACAAGAGAATCGTATCGCAACGAAGAAACGCTCCGCCGGAGTCTTTCTTCTGCGACTTCCCCAATGAAATGGGGAAGGCTTTAGCAGTTTCCTTTCACGATTTTTTAAAAGCGAACGCACGAAGCCCTCCCTGCAGGCGGGGAGGGGGGGACCGGCGGATGTCGGTGGGTGAGGTGTGGGAAGGCTTTAGCAGTTTCCTTTCACGATTTTTTAAAAGCGAACGAGAAAGAATCCCTGTTCCCTGACCGCTGACGGACAACGGTTTTAATTCTCCATTATCTCTTGATTCTCCCGCAAATTATGGTATAATATAATTAAACTACATGAAATGCGAGGTGATCCTTTGGAACGGTACTTCGGCGAGGCCACCCCGAAGCTCGGGTTCGGCCTGATGCGTCTGCCGAAGCTGGAAAACGGCGAGATCGATCTCGAACAGGTCAAAGAGATGGTCGATCTGTTTCTGGCCGCCGGGCAGACCTATTTTGACACGGCCTACGTCTACGACAACGGCAAAAGCGAAGAAGCCGCCTGCAAGGCGCTGGTCGAACGCCACGACCGCAGCAGCTTTACCCTTTGCACAAAGCTGAACGCCTGGATGGGCCCCACGGACGAGCAGAGCGCGAAGCAGCAGTTTTTCACCAGCCTTGAACGCACAGGCGCAGGCTATTTCGACTACTATCTTCTCCACGCCCTGCAGCCGAAAACCTATCATTTATACGAGGACTGGCACCTTTGGGACTTTGTGAAGGAGCAGAAGGCCAAGGGGCTGATCCGCCACTGGGGGTTTTCCTTCCACGCAACGCCGGAGATCCTCGAGGAATTGCTCACGAAGCACCCGGACACGGAATTCGTCCAGCTCCAGCTCAACTACGCCGACTGGGAAAGCGAAAAGGTCGCCGCGCGCAAGTGCTACGAGATCGCCCGGCGTCACGGAAAATCCATCGTCGTGATGGAGCCGGTCAAAGGCGGCGCCCTCGCCAAGCCCCAGGCTGACGTCGCCGCGCTTTTGAAAGCCGCCGCGCCGGAAATGTCCGCCGCTTCCTGGGCGATCCGCTATGCCGCGTCGCTGGACGGCATCCTCACCGTGCTCTCCGGCATGTCCGATCTGGAGCAGATGCGCGACAATCTCTCCTTCATGGCGCCGTTCCGGCCGCTGGACGAGGCGGAGCAAAACGTCATCCGCAAGGCGCAGGCACTGCTCGGTTCGGCGAAGACCATCCCCTGCACCGCCTGCAGCTACTGCACGCCGGGCTGCCCGAAAAACATCCCCATCCCCGACATCTTTGCCGCAAGGAACAGACAGCTCGCCCTCGGCCAGCTCGCGCGCGGGCAGGCGGATTACAACGCGGCCACCGCGGAAAGCGGCAAAGCCTCGGACTGCATCACCTGCGGACAGTGCGAAAGTGCGTGTCCCCAGCAGCTTCCCGTGATGTCGCTGCTGCAGGACTGCGCCGCACAGTTTGACACATAAATCGCAATCCATAAAGAAAGGAAAGATACTTATGACAGCCGCCATGCATTCGACCCTCGTGTTCAAAACCATCAAGACCAAAACCATCGCCGCGATCCTCGCCGTTGCGGCCGCAGTCGCGATCCCGCAGCTCTTCCACGTGCTCGGCGCGGTCTCCGGCCTCGGCACCGCCCCGGGCGAAGTCTTTTTGCCGATGCATTTCGCGATCTTCGCGGTCGGCTTCTTTGCCGGACCTGTTGCCGGCGGCGTTGCCGGCGCCCTCGCGCCGCTGGTGAGCTTCTGGCTCACCGCCATGCCGAAAGCGCCCATGCTGCCCTTCATGATGATTGAGCTTTGCGTCTACGGTCTTGCCACCGGCCTTCTGGCCAACGTGAAGATGCCGACGCTCGGCAAGCTGCTGATTGCCCAGGTCGCCGGACGCGCCGTGCGCGCAGGGGCGATCCTGCTGGGCTTTTACGTCTTCTCCTCCCCCATTGCGCCGGCAACGATCTGGACCAGCCTGCTGCCCGGTCTTCCGGGTCTGCTGCTGCAGTGGATCATCCTGCCGCTGCTGGTCTACCGCGTGGCAAACGCGCAAAACAATGACGCCTGAGCTTGACCGGGCAAAAACGCTGCTGCGCGAAGGCGGTCACACGCTGGCGGTCGTCCGCGGAAAAACGGAAACCGTCTCCGATCTGCGCGGCATCCGTCCCCTGCTCGAGCTTCTGGATGCCGGGCAGGCGTTTTCCGGCTGCGCCGCGGCGGACCGCATCGTCGGCAAGGCGGCGGCGCTGCTGTATGTGCGGCTGGGCGCTGCGGCGGTCTTTGTCGAAGTGCTCTCGCAGGGTGGAAAAGACGTGCTCGAGCGGCACGGGATCGCCGTGGAATATGACACCCTGACGGAAAAGATCGTTGCCCGCAGCGGCAAAGGCGTCTGCCCGATGGAGCAGACCGTCGCCTTTTTGAACGATCCCGCGCAGGCCGAAACCGCGCTGCGCCAGCGCGTTTGGCAACTGCAGACAGGAAACCGTCTGCAGGAAGAAGCCGAGGCCGCGCTGCGGGGGCGTCGGCGGTTCAAGGACAAGCTGTTCAACCCCTTTGCGAAAGCGGTCGTCACCTACGAACTGCTGCAGCCGAACGACAAGGTCGCCGTCTGCATCTCCGGCGGCAAGGATTCCATGCTGATGGCGAAGCTGTTCCAGGAGCTGCAGCGCCACCGGAAGTTCCCGTTCGAGCTGGTCTTTCTCGCCATGGATCCCGGCTACGCCGACGAAAACCGCGCGCTGCTGGAAGAGAACGCCCGCGCGCTCGGCGTGCCGCTGACGGTGTTTTGCAGCGACATTTTCGATTTCGTGTTCCATGTGGAAAAATCGCCGTGCTATCTCTGCGCCCGGATGCGGCGCGGCCACCTTTACAAAACGGCGCAGTCCCTGGGCTGCAACAAGATCGCCCTCGGCCACCACTTTGACGACGTGATCGAAACGAATCTCATGAGCATGCTCTGGGGCGGGCAGATCCAGTCCATGCCGCCGAAGCTGCACAGCACGAACTTTCCGGGCATGGAGCTGATCCGCCCGATGTATCTCATCCGGGAAGAGGAGATCAAGGCCTGGCGCGATTTCCACAATCTGCGCTTTCTGCAGTGCGCCTGCAAATTCACCGCGGAAACGGCCGTGCATCCCGAGACTTCCAAGCGGCAGGAGGTCAAGGCGCTCATCGCCGCGCTGCACAAAACGAATCCCCGGGTGGAGGCCAACATCTTCAGCAGCATGGAAAACGTCTTTCTCGACACCGTGCTGGGCTACCGGCAAAACGGGGTCGCCCACAGCTTTCTCGACGCCTACGACAAAGCTTCCACCCCAAAGCCATAACACGCAGGAGGAATCCCGATGTATCAAAAAATCGTTGCCGTCGTTCTGGCGGTCACCTCGTTCTTTCTCGGCATCAAATACAACATCAAAAAGCCGGCCGACCTCACGGACGGCGGCATCCGCGTGCATTACGCCGAAGCGCAGTGCAACTACATGGACATCTATCTGCCGCAGAAGATCGGCGAAAAGCAGGACGTGGTGCTGGCCGTGCACGGCGGCGCCTGGATGTCCGGCGACCAGACCATGTTCACCAAGTACGCAAAAAAGGCGGCAAAACTCGGCTACGTCGGCGTGACCGTGGATTACAGCAAAACGCTGAACAAAGCCACGGCGCAGACCATGGTCGACGAGATCCACACGGCGATCGGCGTTCTCAAAGAGGTTCTGGCCGCGCGGGGCATCCGGCCCGACAAGCTGCTGCTGTTCAGCCATTCGGCCGGTTCCCATCTCGCCCTGCTCTACGCCTACACCCACCATGCGGACTGCCCGATCCCCATCGGTTTCCTCGCCGCCCTCTCCTCCCCCGCCGATCTTCGGCTGGAAAAGGACGGCAAAACCTCGATTGAAAAATGGCGTTCCACCCTTCTGACCTGCCTGACCGGAGAAAACATCACCGACCGCACGATCGACACGCCGGAAGGCCGCGCCGCCGTTGCCGCCATCAACCCCATCGACCATGTGACGCCCGACGTGCCGCCGACCCTGCTTGCCCACGGCAACGCGGACAACGTCGTGCCCTACGAGAACTCCGTGAATCTCAAGGAGAAGCTCCTTGCAAACGGCGTGCCCTGCGAGCTGCTCACCTTTGAGGGTCAGCCGCACTTCCTTTCCCGTGCGCCGCAGAAGATGCAGGACGAACTGCTGGAAAAGATGCTCGAGTGGGCGAAGAGGTATATGTAATTGAAAATTGAAAATTGAAAATTAATAGTGGACAGTGAACAGTGGACAGTTGGCAGGGCGCGTTGCGCCCTGTTTTTTTTTGCGCAGCTTCGCTGCGCAGAAAGGCGGCGGCGGGACCGCGCGGCACTTGCCGC
>CACYHA010000041.1 GCA_902774035.1 Oscillospiraceae bacterium | reverse complement strand
ATAATCAGCTTCTTCCGCATCTTCCCATACGCCCGTTCCAGAATCTCATGCACGGAATCGGGATCAGCCAGTTCATGTTCAATCGCCAAATCAACAAAAGAAATGATGAAAGGCACCTGCTTTTCAACAGATGCCTTTTTCTAATGGAGATGAAGGGGATCAAACGTGTCTTCTTTTCGTGCATGAGTTTTGACAGATTCCTGTTTCTGACAGCTTATTCTTTATTTAGTGAACCAGCGCGTAATCATCTGAATTAATTCGATCAGCCACGCAAAAAAGGCGCTCAGGAAGCGGTCCTTGCCCGCCTTTCCGTCGGCACTTTCGCCCGTGGCGGGCAAAACGGTGGTTCGGCTGTCGCTGAAGCTTTGGTCCACGACCGTGACGGATGCGGTGTAAACAATTGCACCGTCGCGAACCCCGGGGCGGTGCTCGTTTGTCCGAAAATGCTTGACTTCCTTTGTGTTTTTGCGTATAATAGAAATAATGACTTCAAATGGTTTACAGGAGGGATGATGATGAAACACATCATGCAAAAGGTGGTTTCGCTTCTTCTAGTTTTTACATTACTTGCCGGCCTTTCGGCAACCGTGTTTGCGAAGGATACCACCTGGATCTCGCAAAGCCACAGTGATATTCCTCTTATCCGCATTTCCGGCGACGGTGAAATGCTCTTTGACGGAGAAGGCAACAAGGTCTTCCACTACAAAGACGCCCTCACGATGGCGGAAAAAGTGGATGTCGATACGCTGAAAGATCCGGCGACGATCGAGTCCATCGTCAACCTGACGATGCCGCTTTTGATCAACGGTCTGCTGCACGGCGACTGGGATCCGTTTTATCGCAGCCTGCAAACGGAGATCGGCAAACTGTTCGAAAGATCCCTGCTGGATCCCGACGGAAACCCGCAGTATGGCAGCGGCCTGCACCCGGATAAAATTGCCGCCTCGGAATACGACCGCCACACCGACAAATTCTGGCGGACGGAGACCGGCGAAAAATACTACACGCATGACAGATACTGGTTCCACTACGACTGGCGGCTCGACCCGATCGAATCGGCGGCGGAATTCAAATCGTACATCGACGATATTCTGGAAGCGACAGGGTGCGAACAGGCGGGCATCCTTGCAAGCTGCCTTGGCACCAACGTTGTCACGGCCTATCTTGCGGTCTATCCCGAACACGCGGCACAACACATCCGGGGCGTTGCTTATGACGGAAGTGTTGTCGGCGGCGCGGAGATCCTCAGCGAGGCCATCAGCGGCAAGTTCAACATCAACGCCGCCGCTGTCAACCGCCTTTTGCTCGACAGCTCCGCCATCGGCCTGTTTCAGGTGGATGACTTTGTCAACGTGACAATGGAAATGCTTGAACGTGATGGCATCTTCGATTTGATCGACGAAACGGGAAAGAAGACCCTTTATTACACGATGGTGGAGGGTGTGACGAGCGCGCTTGCGCTGTCGACGATCTATACCTGGCCGAACTATTGGGCCAGTGTCACGCCCGAAGATTACGAAACTGCGAAGCAGTATGTTTTCGGTCCCGAGGGCAGCGAAAAGCGCACCAAGTATGCCGGGCTGATCGCGAAGCTTGACCGTTACGACGTCACGGTGCGCCAGAGAGTGCCTGAGATCCTGAAGCAGACCGTTGCAAACGGCGTGCATTTCGGCGC
Source organism: Oscillospiraceae bacterium (assembly GCA_902774035.1). Taxonomy (GTDB): domain Bacteria; phylum Bacillota; class Clostridia; order Oscillospirales; family Acutalibacteraceae; genus UBA6857. The sequence goes on along the minus strand of CACYHA010000041.1, from coordinate 3,394 downwards.
GATCTCCAAATACGGATTCCAGCTGTTGCCCATCTGCGAAAGCAGCGACGCCGTCTCCGACCAGTTTGCTTCGGTCCGTCGCTCGTCCTTTGGCGCAACCACGGGCACGCTGTATCAGGATCTGCCCGCGTCCTACCTTGCCGAGCGCAGAGCCTCAGGCTTTGGCGATTACCTTTCGCCGGACGGACAGGTGGACGCTTCCACCTGCTTGTTCCCGGAAAGCACCTGGTTCATCAAGGGCTCGAGCCACTCCAACTGGTCCGACTGGGAGCTGCGTCTGATGTATGACATTGCGAGCGCAAAAGAGCAGCTTACCGTCGGAAATGTCTGCTGGCCGTCGCGGTTCGTCGTTTATTCCTACACAAATCCCGAGGTTGAAACCGACGGCGAGATCGCCCCGATGACGACCGAAAACTGCGACACGGAAAACTGGGAAGCCGACGACAAGATGGACAATCCGACCGACCGTGCAGGCAAAATCTTTTCTGCGGTTTCGGCGCTGCTGAAATGGCTCATGGCGCTGATCACAAAGATTTTCCACCTTGGATAACTGAAAGCAATAACCGCTCCGAACACCGGGGCGGTTATTTCTGCTTGAGATAAAAAATTGGGAAATATCTATAGACAAACCGAAGAAAAGGTGCTACAATATTTTTCGGAATTTGAAAGAGGGGTTGACTTTCATGCTGCGCTCTGCGACAATCCTTAGCAAGCAAGCAAGCAAGCGGCATAACTGCGCCCTTTTTGCGTTATTTTTGAAAGACCGGCTGTAGCGGACGTTTTGTTTCGCTGCGGTCGTTTTTGATTTTATTTTCGCCCAAAAGGGCAAAGGAGGATTCTTTATGAAAAAAACATTCATCCGCAAACCCCTCAGCGTATTGCTGAGCATCCTCATGGCGCTGTCCGTCTTCAGCGTCACGGCTTTTGCCGGTCCTCCAGGCGACACAGGCGACGGCATCGGCACCGGCACCGCCCACACCCACAACGATATCACCTTTGAGCCGTGGGAGAGCACAACAACTCTTCCCGACAGCGGCAGTTATTACCTGACGGCTGATGTAACCCTCACGGAATTTGTGATGATTGAAGATACGCTCGACCTTTGCCTGAACGGGCACAACGTGACCCTGGCCGGGGAAAACACCGTGATCGCGCCCGTCGGCGGCACGTTCAATCTGTATGATGATACGAACATCGGCTCCATCATCTGCGGCACGGGCCTGGACGGTGACGGCGGCGCAATTTACGTTTTTGACGGCGCCGTCTATATGTACGGCGGCACGATCACCGGCGGCAATGTCTCTCGTAACGGCGGCGCGGTCAAGGTCACGGGCGACGAAACCGGCAGTACCTTCCAAATGTTCGGCGGCGCCATCTCCGGCAATGCTGCCGGACGCAGCGGCGGCGCAGTCTATGTGGATAGCGAAAGCGTTTTCCATATGTACGGCGGCGTCATCTCCGACAATACTGCCACTTTGGGCGGCGGCGTGTATGTTACGGGTGACAGCACCTTTATAATGGAAGACGGCGCGGTCATCACCGGCAATACCGCCCGCGCCGGCGGCGGCGTGTACCATCATTACGGAACCTTTGAAATGAACGGAGGCTCCATTGTTCGTAACACAGCGCCTTATCATGAAGAATTCGATAGTACCAACGGCATCGGAGGCGGCATATACGCCGGCGCTGATGTTTTGCTGAATGGCGGCGTCATTACCGAGAATACCGCGCATCAAGCCGGCGGTATTTTCTCGAACATGATGGATCCGGACTATGCACTGCGCCTTTCCGGCGGCTCCGTAACCGGCAACACCGCGGATATTGCCGCGAATATTCTGACAATTGCGGACTCCCCCATCGTCATTGCCGGCGCGCTTCCTGAAGACAGTAGCTTCGGCGTAACCCTCGTGGATGCAGACGTTAAACCGACTGAAGGCGTTTTCACCTCCGGCCTTTCCGGCAACGGCAGCCTTGACAACTTTGTGAACGAAAACGGCGCGGGCTTTGAAATGAGCCTCAACGACGACGGCGAAGCGCAGTTTGTTGCCGCCGCGCCCGCGACCTACACCGTCACATGGAAGAACGGCGACGATCCCATCGAGATCGACGAGGGCGTAGCCTACGGCACAAGCCCGAGCTTTGACGGCACCGCGCCCGCCAAGGCCGCCGACACGTATTACACCTACGCCTTCTCCGGCTGGCGCTGCGGCGATACCACTTACGGACTGAACGACACGCTGCCCCCCGTGACCGGCGACGCGACCTACACTGCGACGTTCACCCCGCAGGCAAGGACCTTTATGATCATGGTCAAAAAACTGACCGGAGCCACCATTAACGTGTACGACGTTACGGGTGAAACCACCGTCGCGCAGGTGAAGGAGATGGTGGCTGACAAGGCGGGGATCCCCGCATCCGAACAGCGGCTCATCTTTGCGGGAAAGACGCTTGCGGACGATAAAACGCTCAGCGAATACAATGTTCAGAAAGAATCCACGCTGCATGTCGTCGGCAAAGCCCATACGATCACCTGGCTGAACGACGACAGCACCCTGATCGACACCACCAGCCTCAGTTACGGCGCCGTGCCCACCCACGACGACCCGACCAAGGAGGCGACCGCGCAGTACACCTACGAGTTCGCCGGCTGGAACGACGGCGAAACCACTTACGCGCCCGACGCGCTGCCTGCCGTGACCGGCGACGTGACCTACACCGCGACGTTCACCCAAACCGTCAATCAGGCGGCGATCGACGCTGCCGCGGCTGCCGCCGTGGACGAGCTGATCAACGCCATCGGCGAAGTCACGCTCGACAGCAAGGACGCCATCGACGAAGCCCGCGCCGCTTACGACGCGCTGACCGACGCGCAGAAAGCGCTTGTGAGCAACTATGAGACGCTGCAGCTTGCCGAAGGACAGTACGCCGCTCTTCAGCTTGCAGCAGATATGACAGCTTTTGAAGCATACAAGACAGCAAAGAACGCCGACATGGACGATCTTCTTCAGGAAGGCGACAGCGACACCGTTCAGAGCATCGTCGGACTTGCTAAGACCGCTATAGACGGCGCTCAGTATGACGAAAGCAAGACCCTTGACGAAAACAAGGCTGCTTTGGACACCCTTGTTGCCAACGTGCCGAACGCAGTTGCCGAACAGAGAGCCGCCGACAAGCTGGCCGCCGACAAGGCCGCCTTCGAGGCTTACAAAGCAGAGAAGAAGGCCGCTGTGGAAGCCATGGCACAGGAAGGCGACAGTGAAGCCGTCGCGCAGATCATTGCCGAAGCCGCCGCAGCCATCGACGCGCTGATCTACGACGAATTCTATACCCTTGCCGAAAACAAAGCGACTGTTGACACCCTTGCGAATATCGCCGACAGGCTTGCCGCGCAGCG
>CACYHA010000040.1 GCA_902774035.1 Oscillospiraceae bacterium | reverse complement strand
GGCCGCAGGCGGAGGATCCGCCGCGCAGCGTCGATCTGCAGACCCAGCGCCGCGTTCAATGTGGTCCAGCTCGACAGCGGCCGCGAGTAGTGGTGTCCGCATTCCCAGTGATCCCACAGCGCACCGAACCGGGACTGATTGTCGCGGATCGACAGCAGCAGGGCGTCGGCGTCATCGCGCATTCCCACGCTCAGGCACAGGGCGGCCGTGACGTAGACGATGCCCGTCCAGACGGCCTCCGTCTGACAGTTCTTGTGGGAAAACAGCGTGTCGCGCCGCCCTTCGGGGCAGGAAGCGTTGATCAGGCCGCCGTCCGTGTCGAAGTTCCGGTCGAGAACGGCCCGCAGAACCGTCCGGATCCGCGCGTCGCACAGGTTGCCTCCGATCCCCGCCGCACGCAGGAACCATTCTCCGTCGAGCTGGTCGGTCATCAGGCTTTCGTCCTTTTCTTCGCCGGAAAGCCACAGGTTGTAGTATTCTCCGTTCCACAGACGTTTTTCGAGCGCCGAAAGCCCCTTTTCGAGCAGGCTTCTCCACGCTTCGGCGTGCACGGCGTCGCCCGTTTCGTCGGCGAGCCGGGCGGCGGCCTTCAGTGCGGCGAGCCACAGGATCGAGATATAGGCAGACGTACCGGAGAAATTCCATGCGTCAAAGGTGTTTCGCTTCGTGTCCCGGTCGGGCAGGCCGTCGAGATCCGTGTCGAGCGCGCCGATGGAATCCACGGCGCGGATCACGTGGGGCCACATCGCCCGGAGATAATCGGCGTCGCCGGTATAGAGGTAGTCGCGAAGCACCATCAGCACGAACTGGTTGTTCATGTCCACGCGATCATAGCCGCTGTTCACATGGTCGAGATCCGGCGAAAAGCAGTGATGCACCCGTCCGTCCTCGCGCTGGAAGGCGGCGCCCATCCGCATCTGACGAAGCTGCAGCTCCGGGAACAGCGCCAGCAGGCCGAAGGACGCGTGGTAGGTGATGTCTGTGGTGTGGAAGCCGCAGAAGCCCAGGCCTTCCCACAGACCGAACTTTCCGTCTTTCAAATACCAGGAGCATTTGACGAGCGTGCTCAGGTGTCCGCTCCAGCAGTCCGGGTAGACCTCGGGCAGGGTTGTGTCATAGAGCAGCTTTGAGAAAGCGACGGCTTTTTCAAAAACCTCGGCATACCGCGCCCGCAAAAAGGCGTTCGCCTCCGCGGCTCCGGCAAAAAGGTTCTCGTAGTAATGCCCGAGCCGACGCCCGTCTTTTGAAAAGTGGTTCGGAAAATACCAGGTCAGAACAAAGCGCACCGTCTTTTTTTCGCCCGGGGCAAGGCAAAGCTTGCTGCAGAGCGCGGCTGCGCCGAATTCCTCCGGGTTCCGGATGTGCATGCGATCCTGCCCCTTCATTGCCGCGAGGAAAGCGATTTTTTCTTCCCGGTTTTCGGGAAACGCGGGCCGGGTAACGCGGATCCGCCGCAAAACGGACGCGGCGCAGGGATAGCGGATATATGCATGGAAAAGCGCGGCGATTTCATCGTTGGACAGCGCTTCTATGTGTTCCGGAATCTCGGGCGGCGGCGCGACGGCTTCGCTGTTCGGCAGAGCGCCCGTTTCGCGAAAGCCGAAGAGCACGGATTCCTGACTGACGCCGAAATTGTCGTCGTCAAAGATATATTCCCGGACAAAGCGCCGGTATTCCCCGGCAAGAAAGCTCCTTTCGCCGTCGCCGCCGAGGCTGAGACACACCTCGCCGCAGTTCGGCGCGTCGGTCTTCTGCGCCGGACGCATCGTGACGCTCACGCTGTCCGGCTCCGCGGAAAGCGCGTTGCGGCAGCCGCCGTCGTTGCAGAATTCCGGCACAAGGGTGCCGAGCAGGCTCACCATCAGCGGTTCGGCTGCAGGGTTCTCGATCTCGAACGCCATGGAAAACCCCGGCGTGGCGGCGATGTCCGTCCGGTGCGGAACAAACGGCGCGACCGCCCGTCCCGTCAGCCGGCAGGGCAGAGCTGCATCCTCGTATTGCAGCTCGCAAACGGGAAACCGCCCGTCAAAAAGGATCCTTTCCACCGGTTTGTTCCAGGGGAACAGGCGATAGGTGAAGTCGTCCGGTTCGGTTCGCATACCGAGCTTTCGCACCACAGGGCGCTTGCCCGCCCGTTCCGCCCGGACCCAGAACGACAGCGCGCCCGTGCTGCTTTCGCCGTCATCAACCTTGTTTTCCCAGCTCACCTCGGTCAGTCTGGGGGGATTTGCGATCTGCCAATAGTGAAATTCGCCGTCGGGCAGGAGTTCCACGCTTCCGGCGCCGATGCCGCCGAGGGCGATCCCGCTGGTGCTGGGCTTGGTCATGAGGATCTTTGCCATAAAAAAGCCACCTTTCATGCGGACTTGTCCGTTTTGCATCGTGAATGATGAAAGCTCGATTCCATCATAGCAAATTGCAAAACATTTTTCAACAAAAAAGTGTCCCTCGAGGGGACGATTTCTTCTTTTTTCGAGAATTCTTCCGTCAGCGCAAGGTCACCGACTTAAGCGACCGAACCGAACAGCTCCGATACATCCAATGAAAACGGTTTGTTTCAAAACGAAAAACCGCTGTAAGAAAGCAGAAAGCAACCGATGATTCACACATCGGAATCATCGGCTGCGCAATGAGCGATTCAACGCCGGTTCGGGGAAGACTTGTTCTCTTCCGACCGCGAAAGAAGAACCGTTCGGTTATTCCGTGAACAGGGCCGTGGAATAATACCGGTCGCCGCTGTCGGGCAGCAGGGCCACAATGGTCTTGCCCGCGTTTTCCGGCTGCTTCGCCAGCGTGAGCGCCGCGTGCAGGGCTGCGCCGGAGGAGATGCCGACGGAGATGCCCTCTTTTTTTGCCAGCAGCTTTGCGGCGGCGAAGGCGTCTTCGTTCACGACGCGGAACACCTCGTCATAGACCGCCGTGTTCAGCACGTCCGGCACAAAGCCCGCGCCGATGCCCTGAATCTTGTGGGCGCCGCTTTTGCCTTCGGAGAGCACGGGCGAGGCGTCCGGCTCCACGGCAACGACCTTGACGGCCGGGTTCTGTTCCTTCAGGTATTCGCCTGTGCCGGTGACGGTGCCGCCGGTGCCGACGCCCGAAATGAAGACGTCCACCTTGCCGTCGGTGTCGCGCCAGATCTCGGGACCGGTGGTCGCCTTGTGGATCGCCGGATTGGCCGGGTTGACGAACTGGCCGGGGATGAAGCTGTTTTCAATGGTCTGCGCAAGAAGCTGCGCCTTCTCGATCGCGCCCTTCATGCCCTTTGTGCCCTCGGTCAGAACCAGCTCTGCGCCATAGGCTTTCAGAATGTTGCGCCGCTCCACGCTCATGGTCTCCGGCATGGTCAGGATGATGCGGTAGCCCTTGGCGGCGGCGATGGCGGCGAGGCCGATGCCCGTGTTGCCGCTCGTCGGCTCAATGATGACGGAGCCTTCCTTCAGCAGCCCCTTTGCTTCCGCGTCCTCGATCATCGCCTTGGCGATGCGGTCCTTGACGGAGCCGGCGGGGTTGAAGTATTCGAGCTTGACCAGCACGGTGGCCGCAAGCTGCTGTTCTTTTTCAATGTTCACGATCTCGACCAGCGGGGTGTTGCCGATCAGTCCGAGGGTGCCTTTATATATGTTTGCCATGATGAATTCCTCCTGTTATTGAATGGCTGCGAAGCCTGCGTCCAGATCGGCAAGGATGTCGTCGATGTGCTCGGTGCCGATGGAAAGACGGATGGTGTTTTCGTGGATGTTCTGCGCCTCCAGCTCTTCTGTGGTGAGCTGGGAATGGGTCGTGGAAGCCGGATGGATGACCAGACTCTTCACGTCCGCGACGTTGGCCAGCAGCGAAAAGATCTGCAGCGCGTCGATGAATTTCCAAGCCTCCTCCTTGCCGCCCTTGATGTCAAAGGTGAAGATCGAGCCGCCGCCGTTGGGGAAGTATTTCTCGTACAGGGCGTGCTGGGGATGATCGGGCAGGGAGGGATGGTTGACTTTTTCCACCAGCGGGTGGTTCGCAAGATAGGCGACAACCTTTTTGGTGTTTTCCGCGTGGCGCTCCAGCCGAAGCGAAAGGGTCTCCACGCCCTGCAGCAGCAAAAAGGCGTTGAACGGGGAGATGGCCGCGCCGGTGTCGCGCAGCAAAATCGCGCGGATATAGGTGACGAAGGCCGCTTTGCCGGCCGCCGCCGTGAAGGAAACGCCGTGGTAGCTGGGGTTCGCCGCCGCAATGTTCGGATAGCGCGCCGGCGACCAGGGGAATTTGCCGGAATCCACGATCACACCGCCGAGGGTCGTGCCGTGGCCGCCGAGGAACTTCGTCGCCGAATGGACGACGATGTCCGCGCCGTGCTCGATGGGGCGGATCAGATAGGGCGTGCCGAAGGTGTTGTCGATCACCAGGGGAACGCCGTGGACGTGGGCGAGTTCGGCAAGGGCGTCGATGTCGGGAATGTCGCTGTTGGGGTTGCCGAGCGTTTCGATGAAGACGCCCTTTGTGTTTTCCCGGAAGGCCGCTTTGACGGCGTCGAGATCGTGGATGTCCACAAAGGTGGTTTCAATGCCGTAAAGGGGCAGGGTGTGGGCCAGCAGGTTGAAGGAGCCGCCGTAGATCGAGCTTTGCGCAACGATATGGCCGCCGTTTGCGGCAAGGGCTTCGATCGTGTAGCTGATCGCCGCCGCGCCGGAGGCCACCGCAAGCGCGGCAACGCCGCCCTCCAGCGCCGCCACGCGCTGTTCCAGCACGTCCTGGGTGGAGTTGGTCAGCCGCCCGTAGATGTTGCCGGCGTCGGCAAGGCCGAAGCGCGCCGCCGCGTGTTCGGAGTTGTGAAAAACGTAGCTGGTGGTTTGATAGATCGGCACCGCGCGGGCGTCGGTGGCCGGGTCGGCCTGTTCCTGGCCGACATGGAGCTGCAATGTTTCAAAACGGTAGTTGCTCATAATGATACCTCTTTCCTGAAAAATTTGAGTTGGCGTTGTTTTTTGGGGGGAAAAAGAGGTTCACATTCGCCCGAAGCGGAAGTTCTGCCGCAACAGGCGGTGAAAAATCAGATTCATGGAAAAACTCCTTTATTTGGTTTGTCTGCGCTGTTCGTAATCATCCAGCGCGGCGCGGATGGCTTCTTCGGCCAGCACGGAGCAGTGGATCTTGTGGGGCGGCAGACCGTCCAGCGCTTCGGTAACGGCCTGATTGGTCAGGCGCAGCGCGTCGGAAACCGGCTTGCCCTTGATCAGCTCCGTTGCCATGGAGCTGGAGGCGATGGCGCTGCCGCAGCCGAAGGTTTCAAATTTCACATCGACGATGGTGTCATTTTCGATTTTCAGATAGATCTTCATGATGTCGCCGCATTTCGCGTTGCCCACGGTGCCAATGCCGTTGGCGTCTTCCAACACGCCGACATTGCGGGGGTTGCGGAAATGATCCATCACTTTTTCGCTGTAAAGAGCCATGAACGCGCCTCCTTAAAGAATGAATTTGCCTTTTCCGGCGCAAAGATCGCGCCAGACCGGAGAGAAGGAGCGCAGATGCGCCACCACGTCCTTCACGGCGGCGATGATCTCGTCCGTCTGGGCTTCCGTTGCGTCCTCGCCGAGCGTGAGCCGCAGCGAGCCGTGGGCCACGTCGTGCACCCGCCCGATGGCCAGCAGTACGTGGCTCGGGTCGAGGGAGCCGGAGGTGCAGGCCGAACCGGAGGAGGCGCAGATGCCCTTGTCGTCGAGCAGAAGCAGCAGGGATTCGCCCTCGATGCCTTCAAAGCAGAAGCTGACGTTTCCGGGCAGGCGCTTTGCCGCGTCGCCGTTGAGGGCGCTGTGCGGGATCTCGGAGATCCCGGCGATCAGTCTGTCGCGCAGAGCGGCGAGCTTTTTTGCGTTTTCCTCCATCGTGCCGACGGCTTCCTCCAGCGCCGCGGCCATGGCGACGATCCCGCCGACGTTTTCGGTGCCGGCCCGCAGGCCGCGTTCCTGGGCGCCGCCTTCGATGAGGCTTTGCAGCCGGACGCCGCGCTTCGCGTAAAGAAAGCCGACGCCCTTCGGCCCGTGGAATTTATGCGCCGCAGCGGAGAGCAGGTCGATGTTGTCGTCCTTGACATGCACCGGGATGTGGCCGACGGCCTGGACGGCGTCCGTGTGGAAGGGGACGCCGCGGGCACGGCAGAGCGCCCCGAGCTCCCGGATCGGCTGGATGGTGCCGATCTCGTTGTTGGCCGTCATGACAGTCACCAGACAGGTGTCGTCCCGCAGCGCCGCTTCCAGCTCCTGCGGCCGGACGATGCCGTTTTCATGGACGGGAAGGTAGGTGACTTCGAACCCTTCGCCCTCCAGCTTTTTCAGCGTGTGCAGCACCGCGTGGTGCTCGATTGTGTCGGAGATGATGTGCCGCTTGCCCTTGGCTGCGCCGAACTGCGCCGCGGAACGGATCGCCTGATTGTCCGCCTCGGAGCCGCCGGAGGTGAATAGGATCTCCCGGGGCTCTGCGCCGATACATCGCGCGACGGTCTGCCGGGCGGCTTCCAGCGCTTCCTTTGCCTTTTGCCCGGCCAGATACAGGCTGGAGGGGTTTCCGTAGATTTCATCCAGATACGGCAGCATGGCCGCAATGGCGGTTTTGCTCATCTTTGTGGTTGCCGCGTTGTCGGCGTAGATCATGGAAGGCCCCTCTTTCCGTTCGGTTTTTCGCATTATATCACCATTTACATAGTATGTCAATAGGTGAATTAAAAATTTTCCGGACAAAATTTTCATTGCGCCTCTTGCGTGCGCATTTACCTTGTAGTATAATAGGCGAAAAAGGGGAGGCGGAAACGATGATTTCAACCAAGGGACGCTATGCGCTTCGTTTGATGCTGGATCTTGCCGCCCATCCGGATGAGGGACCGATCCCCCTGAAGGATATTGCTGAACGGCAGGAGGTTTCCAAAAAGTATCTGGAGATCCTTGTGAAAGATCTTGTGAAGGGAAAGTTGATCAAGGGCGCCAGCGGAAAGGGCGGCGGCTATTCTCTCTGCCGTGCGCCGGAGGAGTACTCCGTCGGCGAGATCCTTGAACTGATGGAAGGCCCGCTTGCCACCGTGGCCTGCCTTGCGCCGGACGCCGAACATTGCCCGCGGGCCGATCAGTGCAAGACGCTGCCCCTCTGGCAGGAATACGGGGCGCTGGTGCACGACTTCTTTTACAGCAAAAAGCTGACGGATTATATCTGAGCGGCGAAGCCGCCGCCACGCAAGCCTTCCCCATTTCAATGGGGAAGGTGGCAGCCGCAGGCTGACGGATGAGGTAAAATCGCGGCGCAGCCGCTACCACGCAAGCCTTCCCCCTTGCATGGGAAAGTCGCAGAAGAAAGGCTCCTGCGGAGCGTTTCTTCGTTGCGATAGGATTCTCTTGTCGCGGCAGCGGCAAGACACCTTCAAGAGGACCGCTCGCCGA
>CACYHA010000039.1 GCA_902774035.1 Oscillospiraceae bacterium | reverse complement strand
GCTGTGGAAGAATACGGCGCGGAGAATGTGTATTACTACAACTACGACTGGCGGCTCGATCCGTTCTATCACGCCGAAAGGATCGCCGCGCTGATCGACACGGCGCTGCGCGACAGCGGAAAATCGCAGGTGAATCTTGCCTGCGCAAGCATGGGTGGTATCCTGACCCTTGCCTATCTGACAAAATACGGCGCGGACAAGCTCCATCGGGTGCTGTTCCTGTCTTCCGCCTTCTGCGGGACTTATGTGTCCGGCGATGTGCTGCGCGGCGAAGTCCGCTTTACCGGCGAATCTCTCTACAATTTCCTGCAGGCGATGGTCGGAAGCGGCAACCGTGCGCTCTCCATTCTTCTGAAGGTTCTGCACACCATGCGCGTGTTCAAAATCATTGATCCGCTGGCCGCTTTTCTGGTTCCGCGCATCAAAGACCGGGTCTACGATACCTTCCTGCGAGACACGTTTGCAACGATGCCGGTGCTTTGGGCGCTGGTGCAGCCGGATGCTCATGACGCCTGTGTGGCATATATGTTCGGCGGAAGGGAAGAAGAATATCAAACGATTATCGATCTTTCCAACCGGTATCAGAAAATGATCGCCGGACGCAACAGAATGCTGCGGAAGATGGCCAAACAGGGACTGGAAATCTGCGTGGTCGCCAGCTATGATCTTCCGGTGGTGCCGGCGTACGCCCACAGCGACTGTCAGGGCGATACCGTTCTGGAAAGCCGTTGGATGCTCGGCGGCGCAACCGTTGCAAAGTTCGGCGAAACGCTGCCGTCGTCATATCGCGCAAAGACACCTTCCCGCCTTTCCGCTGACCGCATGGTCGATCTTTCGAACGTGCTGTTCCCGGAAAGCACCTGGGCGATCAAGGGCGCGCCCCATGTGGCCTCGGATTACGGTACGGATTACAGCGAGTTCGTTTTCTGGCTGCTGCGCAAAACTGCCCTGCCGACCGTTGACGATTCGCCCCAGTATCCGCAGTTCATGCGCTCCTCCAACGCGCTGGAGCTGGTGCCGCTGAAAAAATAACGGAACAAACGAAAATTCGAATAGAAAGAAGGGCCTTCCATGAAAAAAACGATTGCGCTGATTCTCTGCGTGCTTCTGGTCGCTTTCGCCGCACTTCCCGCCGGTGCAGCGGCAACGGAGAACGTCAACACCCTGCAGGCAAAATTCCGCGACGGCACAACTGCCAACGGCGGCGATTATGTCTATTATTCGCCTGTCAGCAATGTGATCGACACGAAGCATTATCCGCTGATCGTCTTTTTGCACGGCGAGGATGTGGGCGCCACGCCACGCTCCCAGCTTGAAAAGAACGGCTTCTGGAATTATGCCAGCGCCGCCTATCAGGCGCGGTTTCATGACGGAGGCGGCTGCTTTCTGTTGGCGCCGCGCAGCAAAAACGGCGTCTGGAAGCCGGAAGACGTTTCTTCCGTGAAGGGCTGCATCGACCGGTTTGTTGTGCAGAACCAGGCAAACATCGACACAAAACGCATCTATGTGATCGGCTATTCCAAGGGCGCCGATTTCGTTTGGGATCTGCTGCGCGCGTATCCGACGTTCTTTGCCGGTGCGATCCCCGCGGCGGCGATCCTCCAGCCGGATGAGTCTGTCACATCCAAGCTGCAGAATACGGCGGTCTGGCTGTTTTGCTGCGATGTGGACGTCAACTACACCGCAAGCACCTACTGTGTGCGCAAGGTTTTCAAAAACCTGCAGAACGCGACCTATGACCTTTCCTCCATCCGGATAACTGCGTTCAGCAACGTGCTGCTGCCGAACGGAGAGTTCATTCTCGGCAGCGGAACCCCGCCGGTCACGGATACCCACAGCGTTTGGTATGCCGTGACAAACGATATGCACATGAGCGACGGGCGCATCTATTTTTCGCAGACAACGATGGACGGATCCGGCAAATATCTGGATCTCGGATCTTCCGACGGCGTGATCGAATGGCTTTCGCGCCAAACGCTTGAGGGCGCCAAGAGCTACGACGTTCCCGACGAAGTCCGTGTGCCGTTCAGTATCTTCGCTTTCATTCTCGGCGCGTTCACCCGTTTCTTCCAACGGCTGTTCGGTTGGAGCGGCAGTCTCACGGAGGGATCCGAAATCTTTTAATCTCTTGAAGACTTACCGCCGGTGAAGGGGTTCCTTCACCGGCGGTTTTTCGCGGGTGTGATGCGGCGGAACGCGCGGCTCCGCCGCGCAAAGGGGCGCCGGTCACGCCGCGATGTTTCCGTTGCTGATTTTCTCAGGGGGCAGCTTTACTGTTTTGTGCGCACCCTGGGCGCCCCTTTTGCCCCGCGCGAAGCGCGGGGCGTTCCGCCGCAGTATCAGCCGTTCTTCTTTCTGGTCGCGTGGTCTCTTTCAATCTCCTCTTTCCAATCATCGGAAAGCGCTCTGCTTTCGCGCACGCAGCTAATCGCGTCGCTCATGGCGCAGAAGTTCAGCGCGGTGCCCTTCGCGTCTGCGTGGTAGTTCACGGCACGGTTCCCGCTGATGCCCATGCGGCCTGCGGTCTGCACGGCGTCGATGTTTGCGCCGAGAAAGAGGAATTCCCAGTCGGCTTCCTTTTTCTGCTGCTCGATCATGGCTTTGACCTGCGGCGCGTCATAGCGGCTGCTTGCGTTTTCCATGCCGTCGGTCGTGATGATGAACATCGTGTGCGCCGGAACGTCTTCCCTGCGCGCGTATTTGTGAACGTTTTTGATGTGGTGTACGGCGTCGCCGACAGCGTCCAGCAGCGCAGTGCAGCCGCGCACCGTGTAATCCCGGTCGGTCATCGGCGCAATGCTTTCCAACGGTTGACGGTCGTGAAGGACCACGCTTTCATGGTCAAACAGGATGGTGGAGACCAGCGCTTCGCCCGCCTGCTTTTTTTGCTTTTCGATCATGGCGTTGAAGCCGCCGATGGTGTCGCTCTCCAGGCCGGACATGGAGCCGCTGCGGTCAAGAATGAATACGAGTTCGGTGAGATTGTTTTTCATGGGTGTTTACCTCCGTAATAAAATATGGTTGCCGGTCTTTCAACTGACAACCATAGTATAGCAGAGGGCGGGGGCGATGTGGTCGCCCGAAAAGCGACAAAATCAACCGCCGAGCAACACCTGATCGTAGGCGAACAGGGCTTCGTTGATGTCGTAGATATTGTAGTTCCGGCTGCGGATAAAATACTCCACGATCACGTCGAACTTGTTGGAACGGGAAAGGGCGTAGCCCGCTTTGCGCAGCAGATCGTTGGTCTCCTTCAGCGAAAGCTCCAGCGCAACGGCAAAGGCCAGCGCGGTCGCTTTGCTCGGACGGTAGTCCGGGTTGCTGCGGATCTTTGAAAACAGTTTGCGGTCAATGTTGGCGCGCTTGTAGCATTCGCTGTCCTTCATGCCGCGCTCGTCGATCTTGCGCAGCAGCATTTGGGAAAAGCTTTCGTCCAGATTTTCCAAAAGGTCCGGCAGGGAAGCGGAAGCAGATTCCGCGCCGGGGACCGCGTTGTCCGTCAAACCGTCCCGATCCGATGAAACGAAGGCGCCCCGGAAGGAGATCGGTTTGTGGCGCAGCGCCTGTTTGCGCATACTTTCTTCGGTGAGAGCGGCGTTCATCCGCTCTTCTTCCGGCGGCTGATAGTTGAAACGCAGATACTCCTGCAGCCCCGCAAAGCGCGGATCGTCAAGGAGCTGCAGCGCATACTTGTCAAAGATCACGAGGATCACGTCCATCTCATGATCTTCCAAAAAGGTGCGGATGGTCTCGGTGGCGATGCGCAGCGCTTCGGCTTTCGGATAGCCGTAAACGCCGGAGGAGATCAGCGGAAACGCAACGCTCCCGCAGCCGTACGCCGCGGCGATTGCCAGCGAGTTCCGATAGGCGCTTTCCAGCAGCTTCGCTTCGCCGAAGGTCCCGCCGCTCCAGATGGGACCGACGGTGTGGATGACATACCGCGCCGGAAGATCGTAGCCTTTGGTGATCTTTGCCTCGCCGGTTCTGCAGCCGCCGAGGGTGCGGCATTCCTCCAAAAGGCGCGGCCCGGCCGCCCGGTGGATCGCGCCGTCCACGCCGCCGCCTCCGAGCAGCGTCTCGTTCGCGGCGTTGACGATGGCGTCCACCTGCAGTGTCGTGATATCTCCGTGAAGAATGTGAAACGGCATGGTTATTCTCCCTTTTCGTTTTATCGGTTCTTTTTCTTTTTATAGATGCTCATGCCCACAGCGGCGAGAATCGCGAACACCAGCGCCGGCAGAGCGTACAGGAAGGAGAGCGGATTGCTCAGGTCGCCTTTGAATCCCACCAGCGTCCAAAGGGCGTTCAGAACGAACAGACCGAGGTTCGAAGCGAAAAAGTAGGCGGGAAAGGGGATGTTCATCGCGCCGAAGAGCAGGCTGCTGAGATCCGAGGGCAAGAAGCCGCCGGCCTTGAACACGAGCACCACGGCAAAATCGTTTTCTCCCGTAAAATCGTCGAGCTTTTGAATCGCTTTGAACCGCCCCTTCAGCGACGCGACCATGTCCTTGCCGGTGAAACGGCCGAGAAAGTAGGGGAGGACAAGGCTCAGCGCCGTGGCAGCGACGTTGACCAGCAGGGCTTTCCAGTAGGCGTCGAACACCAGACCGGACAGCACGAACAGCACCGCCGGAGGGAAGACCAGCGCAAAGGATTTCACAACGGAAAACCCGATGAGGATCAGCGCGATCGTGAGTTCTCCGCCGGTGAGATACTGCGTGAGCTGATCCGCAGTCTTCACGGAAATGTGATTTTTGGAAAGGAAAACGACGCACAGCACCAGCATGGCGAGCATGAAGGCGAACGATGCGATCTGCAGGATCCTGACCAGCTTTCCGTAGCGGCTGTTCTCTTGCGCTTTGTTCTGTTTCATGGCAGGATCTCTCATTCCGGAACGGCGAACCGCAGCGCCGCCGGTTCGACTTCCACGGTGAAGTGCGGCGTATAGACGATTTCGCCGTCAAGGGAAAACGCAAAGCCCTCCGGCGCTTTGACCTCCACCTGTCTGCAGCGGCGGTAAACAATGATGTCCTGCAGCTCCTTCCGGTCAAGGTGTTCGCCGTTGGTGTACGGCGTGAGCAGCTTCAAAAACCGCAGACGCGAGATCGGGCGGATCAGGCAGACGTCCAGCAGGCCGTCGTCCGTTTTGGCTTTCGGTGCGCAGCGGAAGGAACCGCCGACATACTGGCCGTTGGCAATGGTGCAAAGCAGGGCCTTGCCTTCGGGATTCAGCACTTCGCCATCCGCGATGACGGTGAATTCGTTTTTCATTGCGGTGAGCAGCGCCTTGACCACGCCTTTCGTGTAGGCGTTCTTGTTGCCGTGGCCGGTCTTTTCCCGCTCTTCGTTGATCGTGATGGCAACGGTGGTGTCAAAGCCGAAGTTGATCACGTTGTTCGCCCGGCGCTCGCCGACGCGCATCAGGTCGAGCGGCTGCTCCTTTGCCCGCAGCAGGGCAGGGATGTCCAAAAACTTTTCCGCGCCGCCGAAGGCTTTCACAAAGTCGTTGCCGCTGCCGCAGGGGTAGCAGGTGACGCTGGCGTTTTTTGCGCCTGCCGCGCCGGAAAAGACCTCGTTGATCGTGCCGTCGCCGCCGCAGGCGATGAAGCGAAACGCCTCCATCGGCTGCGCTTCGCACGTTTTGCGCACAAAGTCGGTGGCGTCGCCGGGCGCTTTCGTCACATAGACGGAGCATTGCGGCTGTTCGGGCAGGGCGGCGATCGCTTCCCGGATCCCGGCGGCAGGGTCTTCTGCGCCTGCGTGTGGATTGACAACAAAAATGAATTGCATGGGGGATGCTCCTTTCTGAATTATATTATAGTATATACTAACATTTTTTGTCGAAAAAGTCCATCCCTTCCGCAGAAAAATCCCGCCGCAGCAGAATTGCCGCAGCGGGATGCTCTTATGATTGGGGTTGTTGCCGTCCGGTGTTTACCGGTTGAAGCCGCCGTTGCCCGGGCTCTGGCCGAGGTGGACGAACATGTGGATGAAAGCGATGAACCAGCCGATGACCGGGACGCCTTCCCATTTGTCGTTCAGGTCGCACCAGGAGCAGCGGAAGGTGTTGGCGGTGTTGTGGCCGCCGTTGCCGTCGTCGGGATTGACAGGAGTGGGATCAGTGCTCGGCTCAGTGGGTTCTTCGCCGGTCGTGGTGATCGTGCCGATGCCGCCGTTGCCGAGGCCGCCGTTCAGTCGGAACTTGCCGTAGCTGCTGCCGGTGCCCAATTCGCCGCTGTAGGTCAGCGTGACTTCATATTCGCCGTCGGCGAAATGGTTGTCGAAGGTGACCTTTCCGGTTTCATCAGTGACGCCCTGCGCGTCAATGTCGTTGCCGGTCAAGTGGACTCTCGCGCCGGAAAGCGGGGTGCCTTTGTCGTTGCGTGCATAAACGGTGAACAGCATGTAGCTGTCGCCGCAGCCGTTCTCGCAGGTGTAAACCTCCCAGGAGACGGAACCGTCATAGACCTGACCGGATCTCGCGTCGTCGCGGACATAATTGCCGTGGGAAAGCGCCGGAATGACCTCTTTGCCGCGGATCTCGTGACAGACGGAGCACTCCTCGTAGTCGGTGTAGCCCTCCATGCCGCAGGAAGCGGGCTTGCCGGGCTTCGGCTCAAAGTTGTGGCCTGGTGTGGAGCCGGTGAAGGTCTCTTCGCTCAACGCGCCGCAGTCGCAGCTCTTGAAGTAGGTTGGCGGAGTGGTGCAGTTGCCGACCTCGCTGATGAAGGCCGCGTCTTCCACGTCTCCGAACACGTGGGGAACTGCTTCGCCGTAAGTGCCGCAGCCAAGGCTGCAGGCCGCGCTGTGGGTGCCGTCGCCGTTGTCACGCAGAGCGCCGCTGAAGTTGTGTGCAAGCTGTGTGATTTCAAGGTCGGCGAGCACCGCTTTGTTTTCGTCAAAGTCCTTGCCGCAGACGATGCAGTGGTAATGACCGAGGACGCCGGGTGCGGTGCAGCTCGCGGGCTCTTCTGCGATCCATGTGCCGTAGTTGTGGTCGGTCACGGGAATCACAAGATCAGCAATCACATTCTTATCTGCGTCAAAGTCCTTGCCGCAGGCGTCGCAGTGGTAGTGGCCGAGGGTGCCGGTCTTCGTGCAGTCCGCAGGATCTTCCGCGATCCACGCGCCGTAGTTGTGGCCTTCGGAGTGGATGGCAATGCTCTCTTCCGGAATCTCCGTTTTTTCCTCGTCGAAGAACTTGTGGCAGACGGAGCACTGATAGTAGGCGATGTTGCCGTCTTCGGTGCAGGTCGCGTTCTTTGCCGCGTGGAGCTCGCCGTATTCGTGGGCGGCCGCAGAAGCGGAGATGTCCTCAACTTCTTCAAACGCCGCATTGAACAGCTTGTGGCAGACGGAGCATTCGTAGTGGTCGATTGTGCCGGTCTCGATGCAGGAGGAGGCCGTGCCCGGAATCAGTTCGCCGTAGGTGTGAGCGGCGTAGTCGAGTTCAAGGTTGCTGATCTCGGCGAAGCTTTCGTCAAAGTCCTTGCCGCAGACGGAGCAGTGGTAATGCGCCGCCGTGCCCTTGTCCTTGCAGGTGGCGGGAACTTCGGGAATCAGTGTGCCGTAGGTGTGAGCGGCGTAGTCGATCTCAAGGTCGCTGAGCAGGGCGTAGCTTGTGTCAAAGTCCTTGCCGCAGACAGTGCAGTGGTAATGTGCCGCTGTGCCCTTGTCCTTGCAGGTGGCGGGGACTTCCGGAATCAACGTGCCGTAGGTGTGTCCGGTTGCCGGGTCAACAATGCTTTCCACTTTGACCTTTTCGCTGTTGAACTTCTGGTGGCAGACGGAGCATTCATAGTAGGCGAT
>CACYHA010000038.1 GCA_902774035.1 Oscillospiraceae bacterium | reverse complement strand
GGCCGCTGCGAACACGCCCTGCGCCGCCGTGGGCAGCACCAGAAGCGCCGTCAGCAAAACGGCAACGACGCGAAGCGTTAGCTTTTTACTGAACATTTCAGAACCTCCATGTTTATTATTCAAAACAATTATACTCTCTTTTAAGAAAAATGCAACGGTTCCATCACGAAAAAACGGAAAAATAATCCGTCTGCTTCGTTATTTCGCCCGGATCTGTTTGCCGACGATGTAAGCGACGGCTCTGACCCCGCGGAACACATAACGGCCGAGGTTGCCTTTGATGCCGCTGAGCAGCGGCGAACGGATCTTCACGCCGGCGAGCTGCTGCTCCGCGCGGTGAACGGTGACGTTGTCGCCCGCAAAGGGGGCGAAGCAGCCGCTGTGCCCCGTGACGTAAGCGCCGTCGGCAAAGGCCAGCAGGTCACCCAGCCGTTCTTCTTCCGGCAGGCTGCCCTCAAACGGCAGCAGACAGAGCACGGCGCGTTCGCTGCAGCCGTTATAGGACGGAGCGAGGCTTTTGCCCTGCGGCGCAATGAGCGAATAGGTCAGCGGGATACGGTCGTTCGATCGGTTCGGGTGATGGCGCTGCGGGCCGAAATAGGTGCCGAAGGGGTTCATCGTGACCCGGCCGCCCGCGTGAAGGCGCATCGGGCAGCAGGCCATGGCATTGAGCACGTTGCGCGCGCAGCCGACGAGCAGACCCCCTTCGCCGTCGGTCACGCCGAACAGCCCGGCGGTGAGGTGATTATTGAAGGAGGCGAGCGTTTTGTTTTGTTCATCGGCCTCGCCGTAGGAAGCGGTGCGGAACGAAGAAAGGTCGCCTTCAAAATTCCGTTTGATGACCGAGACGGGATCGCAGTTGAGGAACGACAGCTCAAACGGCACGGCCTCCTGCCATTTCATATCGGTATAGCGGCCGAGGGTGGAGTTTTCGGTGGAGATGGCGTCGCGTTCCGGAGTGTAGGGATAGCGCACGTCTGTCAGTATGAAGATCCCCTGTGTCGCGTCGCTCGTGAAAAAGGTAAAGGCATAGGCCCCCTGCTGCTCGGCGCGCGGCAACGTGATCTTACCGCTGACGCGGATAAATTTGCCGCCGGTCAGCCGGCCGCTTTCGAGGTTTTCCGGCGCAAAATCGTACCGCTTACCGCCGTAGGTCAGATAAGAACGCAGAAAGTCGGTTTCGCCGATGGTCTGTCCCCGGCAGGAGAAGCGTCGGATCTGCTTGTCATCGCCGAATTCCAAAACAGCTCCCGCGCTTTCCAGCGTCAGAAAGCGTTCGGCAGGGGGCGGCGCGTCTTTCATTTCTTCTGCTGTGATGCAGTATTCCTCTTTGATCTGCGAAAACCGCAGCATCAGAAAAACGCTGTCCTCGCCCATGGGCAGAATGGTTGTTGCTTCAAGTCCCTCGGCGCGGATCGAGAGCGCTTTTTGGGTATTGCAGGCAAGCTGCACGCATTGCAGGGTCGTGCCGGTCGTGTTGTGAATAACAAGCGCGCCGTCCGGTTTCAATGCAGCGCCCGTCAGCTTTTGTGCCAGCGCGTTTGCGGTTTGCTCTCTTTGGATATTCAGAACCGGCGTCGCCAGCCCGAAATGAGTGGTCGACAGCAGCTGCACCCGGTGCATAAACGCCGTTTGGTCGGGAAAAACCTTCGCCGCCGTCCGGCTGCGTTCGATCGCTGTCCAGATTTTGCGATTGTACGGCTTTTCCGCCCATGAGGCATAGCCGGTGAAATTGCCGTCAGCGGTGTCCTGCGTAAAGCGGATCGTTCCAACGGGATCGTGCGTTTTCAAATAGCCGCCGGGGGTGTCGAATACCACATAATCCAGGTCGGCGACCTCTTTGACCAGTCCGCGGATGCCGTCGGTGTTGGCGATGCGATTTTTCACCACGGGGAGGTTCAGGCTCTCCCAGAAGATCGCGTCTGCGTCCATGTTGATAAACAGGAACAGATCGCTCTGCACTTCGCCGGAACACTGTTTTTTCCGCAGTTCCTTTACCCATGCGCGCAGGCAGCCCGCATCGCAGACGTCGGCGTTGGAATAGGTGGGGATCACGGTCAGGTTCTCGCCCTGATAGGTGAAGGTCAGCGGGTTGAAGGCCTGTTCATCGCTCAGCGGCGGGATGAGCGTTTTGAACGCGTCGAACGGCACGCAGGAATGATACAGACACAGCGCTTTCACGCCGAGCTTTCGGTAAGCGTGGACCTGCGAGGGGGTAAACATGACCTCCTGCGGGCGCACGATCATCTCACACATGCCGAACAGATCCCGCAGACCCGAGCCCTGTGGGTTGGAAACGGCAAGCTCCACGGATGCGGCAAGCTCGTCCTCCTGCATCGCGCCCAGCGCGCCGTTGGAATAGCCCATGATGATGTTTTCGTCGCCGTACTCTTTCACGCGGCGCTGCATTCCGGCAAGAATGTCCGGCGCGTACCGCGGCAAAATCTGTTCAAGCGAAAAGAAGTTTTCGCTGTCCCAGGTGCCTTTGACAGGGATTCCGGCGGCATTCAGTTCGTCCAGCGTCCGGATGATTCCGCGAATGATCCTGAGATCGGAGCCGAAGCCGGCGGCGTCGTTTGTGTCGCCGCGATAGGAATGATAGCAGTTGACGTGAAATCCATAGGCAATATGTATTTTACAGTCCATACGATGTTTCCTTTCGTCCGGGTGGATGATCTTTTCCTCATTTCAACGGGAGGGCAGCCGATCTGCCGCAGATGTCGCCTTATTATCAGTGTATCACAGATCGCAGAAAAATGGAAGAGCTTCTTTCTGCTTCCTGCTGCAACCAGTTTTGCTCTTGCATTTTGGTTGGTTTTGGTTTACAATAAAACAGAAACGAGCAGAAGATTCAATTTGGATACGCGCGGTGGATATACCTGACAACACGCAGCACCGCGCCTTCGAAATCGAAAAAACAAACAAGGAGGAAATGCATGAACGAGAAGAAAAAAGATATCCGCTATGTGGGTGTCAAAGAAAACCTGCTGTTCGGGCTTGCGAACGCCGGGCAATGCTTCAGCTACAACATGTTCACCGGCTCTTATCTTTCGCTGTTCTTTGTGAAGGTGTTCGGCATCCCGCCCGGAGCCGTGGCGACCATGCTGCTGGTGCTGGGCATCTGGGACACGGTCAACGACCCCATCATGGGCGGCATCGTGGACAAAACGCACACCCGCTACGGCAAGCTGCGCCCGTATCTGCTGTTTGTGCCGATCCCGCTGGCGATCAGCACGATCCTGTTCTGGGGCGGCCCGCTGCTGCTGCAGAACACGCGCGAGCTCACGGTCAAGATCGTGTACATGTATCTTTCCTATCTGCTGTGGGAGTTCTTCTATACGCTCGGCGACGTGCCCTATTGGAGCATGAGCGCCGCCATGAGCCCCTCTCCATCCGACCGCACGCGGGCCATTGCTACGGCGCGGTTCTTAAGCGGCTTTGTCGGCGGGATCGCCACCGTCGTGATGCTGCCGGTGATGATCGACCTTTCCAACACGCATAAGATCGGCTGGTCGCTGCGCGAGGTGTTCGCGTTCTGCGGCGCGATCTCGGCCGTGTTCATCATCGGCCTGTTCAGTCTGGCGGGCTTGTTTGTGAAAGAGCGCGTGATCCAGCAGGTGGAGGAGACAAGCTTTTTTGACGCCTTCCGCTTCATCGGCAAGAATAAGCCGCTGCTGCTGATCATCCTGAGCAACGTGCTCGGCACGGTCTCAAGCATTGCGGGCGTCTTCGGCGCGTTTTATTACACCGAGGTGCTCAACCTGATGTCCTGGAGTTCGCTGGTCTCCCTCGTCGGCGGTCTCGGCGGGCTGGTGGGCATGATGACCATCGTGCTCATCAAAAAACACTTCGACAACCGGCAGCTGACCATCATCAACAAGGTCGTGCCCGCCATCCTCGGCACGCTTGCATTTTTCTGCGGCATCCGCCGCTATGACGTGTGGTATGTGGTGATCCCGATCATTGCGGTGAAGAATCTGCTCTGCGGCGTGTTTGACGCCTACAACTCCGTGGTCTCGACCGAGATGATCGGCGACACGGTGGACTATATGGAATGGAAGACCGGCATGCGCAATGAGGGCATGGCGTTTTCGGTGCTGACCTTCGTGGGCAAGATGCAGGGGCGGCTGTCCACGTCGCTGGGCACGGCGCTGCTGCCGCTGATCGGCTATTTTGTGACTGAGCAGACGCTGCCGGACGGCACGGTGGAAACTGTTTCCAACTGCACAGAAGCGTTCGGTCAGCCCACGCAGTTCTGGCTTTGGGCGTTCTTTACCGTGATCCCGGCGGTCACCGGACTGCTGGCCATTATCCCGTATCATTTCTACGAATTGAAGGGCGACCGTCTTGCGGAGATCCGCGCAGAAATGAAAGTACGCCGCGAGGCGTCGGCTGACGAAACGAACGGAGGTGTAACCGTTGAAAGAGGATAAATCCTGCCCGAACTGCGGTAAAAAGCTGTCGCTGTTCTATCTGAAGCAGAACTGTCCCGCATGCGGCGTCGATCTGCTGCACTACGACATGGAGGGCCGCCTGGAACGGGACGCCCAAAAGGCGGCAAAAGAAGTGGAAGCCCTTTGGCGCGTTTTGCGCAGGGCCGACAAAGCGCGTCTGATCGAGAAGTATTACCAGAAAAAGGGGAAGCCCTTTCCGTGGGAAGATGCAGACGCGGCCGAACCGCCGTCGGCACAGGAACAGGAGGACCAATGCCCATGATGAAACGAGAAAAAAACGGCTATCCGCCTGCGCTTATGGTCAAACTGCCTGCGCTGCGAAAGAAAGCCTTCCGGCCGTGTGAACCGCTGACGGTCAGCGTCGGCGTCAGCTCGGAGCCGGTCTCGCCCACAGAGAAAGACAGATTGCACTACCGCGGCATCCGGCCCGGTACGGTCTGGGCAAAGCATATGTATGACTGCGGCTGGTTCCATGTGCAGGGCGCACTTCCGGCGAACAGCGCGGAGAAACAATATATCATTCAGATGAATATCGGCGGCGAGGGTCTCGTCTATGCAAACGACGGCACACCCTATGAAATGATCTCCGCCAAAATGAACCCCGTCGATTTCCTCGCGGCGGAGCGCGGCAAGAACACCGTGCGCATTTCCGACGCGATCATGAAAGACGGACAAATCGATTTTTATATGGACGCGGGCTTCAACGGCGCCATTTTCAGCGCGCCCTTCGGCGTCGGTATTTTTCGCTATGCGCGTCTGGCGGAAGTCAACGACGCGTTCTATTCGTTCTACTATGACTATCTTACCGGCCTCTCGCTGTATGCGTCCTTGCCGAAGGGGGAGGGAGAAGAGCTCCTTGCCGCGCTGAACAAAGCCTATGGCTTGGCTTCTTCCGGCGACGCCGCGGCGGCCGCTGCGGTTTTGCAGCCGACCCTGCATGCGGGTTCCACGAATTTCACCCTTTACGCCGTGGGACATTCGCACCTGGATCTCGCGTGGCTCTGGCCGATCCGCGAGACAAAACGGAAATCTGCCCGCACCTTTACAAAGCAGCTCAACAACATCGACCGCTTCCCCGGGTACATCTACGGCGCATCCCAGCCCTGGCAGTTCGAATATCTGCGCGACAACGAACCCGTGCTTTGGAAACGCATCAAACAGCAGGTCGAAAGCGGCTGGATCGAGCCGCAGGGCGGCATGTATGTGGAGGCGGACACCAATATATCGGGCGGCGAGGCGCTGATCCGCCAGCTCTATTACGGCAAGACCTTCTTCCGCGAAGCGTTCGGAAGAGAGATGAAGATCTGCTGGCTGCCCGACGTGTTCGGTTACAACGGCAACCTGCCGCAGATCCTCAAGGGCGCCGGCGTTCCGTATTTCTTCACGATCAAGCTCTCATGGAACGAGCACAACAAATTCCCGTTTCGATCCTTCAACTGGGCCGGGATCGACGGCAGCGAGGTGCTGGTGCACATGGCGCCGGACGAGGACTACAATTCAAGCGCCCTGCCCGCGTCCACCCGGCACGCGTATGAAAACTACCCCGAAAAGGATGTTTCCAATGAGGCGCTGTATGTGTATGGCGTCGGCGACGGCGGCGGTGGTCCGGGTGAAGCGTTTCTGGAACTGCTGAACCGCCAAAATGAACTCGCGCACACGCCGAAGGTCCGCTTTTCGGCGGCGATCAACTTTTTTGAAAAGCTGAACACCTATAAAGAGAGGCTGCCGTCGTATCAGGGCGAGCTGTATCTTGAAAAGCATCAGGGCACCTATACCACGCAGGGCCGCAACAAGCGCTTCAACCGCAAAACGGAATACGCGCTGGAAGACCTCGAGTCGCTTTGCGCCGCGGCGTGGCTGCAGGGCAGACCCTATCCGCAGGAAAAGCTGGACGCCTGGTGGAAGGAAGCGCTGCTCTATCAGTTCCACGACATCATCCCCGGCAGTTCGATCGGCCGGGTATATAAGGAATCCACCGCCCGCTACGCGGAAATCCTGAAAGAAATCGAAGCCGAAAAACGCGAAGCGCTGCGCTTTTTGGCGGGCGAGGGGAATAACCGACTCGTTTACGATCCGCTTTTGTTTGCGGCAGAAGCCGAACAGAACGAGGAAGAAGATGATACACTCTTCGCAAGCGGCGGCGAACTGAAAAACCGGTTTCTGCGCGTCGCTTTTACCCCGGACGGCGAGATCAGCTCCCTGCGCGACAGCGCGGGCACCGAGTACGCGGCGGAGTATCTCAACCGCCTGAAGCTGTTCTATGACAAGCCGCTCTACTTCAACGCATGGGACATCAACTGGAAGTATCATGAGCATCCGGGTCTCACGCTCAAAGCGTACCGGTTTGAAGTGAAAAAAGAAAAGACGCGCGTCGTCAGAGTGAATTATTACCGCCACGGGAAAACAAAGATCCGACAGGAGGTGTCGCTCGGCGCGAACGACGATTTCCTCACCGTCAGAACCGAGGCAGACTGGCACGAGTTCTTTCAGATGCTGCGCGCGGAGTTCCTGCCGGCCGTCACGGCCGACGAGGTCGCCTGCGACATCCAGTACGGCACGATCCGCCGCTCCACCGGCGACCAAACGTCATTGGAAAAAGCGCAGTTTGAAATCTGCGCCCATAAATACGTCGACGTATCGGACGGCGAAAAAGGATTATCCCTGATGAACGACTGCAAATACGGGCACAGGGTCAAGGAGGGACTGCTCTCTCTGAATCTGCTGCGCGCGCCGGTCTTTCCCGACCCGCACGCCGACCGTGGTGCCCACGAATTCACCTATGCGCTCTATCCGCACCAGGGCGCGCTTTCCAAGGAAACGCTGCGCCGCGCCTTGCGGCTCAACAAGCCGCCGGTCCCGTTCGTCGGCGCGCACGGATTTGAATCCGTCGTGGAGATCGACAACGACGAGATCGTCGTCGCGCTGGTCAAAAAGGCCTATGACGGCGAGGCGCTGATCGTCCGGCTCTATGAATCGCAGGGAAAGGCCGCCACGGCGTCGCTCAAAACCGGTTTCAAGTATCAAAGCGCCTTTGAGACCGATCTTCTGGAAGAAAACGGCAAGCCAGTGGATCCGACTGCGCTGACGTTCCACCCGTTTGAGATTAAGACGATTCGGTTTGAACTGTGAGAAGCCGAGCACCTGCGGCGGGACTGCCGAGCTCCAGCTGAAAACAACTGAAACAAAAAAAGAAAACGGCCAGACCGACCGTTTTTCTTTTTTATTAACACAAGGTGTCTTTCATCATCCTTTCGCTCGATTCTTCCCGGAACAGCTTCCATGTTGAACATAGCGAGCGCGGTGTTGACCTTATCCATTCGGACAGTTTTCTTGCCCTGCTCCAGCTCTCGAACAAAACGCAACCCCAAGCCGGAACGTGCGGCAAACTCTTCCTGTGTAAGGCCGGCGGCGCGGCGGCTGGTTTTGACAAACTCGGCGATTCTGTTCACGATAAAAGTGCCTCTCTTTCGTTTGATAACAATAGAATACACCCTTTAGGGTATAACGTCAAGAAGAATCTTTATCAATTATACCCTAAAGGGTGTTGTTTTAATGAATTACCTCATACTATACCCTTTAGGGTGTAGTGTAAGGGGACAAAATTGAGTAAAACTGTTTTTTTGTCCTCCTTTTTACTTAGTCGTTTTATTCTTTCAAGGATTGTTTTGCTTTGGCTACCTTCAATTCAATGTGCAAATCCTTGCCGTCCGGTGTGTGTTGTTGCCGTGTTATAATCAAATCATAGTTTTCTTCCAGCAGCTTCCAAAGCGATTGAGACAATTGCCGAGGAATCTCTATATGATAATGATTCTTACGGTCATCGGATAGACTGCTCATGCGTATACCACCTCTTTTAGCACGACTTCCTCTGCAGCATTGCGGATGTTGCCCATTTCCTGAATCCAGCGCCATTGATCGTTTGCTTTGAGCTGTTCGTTGACACCGCGGGTTTTTGCCATCTGGTCTACGATTGTTTTGAACAGATCATCTGCCTCGGCGTCGATTTGATTCAAATGTGGCCAAAGAGTGCTCTGCCAGACCATCCAGTTGTATTTGGCGGGGAACTGCTCTTTCAAGTACGTTCGGCGCATTCTGCCATACTTGCCGAGGGGAAGG
>CACYHA010000037.1 GCA_902774035.1 Oscillospiraceae bacterium | reverse complement strand
ATTTATGCGCTCCTTTACCGCAGTGTTCGCCGCGCGATGACTCTTTATGGTGTCTTGCCGCTGCCGCGTCAAGATGATATCGCAACGAAGAAACGCTCCGCCGGAGCCTTTCTTCTGCGACTTCCCCGTGCTATGGGGAAGGCTTTGCATGTTCGTTTTTGCCGCAATGTGAAAAGAAGCTGCCAGAGCCTTCCCCACCAGCGGAAAAGGCTTCAGCGGCTGCGATTGCTGAAGCGGCGAAACGCATCGTGCTTTGCACGATGAAAAAAGGAGCGCACCGGGGCGGCACATCCTTACGGAACGCGCCCCTCGGGGCGCCGCTTTTCTTCGCCGCGTGGTCTCGCGCTCCTTTTTTGCGCAGCGGAGCTGCGCCGTTTCGCCGCGTTTTGCCGCAATCGCTGACCGCTACTTATCCTTCGACCGTGTGAACACGCTCACGACCAGCGCACTGAGGATGGCGGTCATCGTTCCCACGCTCGCTGCGGAGAGCGGCCCTTCCAGCGCACCCCAAAGGCCGCGCTCGTTCACCGGATCTTCGCCGGAGTGAGGCTTGTGCGGTCGATCAGGATCTGACCCAGCACGCACAGCAGGCCGCCCACCAGGAACGTCTTGCCCATTGTGAATGCCAAACTCATTTGATCACCTTCTTCAGCGCCTTGCCCATCTTTTTCAGATCGGCGCTTTTGAATAAAAACATCTTTGCCGCCGTGCAGCCGAGCACGAGCACGGTCACGGCCGTGAACAGCACCTTGGCCACGCCGAGGATCTTTTTGCATTCCAGCGCGTACATCAGACATTTCATCGCCATCATTCGGCCCCGCCTCCTTTCAGCAGCACCGCGTGCGCGATGCCGGGAATGCTCTCGCCCTGCTTGAAGGTGGTCGTGCTCATCAGCGCACCCGTGGCCACGAAAAGGACATTTTTGAGGGAGCCTTCGCGCAGACAGCGGATGATGTCGCAGCACAGCACGCTCGCGCTGCACCCGCAGCCGGAGCCGCCGGCGTGGACGTCCTGGGCTTCACGGTCAAAGATCAGAAGGCCGCAGTCGTGCTGTTTTTCGGAAAGATCGACGCCGTCCTCGCGCTGCATCAGCTCTCGCAGCAGATCTGTGCCGATCCGGCCGAGGTCGCCCGTCAGGATCAGATCGTAGTCCTGCGGCGCGGTGTTCGTGTCGCGCAGAAAATCGGCGATGGTTTTCTTTGCCGCCGGCGCCATCGCCGCGCCCATGTTGCCCGCGTCCGTCACACCGAGGTCGACCATTGTGCCGATCTGGACTTTGTCGATATACGGCGCGGCGGGATCCGCTTCACGCGCAAGGATCGCCGCGCCTGCGCCCGTGACCGTCCATTGGGCCGTGGGCGTGCGTTGGCCGCCGTATTCCAGCGGATGGCGAAACTGTCGCTCGGCGGTGCAAAAATGCGAGCTTGTGGCAGCCATGGCGGCCGAAAAGCCGCCGCTCTCCATCGCCAGCGCCGCCAGAAGCAGCCCCTCCGCCATGGTGGAGCAGGCGCCGAAAATGCCGCAGTAGGGAATGTTCAGACCGCGCAGCCCGAACACGGAGGCCGTGCACTGGCTTTGCAGATCTCCTGCGAAGACCGCCTGGATCGCTTCCGGCTGCAGGCCGGCTTTTTCCAGCGCACACTGTGCTGCCGCAAGCAGGAGCTTGCTTTCGGCCTTTTCCCAGGAGCCTTCTCCCAGGGTCGTATCGTCAAAGATCCGATCGAACCGCTGCCCGAGCGGACCGTCCGCTTCCCGTTTGCCCGCAACGCCCGCCGAGGCGAGGATGCGCGGCCGGGTCTCCAGCAGCAGGGTGCGTTCGCCCAATCGTTTTGCCATGGTCAGCCTCCTCTTGTCAGAAGATAATAGATCAGCCCGTAGACCGACGCCGCGGAGCAGCCGAAAACGAGCACCGGCCCGGCGATCGAAAACATCTGCGCCGCCGTGCCGAGGATATAGCCCTCGCTTTTGCATTCCAGAGCGGGGGAGACCACGGAGTTCGCAAAGCCCGTGATCGGAACGGCGAGACCTGCGCCGGCGTGCTTCGCCAGCCGGTCAAAGACCCCGGCGGCGGTCAGGATCGCCGTGAGCACGATCAGCGCCATCAGCGCCAGCAGCTTCGCGTCTTCGCGCCCGACGCGCAGCGCGACGAGCGTCTCCGTGAGTCCCTGGGCCAGGCAGCAGACCGCGCCGCCGACGAGAAACGCTTTCAGACAGTCGCGAAGCAGGGGGGAAGCCGGTGCGGCGCGTTTTGCCATCGCGGCATATTCTCCTTTGGAAACAGACATTGTTTTTCACCTCGCCCCTTATTATTTACAAAAAGTTTTTGATTATGCGCCGCATCTGCGGTTGACAAAAGCGGCCGCCGCGTTTACAATAAAGGTAACTGTTTTTCTGAAAGAGGTGTTTGCCAATGGCAGTTTTTCGCCCGTTTCGTGCGGTGCGGCCCGTGAAGGCGCACGCTGCCGCAGTTGCCGCTTTGCCCTATGATGTGATGAACAGCGCCGAGGCGCGGCTGGCGGTGCAGGGGAATCCTCTGTCCTTTTTGCATGTGGACAAGGCGGAGATCGACCTTGCGCCCGACATCGACCCCTACGACGAAGCGGTCTATCGGAAAGCGCGCGAGAACCTGGATCGGCTCGAAAAAAGCGGCGTGTGTATGCAGGACGAACGGCCCTGCTTCTATATCTACCGCCAGACCATGAACGGACGCAGCCAGACGGGTCTGGTCGGCTGCGCGTCGATCGACGATTATCAGAACAATGTGATCAAAAAGCACGAGTTTACCCGCGCCGACAAGGAGGAGGACCGGGTGAACCATGTGAACTTCTGCGACGCGAACACCGGGCCGATCTTTCTGGCTTACCGGGAGAGCGCCGCTGTGAAGGCCGCCATCGCCGCGTGGCAGCAAAGCCACATCCCGGTCTATGATTTTGTGACGGCGGACGGCGTCGGCAACACCGTATGGGTGGTGGACGATCCGGCGGTCTGCGGGGCGCTGCAGTTGGCGTTTTCCGCAGTGGAAAGCCTTTACATCGCCGACGGTCACCATCGCTGCGCTTCGGCGGTGCGCGTGGGCAATCTGCGCCGCGCCGAGCACCCGGATTTTGACGGCTCGGAGGAATTCAATTTCTTCCTCGCGGTGGTTTTCCCGAAGGACGAGCTGGCCATCATGGACTATAACCGGGTGATCGCCGATCTGAACGGCTTGACGGAAGCGGAATTTTTCGAAAAGCTGGCGTCCGCGTTCGCGGTGGAACCGGCGCCTCAGGCGCCCTATGCGCCGAAAAAGCGGCACGAATTCGGTCTGCTGCTGGGCGGCAAATGGTATGCGCTGACCGCTAGGGACGGCACCTTCGACGAAAACGACCCCGTGGCCTCGCTGGACGTCTCCATTCTGCAGACGAACTGCATCGCGCCGATCTTCGGCATCGACGACCCGCGCACCGACAAGCGCATTGACTTCGTGGGCGGGATCCGCGGACTCGGCGAACTGGAAAAACGCTGCCGCGAGGATATGCGCGTGGCCTTCTCGATGTATCCCACCTCGCTGGATGAGCTGATGGCCATTGCCGACGCCGGCCGGGTCATGCCGCCGAAATCCACCTGGTTCGAACCCAAGCTGCTCAGCGGCTTGTTCATCCACAAACTGAAATAATCAAAAGGAGTTTTTGTCATGAAAAAGCTTTCCAAAGTCCTCGCCCTTCTGCTGGCGCTGCTGCTGCTCACCTCTGTTGCTTCTCTTGCCGCAGACCTGCCCTCCGGCGCCGTGCTGCTGAGCGATTCCAAAAAGATCGACCCAAATGCCGTGAAGCTGATCGCCTACCGCGGCCTTTCCGCCTGCGCTCCGGCGAACACCCTCGCCGCCGTTACGCTGGCCGGCCGCTGCGGCTGTGACGGCGTTGCGCTGGATATCCAGCCCACCCTGGACGGCGAATGGGTCTGTATCTCCGGCGTTTCCCTGAAGCCCATGACCGGCTATAACGGCACAGTCTACACCATGACCGTGGCGCAGCTCAACGAGCTGACCGTCACCGGCGGCAACGGCATTGCCTCGTATCCGGACGAAAAGATCCCCACTCTGCGTCAGGCGATCACCGTTGCGAACCTCTATAACATGAAGCTGGTGCTCACGATCAACGGCGGCAGCGACGAGAGCCAGCAGATCATCATCAAGAACATCAGCAACCTTGTCAACACGCTCAAGCTCATGGGCGTCGTGCAGACGGCGACCGTGATCTCCGCCGAAGAGAGTGTGCTTGCCGCCGTGAAGGCTGCCGGCGGCCGCCCCGCGCTGAACACCCTTCTGCCCCTGACGGCGGTCAACGAGTGCATCGAGCACGGCTACGTCGGCTTCTCCGCGCCGGTGACCGACGCGCTGACCATCTCCAACGCCGCTTCCCGCAACCTTGAGGTCTACGGCAGCGACACTACGACGATCTGGGGCGCCGACCTGCTTTACAGTCTCGGTGCGCGTACCATCGTTTCTTCCACCATCGTGCGTCATGCGCCGGAGGCGGAAAACGTGGTGGCAAGCATTTACACCAAGGCGAGCGTTGCTTTCCGCAACGTCTGGAACAAGATCGTTGCCTTCTTCCAGAACATCATCACTTCTCTCGCTCTGAACACGCTGATGTCGCAGCTCGGCATCAACATTGCCTGACAAACGCATCAAACCGGGGGCTGCGCTGCAGCCCTCTTTTTGCGAAAGGAGACCCCATGACTGAAAAGCTCTATGACCTTGACAGCAGCGTGACCGAGTTTGAGTGTGAAGTTATAGAACTTTACATCAAAGAAAACAGGCTTGCGGTGGAGCTGGATCGCACCGCCTTCTTCCCGGAGGGCGGCGGACAGACCTCCGACCGCGGTTTTCTCGGCGAAGCCTATGTGGAAAACGTGGAAATTTGCGACGGACACATTCTGCACTTTGTTGAAAACTCCGAGGAAAACGTGCAAAAGTTCCAAAAAGGGGTCGTTCTCCACGGAAAAGTGGACGAAATCAAGCGGTTTTCCGATATGCAGCAGCATTCCGGCGAGCATATCCTCTCCGGAATCGTGCACAACCGCTTCGGCTACAACAATGTGGGCTTTCACCTTTCCGAGAGCGGTGTTACGGTCGATTTTGACGGCAATTTTACGGAAAACGACCTCTGTAAAGTTGAAGACCTTGTCAACGAAGTCATCTGGAAGAACCTGGAGATCCGCGTCAGCTACCCCAATGAGGAGGCGCTGAAAACGCTGACTTACCGCAGCAAAAAGGAGATCGACGGGCCGCTGCGCATTGTCGAGATCCCGGGTGTGGACGTCTGTGCCTGCTGTGCGCCCCATGTGAAGCGCACCGGCGAGATCGGGCAGTTTCGCATCCTTTCCGCCGAAAAGCACCGTGACGGCACGCGGCTTTCGATCCTTTGCGGCGCGCGCGCCCTGCGCGACAGCCGGGAAAAGCTTGCCCAGAACACGGCGGTCAGCCGCCTGCTCTCCTGCAGGCAGACCGAAACGGCGCAGTTTGTCCAAAAGATGAAGACGGAAAAGGAGGCGCTCTCCTTCCGGCTGGTCGGTCTGCAGCGCAGACTGCTGGCGCAGCAGGCGGCCGACGCCGCGCCGCAGAAACGATTCGTGGAATTTCTCGACGCGGACATGGAGACCCTGCGCTTTTTCGGCGATCTTCTGGCGGACAAGGCAGGGGAGTTTGCGGCGGTGTTTTCCGAAGACAGCCCGCGGCGGTTTGTGGTCTTTTCCAAAACCGGATATGACGTGAATGCGGTCTGCGCCCTGCTGCGCACAGAGCTTGGAGCCAAGGGCGGCGGAAGAAACGGCGCTGCCCAGGGCGCGGTGGACGCCGGACAGGACGCGATCCGAAACGCGCTGGCAGGGGATTGAGCCATCGGCGATGACTTGACGCTTTCCCGATTCTGTGGTAGAATGAACCATCCTGTTTCAGAGGTACAAAACGATGCAAACCAAACCATCCGCCGCGCTGACGCCGGCGTGTTCCGCGTGGCACAGCAACGATCCTTTTGTGTTTGTTCACGGCCTTTGCGGCTGGGGCGGATACAGTCCGCTTTACCGTTTGCTGCCCTATTGGGGCATGTTCGGCGGCGATCTGATGCGCTTTTTGAATGGGCAAGGCTTTCATGTGCATGCTGCGTCGGTCGACCCGAACGCCAGCGCCTGGGACCGCGCCTGCGAGCTGTTCGCCCAACTCACCGGCACCCGGGTGGATTACGGCGCGGCGCACTGCAAAGAAAACGGCCACGCCCGCTTCGGAAAGGATTACACCGGGCGGCCGCTGGTGCCCGCCTTTGACGAGGGGCACAAGCTGAACCTGCTCGGCCATTCCTTCGGCGGAACGACGATCCGGATGCTCGCGTATCTGCTGGAGTTCGGCAGCGCCGAGGAGCGGGCCGCGACGCCGACGGGCGAGCTTTCGCCTCTGTTCACCGGGGGCAAGGGCAACTGGCTGCGCAGCCTGACGACACTTGCCACGCCCCACAACGGCACCACGGCCTACTGCGACACCAGCGGCGACGAAAAGCGCATGGGGCCGCCTCTGCAGCGGCTGATGACGACCGTCATGGAAATGATGGCGCGCAGAAAAACGGCCGACCGCGCCGACCGCGACCACGCGGACTTCGACATGTACATCGACAACGCCCTGCTGCTCAACGATCTGCTGACGACCCGGGCGCACCTGTATTATTTTTCGTTTCCCTGCAGCGCGGCAAACCGGCAGGCGGACGGCAGCTTCCTTCCGGAAAAGCGCGTCACCGAGTCGATGTTCCGCGCCACAACAGAACTCATCGGCGTCATGCGCGGCGAGACCGTCGGCGGCTTTGCCTTCGGCGACGACTGGCGCGACAACGACGGCCTGGTGAACACCGTTTCGGCCAGGGCGCCCTTCGGCGCGCCGCAAAAAAACTTTGACCCGGCGGAGATCCCGAAAGGCGTTTGGAACATCATGCCCGTCACCAGAGGCGACCACATGGCGCTGCAGGGCGGCCTGTTCCATGTGCGCGACGTGCGGCCGCTGTTTACCGAGCATCTTGACCGGATCAACCGCTTGCCCTGATTGGAGGAACTTATGGAGCTTTTTGAAAAAACACTGCATGAAACCACCGTTTATGACGGAAAGATCCTGCGGCTGCATGTGGACGACATTGAGCTGCCCAACGGCAGCAAGGCCATCCGCGAGATCGTGGAGCACCCCGGCGGCGTCTGCGTTGCCGCGCTGACGGAAAACGAGACGCTGACCTTCGTGCGCCAGTACCGCTACCCTTACCACAAGGTGCTGCTGGAGCTGCCGGCAGGAAAGCTGGAACGGGGCGAGGACCCGCTGACTGCGGGGATCCGGGAGCTGGAGGAGGAGTGCGGCCTCGTGGCCGACCGTGTGATCTCCATGGGCTGCGTCTATCCGACGGTTGCCTACTGCAGCGAGATCATCCACCTCTACCTCGCCACTGGCCTGCACCGTACGGCCCAGCATCTGGATGAGGACGAGTTTTTGAACGCCGAGGAGATCGCGCTTTCCGACGCGGTGCGTATGGTGATGGAAAATGAGATCACCGACAGCAAGACCGTCGCCCTTGTGCTGAAGATCGCGCGGATGAAAGACGAGGGGAAGCTCTGATGGATCATCCGACCTTTATTGTCGCTTCCGCTTCGCCCCGCCGCCGGGAACTGCTTTCCCGGGCAGGTTTTGGGTTTGCGGTCGAGCCCTCCGATGCGGACGAAAGCCTGCCGGAAGGCTGCGCGCCGGAGGACGCGGTGCGTCTGCTTGCCGAACGCAAGGCGCGTTCCGTTTCCGCTTTGCACCCGGGGATTGCGGTTCTCGGCTGCGACACCATTGTCGCGCTGGATGGCCAAATGCTCGGCAAGCCCAAAACAGAAGACGAAGCAGCTTCCATGCTGCGCACGCTTTCGGGCAACACGCACACCGTTTTCACTGGCGTTTGCGTCACAAACGGCACCCACAGCGAATCCTTTGTTTCCGCCACGGATGTGACGTTTTATCCGCTGAAGGACGAGACGATCCGCGCCTATGTCGCCACGGGAGAACCGATGGACAAAGCCGGCGCCTACGGCATTCAGGGCATGGGAAGTCTTCTTGTCAAAGGCTTTTCCGGAGACTATTTCACCGTGGTCGGGCTGCCGCTGGCGCAGTGCGCAAGGCTGCTTGCCCGGTTCGGGATTCAAGGCGCAGTGCGTCTGTGACCGGTTCTAATTTTCCGCCGCCTCTCATAGGATGGAGAGGCGGCGGAATTTTTTTATGAGGTGACATGATGGGGGAGTTCGGTTATGCGAGTTTGGTGTCTGCGGTGAACCGTTTGCGGGCGCAGGCTCCGTTTTTTCATGCCCGGGTGATCGGGCGGTCGCTTTGCGGCCGGGGTTTGTTTGCCCTGCGGTTCGGCGGCTCCGGCGGTGCGCTGATCGCGGCCGGGCTGGATGCCGGGGACGGAGAAGCGGGCGCGGCGCTGCTCGGCTGGGCGGAAGGGGTGTGCCGCTGCGCTGCAGAGGGAACGCCGTTTTGCGGCGTCGATCTTTCCCGGGCGCTTTCTTTTTCCGGCGTGACGGTTTTGCCCTGGCTGAACCCCGACGGGCTGGAGATCGTGCGCAGCGGCGCAAAGGGCGCGGGAACGCTGCGGCAGTTTACGCAGTCCCTGCTGCGGGAAGAAACGCCCTGGCGTGCGGGCGCTGCCGGTCTGCGGCTCGATCGCCAGTTTCCCTGCGGCTTTGAAGAAGTGCGGGAACGCCAGCTCTTTTCCGGAGCAGACGCTCCGGCGGCGGACGGATTTTTCGGAACCACGCCCTTTTCTTCGCCGGAGACAGCCGCTCTGGCCCGGTTTTGCCGCAGCGAACGGTTTTCCCGGCTGCTTATGCTCGGCGTAGGGGAGGGGCTGCTTTCGTTCTTCCCGGCAGGTGAAGCCCCGGCGGAGCGCGAAACGGTGCTCGGTCTCAAAATGCTGGCTGCCAGCGCCGGTGTGCCGTTTGTGCTGCCTGCGGCAGCGGAACGGGCCGGGACGTTTCCCGCCTGGTTTGCCGAAACGCTGAACGCCGACGCCTTCGCGCTGACGCTGGAACACGGCGGGTTCGACCGCCGACTGGAGGACGCGCTGACTCTGTTCGCCGTGATGTGATGGACAGGGGACAGTCAGTGAACAGTGAACAGTGAACAGTGGACAGTGGACAGCCTTTCAACCGGACGCGCGTTCATCATCTATTACATTCCGTAGGGGGTGGCCATTGGCCGCCTGACGTTGTGAATCAACGCCGCGCCGCGTAGGGGCGACCCCACGTGGTCGCCCGGTTATAGCGACGTTGCGGAAAAAGAAAAAGCCTTCCCCGCGAGCGGGGAAGTCGCAGAAGAAAGGCTCCTGCGGAGCGTTTCTTCGTTGCGATATCATCTTGACGCGGCAGCGGCAAGACACCTTC
>CACYHA010000036.1 GCA_902774035.1 Oscillospiraceae bacterium | reverse complement strand
GGGCGACATATCAGAAAGAACGCCGTCCGCCACGTTCAGATCCTTCGCATATCTTGCGTCGTAGGGAACGGGAAATGCCTGCTCCAGATAGCTGATACACTTTTCGAGCGTATCCGGTGCTTTTTTAGGTTTCCCCTTGTCACGTTTATCATGCTTATAGAAAAACTGTGCCGCACGCTCAACGAAAGAATCCATTGCCTTGTCGCCAACAGGCTGCAACTTGGAATCCCCCGGGGCGCCAACGAAGATAACGTCAACAAGTCCCGCAATACCGCCGCAAAACGCAGCAGTCATATAATCCGTTGCGTCACATTTTGCATCTTGGATCTGATCTTGTGTTATTAGTGCCTTTGTTGTAATCTCTTGTTCACTCATTTTTCTATAATACACCTTCACTTAGTCCAACTAATCATCTTTGAGTATCAATTATAGCTCCTGATTCTGGATACAGTTTAACAATTTATTTTAGCATATAGAAAGTTAGAAATCAAGATTTGAGGGTAACGGGACCGTTACTTCTGGCTCGATTTCGCTCTTTTTTTGCTGTTTTATGGTTCGAGTCCCCACGCCCCAACACTTTTTACGTTTCTTTACAGAGCTAAGAAACGCAAAAAGTACACCAGCATTTTTGCCCGTTTTCAGGTCCGGAAAACAAAAAATAGGGCCCCGAAGCAGCCGATCGACCGCTCCGAAGCCCTATTTTGCTTGATTTTCCTTATTTTATTGCTGAAAACGCAAAAAGAACGCCTTTTGCCGTGGTAGACAAAAGACGTTTCTTTTATGTGTATCATCGCCCGAAAGTGCACTTATTAAGGTGTCGTCGCGTAAAGCACCCCGGAGGTCAGAATGATAAACCGGAAGATGTCTGTTCATCCGTTTCCGGATCTATCGATTCGAAACAGGAAAGCACCTCCGCGCCGACTTTCACGAATGCGACAAATTCGTCGACTTGCGCATGGATCGTGTGCCAGCCTGCGTCGTATGTTTTCCCGTCCTTTGTCAGTACCCACCTGCCGCTCGGAAGATACACCTGTTTTTCGGTTTGTCCTTTACCGACGATCGGCGCAAACAGAATGTCATCGCCGTACATGTATTGCTCTCCGAGTGTGTAGCAGATCTCGTCCTCCGGATACATAAAGAACATCGGGCGCATAACCGGCCAGCCTTTTTCCGCCGCGGTCTGCATCTGCGCTTCAATGTACGGCCGCAGGCGTTCGCGCAGCAACACAAGGTCTTTCAAAATCCGGAAATTCTGTTCTCCGAAACTCCAGAGCTCATTCGGGTCGCCGGTCGGCTCTTTCACATCGCGCGTCTTTTCTCCGTGGCGGTTTCGGTTGCCGTGGAGGCGCATCACCGGAGAAAATACGCCGTACTGGAACCAGCGCACGATCAGTTCGCGGAAGTCCTCGCTTTCGGTATCTCCACCCCAAAAGCCGCCGATATCCGTGTTCCACCACGGAATACCGCACATCGCCATATTCAGCCCGGCTTTCACCTGCTGCGAGAGGCTTTCGAACGTGGAGGGGATGTCGCCGCTCCACACCAACGCGCCGAACTTCTGCGCGCCGGGATAGGCGGCGCGGATCAGGGTGACCGGCACTTTGCCCATCTTCATAAAGCCGTCGAATGCCATCTGCGCGTAGTAATAGGGATACAGCAGCCCGACTTCGTCGCCGCGCCCGATATGAAACAGAAGGTTGTCGAAATGCTCCGGGTGAATCTCCGGCTCCGCTTCGTCGAACCAAAGGCCGTCGACCCCGTGATCGAGATAGTTTTCTTTCAGCTTCGAGAACACAAAAGCTCTCGTTTCCGGATTCGTCACGTCGATCTCAGCCTGCGGACCGTAGAAGCTGAACACGTCGTTCATACCCCCGGAGGTTCGGATCAGCAGGTTGCGCTCACGCATCGTCCAATAGTTTTCGGAATTGCCGTTGATCGTCGGCCAGACGGAGACGATCAGCTTCGTTCCCATATCGTGCAGTTCTTTTGTCATGGCGTCCACGTCCGGCCAGTACCGCGGATCGAACTTGTAGTCTCCCTGCTCTGTCCAGTGAAAGTAATCGCATATGATGGCGGAGAGCGGGATGTTTTCTTCCTTGTACCGCCGCGCGACGGCGAGCAGATCCTCCTGCGTTTCATAGCGCAGGCGGGACTGCCAGAAGCCGGTTGCCCAATGCGGCATGACCGGCGCGTGCCCGGTCAGATCCGCCAACGCTTCACAAACCTCCTGCGGATTGCCGGCAATCACGACGAAGTCGATCTTACGCGTGGCGCCGACGCTCCAGCGCGTGCGGTTTTCGGCAAGCTCCACACTGCCGATCGCGGGATTGTTCCACAAAAAGCCGTAGCCGAGTGAGGAATATACAAAGGGGATCGCCGTTTTCGCGTTCACGTGACGCAGGTCAAACGCGCAGCCCTTCAGGTCGAACCTGCCGCAGGCGTCGTGACCGAGGCCATAAAAACGCTCGCCCTCATTCGCATGGAACGTGAGCAAGGCCGACCAGGAACCGTCCTTGCGCCGATACCGCCGGTAGCCGTCATGGAACGCAAGATCGGGCTGTTCCTCCAGAATGACCGCGCCGTCTTTATATACGGTGATCTTTCCGTTCTGCTCAAGCTGCAGCCTCACCCTGCCGACCGTCAAAAACACGCAGTATTCGCGCTCTTCAAAGGAGCAGTCCGCCTGCTGCGGCAACAGCGTATGGTTTTCGTCAAAGATTTTGCAGTCCGGAAACGCCTCAAAGCGGACCGCGTTTTTGTGACACGGCGTCACTCTGACCAGTTCGTTCGTTCTTGAAAAAAGAACCTGTTGTCCCGTAAACTGTATATTCTCTGCCACATCGACCGCCTCCTACATCAGAATATATAAATATATTTTATATTAACATACGGCCATAGAAAAAGCAACCTTTTGTCGTAACGAATTCGTTACTTCCGAGCCTATTATTCTTCTGTTTTCATGGCTGTATTGGTTCGACTCCCGCAGCATCGTCTCTTTTACGATTTGTTTGCAGCGTAAAGAAACGCAAAAAGTACACCACCATTTTTTCCTTTAAAGCATAAAGATCGGGTTTCGGCGAAGTAAATCGACCACGCCGGAACCCGATTTTGCTTTATTTTGCTTGATCTTGTCGCTTTTTCTCCCAAAATACAGTAAAAAACCACCTTTGTCGTTGGTAGACAAAAGCGGTTCCTTACATGGCTAGTCCGGAGAGATTCGAACCCCTCGCAAGAAGCAGAAAACATGATGAAGCGTTTTTGACTACGTACCGAAGATCCAATCAGTTTTTTTGTATGAAAACATTTTTTCGGAAAAAAGTAAAGACTATAATTTGAAATGCCGGACTGATCAAAAAAAATGAGACAAAAGATTCAGAGAAAAAATAGCAATTTCGAATTAACAGCCGCGGACATCATTATGTGTCCGTGGCCGTTAATCCAAATTTTTAGAAATCGCAGTGGATATCATTCTGAATAATGTATTTGCCGTTATTCTTTTTTGTAATGATTTACATATGAGTGTCATCAATAAGCAGAATACAATGAATGTAAAGTAACCAGCCGCGACCTTTTCAGATCGCGGCTGCGTTGCTTTTAATAGACGATCTCCCGGATCACCAGCTCTTCCGCGCAGTGGCGGTAGTTGTTCATCAGCCCGACCCAGCGCATGGGATCGCTAACTTTGAGCTCTTCCGTCAAGCCATCGATCTCCGCCATGCGGGCGATAATCGCGTTCACCGTGCTCTGCGCCTGTTCGTCAATTTCCCGCAGGTGCGGCCATAGCGAACCGTCCAGGAACATCTGGTTGTAGAGCACCTTGTGATGCTCCTGCAGGTAGGTTCTGCGCATCCTACCGTACTTGCCGAGGGGTTTGCTGTTTTTGTAATTGCCATAAAAATACCTCCTTTGTTTGATTTCGAGCAAAGTGTAGCACGAAACCGCAAAGGAGGCAAATGTGTAAAAATATTTAGCGGGCTTCCGACCAAACGAAATACTTATTTTTTTGTTTGGGTTGTAAAAATTGAAGGCGAAAACTTATACCAAAACTTATACCAAAACTTATACCAAAAACGTTTGTCAATTCGATTTAGGTGGTGTTATGCAGTCCGAGAGCGGTCAGGAAATGGCATGTAAAGTACTAAATAACGGATTATATCACACTATAACACTACATGATTTTTCAAAAATGACCTTCAAGTCCTTCTGCCCCTGCCAAGAAGCCTTGAAAACAAAGTGTTTTCAGAGCTTCTCTTTTTCACATCTAACGCATTTGGGGCTTTCATCTAACAGCATCTAACACTTTTCGGTTTTTCATCCCCAAAGTCAGGCAATGGAGACCATTTGATCGAGTTGTGCTGCGATGTTCAATTTTGATGTTTTGTCGATGTGTGCGTAAAAATTCAGGGTTGTTGATGCGCTGCTGTGACCGAGCCATTCCTGCACCTGCACCACGGAAAAACCGGCATTCAAAAGATTGCTCGCCACGCTGTGACGTAAATCGTGCAGTCGAATCGTTTCCTCCTGCAGCGCTTTATTGCTTGAAAAACAAAACGAAACCAAGCGGTCGCATGCAAGCGCGGCAGCTTGGTTTCTTCAGCGGGCTTTCATGTGGTAGTTGTTTGCTTCTTTTCTTCCCTGCCGAAATGTTTTACTTGAGTTTTTCCCGGATTTGTTGTATAGTAGAAAAGAGAAAAACGGAAAGGATCGTGAAACACCGGTGAAGATTGCGTTTCGATACAAAAGCACTGCATTCGGCTTTTGGAAAAGATTTTTGAAAAAAAGCCTTGCAACGATTCTGATTGTTGCCGAAATAATCCTGATTTTTAGCGGATGTGATCAGATGGACAGCAAATCGTCGTTTCAAAACGATTACGTGATGCCGGAACGTATTGTGCCGTATACTCGGATCGACACGACGCCGAAAACCGACTGGACGGCAAATTTTATCTGGGACGACAGCGACGGAAGCGAAGAAAACGTGTGGATGTGCTTCAGAAAGACGATCGAGCTCTCTGAGGCTCCCGCTTCTTTGGCGGCCTTTGTTTCCGCCGATTCGAAGTACTGGCTGTACATCAACGGGGAAACGGCCGTTTTTGAAGGCGGCGTCAAACGGGGCCCAACCCCCGACGGCAGCTACTTCGATTCCGTCGAGATTGCCCCCTTTCTGAAAGCCGGCAGGAACGTCATCTGTGCGCTGGTCTGGTATTGGGGCAAGGATACGAGCTATTCCAATACGGACAGCGGCAAAGGCGGGTTCCTTTTTGAGGCGGGAACCATTCTTTCCGACAGCAGTTGGAAGGTATGCCGCAACACAGCCTATCAAAAGGACACCGGCCATGCGCAGCCGAACTACCGGCTGCCGGAATCCAACATCTACTATGATGCGAGAGAAGAGATCGGCGACTGGCTTTCCGCCGACTTTGACGACAGCGCGTGGGCGAGCGCAAAAGAAAACGGAACCGGCGGCTGCGCCCCGTGGGGCACGCTCTTTCCGCGCGCCATTCCCCTGCTGAAGGATTACGGGCTGAAGGACTATGAAAACTCCGGCGCTTTTGAAAACAAAGCGTTTTCAGCCGGAAAGAAACTCAAGCTGAACATCCCCCATAACGCGCAGTGCACACCGTATCTCAGAATCGAAGCGGACGCAGGCAAGATAATCAGAATCACCACGGAAAACACGGCGATCGGCTCTGTTCACGACACCTATATCACGAAGGACGGCGCACAGGAATTTGAGGCGCTCGGCTGGTTCAACGGCGAACATATCACCTATGAGATCCCGGCCGGGGTCAGGGTTCTTTCGCTGAAATACAGAGAAACCGGTTACAACACGGCGTTTTCCGGTTCATTCACATGCGGGAACAAAGCGCTGAATACCCTTTGGCAAAAATCGCTGCGCACCCTTTATGTCACCATGCGCGACAGCTTTATGGATTGTCCCGACCGGGAACGGGCACAGTGGTGGGGCGACGTCACCAATGAAATGGCCATGTCGATGTATGCGCTGGATCCCGACGCCTATCTTCTGTATCAGAAAGGCGTGGCGTCCATGCTGGGTCACATCGATCCGAAGACAAACGTCCTGCAGACCGTTGTGCCGATCAGTCAGGATTTCTTTGAACTTCCCGTGCAGCAGCTTGCGGGCATCTGCGGATTCTGGACCTATTATATGTACACGGGCGACCGGGACTTCCTTTCGTCGGTCTTTGACGCGGCTGTCAACTACGTGAACCTCTGGCAGATCGGCGACAACAATCTGGTCGAGCACCGCAGCGGCTCCTGGGACTGGATGGACTGGGGCTTGGCTGCCGACGCCACCGCCATTGAGAATGCGTGGTATTACTACGCGCTTTCCTGTATCCGCCGCATGGCGGAAGTTCTCGGCAAAAGCAGCGATGAGATCTCCGAAAGAATGCGCCGGATCCGGACCGGTTACGCATCGCTTTGGACGAAAAACGGTTACAAAAGCGAGAACATCCTCAGCCCCGACGACAGGGCAAACGCCCTCGCGGTCATTTCGGGACTGGCCGAAAAGGAGCAATACGATGTGATCTGCTCCGTTCTGAAAAAGAAGAAGAATTCCAGTCCATATATGGAATACTATGTGCTGGAAGCCCTATGTCAGATGGGGCAATACGATGCGGCAGAACAAAGAATGCTGCAAAGATACCGTGCGATGATCCGTGCGAATGATTCCACGCTTTGGGAACACTGGATCAAAAAGCTCGGCACGCAGAACCACGCCTGGTCAGGCGGCCCGCTGGTGATCATGAGCAAATACTTTGCCGGGATCCGGCCAGTAAAGGCAGGATATGAGGAATTCATCATCCGGCCGCAGTTGACGGCGAACGACACAGTGAAATGCACCGTTCCCACGGTCAAGGGGTACATCCATGTCACTGAAAGCAAAACGAACAAGGGCTTTGCACTGGATGCAACGATTCCGCAAGGCGCAACGGCGCTGATCTATGTTCCGTATTCCGACGGACAGACGGTAACGTGCAACGGTGCGGTGATCTTTCAAAACAACCACTTTGTCGCCGCCGGAGAGATCTCGTTTGTAAAAGTCGAACAGGGATTCCTCGCGTTTTCGGTCTCACCGTCCGCAGAACAGACTCTGCACATTGCGGCAACAAACTGACAACCTGTTTCACAATACCATCGGAGGTGCTTTTATGCAACACACACGCCGTTTTCTTTCTCTTTTCCTTTCCCTCTTTTTGATTCTCGCGCTCGTTTTGCCCGCCTCTGCCCTGTGCGACGCGCGGCCGATCCCCGCCCGCCCGTTTGAAAACAGCGCCTTCTTCGATTACGAAGGCTACAGCATCCATTATCGCACCTTCCCCGCCGAAGATGCAAAGGATCAGATCTTTTTGATCCACGGGTTCGCCCTGTCGTCCTATTGCTTTGTCGCGCTGGCTGAAGAACTCGTTCAAAGGGGCTACACCTGCGTTCTGGCGGATCTGCCGAACTTCGGCTATTCCACGCGCGAAACGAAGGACACCGTTC
Source organism: Oscillospiraceae bacterium (assembly GCA_902774035.1). Taxonomy (GTDB): domain Bacteria; phylum Bacillota; class Clostridia; order Oscillospirales; family Acutalibacteraceae; genus UBA6857. The sequence goes on along the minus strand of CACYHA010000036.1, from coordinate 4,971 downwards.
AGCTTCCGCGCGAAGAGATCATGTACAAACTGATGTGCGAACTCAGCGACAAGCCGTGGTATGTCGGCGGACATTCCATGGGCGGTTATGTTGCGCTCGAGATCGCGACAAAGTATCCGCAGGGTGTGAAGCAGCTTTTGCTTTACGGAACCAACGGCAACGACGGCGCGGACGGTCTGCGCGGAAAGCTCATGCAAAACGAGACGCTGCTGTCTGTGTTCGGCCCCCTGATGGAAGCCGCGGGAAAATCAAAGCCGCTGGTGCGCCTGCTTTACGCTTTCGCCTGCAATTCGCTGCGTTTTGCCCTGCAGTATGACGTTGACAAGATCACCGATCCCTATTACATCAAAGGCACCGGCGAAGGCGCGCTGCGCAACTTCCCCCGGCTGCCGAAAACCGATTACGATGCCGTGCGCGCCATGCCGCCAATCCTCTTTGTCAACGGCGACAAGGACTATGTCGTTTCCGACAGCCTGCGCAAATCGCTTCGTGCCGCCCTGCCGGAAGGCAGCCTCGACTATGTGGTCAAAGGCGCGGGACACATGGTGATCGAGACCCATGCCGCAGAAGTTGCCGCCCTGACCGCCGCCTTCCTTGAAAAGACCTGATCCAATCAAATCAAATGAAAACAAACACTTTCAAAAACAAATTTATCGGCGACAAAGCGTTTTACAGGCGCGTGCTCGCGATCGCCATGCCGATCATGGTGCAGTCAGGCATCACGAATTTCGTCAGCCTACTGGACAACATCATGGTCGGCAGAACAGGCACCGAGCAGATGAGCGGCGTTGCGATCGTCAACCAGCTCATCTTCGTCTTTTACCTGTGCTGCTTCGGCGGTTTTTCCGGCGCCGGCATTTTCACCGCCCAGTATTACGGCGCAAAGGACAACGAGGGCATCCGCCACACCTTCCGCTACAAGCTGTGGCTCGGCTTTGTTCTGGTTGCGGCTGCGCTGGTTGTCCTGCTCTTTTTCGGGGAGGATCTGATCTCTCTCTACCTGCGCGGGACCGAAGACGGCGGCGACCTTTCCGCCGCGCTCGCGTTCGGCAGCGATTATCTGAAGATCATGCTTTTTTCCCTGCCGGCCTTCGCGCTGGTGCAGGTGTATTCCAACACGCTGCGTGAATGCGGCGAAACCGTTGTTCCCATGCGTGCGGGTCTTGCCGCCGTGTTCGTCAATCTCACGTTTAACTATCTGCTGATCTACGGCAAGCTCGGGTTTCCCGCCCTCGGTGTGAAGGGCGCGGCGATCGCCACGGTACTTTCGCGCTATGTGGAGTTCACCGTCGTTGTGGTATGGTCTCACCGGCACAAAGAAAAATGCCCCTATATCAGGGGCGTTTACAGAACGCTGGCTGTGCCGCTCACACTTGTGAAAAAGTATTTCCTGACGGGCGCGCCGCTGCTGGTCAACGAGGGCATGTGGTCCGCCGGGATGGCGATGCTGATGCAGTGCTACTCTCTGCGGGGGTTGAACGTCGTTGCGGGCGTCAACATCTCCAACACCGTCAGCAACGTGTTCAACGTGGTGTTTTTTGCCATGGGCGACGCCATCGCGATCATCATCGGGCAGCACCTCGGCGCCAAAGATTTTGAAAAAGCAAAAACGGAAACGACAAAGATCATTGCGTTTTCCGTTTTTGTCGCAGCGCTTGTGGGCATTGTGATCGCAGCGACGTCGCACCTGTTCCCGATGATCTATAACACAACGCCGCAGGCAAAAAAAATCGCCGCGCAGTTTTTGATCGCCCAGGCGGTGTTCACGCCGCAGTTCGCACTGCTGCACACCTCATATTTTACCATCCGCTCCGGCGGAAAAACGGTCATCACCTTTTTGTTTGACAGCGTCTTCATGTGGGTGATCAGCGTTCCGCTCGCGTTTTTGCTCAGCAGGTACACCGACATCTATGTGGTCTGGATCTTTGTCATTCTGCAGTCCGCCGACTGGATCAAATGCATCATCGGGATTCTGCTGATCCGCAAGGGTGTTTGGATGAACAACATCGTGTCGGAATAAAAGCGTTTTTCAGGAAGTTCTTGTCTGCTTAAGCCATTCCTCTCTGGTCAGGCGCGTAATGTGTTCGGTGCGGATCTCATCCAAACGCGCCCAATAGATATCCTTGTTCGTGTGGTGATAAACAAAGCCGCATTTTTCCTGCACACGCTTTGATTTTTCGTTGCCGTCAAAATAGCCGCACCAGAGCGTCTGCAGATGCAGCTCCTCAAATGCGCGGCGGATCAGCGCCCTTGCCGCTTCCGGGACAAGACCCTGCCCCCAGAAGGGCACGGCGATCCAATAGCCGATCTCCCCTTCCGTTTCCGGCAGGCCGATGTTGCTGTTTGCGCCGATCATCAGGCCGATGCCGCCGATGGCTTCGCCGTTTTCCTTTCGGCAGACCGCATAGGTCTCCGGCGCACAGAGCACCGTCCGGATAATCTCCCGGCTGTCTTCCTCGCTCGTATGCGGGCGCCAGCCGGCGGCGGGGCCGATTCGGCTGTCTTTGGCGTAACGGTATAAGCTTTCCGCGTCCGATTCTTCCCATGGACGCAGAAGCAGACGTTCTGTTTGCAGGATCATATTGCACCCTCCTTTTTGCTTTATCTTATAGAAAGCTGCGCCGCTTGTCAAGGTTTTTCCGCGCGATTTTTTTGCCCTTTTCACGTAGGTTTTTGCCTGTATCTTGACAAGCGCGCCATTTGCGTCTATGATAGCAAAAGAAAGGAAGCGGACAATATGAAACCTTGGGAAAGAATGGAACTTGTGGATTACACCGAAACCGAAGAAGTACTGCACACCGTGACGCACGCGGCCGGACTGATTTTGAGCGCGTGCATCACCGCGTTCTGTCTGGTTCCCTCCGTGAAAAGCGGCGACACGCTGCGCATCGTCTGTGCGTCGCTGTATCTGTTCGGCACCACGGTGATGTTTCTCACCTCGGCGCTGTATCACGGCACAAGAAACCCCGAACGGAAAAAGGTGCTGCGGCTGCTGGATCACTGCATGATCTTTTTTGCCGTTGCCGGCACGGCGACCGGCTGTGTGCCGCCGGTGCGCGAGCTGGTCGGGCTGACGCCTGCGATCGTCCTGGCGGTCTGCGCCTGGTTCGGCGCGGTCAGCGGGCTGCTTCTCACCTTTTTCGCCTTTGAAAAGACTCGGGCGCTGCAGATGGGGCTGTACATCGGCACGGCGGTTGTTTGCGCGATTGCCGGAGGAAAAGCCTTTTCCATTTTGCCGCGCGGCGCGTTTTACAGTTTGCTGCTCGGCGGCGCCTTTCTTTTGACCGGCGCGGTCCTCTACGGCATCGGCAAGCGAAAGCGCTATTTCCACGCCGTGTTCCATGTGTTCATCGACATCGGGCTGGCCGTCTTTTTCCTGGCGATTCGGAAATACTGTTTCTGAAAACGCTTTCATAAACGGCAAGCCGCCACGTTTTTTCGCGTGACGGCTTGTTTTTTTGTGGTTTTAATCGACTGTGATTTTGATTTCGAACCGGCCGGAAGAACTCGGCAGAATGCTGTATTCTTTTCCGAGAAAGCCGGGACTGAGATTGAACATCGGCGCAGGAGCGCAATGCAGGCTTCCCCGAAGGATCCGAACCTGCGCTTTGTCGCCGAGCAGCGGCAAAACATAACGCACGCGGCCGGCCTGCGGCTGCTCCACAGCACCGGAGATACAGAGCGCGTCTTCCGTCAGGCGGTATTCCAGCAGGCAGGCAATGTCCTCAGCCGGGTGCGCACCGTCTTCGCTGCACAACGCGGCTTTCACGCTGATTTCCGGTCCTTCCGAAAGAAGCCGCGCCGACAAACGGGCGGAAGTACAGAACTGCTGGCTGAACACCACCCCGCCGCCGAGGGTTTCGACCCGGGGGCAGCCGCTGCGGCAGGTTTCCGGCCGCACGGAAAGCTGCTGATTGTGGGGTTCGCGCAGGGTGTTGTCGGTTCCGCCGACCGCGATCAGCGGGCCAGCCGTTTTGTGCCACAGCAGCGAGATGCTCCCGCCGGCGGCGTGCCTTGCGCCGGGATAGGAAATATCACAGCCGCAGACATCCATGCGCCAGTTTCCGCAAGCGGCGCGAAAGGTGTCCAGCTCCGGGTAATACTTCAGCATCTCAGGCTGATCGGACGGAAGACCGACCCGTTCGAACGCGGGAACTCCGGCTTCGAGCGCGGCAGCGAGAACCTTAGCGTGGCAGAACGTGTGATGCACGCACGCCGGCTCCCCGTTGCGATGATACTCCGGCCCGCCGAACAGCAGGCCGTCAAAGGTGCAGCGGCGAAAAAGCTCAAAGTTTCGCCACGCGGCCTCGGCAAACACCGGTTCGTCTTTGCCGAGCTCCGTCAGCGCCGCCTGACAGCCGTCGGCGGTCCTGCTGCCCCAGTAAGTCCATTTGAACGCGCGCGTGCCCGTGCTGTTGTCCCACGCGCCGTCGGGCAGCATCCACGGCAGATGGGCGTGCCAAAGCTTCCGACAAACGTTCAGCGCCTTTTGATCTCCGGACGCAAGCGCATAGCGGCTCAGGCAGGGTAGGGTTTCTTCCACGTTATAACCGCCAACGTCGATGGGGCGGCAGCCTTTGGGCGAAACGGCGTCGCGCGGGCTCCCCTCGCCGAAGATGAGGCCGTTTTCCGTCGCGTGCTCCAAACAAAACGCGGCCAGACGCGCACCGAGCGCTTTGTAGTCCCCGTTTGAAAAATAGGAGCCCAACAGCGTCATGGCGCAGGCGTTTGCGGCAAGATAGTTGAGATAAGCGTGGGCGGTCTCTGTCAGATTTTCAAAGAGCCAGCGGCCCATTTCGGCAAGGCGGCTCTCCCAGGCGGTTCTTTCCTGCGCAGTCAGCAGGTCGCCGTGGAAACACAGCGCGTCGTGCAGGGCGATGGCTGCAAAGACCGTGACGCCCTTCCATTCGGATTTGAAATCGTTGCGAAAACCGCCGTCTGCGCAGCGCATGTTTTCTCCCCACGAAAAGA
>CACYHA010000035.1 GCA_902774035.1 Oscillospiraceae bacterium | reverse complement strand
TTCATCTATCAGGAAGAAATCGTAGAAATCTCCGCCCACCTCTTTCGCGGGGGCCATTGAGGCGAAAAGACCGATCTCTTTTTTCTGCGGGAACGGCGGAAAGATCCGCGGCAGCATATCCGCCTGGATCTGCGTGGCCACGTTCAGCTCGGCGCCGATACGTTCCTTTTCGGCAGTAACGGTTTTCAGGTTCTCGGTGTAGTGCTTCAGATCGTCCTGCATCTTGTTGAAGCATCTTGCCAGATCGCCGATCTCATCGCGGGTATCGATATCCGATTTTTTGTCGAAATCGCCCTCGCCGGTGTTCTTCACCGTGTCCGTCAGTTGGATGATGGGCTTTGAGATGGAGCGCGAAATGAAGGATTCGACAACGGCGACGAGAAGCGCGATCGCGAGGAGGGCGAGGACCGCTTCAAGGATCAGCGTTTTGAATTCGTTTGTCATTTTCGCGCGCGCGTCGGCGAATAATTGATCGGACTGCGCCGTGACCTTCCCGATGGGTTCTGTGATCTCTTCTGCGTTGATCGCCGTGCAAAGCAGCCAGCCGGTGGAGGGGATCGTGCGAGCGGTCATGTAGATTTTTTTGCCGTCAAGCTCCGCGTGAAACGCCGCGCCGTCGCCGAAGGCGCAGTCGTCGATCTTTTTGCGAACGCTTTCCGGGTCGGCGAAGTGATCTTCAAACGCGTTGTACAGACCGCCATGCGCTTTGACGTCCTGCATGAAAGCGCTGTACGCCACCAGATTTTTTGTTGCGCCGAGCACGAAGGTGGTTCCCGTTTCGCCGAGTCCGCTGCCGATCACGTTCGACATCATCTGCTCAAAATTCACGTCGGCCGCCACCACGGCGACGATCTTGCCGTCCGGATCCTTTACGGCCATGGAAGCCGTGATACATGGCCTTCCGTAGGAATCGATCTCCGTCTCCTTCCACATGACCTCATCGGGGGAGGAGGTGGAATTGACGAACCAGTGCCGCTGCGTCACCACGTAGTCTTCGAGAAAAACATTGTTGTCTGTGTACTGATAAAAAATCCCGCTGGAGGTGCCGACATAGAGGTTGTCAAGAAAGCGGCTGTTGTATTCCATGATCGGCGCGAAGATTTCCTCCATATTCGACAGGAGTCTCAGCTCTTTGTTCAGTTCGTCGGTCTCTTTGACTCCCGCGCTGTACATATACCGCGCGGAGACCGTATTCGGAGCCTCAGACAAATGAACGGGGGCGTAAACGGAGGTTGCATAACGCGATGGCGAAGCGTAGAGCTTTTCGGCAAATTCCGCCGACTGCCTGACCGCGTCCGACACGATATGCAGACGGGAATCCGTCACCTCCATCTGCATGTCTGCCAGCACCCCGAGCGAATTGGAATCCTGTGCGTAAAGGCCTTCCTCAATGGTTTGCTCCGCGCCGGTTCTGATCTCTTCATAGAGCGTCTGTATGTTTCCCCGCAGATCGGCGATGATCGCGTATAGCCCGGCATAAGTGAGCAGCATCGTGCCGAGCGTCAGCGCGAGCATGGAAATAATCAGCTTTTTTCCTATCTTCAAATCGTTGTGCCTCCCGTCGTCGCTTTTCGTGTTCCTGTTTCAAAAACCATTCTATCACAAAATGAAAACCGGTTCAAGAAAAAAGATAGTTTTTTTCTCCCGAATCTTGAAATCATCCTCGTTGCCCCGGAACCTTTTCCTCCCAGAAAGCGACGGCTCTGCACAACCAGTTTTCCGCAGCGGTTCCCGTGCCGATCCCGCAGCCGTGGTTCACGCCGTCGGCTCTTTCATAGGCAAACAGAACGCCGTTTCGTTCGAGCGCTGCCGCCAGCACATCCGTGTGCGTTTTTATCGGAACCACGACATCCTTCGTGCCGTGCATGAGATAGCAGGGCGGATAGCTTTCCGTGACGAGCGGGGGGACGCGCATCTGCTGCTTTTCCTGCGCGGTCGCGCCTTTTCCGATCAGCCCCCTGGAGCCCGTGGAATTCAGAACGGCATACATCGTCATCTTTGCCGGATTGACGCTTTTGATGTTCTGATTGCACCACGGATATCCCATGAAAATCACGGAGGGTTTCGGAACGCCGTAGTGTTTGTATCCGGTTCCTTCGGCCCCGAACAGTCCGACAAGGTTGCCGCCCGCGGAATAGCCCAGCACTGCGTAGTCTTCCGGCGCAACGCGGAATTCATCGGCATGAAGTCTCACGTATCGGACCGCCGCGGCAAGATCTTCAACCGCGGCGAACCTGCCGCCGTTTTCGCCGGTGCGGTACTCCAGAACAAACGCGGCATAGCCCAGTTCGTTCAACTGCGCCGCAGAGGGGAAGCCCTCCTCGTCCAACGCGCATTTGGAATACGCGCCGCCGGGACAAACCACCACAAACCGGCCGGTTTTATTTTGCGGATTCGGAAAATAATAGAGCTTCACGGCCGCTTTTTCCGGAACCGCTGCGATCTCCGCGTCGGAGTATATGCCGTGGGTTACCGGCACCCCCTGACTGTGCAGTTCCTCGATCCGTTTTTGTCCGAACGAGATGTCATTGGCCGTCGCGTTCTGCCGGTTCATCTGTCCGAGCTGAATTCCCATCACGATTCCGCCGACCGCATAAACAGCGACAAGCGCCGTCACGATTCCGATGAATATACGTTTTTTCCGTTTTTTACCTTCCATGAGCTAACCGCGCTCCTTTCTTTTTGACATGGCAGCGTGTAAAACGCTGGGTTTCCGGGGTTATCCCTCCGGCTTGCGGATGACGCCCTCGAGGAGATACTTGTTCATGCGCAGCAGCAGCGCCACCAGCGCCGTCTCGTCGATCGCGTAACCGGAACGGATCCACTGGATGACCACGGAGGAGGAACCGTTCAGGATGTAGGAATAGATATACTGCTCCTCGCTGGCCTGCAGCGTGATGTCAAAGCTGTCCATGATCTTTCCGGTGGATTCCCGGATGAATTTTGCGCGAAAGCCGCTGTCGGCAACGTCCAGAAGCAGGATGCGGAAGGTCTTGTCGTTGCTTTTGATGTACTTCAGGAACGAGAGTATATAGTCCGCCGCGTTCCTGTCGTTCGCTTTTCCGATCTTGAACAGATGCTCGGCCGCGGCGGCAAGGATCTCATCTTCCGTTTCGTCCAACAGATCTTTCGGCGCGCCGTAATGCGCATAGAAGGTGGAGCGGTTCAGCTCCGCCCTTTCACATAGTTCCCGCACGGAGATCTTTTCCACCGACTTCTTTTCTGCCAGAAGGTCCAGCAGGGCGTTTTTCAAAAGCATCTTTGAAATGCGTGTGCGCTGATTGTTTTTTGTGTTCATGTTTATCCCGTCACTTTCTCTCCTTTTGTTGGATTTATGACCATAGCGACATAAACTGATGATTGCAAAACCGACACGATGTCGGTATAATAACAGTGTAGTATAAATCCGCCGCTTTGTCAAGAGAGGAGTTCGTGATGAAACAAAGAAAATCCGGAAAGAAAACCGTATTATCCGTCATTGCCCTGGCGCTGGTCGCTGCGCTTGGCTTCGTCTTCTGGAACCAGTTCGTCTATCTGGAAGGAAACTACACGCCCGCCGAAGACACCTCGGAAAGCTTCCGCACAGCGCTGTCGCTGAGCCCGTTTTCCCTGCCGCAGTTTGAAAAGGGCTACACGTTCAAGGTCGGAAACAAAACCGCTTCCACGCCCGAAAAATTGCAAACGATCTACCGGGAAAAGGGCGCGACGGAGATGTATTGCCGCATCGCCACAAAGCGCCATGTGACGCAGGAAGACGTCACGGACGGCGAGCCGGACAGCAACGCCAATGTGCACACCTTCGACCAGGGCATCGAACTGTGCAAAATCGCGGCGAAGCTGCATGTCCCGATCAACCCGGAGATCATGTGCGCCTACACCTATATGGACATGGAAACGCAGCAGGCGCCCCGCTTTGAGAAATACCCGGAGATCTACGCTCTGCAGAACGGCAGGGACTGGACGGAGCTGACGCTCGAGGAGATCTGCGCCGTTCTGGAGGCCTACGGCGCTTTCGTCGGCGAAGCGATCCTGAAAACCGGCTGCACCGTCAACGACTGGAACCTCGGCAACGAGGCGAACTTCGGCTTTGAGGGGATCAGCCTCGGGCTGAAAACGGCGGTCAATCCCAAGCTGGAAAAGCTGCCCGATTTCATGCGTTACATTCTGCCGACCTTCGCCGTCGGTTGGCTGGAAAGGAACCTCTGGCAATATGACGCCAAGGCATACGCGGCGGTCAAAAGCGGCATCCTCTCCGCCTACGACAAGCTGGGGATCGACGCTTCGGGCGTCCGCTTCTCGACCCATATCGCCACCGTTGTCGCCACGCCGAAAAGCTGCGCCGCGTTCTTCAACTGCATGAAGAAAAACAGCTACGAGATGGAAACGGCGGGCATCAGCTATTACCCGAGCGCGCCGTCGCTCTATCTGAACAAAGAGATCCGGTTCAAGAAGACCGTGACGGCCATCAACAGGAAATGCGGCCTTTCGGTCTTCATCGGCGAGTTCTCCTACCCCTCGGGTGAAATGGACGGACCCTTTGCCGGCTGGAGCAAAAAAATGAAAGGCTACGAAATGGATCAGGCGGGTCAGGCGGCGCTCTATGCCGACGTCATCTCCTGGGGCAAGACCCACGGCCTTGCGGGGATCCGCTACTGGGCGCCCGATTTTGAGGGCTGGTACGCCATGAGCATGTGTGAGTTTAACAACAAGGTCGGAACCGCGAAAGAGATCCTGACAGAGATGCAGGCTTGAGCCGGCCGGAGCACAAATCCATCGAAAAGCACTGAGACAAAGCACAAAGAAAAGGAGATTCCCATGAAACTGATGAACAGTCCGCTCGTTGCCAGCCGCATCAAGAGCGAAACCGTGACCAAAAGCGAAAAATGGCTCGGCTACCTGATCGGCCCGGCAGGGGCGCTGCTGCTGAACGCCGTGCTGGCGACCTACCTGAACGTCTACTACACCGACGTGCTGAACCTGACCCCGCTGTGGGGCGGCATGTTCCTGACCGTTTTCCCCATCGTGTCAAAGATCATCGACGCGATCACGAACGTGGTCATGGGGCAGATCATCGACCGCACAAAAACAAAAGAGGGCAAGGCCCGTCCCTGGCTGCTGCTTTCGGCCTTTTTGGTGCCGGTCACCGGCATTTTGCTGTTCACCGTGCCGGAAAGCAGCGACACCGTGAAGGCTTTGTGGGTCATGATCTCATATAATCTGTTCTATTCCTTCGCCTACACCATCTTCAACATGAGCCACAATTTGATGGTTCCGCTTTCCACCCGCGACGGCACGGCCCGCGGCGGCCTTTCGGTCTTCAACCAGATCACGACCATCATGATGAGCGGCATCCTCGTCGCGCTGGTTTTCCCGATGGTGATCATGCCGATGATCGGCGTGGACAAGAGCAAGTGGATCACGCTGATGACGATCCTCTCCATCCTTGCGCTGCCGCTGACGCTGCTGGAATACTACTTCACCAAGGAGCGCGTGACCCAGGAAGCCGCCGCTGCCGAAGCGGAGTCCAAGCTGCCGTTCGTCAAGCAGCTCAAGATCCTGTTTACGGACAAGTACATGATTTTGATGTATGTCTATTTCTTCGTCTATACCGTCGGCGTCACGCTGAAAAACCTCGGCCTCGTCTATTACTGCAACTACGTGCTCGGCACCTACAACGACGGCATCACCCAGATGCTTGTCTCCGTCATCGGCGGCATCCCGATGGGCATCGGCATCTTCGCCGTGTGGCCGCTGGCGAAAAGGTTCGGCAAGCGCAACGTCACCATGTGGGGCTTTGTGCTCTATGCCGTCGGCTCTCTGATCTGCTGGATCTTCTCGCACAATCTTGTGATCGTGCTCGTCGGCCAATTCATCAAGAACATCGGTGGTCTGCCCTGCGCCTATGTGTTCATGGCGCTGTTTGCCGACTGTCTGGATCACCTGGAATGGAAAAAAGATCTGCGCATGGACGGCGCTGCCATGTCGATCTATAACATCATCGCCGTGGCCATGGTGGGCATCATGACCGGCGTGTTCAACTGGCTGCTGGCCAAGGCCGGCTACCTCGCGCCCATCACAGCAGGCAGCACCGCGGACGCCGCGACCAAGCTTGCGCAAAACGGCTGGACGGCGCAGGTGGCGCTGGAGAACCTGAAGCCCGCCGCCGACGGTGTGCTGACGGTCGCCATGCAGCAGCCCTCTGCCGTGACCTCGGTCATCTCGTTCGCCTTTGTCGGGCTGGAGGTCTTCACCGGCATCGCCCTTGTCGCAATTCTGTTCTTCCTGAATGTCGAAAAGAACCTGCCGCAGGAGCAGGCCGAGATCCAAGCGCGGCATGAAGCAAACGGCGCGGCGCTGAAAGAGAGTGAAGAAGCATGAAAGCGGTGGGTCTCAGGACGGAATATCTGATCGACCCCATCGGGATCGACATTTTGAATCCGCGCATCTTCTGGAACTGTGACGGCGGCGTGAAACAGACCGCCTACCGCATCGTCAGCGAAAAATGGGACAGCGGCAAAGTGGAAAGCGGCCGAATGCACGCGCAGTATCCGCTGACGCTTGTTTCGGGTGAGCGCGTGAACTACAAAATCAAGCTCTGGGATGAAACCGGCAGGGAGGGCGACTGGTCGGAACCGGCGTTCTTTGAGATGGGCCTGCTGCGCAAAAGCCACTGGCGGGCGAAATGGATCACCGGCGATTACAAGGTCGACAAAAAAGCGCGCTATCCCGTTGACTGTTTCAAAAAGACCTTTTCTCTGAACGGCAAGATCGCATCCGCGCGGCTGTATCTCACCGCCTGCGGACTGTACAGCGCCGTCCTCAACGGCGTGCGCGTGTCGATGCCGCTCGCCCCGGGCATTACGGACTATCGCAAACGCGTGCAGTACCAGACCTATGACGTGACGGCGCTTTTGCAGGAAAGCAACACGCTGACCGTGATGCTCGCCGACGGCTGGTACCGCGGCTCCTGCGGCGCGTGGGGCCTGACAAACCGGTACGGCACGGAAACCAAACTGCTGGCGCAGTTAGAGATCGAATATGAAGACGGCGCGAAAGAGCGGATCGTCACGGACGAAACGTGGCAGTGGTCGAACGACGGCCCGATCCGCTTCGCCGACAACAAGGACGGCGAGATCTTCGACGCCCGGATGCGGCCATCCTTCCGCGGCCGCGCAAAGGCGACGTCGCACCCCGTGACGCCGACCGCGTCAAACAATGTGCCGATTGCGGAAAAAGAGACATTCAAGGGCAAGATGACGATCACGCCGGGCGGCAAAAAGCTGTTCGATTTCGGCCAGAACATCGCCGGGTACCTCTCGTTCAAAGTCAACGCCAAGGCCGGACAAACGATCAGGATCCGCTGCGGCGAGCTGTTGGAAAACGGCGAACTGACGCTGAAAAACATCCAGCTTTCGGGCAAAAAGAAGACCACGCCGCTGCAGCAGATCGAATATATCTGCAGCGACGGCGTGAACAGCTACAAGACCACCTTTGCGATCTTCGGCTTTCAGTATGCCGAGATCGAAACGGACGCGGCGATCGGCGAAGACGACGTAAAAGCCATCGCCGTCTATTCCGACCTGGAGGAGACCGGCACGTTCAAAAGCTCCAGCGAGCTGCTGAACCGCTTTGTGGACGCCACGCGCTGGTCGGCCAAAAACAACAGCGCCGACCTGCCGACCGACTGTCCCACGCGCGAGCGCCACGGCTGGCTCGGCGACGCGCAGATCTTTGTGAAAACGGCAAGCTATCTGTTCAACTACCTGCCCTTTGCGCGCAAGTTCGAGAACGACGTCTGCGACGCGCAGCACAAAAACGGCTGCTTCACGCAGATCGCGCCCGTGGGCGGCGTGGATTTCTATATGAACGTCATGGACGGCTCGGCCGGCTGGTCGGACGCCGGCGTGTTCATCCCGTACCGGCTATATCTGCAGTACGGCGACGCGCACATGCTGACCGATTACTACGACCGGATGAAACAGTTCGCGGACTACAAGATCAAGACCCTCGGCAGATGGTACCCGACCGCGAAGCCGACCGGCATCGGTCTGCGGTATGCGCGGCTGATCTCCAACTACGGCCAAAGTTACGGCGAATGGGCGGAGCCGGCGGACGTCAAGGCGTTCGCGATCTCCGACTTTGTTTCGCCGCACCCGGAGGAGACCACGGCCTACCTCGTTTATCTGATGGAGGTCATGGCGCGGATCGCCCGCATCCTCAAAAAAGAAGACGACGAAGCAGCCTTCCGCGCCGTTGCAGAAAAAGCACGCGAGGGCTATCAAAAGCTGACGCAGACCAAACGGTTTTCCCTTGACACGGACCGGCAGGCAAAACTTGTGCGCCCGCTGTATTTCGGGCTACTCAGTCATGAGCAGACAGCCTTTGCAAAACAACGGCTGATCCGGGCATTGGATCAGTACGGCTGGCGGCTCGGCACAGGGTTCCTTTCCACGCCGCTGATCCTCTATGTGCTGGCGCAGATCGACGTCGAATATGCCTACCGTCTGCTCGAAAACGAGGCGATCCCCGGCTGGCTTTCCATGCCGAAGGCGGGCGCGAACACGATCTGGGAGGCCTGGGAGGGGCCGAACTCGACTTCGGGCGGCATCGGCAGTTTGAACCACTATTCCAAGGGCGCCGTCGTCGAATGGCTGTTCGGTGAAATGTGCGGCATTCAGACGGACGGTGAGAACCATTTCACCGTCGCGCCGAAACCGGGCGGCAGCTTCACCTTTGCCGAAGCGAGCTATCGAAGCATTTACGGCACGGTGGAATCCGGCTGGGAAAAAACGCGGGACGGCTATGTGTTCACCGTGAAAATTCCGGCGAACACCGCTGCGACCTTCGTTCTGCCGAACGGCAAAAAGCAAACGCTGCAGCCCGGGACGCACACCGTTGCGTTTTGAGAGGATCGCAGAACCTTTGCGTCGGAACGACGGGGCAGCAGGGGAGAGCCAAAGCGCGGGAAACCCCCTCAAACGGGATCGCATACAAAAATATGGTTGCAAGTACCGGAAACAGGTGCTATAATAAACAAGCAGCCGATCTTTGTGTGTGCAGAACCCGGTTGCAATCCAGTCAAAGGAGCTTTGGCTATGAAAAAAATGAAAAACAAAGTGGTTGCGCTCTTGCTGGCGCTGGTGCTGACAGTGTCTTGCGGAACGGTTGCGTTTGCCGAGACTCCGGAAGAAGTGGATTACAACGGCAACCCGATCGTGGTCGTCGGCGGCTACGGCGGTGCGCAGCTCAAACTGAAGGAAAACGGCGAAGTCATCTGGTACATGAATACCGACGACATCGTCCGCGATCTGCTGCAAAACCTGATCCGCATATTGCCCGACCTTGCGCTGATGAAGGCGCAGCATCCGGAATACCTGGCGAAAACGCTGCGCCCGTATCTGGAAAAGTATCTCGGGAAATTCAGGACCGATGAGAACGGGGAGAGCGTCTATGACATTGAGCCGACGCTGGAACCGACCGCGGAATCCGCCCATTATACCGAGATCGAGCACGAGGCGGATATGGATCTGCTGACGCATCTGGAGGGCATCGTGCCGCTGGAACAGTGCTACTTTCTCGGCTTTGACCTTCGCTGCCACGCCATCGACAACGCGAACCGGCTGAAAGCCCTCATCGACAGCGTGCTTGCCGCCACGGGCGCCGAAAAGGTCGATTTGATGGGACAGTCCTACGGCGGGCAGGTGATCGCGACCTATCTGAGCCTTTATCCGCAGGAGGCCGGCCGGAAGGTGGAAAACGCCGCGCTTTTCGTGCCTGCGATGGGCGGCGCCGTTCTGGCCTATGACGTGCTGACGGATCAGGTGGAGCTTGACGAAAGAAGCCTTTTGGAATACATTGAATTCGGCTTCGGCTGGGAGACCGATTTTCATCAGTTGCTGAACACCTCGCCGGAGTTTTTGGTCGACGATATCGTGAAAGCCGTGATGCCGCAAATTCTGGAGATCGCCGGAACGTGGCCGAGCCTTTGGGATTTTATTCCGCTCGATCTGTTCGACGATGCGATCACCCGGCTGGATCCGGTCAAAAACGCAAAGCTCATCGCCGACACAACCTATTACCATGAGACGATCATGGCGAAATACCACGAAAACCTGACAAAAGCGCAGGAGGCCGGCACCGTGATCTCCATCATCGCGGGATCCGGCGCGCAGGCGCTCAGCGGCTCCAAAATCAATTCCGACGGCATCATTCCGGTCTCCGGCGCCACGGGCGGAACAGCCGCGCCCTTCGGCAAGCGCCGGAACGACGGTTACCGCGCGTGCGGCGCCACTTGCAGCGACCCGGACCATTACCATGTGTCACCCTCGATGGAGCTGGATCTTTCCACAGCCTACCTGCCCGAAAACACCTGGGTGTGCGACGGGCTGTATCACGGGATGGAGGAGTTCGACGAGTTTTCACGCGCACTGTTTATCCGGCAGGCATTCTCCAAACATCCGCTGCAAAGCGTCCATGAGGATCCGGCCTTCCCGCAGTTCCACGCTGCCTCCAACGCATCGACCGGCGTGCTCGCGCGGTTCAACCGCTCTGCGGAAGGCTATCTTTCCGGCGACGACACCGCTTTGCTGGTCAAAAACTATTCCGCATCCAGGCTGCTGGTCCTTGACATCTCCTCCGCCAATGCGGGGATCGACTTTGCAAATGTGTATCGCGTACTCGCGCCCGGCGAAACGGCTTCGTTCAAAATCAAGGGAAAGCTGCCGGAGGTCTCTCTGGTCAAGACGGACGTCACCGTGACCTATACGCTGCTCGGTACCAGCTCCGCGACCCCGACCGCGCAGCGCCGGCTGGATTTTACGATCCTGAACGGCCCGCCCGCCGCCTTTGACGCAGACGAGCCGCTGGTCAATGTTGACGCGGAATACGAATATTTCACGTTTACCGGGCCGATCTTCGGCTTCTGCGTGAAAAAGAGCGGACTATCCGAATTTCTGAACGTCCTGTTCAAGATTTTGGAGCGGACGGTGAAAACCGTGACGAGCGTTTTTGCAAAGTGACCGACGAATCACGCAATGCGTGAGGATGGACGCGCACCCTTTTCGTCAGATATACAAGGGGCTGTTGCATTTCCTATTAGAAAAAACACAAAGGAAAGAAAGCGCTGAACTCACAGAATCACTCTGTGAAAAGCGCTTTCTCTTTTATTTGCTTTGACGTTTTTCGCGAAATGCGACAGCCCCTTCGTTATGTTTGATTTCCCGGTTCGCTTTCTGTGATCCTTTCCTTCAAAAAGCTGTCAACCGTTTCCCAGTACAGCTTCGGATCGACATATACCGACTGCGCGTGATCTGCACCTGCAATGGCCTGCTTCGCCTTCGGCGCGGCGCAGGCGTCGTACAGCCGGTCCATCATGGCAAACGGCACAAAGTTATCGGCCGTGCCGTGCAAAAACACCGTAGGGGTTACGCTTCGTCTTACGGCGTCGATCGGCACGTTTTTCCGGATATCGAAATTTCTGCGCAGAATGGACGTCGCATTCACGGCGTAAAGCAGCGGAAACGCCGGGAGCTTTGCATAAAGCTTTATCACGTTCGCATACTGCTCCCAGCAGCTTGTGAAGCCGCAGTCGCAAACAGCCGCCTTCACCTGCGGCGGCAGCTTTTCGCCGGTGGCAAGCATCACGGTCACGGCGCCCATGGAATACCCATGCAGAAGAATCTCAGCGTCCCGATCCTTCTGCACAACGAAGTCGATCCATGCCAGCAGGATATCCTTGTCGTGGAAGCCCATCGTGCAGTACCGTTTTTCGTCGTTGCCCCAGCCGCGCAGCGAGGGACAGATGCAGTTGAAGCCCAGCGGACGGTAATGCTCCGCAAACACGCCGACGGACGCCGGCTCGGAGTTATAGCCGTGGCAGAGGATCGCCCATTTGTGTGACGGGTTCTCCGCCGGGATGATGTAAGCGTGGATCCGGCCGGTTGTTTCGGTGGCGATCACCTGATCGTCGCCCTTGTGCCGGTCGAACCAGTCGGGTTCCCGCGGGCAGGCACCGTCCTCGGGCTGCACCTCCTGTTTAACGTCGCTGCGGTCATCAAACAAATTGATGAAAAAGCCGTTCAGCTTTGTGTTCAGCGCGCATTCGTACACCAGCGCCCCTGCGCCCATTACTGCGGCCGCAGCGCCGACGCCGACTTTGAGTATTGTTTTTACAGCGGACATACCCTGCATCTCCTCTCTGTTTCTGTCCTGCCGACCCTTCGTTCCTTCTTTTTTCAAACCGGAACATGCCATCCGGAAACTGTTCGTTAATCTGCTCTGCCAAGTCGGGATCATTCGGATCGGGATGATGACTGTTGTAGAACTCCACGATATGAAAGCCGCAGCGGTTGACGTAGAAATGGATGTTGCGCTTTTCAAAATACGGTGTAATGGTCTCCCAGATTTTTACTTCGGGATGAAGCTTTTCCACCTCACACCAGGCGGCATAGCCGATGCCTTTGCTGTGAACCTTCGGGGAAACAAACAGAATACCAAGATCACCTTTTTCACCATCAACACTGATAATCACACCACCGACGGGCTTGCTGTCCTCCATAATTCGGTAGGCTTCTCCTCCATCAATGGACTGCTCTATTGTTTCGCGTGAAATAATCTGACCGTCCTCTTCAAAATGGTCGTCTCTTAAACCGAATTCTTCCAGCGCGCCGTAGTTGAACGCTTCCTGATTATCGAGAATGAACTGCGCGCGGTCGTTTTCCGTTAAGGGAACAAGCTGTATTTCCGTCATTGTTTTTACCTCGTCAAACTGGAGTATGTCTTTCTCATCTGGCTTTTGCGGGTTTCTTTTCCGGAAGCTCTGGATACATACCATTCAGAAGCTCCAGAACAAGCGCCGGATCTTCAAATCTATCAAATACATGCATCAGTGTCTTTGAGCCTTCATACGGATAACGCAGTTCGGAATCTGCAAGCAGCCTGTCCGATGTCGGCGTTCTCTTCAAAAACAGTTCATTACCGCA
>CACYHA010000034.1 GCA_902774035.1 Oscillospiraceae bacterium | reverse complement strand
ATTCCATCATTCCGGCAAAGATTCAGTTGTGATTTTTCTCAAAAAACGCCCTTCTGGAAATCGGAGGACATTTTGGAGGACATTGGCCGTTTTTCGGCGGAATCCCGTTCGTCAAAACGCCGAAATATAAGGGGTTTCGGCGTTTTGCACGAGATTTGGAAAAACGGATTTTGAGCCGTCCGCTCAGATCGCGCGGGTGACTTTGCCGGAACGCAGGCAGCGGGTGCACGCGTAAACGCGTTTCGGAGAACCGTTCACGATCGCTTTCACACGCTTCACGTTGGGCTTCCAGGTTCTGTTGGAACGTCTGTGTGAGTGGGAAACTTTAATGCCGAAGGCAACATCCTTGCCGCAAAAATCGCACTTTGCCATCTTCAGCACCTCCTTCATATAATTTCAGTTCGCTAAGCTAAAATATTTTAGCAGAAGTTCCCCGAAAAAGCAAGGGCTTTTCCAAAAAAAAATCATTTTTTCCGAAAAAGTGAATGCCTGCTCAGCGCATTTTTTCGGCAAAAGCCTCTTTTCGACGCAGGATCCTCCGAATTTTGTTGAAAATGTGCAGAAAAACGCGGATCACTTTTTAATTTTCGTTTACATTTTCTTCACCAAATTCCCAATTCATAGGCGTATAATAACTATGTTCTGAAATGAATCTGAGAATGGAGGAGTATCAAATGAAAGTCAAACGGATCATTTCAATTCTTTTGTGCGTTCTGACACTGTGTTCGCTGTTCACGCTGCCCGGCTTCGCCAAGGATGAAAAAGCCGAAGAAGTGCTCAGGACCAACGTCGGCGTCCTCGCCTTCTTTGTGGACGAGTTCGGCAACGCCCAACTGGAATCCTGCGATCCGACCGCCAAGGGCACGGTCGTTGTTCCGTCCACCGTGGAGATCGACGAGCTGAAATACAATGTGCGCAAGATCGGTGACGGCGCGTTCCGCGACTGCATCTACATTCAGCGCATCACGATCAGCGAGGGCATTACCCAGATCGGCAACAAGGCCTTTGAAAACTGCACCGCGCTCGAAACGCTGGATGTGCCCAGATCTCTCATGAGCTGCCAGTATGACGCCTTCGACGGCTGCAACATGGTCACAGTCAACGGTTACACGGAGAATTACCAGTTCTTTGCGGTCAACTTCTTTTCCAAGAACATCACCTTCAACCGCATCGATCCCGACCTTAAGCCCGCCGACAACGAAAAAACGAATTCCCTGATGTCCTTTGTCCGTGCGATTTTGTCCTATATCCTCGGACTGTTCGGCATCAAGCTGTAAGGCGCTACGGTGCTTCACGCAATGTGCGGATCACCGATTACCGTTAATTCATTTTTTGGAGGAATGAACCATGAAAAAAGCACTGTCCATTTTGCTCGCCCTTTGCCTTTGCTTCGCGCTCTTTGCCGCCTGCGGCAAAACCGACACCCCCGCGGAACCGGCAAACAATGAAGACGGCCAGAACCCGGTGATGAACATCATCGGCACCTATCAGAATGACCGCTGCACCATGACGGTGGAAGCTATCGGCACCAACGGCGCGAAGATCTCCGCCTATTGGGGCGACACCGCGCGCGACGGCTTTCAGTGGGAGCTGACCGGCACGTTTGACGATACGACGAATCGCATCAACTATGCCGACGCCAAAAAGACGAGCGTCACCTACACCGACGTTGACCAGTTCACCGAAAACGAAGTGCTGTTTGATAACGGCAAGGGCTACATTCAGGTCAACGACGACTACACCCTGACCTGGAACGACGAGCAGGACGCCGACATGGCCTTTGAGCCGTTCGAGTTCGTGCCCGTTGAGGTCGAAGACGATACGACCGCCGACGCCGCCGAAGACAAGACCCGCTCCCTTGCTGACTTTGCCGGGGAATATCAGTCCGGCCGCTGCGGCATCAGCATCATCGACAACGGCAACAACGAAGCGACCATCGAAGTGCATTGGGGCAGCTCCGCGACCGAGTCCACCGACTGGAGAATGAGCGGCACCTTTGACCCCGACACCATGCGCATCAACTACACCGGCGCGGTCAAAACCAACTCTGTCTTTGCCGAGGACGGCACCCAGACCGAAGCGAACGAGGAATACAACGACGGCTACGGCCGCATCCAGTTCTTCGGCGACGGCACCCTCGCCTGGCAGGACGAGAAGGAAGCCGACCAGCTTCAGGGCATGACATTCGAACTTTTGAAATAAGCAAAGCAATCGCAACCGGGACTGTTGCGTTTCGCAAAAAACGTCAAAACAAATAAAAGAGAAAGCGCTTTCCGCAGAGTGATTCTGTGCGTTCAGCGCTTTCTTTCCTTTGTGTTTTTTCTAAAAAGTAAGATTTTTGCTTTGACTCGACGTTTTCATCTGAATGCACCAGCCCCTTTCGTTTTCGGCTGCCTGCGAAGGCGAAAGCGGACATTAGAGCAAGAATAGACCTTTTCAACAAAAGAAAAAATCCCAGCCCATTCCGTTTGTCAGCGGTAGGCGAAATGACAGACGGCTTGCGCGGCGCAGGTGTGAGCAGATCCGGAGTGAAGAAAACTGTAGTGTTAATAGATTGATGCAGGTTGAGAAGGTGTCTTGCCGCTGCCGCGTCAAGATGATATCGCAACGAAGAAACGCTCCGCAGGAGCCTTTCTTCTGCGACTTCCCCGCTCGCGGGGAAGGCTTGCGTGGTGGCGGCTGCGCCGCAATTTTACCTCTTCCGTCATCGCGCAAATTATGCGCTCTTTTTACCGCAGTGTTCGCCGCGCGATACCACCTTCCCCATTGAAATGGGGAAGGCCTGCGTGGTGGCGGCTGCGCCGCGATTTTACCTCTTCCGTCATCGCGCGACCATTGTCGTCTCATTTCCGCAGAACTTCGTGCACGATGCCTCTTTATGGTGTCTTGCCGCTGCCGCGTCAAGATGATATCGCAACAAAGAAACGCTCCGCCGGAGCCTTTCTTCTGCGACTTCCCCATTGAAATGGGGAAGGCTCTTCGATTTTCCTTCACGTTTCTATAAAAGCGAACGCACGAAGCCTTCCCCTTGGCAAGGCGAAGGGGGACCGGCGAATGCCGGTGGATGATGTTTGGAAGGCTTCAGCAGTTTTCTGTTCAACTGTATGTTTCATTTTCACAAAAACGACGGATGCAGCTTTTGCACCCGTCGTTTGTTTATGCTTTTCCGCTTTCACGGTTCGGCGCATCGCCGCAGGCGGCGCCCCTTCCTCTAAGATCTAACGTCTACCGTCTAACCTCTAAATCAGTACATTCCTCCGCCCTGGGCCATGGCAGCGGCCGCAGCCGCGTCAGCCTGAGGATCGGGGATGTCGGCGACCAGGGATTCCGTGGTCAGCACCATGCCGGCGACGGAAGCGGCGTTCTCCAGCGCGGAGCGCGTGACCTTCGTCGGGTCAAGGATGCCGGCCTCGGCCATGTCGACGTAGACCTCCTTCGCAAAGTCAAAGCCGTAGCCGACCTTGCCGGAAGCAAAGATGTTGTTGATGATGACGGACCCTTCGAGACCCGCGTTCGCGGCGATCTGGCGCACGGGTTCTTCCATGGCCTTGCGCACGATGCGCATACCGGTTTTCTCGTCGGGGTCCTCGGTGGCGTCGATCAGAGCGTCGACTGCCGGGATGGCGTTGAGCAGCGCCACGCCGCCGCCGGCCACGGAGCCTTCCTCAATGGCGGCCTTCGTTGCGGCAAGGGCGTCTTCGATGCGCAGCTTCTTTTCCTTCATCTCGGTCTCGGTCGCGGCGCCAACACGGATGACGGCAACGCCGCCGGCCAGCTTCGCCAGACGCTCCTGCAGCTTTTCGCGGTCGAAATCGGAGGTGGTGTTCTCGATCTGGACCTTGATCTGGTTCACGCGGGACTTGATCTCGTCCTTGTCGCCTGCGCCGTCCACGATGATGGTGTTCTCTTTCGTGATCTTGACCTGACGCGCGGAACCGAGCATGTCGATCGTGGCCTCTTTGAGGTCAAGGCCAAGGTCGCTCGTGATGACCTGGCCGCCGGTGAGGATCGCGATGTCCTGCAGCATTTCCTTGCGGCGGTCGCCGAAGCCGGGAGCTTTCACGGCAACGCAGGTGAAGGTGCCGCGCAGCTTGTTGAGCAGCAGCGTCGCCAGCGCTTCGCCTTCCACGTCTTCCGCGATGAGGACGAGCTTTTTGCCGGCCTGCAGCACCTGCTCCAGCAGAGGCAGAACCTCCTGAATGTTGGAGATCTTCTTGTCGGTGATGAGAATGGAGGCGTCGTCGATGACGGCTTCCATCTTGTCAGTATCGGTGACCATGTAGGGGGAGATGTAGCCGCGGTCGAACTGCATGCCTTCCACGACCTCTTTGCCGGTCTCGGCGGTCTTGCTCTCTTCCACGGTGATCACGCCGTCGGTGGTCACGACTTCCATCGCTTCGGCGATGAGCTGACCTACGGTCTCGTCGGCGGAGGAAACCGTCGCGATTCTGGCGATGTCGGCGGAGGACGTCACGGGGCTGGAGTTCGCCTTCACGGCGGCGATGGCGGCGTCAACGGCCTTTTTGATGCCCTTTTTGACAACCATCGGGTTCGCGCCGGCGGCCACGTTCTTCATGCCTTCGCGCACAAGCGCCTGGGCGAGCAGGGTCGCGGTGGTGGTGCCGTCGCCGGCCACATCGTTGGTCTTGGTCGCAACTTCCTTGACGAGCTGGGCGCCCATGTTTTCAAACGGCTCCTCCAGCTCGATCTCCTTGGCGATGGTCACGCCGTCGTTGGTGATCAGGGGTGCGCCGTATTTTTTGTCGATGACCACGTTGCGGCCCTTGGGGCCGAGGGTGATCTTCACGGTATCGGTCAGTTTGTCGATACCGGTCTGCAGTGCTTTTCTGGCTTCTTCGCCGTAAATGATCTGTTTTGCCATAACAATGACCTCCTCTTATTCCACAATGGCAAGAATGTCGCTCTGACGGACGATGGTATATTCCTCACTGTCCAGCTTGACTTCGGTGCCGGCATATTTGCTTGCGATCACCTTGTCGCCCGGTTTCACATACATGCTGATTTCCTTGCCGTCCACCATACCGCCGGGGCCGACCGCGACCACTTCGGAAAACTGGGGTTTTTCCTGCGAAGCGCTGGTAAGAATGAAGCCGCTCTTCGTGGTCTCTTCGATCTCGGTGGGCTTGAGCACCACACGGTCAAGCAAGGGTTTGATTGTCATAAAAAAGCCTCCCATACATTGTTTTCACGCAGAGTTGAAACTCTCCGCGTTGATTTGCTAATTTTAGCACTCTATCTCTTCGAGTGCTAAATCCTATTTTAGTCATTTTTTCAAAATAGTCAAGTCTTTTTTGAAAATAAAGCCAAAATCATGGAAAAATTTTTTCGTTCCCCCTGCCGCATCTCTTTTTTCGACAAAGAAAGACTAATCAAAACGAAGCAAAACGAGGTGAAGAAGATGTACCGTCGCATGACCGCCCTGTTCGCCGCGGTCTGTGTGCTGCTGGGCGCGCTGCTCTGGCGCACGATGGAGGTCGGCGCGTCGCAGTCGGCGCAGGCGCTGCGGCAGGGGCACACGCGCACGCTGACCGTCGGCACGTCCCGGGGCGTGATCTATGACCGGAAGCTGCGGCCGCTGGCGCCGTCGGACGAACGGCTGCTGGCGGCGGCCGCGCCCTGCAAAGCGGCGCTGGAGACCCTGACGGCGGCCTTCGGCAAAGACGAAGCGCTGCGGATGCTGGAAAGCGGAGCGCCTGCCCTCGGCGAAACGCAGACGGAGATCGACACGCCCTTTGTGCGCACCTTTGCGGTACCGGTGCGCTATGGCGCACATGCCCTCGCCGCCCATCTGATCGGCACGGTCGACGGCGAAGGCCGCGGCACAAGCGGGATCGAACGCGCGTTTGACGAGGTGCTGGCCGCCCACAGCGGCTCTCTTGCGGTGCGCTTTCCGGTGGACGCCGCCGGACGTGTCCTCCCCGGCGAGGGGAAGGAGATCGTGGATCGCAATTTTCGCGCAAAGGGCGGCGTGGCGCTGACGATCGACGCGGACCTGCAGCGCATCACGGAACAGGCGCTTGCAGCGAGCGGCATCCAAAGCGGCTGCATCGTGATGGCGGATGTGAACACCGGGGAGCTTCTCGCGCTGGCGAGCGTGCCCGGCTTTGACCGCGGCGCCCCGGGAACGGCGTTGCAAAGCGCGCGCTCCCCGTTTTCCGATAAGGCGCTCGGCGCCTACAGCGTCGGCTCGGTCTTCAAGCCCCTGCTGGCGGCTTTCGCGCTCGAGCAGGGCGTTTCGCCCCGGTTTTCCTACACCTGCACCGGCACATGCCGGATCGGCGACACGCGCTTTCCCTGCTTCGGCGGCAAGGCCCACGGCAGGCAGACCCTGCGGCAGGCCCTTGAGAATTCCTGCAATACCTATTTTATCCGGCTGATGCAGGAAATAGACGCGACGGCCTTCCGTTCTTTTTGCGAATCGCTGGGATTCGGCGCTCCCCTGCCCCTGTGCGACGGTTTGGCTGCCGACGGCGGCAAGCTGCCGGACACGCGCGACCTGCTGCTGCCGGGAGAACGGGCGAACCTCGCCTTCGGGCAGGGAAAGCTGCTGGCCTCGCCGCTGCAGATGCTTTCCGTCTATCAGACCCTCGCCACGGGGAAACAGATCCCTTTGACGGTGCTGCGCGGTCCGGTGGACGCAAACGGGGTCCTGCAGCCGGAGGTCCCCTTTGCCGGCGTGCGTCGGCTCAGCGACAAAACGACGCAAAGCCTGCGAAAGCTGCTGGCCGCCTCGGCAAAAGCGGTCGGCGCACCGCAGGGCGCAGGAAAAACCGGCACGGCGCAAAGCGGGATCTTCGAAAACGGGAAAGAGGTCTGCCGCACATGGTTCGCCGGCTTCTTCCCGGCAAAGGCGCCGAAGTACGCTGTGGTGATCCTCAACGAAAACGGCGTTTCGGGCGCGAAGGACTGTGCTCCGGTGTTTGCAGGAATTGCAGAATCGGTCGGCAATACGGAAAGGTAAAGGCTCGAAACAGACGCTGCGTTCCGGCGACCGCGACAGATGGCGATGATTTGTCCCGCTTTCTTGACAGTCAATCCGAAACCGGATATAATGTTATTACCAATATCGAAAAAGGAGTAATTCTTATGTCAGCTTTCTTTCAAAAAATCATTTCGTTTTTTATGTCGTTTTTCCTGCTGCTTGCCGGTCTGTTTTCGGGCGGTTCCGGCGGCGGCAATGTAACCCCGACCCCCGCGCCCGAAACGCCGGCCGTCACCGACGGGTCGATCGTCTACGGTTCCGACAAAACCCGTCAAAGCCTCGATCTCGTGCTGCCGGAGCAAACCGGTGAAACAGGGCTGATCCTCTTCATCCACGGCGGCGCCTGGATCTACGGCGACAAAGCGATCTACAAGGACGTCGCCGCGCAATGGGCAAAGGGCGGCTATGCTGCGGCAACGGTGAACTACCGCTACCTCTCCGACACCGTTCACATGAACGATCTGCTGGACGATATCGACGCCGCGCTTGCAAAAATCAAAGAGACAGCCGCTGCAGCGGGCTATACTGTCAACAAAGTGATGCTTGCAGGTATGTCCGCCGGCGCACATTTGTCGCTGCTGTATGCCTATGCGAGAAAGAGCAGCGCGCCGATCACGCCGGCCGCAGTCGTCAGCTACTGCGGACCGAGTGACCTGACACGCGCAGATTTTCTGGAAGAGAATTCGTTGGGCGATTTGAATGCCATGCTCGGCCTGATGCAGAAGGCGGGCGGCGTTGCAATCACGGCAGCAGACTATACAAATAAAACCGGTACCTATGATGCGTTCATGGCTGCGCTGCGTGCCGTTTCTCCGATCACCTATGCATCCGAAGGTGTTCCGACCCTCTTTGCGCATGGAGAACAGGACACCATTGTGCCCTTTGCGGGTGTGAAAGCGCTTTCCGATACCCTCACGGCTGCAGGCGTGAAAAACGATTTTGTCTCTTACCCGAACTCCGGACATGATCTTGACAAGGATCCGGATAGCGCGAATCGGGTCTATGAGCTGGCCGTGCAGTACGCTGCGGCATATCTCAAATAAATCCGCATCCGGTCCCCACGCAGCGATGCGGCCGATCCCGTTGCAAGACAATATTGACAAAAGCGTAAAATTGCGGTAAAATAAGTTGTTATCAATTTTATGAGGTGAAACTTTATGGTCTACGCTGTGATCGCTGCCGGCGGCATCGGCAGCCGCATGGGAAATCAGGACAAACCGAAACAGTATCTGCACATTCAGCACAAGCCCATCATCGTGCACACGGTGGAAAAATTCTTCGTCAACGCCGCGTTTCAGAAGATCATCATCCTGTGCCCGAACCAGTGGGTGAACTATACCAAGGAAAAGTTCGCCAAGTATCTTCCCCCCAGCGACAAGGTGGTCGTGATCAAGGGCGGCGACACCCGCAACGAAACCATCATGAACGCCATCCGCTACATCGAGGAGACCGACGGGCTGGACGACGAGACCGTCATCGTCACCCACGACGCGGTGCGCCCCTTTGTCTCCGTGCGCATCATTGACGAAAACATCGCCGGAGCGCAGAAGTACGGCGCAACGGACACCGTTGTTCCGGCAACGGACACCATTGTGGAAAGTCTTGACGGCGAAACGATCAGCGCGATCCCCGACCGCAGCAAGCTCTATCAGGGTCAGACGCCGCAGGCCTTCAAGGCAAAGCTGCTCAAAGAGCTGTATGAGAGCCTGACCGAAGAGGAAAAAGGCATTCTCACCGACGCGTGCAAGATCTTCACCATGAAGGGCCACCCGGTGCATCTGATCCAGGGCGAAGTCCACAACATCAAGATCACCTATCCGTATGATCTGCGTGTGGCAAAGGCTCTGCTGGATGAAGAGCTCGACTGAAAGGACGTCATGCTATGCTGAATACCGTTTATCGACTGACACAGCCGCGCAAGATCGAGATCGCGTTCACCGAACTCGACCTGTTCAGCAGCGACGTGATCGTGCGGCCGACCTATCTTTCCATCTGCCACGCCGACCAACGCTACTATCAGGGCACGCGCGACCCGAAGGTGTTGGCGCAAAAGCTGCCGATGGCGCTGATTCACGAGGCGATCGGCGAGGTGGTCTACGCGCCTGACGGCTCGTTTGAAGTCGGCGCAAAGGTCGTCATGATCCCGAACACCCCGGTGGAGCACGACGACATCATCGCCGAAAACTATCTGCGTTCCAGCAAGTTCCGCGCCAGCGGCTTCGACGGCTTCATGCAGGAATATGTGCAGATCCCGGCCGACCGGCTGGTGCGTCTGCCGGAGGGCATCGATCCCCATGTGGCGGCCTTCACCGAGCTGGTTTCGGTCAGCGTGCACGCCATCTCCCGCTTCGACAAGATCGCCCACAGCCGCCGCAACATCATCGGCGTTTGGGGCGACGGCAACCTGGGCTATATGACGGCGGTGCTGCTGCGCAAGTTCTTCCCGGACACCAAGCTGTATATCTTCGGCATCGACGAAAAGAAGATGCAGGATTTCACCTTTGCGGACGAGACCATCCTCACCACGGAGATCCCCGAAGGGCTGACCGTGGACCACGCGTTCGAGTGCGTGGGCGGCAACGCTTCGCAGATCGCCATCAACCAGATCATCGACTATATCAACCCCGAGGGAACGATCTCCATCCTCGGCGTCACGGAATACCCTGTGCCCATCAACACGCGCATGATCCTTGAAAAGGGTCTGCGAATGTTCGGGACCTCCCGCTCCGGCCGTGTGGACTTCCTCAAGACCGTGGAGATGTATGAGAAATACCCAGATATCGTGGAATACCTCTCGCACATGGTCGGCAACGTCGTCACCATCCGCCACATCAAGGAAATGGGCGAGGCCTTTGATCTCGACACGAAAAAGGCCATGGGCAAGACGATCATGAAGTGGGAGAAGTAACGGCCAAAGGCCAATGATTCGAAAAAGCAAAAAGGTCGCAGTGAAAATGCTGCGGCCTTTTTTTGTGATTGAAAACGGAGAGTGGAAGACAGGGAGCAGGGATCAGGTATTCTTTCACGTTCGCTGTTCCCCGACTGTCTAAAATTTCAATTTTCAATTTTCAATTCTTCCAGCTCCTCGTTGAGCTTTTCCCACTGCGCCATCCGTTCCTCCTGCGCCAGTGTGCCCTCATGCAGCTCATTTGTCAGACGCAGGATCGACGCATAGTCGTCGGAGCCGGCGTCAAGCTGCTTTTGCAGGGCGGCGAGGGCGGCGTCCGCGCGGTCGATCTCCTCCTCGAGGCGGCGGATCTTTCCCTCGGTGCGGCGGATCAGGCTGTCGAGCTCCTTGCGCTTGCGGTAAGTGTTTTCCACGGGCTGCTTCTTTTCCGGCGGGGGCGCGGCGGCTTCGCGCAGGGCGCGCGCGGCAAGAAAATCGTCGTAGCCGCCGGTATAGCTTTCGATACCGGTTTCGTCGAGGCAGAGCACCCGGGTGGCAAGGCGGTTGATGAAATAGCGGTCGTGCGACACGATCAGCAGCGTGCCGTCAAAATCGGAAAGGGCGCTTTCCAGCGCTTCGCCCGAGGCGATGTCGAGGTGGTTCGTCGGCTCGTCCAGCACAAGAAAATTCGCCCCGGAGAGCATGAGCTTGAGCAGCGCGACGCGGGCACGTTCGCCGCCGGAGAGGGCGCGCATACTTTTGAACACATCGTCGCCCTTGAAGAGAAAGGCGGCAAGGGCGCGGCGCACGTCCACCTCGTACATCCGGCGGTAGGCGTCCCATACTTCGTCGAGCACGGTCTTTTCGCTGCGGCTCAGCTCGGCGAGGGTCTGGTCAAAATAGCCGATCTTCACGTTCACGCCGAGGGTGATCTTGCCGCTGTCGCGCCGTTCGCGGCCGAGCAGGATCTTCAGCAGCGTGGATTTTCCGCAGCCGTTTTCGCCCGTGAGGAAGACGCGCTCTCCGCGGAAGATCTCGAGATCGACGCCGGAGAACAGCACCTTTTCGCCATAGGCTTTCGAAAGGTTTTTGGCAAAGAGCACGTCGTTGCCGCTGGTGACGGCCGTTTCAAAGCGAAAGCGGATGGATTGCAGCTCCTTTTCGGGCTTGACAAGGTCTTTTTCCAGCCGGTCGATGCTTTTTTGCTTGCTGGCGATGGTCTTGTAGTTGCGCTCGCGGTTGAAACGCTTTTGCTGCTCGATGATGCCCTCGATGCGGCGGATCTCCTTCATCGCGCCGTCGTAGACCCGCGCCTCGGCTTTTTTCTGTTCGGCGCGAAGCTCCCTGTGGCGGCTGTAGTTGCCGTCGGTGGCGAAGAGTTTGCCCCGCTCCAGTTCAAAGATGCGGTTCGTGACCTTGTCGAGGAAATAGCGATCGTGGGAAATGACGATGCACGCGCCGGGGTACTGGCCGACGAACTCCTCCAGCCAGGAGATGCTTTTGAGGTCGAGGTGGTTTGTCGGCTCGTCGAGCAGCAGAAGGTTCGCCCCGGAAAGCAGGAGCTTCGCGAGGCTGACCTTGGAACGCTGGCCGCCGGAGAGCAAAGCGCAGGGAAGATCGAAGTCCGCTTCAGAAAAGCCGAGTCCCAACAGCGCCGAACGTGCACGGCTGCGGAAGGTCAGGCCGTCGCGGCGGTCGATGCGCTGCAGCAGGGCGTCCTGCCGGGCGATCAGAGCGTGGGTGTCGCCCTTGCCGGCGTTCAGGAGCTTTCCGATCTGCTCGAGCTCGGCTTCGGCGGCGATCACATCGTCGAACACGGTGAGCAGCTCGTCGAGCATGGCGCGTTCGCTTTCGGCGCAGGCGTGCTGCTCCATGTAGCCGATCACGGTGTCCTTCCCGATCGAAAGCGCGCCGGAGGTGGGCGAATATTCCCCTGTGAAAAGCTTGAACAGCGTGGTCTTGCCCGCGCCGTTGACGCCGATCAGACCGATCTTGTCCTTTGCGCCCACATCAAAGGAAACGTCGGAAAAAATGTCCGTGTCGCCGAAGGACATGGACAGCCGAAACGCGCTTGCAAGCGCCATGGGCACACCTCCCCAAAAGAACAGATGAGTCTATTTTACCCGATCTTCCGTTTCTTTGCAAGGGTTTTGCGAAATTGTTTGCAAATGACTTGCCAAAGGGTGAGAAAAGTGATATAATATGTGAGAATAATCTTGGTAACCGATGATTCGCACATCGCATGCGCCTCGGTTGCCCTGCGCCAAAGGAGGTTCTGTCATGAACTGTAAAAACTGCGGCTGCGCCCTCGACGCCGATTCCGATTTCTGCTATGCCTGCGGGACGCCCGTGAAAGCGTCGGCCCAAGAACCCGCCTACACGCTGGAAGACCCGGCCCGGGCACCTGCCGCCCCCGAAGCGCAGGAAGCGCCCGCTCCGGGCGGCTCCGTGTCGGTGGATAACGCGCAGAAGGCCGGCTTCTTCGTGCGCGCGCTCAGCTTTTTGTTCGCGCTGCTCGGCCTGATCTTTTACGGCGTTCAGCGCAAAAACGGCGAGGAGTCCCGGGCGGTTTCGGTCGCCGATGCGATCGTCGCCGGCCTTTGCGCAAAAATGGGCGTTCTCATGCTCTACCTGATGATCACATTCATTACACACAGATAAGAAAGGATGTTTTTTATGAAAGAAATCACCAAAGATATGCTCATCGGCGACATTCTCGACGCGGATCCCGGCACGGCGATGTTCTTCTTCCAGATGGGGATGCACTGCCTGGGCTGCCCGGCCTCCCGGGGCGAAAGCGTGGCGGAAGCCTGCGCCGTTCACGGTGTCGATCCCGACGTGCTGATCGCGCAGATCAACGAATATCTCGCGTCAAAATAAGAACAAAATCGAGCGGCGGGTGAGGGTTCATCCGCCGGTTTTTGCTTCATGCAGTCCCTGTCCCCCGCCTTTCCATTGCCTGAAGGAGCTTTCTTATGTCCGACATTCGTCTTGATCCCCGCCTTTCTGCGGTCGCGTCCCTTGTGCAGCCGGGAAACAAGCTGCTGGACGTGGGCACCGATCACGCCTTTTTGCCCTGTTTTCTTGTGCAGCGCGGCGTCTGCCCGTGCGCCGCGGCGGGCGATCTGCGCCCCGGGCCGCTGGAAAACGCAAAAAGCACCGTTGCCGCCTGCAGCCTGGAGGACAGGATCGAGACCCTTTTATCCGACGGGCTGGATTCCTTTCCCCCGCAAACGGACTGCACCGTCGTGCTCGCCGGGATGGGCGGTCTTTTGATCGCCGAGCTGCTGGGACGCACGTCCTGGATACGCGACAGATCGGTGCAGATCGTGGCTCAGCCCATGAGCCACGCCGAGGACGTGCGCCGCTTTTTCTTTCAAAACGGCTTTGCCCTCGAAAAAGAGGTCTGCGCCGCCGACGGGAAGCATGTCTACTGCGCCATGGCCGCGCGCTTTTCCGGCAAACCGACCGAGGAAACGCCCGCGCTGCCTTACGGCGGTCTGCTCTTCGGGCAAAGCGACCCGACTGCGAAGCGCTTTCTGCAAACGCAGTTTGACCGGCTGAAAAAACGCCGCGACGCGCTGGAACGCGCCGGGACGGACAAGGAAGAGGCGGCAAGGCTGCGCGAAGTGCTGGACGACTTTTGCGAATTGAAAAAGCAGAGGTCAGGCAGTGGACAGTGAACAGTGAGCAGTGTGTCCCCCAACAGTCAAATTTTTCCATTTTCCATTTTCAATTTTCAATTATCATTCCTTCCCCGAAAGGAGCCGTTTTCCCATGCCAACCGTATCCGACATTCTTTCCGCCATCGACGCCTTTGCGCCCTTTTCCACCCAGTGCGACTGGGACAACAGCGGCCTGCTCATCGGCGACGCAAAAAAAGACGTTGCCCGCGTCGGCTTTGCGCTGGATCTCACGCCGCAGACCGTGCGCGCGGCGATCGGCGAAAACATCGATCTGCTTGTGACCCACCACCCGGTGATCTTTCGCGGGGTGCGCAGCCTGCTTTCCCAAAGCGCCCTGTATGCGCTTGTGCGCAGCGGCATGGCCGCGATCTCGGTGCATACTCCGTGGGACTGCGCCGAAGGCGGGGTGAACGATGTGCTGTGCGCGCTGCTGGAGCTGCAAAACGTGCGCTCGCTGCCGACGCCGGACAGCCCCGCGCCGCTGCTGCGTCTGGGCGAGCTTCCCCGGGAGATGACGCCCCGGGCATTCGCCGCCTTTGCCGCCGAAAAGCTGGGCGCGACAGTGCGCCTTGCAAGCTGTGGCAAGCCGGTCAAAACGGTCTGCGTGGCGGGCGGCTCGGCGATCGAGCTCTGTGAGGATGCGCTTTCGGCCGGGGCGCAGATGTTTTTCACCGGCGACGCAAGGCATCACGAGCTGCTGAACGCCGCGGAAAGCGGGATCAGCGTCCTCGCCGGCGGACATTTCGAAACGGAACACCCCTCCATGGCCGCCCTGCTGGCGAAGGTTTCCGCCGCGTTTCCGGCGCTGGACTGCGTGGCGCTGGAGGAAACCAACCCCGTGGAATTTTTCTCGAACAGGTGAGTTCTGATGGCACTGGACGGCATTTTTCTTTCCAAGATCAAAGATGAGATCGAACATCGCGTGCTGGGCTTTCGCGTGGATAAGATCCAGCAGCCCACCCGGGACGAGATCGTGCTCGTCCTGCGCGGAAAAGGGCCCGCACAGCGGCTTTTGATCTGTGTGCGCTCCGACAGCCCCCGTGTGCATTTCACGAACCAGACCGTGGAAAATCCGGCTGCGCCCCCCATGTTCTGTATGCTCCTGCGCAAGCACCTTTCGGCGGCAAAGCTCACCGCCGTGCGCCAGCAGGGGCTCGACCGTCTGCTCTTTCTCGAATTCGACGCGGCAAACGAGATCGGCGACCGCGTGGCGCTGACGGTCTGCGTGGAGATCATGGGCACCTACAGCAATCTGATTTTGATCGGACCCGACGGCAGGATCCTCGACGCGGCCAAGCGGATCGACTTTGCGGCGTCAAGTGTGCGCCAGATCTTGCCCGGCCTGCCCTACGCGCTGCCCGCGCCCCAGGACAAGCTCTGTCTGGAAACGTGCGCGGTCTCCGACGTGCTCAACCGTCTGCGCAAAACGCCGGGAAAGCTGCTTTCCGGCGCGCTGATGAGCGCCGTGCAGGGCATCTCGCCGATCATTGCGCGGGAGGTGGCCTTTCGCGTTTGCGGCGATGACACGCCGGTGCGCGAGCTTTCGGACACCGCGTGGCAGGCACTCGAACGGCAGATTCAAAAAATCAAAGACGGCCTGCACCGGGACGAACCGGTCTGCATGGTCTGCGACGAGAGCGGCGCGCCGAAGGAGCTGGCCTTTCTCGAAATCCTGCAGTACGGCACGGCGCGGAAAACCGAGCTCTTTTCCTCCGCGTCGGCGCTGCTTGACCGCTTTTTTGCCGAGCGCGACCGGGCGGTGCGCCTGCATGCCCGCGGCAAAGATCTGCTGCGCACGCTGAGCAATCTGACCGACCGCACGGCGCGCAAGCTGGCCATGCAGAAAAAGGAGCTCTCCGCCTGCGCCGACCGCGAGACCCTGCGCCTTTACGGAGAGCTGATCACGGCGAACCTCCACGCCCTTGAAAAGGGAAGCGTGTTCTACGACGTGCCGAACTACTACGACAATATGCAGCCTGTGCGCATCCCGGCCGACCCGGCGCTGAGCCCGAAGGAAAACGCGAACCGCTATTACCGCGACTACCGCAAGGCCAAAACCGCCGAGGCGATGCTCGGCAAGCTGATCGACCGGGGGGAAGCGGAGCTGGCCTACTTCGCCACTGTGCTCGACGCCCTCTCCCGCGCCGACACCCAGGCCGAGCTCGACGCCATCCGCGCCGAGCTGACCGAGCAGGGCTACCTCAAAGCCCGCAGCGGCAAAAAGCAAAGGCTGCAAAAGCCTCTGCCGCCGCTGGAATTCAGAACGAGCGACGGCTTTCGCGTCCTCGTCGGCCGAAACAACGTCCAGAACGACCGCCTCTCCCTGAAAACGGCGAACAAAACCGACCTCTGGCTGCACACCCAGGGCTTCCCCGGTTCCCACGTGATCCTCGAAACGCGCGGGGGCGAGGTCTCCGACCGCGCCGTGGAAGAGGCCGCCGTGATTGCCGCAACCTTCAGCAAGGCGGCGGATTCCTCCCTTGTGCCGGTGGATTACACGCCGGTCAAGCAGCTCAAAAAGCCCGCCGGCGCAAAGCCGGGCAAGGTGATCTACCACGAGTATTTCACGATTATGGTCAAGCCGGATAGGAAGCTGTGTGAACAGTTGAAAGTTGAAAATTGAAAATTGAAAATTTTGACAGTTGAAGTAACAGGCAGTGAGCAGTGAGCAGTGGGCAGTGGGCAGTGGGCAGTGCTTTTACAGAAACGTGGAAGGAAACTGCTGAAGCCTTCCCACCTCATCCACCGGCATTCGCCGGTCCCCCTTCCCCTTGCCAAGGGGAAGGCTTCGTGCGTTCGCTTTTATAGAAACGTGAAGGGGAACTGCTAAAGCCTTCCCCATTTCAGTGGGGAAGTCGCAGAAGAAAGGCTCCGGCGGAGCATTTCTTCGTTGCGATAGGATTCTCTTGTCGCGGCAGCGGCAAGACACCTTCAAGAGGACCGCTCGCCGAAGGCGAGTGGTGGATGAGGCCGGGAACCTATCAATCAACTTGCATCTTGCCTTAAATCTCATCCGCTTCGAATCATCATCTGCCGTGTTTTGTGCTTTCACGTTTCGGAGCCTCCGGCGGGTCCATTCTTTCTCTTTCCCTTCTGAAAGAGAAAGAACAGACGAAGAAAGAGAAAGCCGCTTTGCGCGTATCTTGACGTGGTCCCGTGCAAAAATCGGAAAAGTTCGCGCTTCATGCCCCGCTGGTGGTCTCGTGTTTGCAAATACGCGGTTTCACCCAACGGTTTTGAACCCAAAGCTATCTTTCCACGCTGCATGTCCGCATCTCACGCCGCGTAAAGGCGTTCTTGGGCGAAATCGGGCGTTCAATCAAAAATAGACCTTTTCGACAAAAGAAAAAATCCCCGCCCATTCCGTTTGTCAGCGGTAGGCGA
>CACYHA010000033.1:4643-19083 GCA_902774035.1 Oscillospiraceae bacterium | reverse complement strand
AAAAGCTCCGTACGGAGCTTTTTTTTAAGCTGTCTCTATCAATCTTCCACGCCGAAGATGGCAAAAATGACTTTGAACAGATTCTCAAAGACCTCGGACAGCTTGCCCATCACGTTGGTGAAAACGGATGTGAAGATGTTCTTGGCTTTTGCCGGAACAACATCCACCGGTCCCTGATCGGGTTCCTGCGACTCTTTGTTGCAATAGGCGCAGTTGCATTCGGAATTCGTCTCGCTGCAAAGGCAGGGCCAGAAGCCGGTGCAGCTGCTGCAGCACTTGAAGCCGCTGTAGTGTCCCTGATTGTCTCTTGCGCACTTGGTCAGCGCGGTGCTGTCCAGGTATTCGCACTGCAGGCAGCATCTGCAGCTATACGGCTGTATCGTGCCCGTCTCATTGTCATAGGATGTGTGCGGATTGCCACAGTATTCGCAGATCCTGTCCGTCGCAACACCGGCATCGTCGGCGAACACGGCAAAGGAAAGCGAGAACGCGAAGACAAGGGTCAGCGCTGCCAAGAACAGGGCGATGATTTTTTTCATAGAAACGCCTCCAGTCGTTGAGGATGTTGTGCGGCGATCAGATCAAAACGCGAATGGCTTCGGCGGTGCCTTCCGGAAGCTCCGTCTCGGGATCGAGACCGAAGGCTTCGGCAACCGAGTTGACCATTTCGTCCGTGTCGATCAGGCCGAACTTGATGCCGAGCTTCACGAAGACTTTCACGAGCTTCAGGATGATTTTGCCGACCTTCAGAACAGCCTTTGCGGGGCCGACGGGGATATCCTTGATCGTGTCGAGAAGATCGTCCTCTTTCTTTTCTTCTTCGGCGGCAGGATCGGTTGCGGGCTGGCTGGCAGGCTCTTCCTGGGTGCCGGTGCCTTCGGCGCCTTCGTCCTGTACATCAACCTGTTCGGGGGGATCCTGCGTATCGGCGTCCGCGGCAAACGCGACCGTTGCGACGGAGAAGACCATCAAAAGCGCGAGAAACAGAGAAATAACTTTTTTCATGAGAAATACCTCCTTATATTTGTGGTTTCAGTATATAACGATTTTCCGATTTTGTCAATCTTTTTTTGATTTATCCACATTTGTCTCAAAAAACAGCCCTTGTTTTAGGCAAAGCGCACAAAAACGGCGGCCGAATTTTGGAAGAGCCGGCCCTCATTCCTGGATGCGGCGCTGCAGTTCCTTTTCCGTTTCCCGCTTCTGCTCCGGGCTCAGCAGCCGGTACCACATGAGGATCTTGCGTTCGTCTTTTTGCAGCATCGCAATGGGATCCACCTCTGCGGAAAGGCTGTCCGAAACCTTTTGGCGGATCAGCTCGGGGCGGTTTTCCTCAACGCCCATCAGATAACCGACGGTCACGTTATAGATCCGGGCGAGCTTCCACAGCTTCGCTGCCGAAGGCTGGGTCTTGCCCATCTCATAATAGGTATAGGCCGTTCTGTCGATGCCGAGCACCTCGGCCAGATCCAGTTGGGTGAAGTTGTGCTCCCTGCGGATCTCCTTGAGTCGTTCTGCTAAAGTCATTCTGCTCCCTCCTGCGTTGGGTTCGTTTTGTAATCGCCGATAACGCCGTGATTGCTTTTGAAATGCGCTGCGATCTGCTGCGCGTCGCGCCGGGAGATCCCGGGAACGGCGGCGAGCTCTGCTTCCTGCGCCGTCTTGATCTTTCCGATGGTTTTGAAGTGCTTGAGCAGCAGCTTCGCCTTTTTCTCGCCGATGCCGGGAATGTCAGTCAGCGTGGTGGACACGGCGCGGGACGTGTGTTTCTGCTTGTGAAACGCAATGGAAAAGCGGTGGACCTCCTCCTGAATGGTGGAGATCAGGGTAAAGACCCTGCGGCCGTCCTTAATCTCGATCTCCTCGCCCCCGGCGGTGACGGCGCGGGTGCGGTGCTTGTTGTCCTTGACCATGCCGAAGACCGGCACATCCAGCCCGAAGGCTTCGAGCACAGGCAGAACCGCATTCACCTGGCCGGTGCCGCCGTCCAGCAGGATCAGATCCGGCAGACGGCCGAAGCCCTCGCCGCTCCCCTGCTCTTCCGCATAGCGGTTGAACCGGCGGGAAAGCACCTCGCGCATGGAGCCGTAATCGTCCTGGCCGGAAAAGCCCTTGATGGCAAATTTCCGGTAGGCGCTTTTCAACGGCCGGGCGTTCTTGAACACCACCATGCCGGCGACATTGTCGGCGCCGGCCGTGTGGGAGATATCATAGGCTTCGATATATTCCGGCAGCTTTGGCAAATGCAGCATCTGCTGCAGCTCGTCGAGCACCGTGGTCTGCGTCCCCTTGCGGCCGAAATAATCGCCGAGCTTCTGGCTGGCGTTGCTGTGGCACATCTGCACCAGATGCAGGCTCTCGCCCTTTTGGGGCACGGTCAGCTCCGTCTTTTTGCCCCGCCGCTCTTCCAAAAAGCGCAGCAGCAGCTCCGGTTCCTCCACCGGGCCGTCCAGAAGGATCTTCGGCGGGATGTCGCGCTCCATGGCGTAAAAGCGCAGCAGAAGCGTCTGGCGCATCTGGGGCAGATCGTCCTCCACATCCACAATGAAATGCTCCGTGCCGCACAGCAGACCTTCCCGGAAGCAGAGCACCGCAAGGCAGGCCTTGTCGTTTTGCAGCGACAGGGCAAAGACGTCCTGCTGCCGGTTCTGGGAGGTGACGACCTTCTGGCGGTTGGAGATGCGCTGCACGGCGCGGATGCGGTCGCGCAGCTTGGCGGCGCGCTCAAAATCCAGCGCTTCGGCCGCCTGCTGCATCTCTTTTTCCATCTCGCGCAGGGCGCTTTTGCTGCCGCCCTTGATGAATTCCACGGCGGCTTCGAGGGTCTCCTCGTAGTCCGCCTGAGAGATCTTGCCCGCGCAGGGCGCGCTGCAGCGTTTGAGAAAGTAGTTCAGGCAGGGGCGATCCTTGCCGATGTCGCGGGGAAAGACCTTGGCGCAGGTCGGCAGATGAAAGATCTCCTTCGCCTGCTCCACCGCCGCGGTCACGGAATAGTTGCCCGTATAGGGGCCGAGATAGGAGGCGTTTTCGTCGTCCCTGCGGAAGGCGGCAGAGATGTTGCCCCAGGGGTTCGGGGTGATCTTGACATAGCTGTAGCCCTTGTCGTCCTTCAAAAGGATGTTGTACTTCGGCTGGTTCTGCTTGATCAGGGAGCATTCCAGCACCAGGGCTTCGAATTCGCTGTCGGTGAGGATATAGTCGAAATCATCCACATGCTCCACCATCTTGCGCACCTTGGGCGGATGGTTCGTCTGGGAGCCGAAATACTGGCTGACGCGGTTTTTGAGCGCCTTGGCCTTGCCGATGTAGATGATCTTGCCGCTCTTGTTTTTCATGAGATAAACGCCGGGACTCAGGGGCAGGCGCATGGCCTTTTCGCGCAGGGCGCGGCGTTTTTCGCTGGCTTCCATGTTTTATTTCACCTTGACTTTGAAGGTTTTGGAAAGGCGGGAAGCGTAGGATCGGCCGTCCACGACCTTGACGGTCACGACTTTGAAATAGAGCACCTTGCCGCGGGTCTGGCCGCGCAGGAGATAGTTGTTCTTGCCTTTCACCGTGGCGATCTTTTTGAAGGAGTTCGCCTTGCCGGTGGCGGAGCGGTAAACACAGAAATGATCCGCGCTCTTGTCCCCCGTCCAGATCACCTTGACCTTGCCGTCCTTCGTCGCGAACTTCAGCTTTTCCGGCGCTTCCGGACGGGTCGCCGCTGTCAGGATCGGGCTGTCGCCGCCGGTACGGGTCGCGCCGCCGGCAGAGGTACAGGCGCGCACCTTATAGATATAGGTTGTGCCGGCCTGCAGTCCCTCATCCGTAAAAAGGTTTTCCGTGGAAGTCGCGATCTGGCGGAAGGCGTCGCTGCCGCTCTTGCGGAAGATCTGATAGCTCTGGGCGCCGGGTACCGCCGTCCATTTCAGCGTGATCGAATGCAGGCGTATCTTGGACATATGCTGGATCAGCTTTTTCGGCGCGCCGAGAGTCACCTTGACCGTACAGACCGCCGCGCGGCCGGAACGGGCGTCGGAACAGGCGATCATCGTTTCGCCGAACCCGACGGCACGCACCAAACCGGTGGAATCCACCGTCACAACGGCGGGGTTGCCGCTGAACATGGCCACATGGTCGGTCGCCGCGCCCTCGGGCAGAATGCTGGAGATCAGGCGGGCCGTCTGGCCGATTTCAAGCCGGAGCGAAGTCTGGTTCAGGGAGATGCTTTCGATCTGGATGTCCTTGGCGGCCTTGACCGCAAAGGGGATCTTTCCGCTGCGCAGCACCCAGCTTTCGGCGTGCTTGCTGCGGGATTCCACCTCGGCGGTATAGCTGCCGCTTTCGTTCAGGTTGAATTTTGCCGAAGCGTCGGTCACGGTCTTTTGCCGGACATTCTTTCCGGCGCTGTTATAAAGGGTCACCGTGTAGGAATCCGCGCCGGAAACCTCTGTCCAGGAGAGGGTAAAATCGACCTTGACCGCAACCTCGGCCGGAAAGGCCTTGAAGCGGGGCATATCCGTCGCGCCGCTGAGATAATTGCAGTGATCCAGCGCGATCCAGCCGGTCTGTCTTCCGTAGGTCACCTTGCCCCAGAGATAGCCGTTGTTCAGCTTTTTCTTTTCCACCGCCACGCGGGAACCCTCGGGCACGCTGCCGATCACGGCGGATTCCGTGGAGGTGTTTTTCCGCAGGTTCATGTTGCCGGTGGTCTGCCAGACCTCGCCGTCGGGCACGGCGGGCGTTTCGGGGGTTGAAACGTCCGGATTCTGGGAGGACGGGCGGCGGCTTTCGCCGTCAAAGAACGTGACGTTCCTGTTTTTCATGTGATTCTTCGGGTCGTGGAGCACATACGTAAAGCTGGGCATATCGTTCAGATCCATGTAGCCCCAGCGGATCTGGCACATGGGGTACCAGTTGCAGTCCACAAAGGAGATCACGTTGCCGCGCACACCGGTCACGGCCAGGGAATGGCGGTTGCCGCGGTAGCGGATCACGTCGCCCACGCGCAGCTTGGAAGCGTCCAGCGTGTCGCTCATCTCCCACGAGCGCGGATCGCTGCCGACCATCTCAAAGCCCGCCTTATAGGCAAAGCCCATGCACTGGATGGCGTTGGAAAAGCTGTTGCAGGAGCAGGCGCCGGGTTCCCAGCTGCAGCCCACATGGGTCGGGCACGGGAGACCGGTGACCCCGTCGGGATTGTTCACCGGGGAGCCGACGTGGTTCCAATAGGCGAGATGGGGGAATTTTTTCATCAGGTTCAGCACCACCTTGGGCACCGAATCCGCATCCGCAGCGGCTGCGGAAAGGGGCGCGGCCGCAAGCATCAGCAAACAAAGGAGCACGCAAAGGATTCGTTTCAGCATTTTATCGTCTCCGTTTCATAACGCGAAATCTGTATCATCAGGTGAAAATTTTCAACATTTTGGTATAGTATAGCACAATGCGGCGAAAAATGCAAGACGTCTATGGAAAAGCATCGGCCTCTTTTTGTCGAAAAGCGTTGGCCACTTTCACAGAAAAAGAGCATCTCTTTTTTTTGCACGGCTTTGCCGTGCGAAAGCGGCGGCGGAACAAACCGTGCCCCCGGGCACGGTTCAAAACGAAGCCGTGCTTCGTTTTTGCGCGGCCCGGGCCGCGCGGTTCCGCCGCCGCCCCGCCGCGCAGCGAAGCTGCGCGGCGAAAAAGAAAAGAAAGCGCTTTCTTCACAGAACATGTCTGCGGAAAGCGCATTCTTTCTTCATTTGCTCTGACTGTTTCGCTGAATGCAACGGCCCCTTCCGGCGTTTTGCGCGAACTCAGTCTTCGTCTTTCGCAACGATCTGCTTGCCGTTGTAGTAACCACAGCTTCCGCAAACCTTATGCGGGACGGTGTAATCTCCGCACTGCTTGCATCTCACAAGCGTGGGAGCCTCCAGCTTCCAGACGCTGGAACGTCTCTTGTCTCTTCTTGCTTTGGAAACTCTTCTCTTCGGTACTGCCATCGAACCGGCACCTCCTTAATTGATAATAGTAGTTACAGTTTCAGTCCTCCAGCATGGAAAGCAGAGCCTCCAGGCGGGGGTCGACTTCCTTTTTGCAGTTGCAGGAAGCCTCGTTCAGGTTTGTTCCGCACTGCGGGCAGATGCCCTTGCAGTCGTCCGTGCAAAGGAACTTGCTCGGAAGGAACAGATAGATGTCCTCTAAAGTGAGCCGCCGGAGATCCAACTGCCGATTCTCCACAAGAATGAATGCATCCTCGTCGTCCTCGTTTTGCAGCTCCTCCACCAGAATGTGCCGCACCGGAACGCGGTAAAGGCGTTCTGCCTCGCGCGCGCAGCGGTCGCACTGCCCCTGATAGCGCACTTCGGCTTCGGCGTTCAGCGACACGACCTGCGCCTTGGCTTCGATCTTTCCGGTCAGTTTCACAGGCGCGGCGAATGGAAACCCGCCCTGCACCGGCTCCTTGGAAAAATCGAAGGTTTCCGCCAGCAAGATCTCAGAACATTCACCCGAAAACAGGCGTTCAAGAGAAATCACCATAGCTCACCTCATAATAACGTGTAATATTATATAGATATCCGTGGATTTTGTCAAGAATAAAATGAAATTTTTTTCGAAAAATAAAGGGATCTTTGGCGGTTTACAGATATTGCAGGTCGATTTTGCCGTCCTTGACCGAAGCGGCGACCGCGGTAACGTTTTCGTCGGCGTGGTCAACGATGATCGCGGCGATGCCGTCCTCCACCTGGCGGCGGATCGTGTTGCGCAGATCGCGGGCGCCGCGGGTGCCGCCGATGGACGCTTCCGCCAGCACGCGGGGCACATCGT
Source organism: Oscillospiraceae bacterium (assembly GCA_902774035.1). Taxonomy (GTDB): domain Bacteria; phylum Bacillota; class Clostridia; order Oscillospirales; family Acutalibacteraceae; genus UBA6857. The sequence goes on along the minus strand of CACYHA010000033.1, from coordinate 12,291 downwards.
CTGTCCACTGGAAGGTGAGCGGCTTTTCCGCAAGGGAGGTCTTCAGCTCGTTCAGCAGCAGCACGGCGATCTTTTCAAAATCGGCCAGCGTGAGCTGGTTGAACACGGCGACCTCGTCCACACGGCCGATGAATTCCGGCCGCAGGAAGTCGCTCAGCGCCTTCATCACGCGCTCCCTGCTCGCCTGCCCCTCCTCCTTGCCGAAGCCGAGGGCGCCGGTCTTTTTGTCGCTGCCGGCGTTGGAGGTCATGACGATCACGGTGTTTTCAAAGTTGACCGTCCGGCCCTGCGCGTCGGTGATGCGGCCCTCGTCGAGGATCTGCAGAAGAATATTCATCACATCGGGATGCGCTTTTTCGATCTCGTCGAAGAGGATCACGGAATAGGGCTTGCGGCGGACTTTTTCGGTGAGCTGACCGGCCTCATCATAGCCGACATAGCCCGGAGGCGAACCGATGATGCGCGAGACGCTGAATTTTTCCATGAATTCGGACATATCCAGACGGATCAGCGTTTCCGGGGTGTTGAACAGCTCGTTCGCAAGCTGCTTGACCAGCTCGGTTTTTCCGACGCCCGTGGGACCCACGAAGATGAAGGACGCGGGGCGGCGGCGCGGACTGATCTGCACACGGCTGCGGCGGATGGCGTTGGAGATGACGTGAACGGCCTCGTCCTGGCCGATGATCTTCGCCTTCAGGCGCTCCTCCAGCCCGGCCAGACGGCGCAGGTCACTTTCAATGACTTTTGTGGCGGGAATGCCCGTCCAAAGCTCGATGACCCTGGCGAGGTCCTCCTCGCGCACGTCGTTGTCCGCCGCCTGCACTGCAAGTTCGGCGTTGGCGTTTTCGCATTTGACGATCTCGCTTTTGATGTTGGCAATGGCCTCATAGTCGATGTTCTCGGTCCGGGAAGCCAGCTCGTCCTCCGTCGCCTGCAGATCCTTCAGCTTCTGTTCGCCGAGCTCCAGATCGGAGATCGCCTTATTGCGCAGGTTCGCGCACGTGCAGGCTTCGTCGAGCAGGTCGATGGCCTTGTCGGGCAAAAAGCGGTCAGTGATATAGCGTTCGGAAAGGACGACGGCGCGGCGCACCAGCGCGTCGGAGATGCGCACGCGGTGGAAGTTCTCATAGTAGGAACGGATGCCGAGCAGGATCTCCACCGCGTCGTCGATCGACGGTTCTTCCACCTTCACGGGCTGGAAGCGGCGCTCCAGCGCGGCGTCCTTTTCGATGTGCTTGCGGTATTCGTTGAACGTGGTCGCGCCGACGACCTGGATCTCGCCCCGGGAAAGCGCGGGCTTCAGAATGTTTGCGGCGTTCATGGAGCCTTCGGCGTCTCCGGTGCCGACAAGGTTGTGCACCTCGTCGATGAACAGGATGATGTTGCCGTTTTCCTTGACCTCGTCCACAAGGTTCTTGATGCGGCTTTCAAACTGGCCGCGGAACTGCGTGCCGGCCACGAGGGCGGTCAGATCGAGCAGATGGATCTCCTTGTCCGCAAGGCGGGCGGGAACATTGCCGGATGCGATGCGCAGAGCGATGCCCTCGGCGATGGCGGTTTTGCCGACGCCGGGTTCGCCGATCAGGCAGGGGTTGTTCTTGCTGCGGCGGCAAAGGATCTGCACCACGCGGGAAATCTCCTTGTCGCGGCCGATGATGGCGTCGAGCTTGCCCTCGCGGGCGCGGGCGGTCAGATCGGTACAGTACAGCGAGAGGAACTTGCGCTTTTTCTCTTCTTTTTTCTTCTGGCGGGCAGACTGCTTCGGCAAATGGACTTCCGGCGCGAAGCTGGGATCCTCGTGGTGCTCGTTCTTGTTGGGAAGGTTCTGCAGGCCGTTCTGCATATCCTGAAACAGGCCCTGCATGAACGGCAGCGACGGGGAACCGCCGCCCTCAAAGGAGCCGTCCTCCTCCGCGCCGGGGAACAGGGAAGAAAACTGTTCGGAAACGGCGTCGATGTCCTCTTCGGTGATGCCCATGGAATCCATCATCTGTTTGATGGGTCCGATGTTCATCTCCATGGCGCACTGCAGACACAGGCCCTCGGGCACGGTTTTTCCGTCGATGATTTTTGAAATAAAGATGACAGCGGGACGCTTTTTGCATCTGCTGCAGGTGACTGGTTTCATAGTTATCTCCTTTGTTGATAAATTGGGAGGAGAGGAAATTCGGAATTATCTTACGCTTCTTTCGCCTTTTTCTTTTCGGCAAAGAACTCGCCGACCTGCTTTTTGATGCCCGGGACATAGCTGGCCATGGCGATCAGGGTCATGATGGCGGAGATGACGACGAGGACGCCCGTGAGCACCTCCGGCATTGTCCAGAGACTCGTCAGCGCGCCGACCTCGGGGCCGAACGCAAAGATGACCGTCATCACGGTGTAGAACACGACCGTGGCGATCTTGCCCGGCAGCTCCGCAGCGCCCGGGCGCAGGCCGACGATGAGCATCGCGAGGCCGCCGAGCACCATGAAGCCCTCCTTGGCCAAAAAGACGATGAACACGTAGCCGAATGCGTGAATCACCGGGCTTTCCGCCTGCAGGAACTTGATGAGAAGCAGGATCGCAACGGTGATCTGGGTGAGTTTGTCCGCCACGGGGTCAAGGATCTTGCCCAGCGCGGAGACCTGGTTGAAGCGACGGGCGATCTTGCCGTCGAACAGATCGGTAAGCCCCGAAACGGCAAGCACGATCACGGCGGGGATCAGTTCGCCTTTGAGATAAAGCACGGCAAACACCGGCACAAGCACGATGCGCACGGCGGTGATGAAATTCGGCACAGTGAGCGCGCCTTTGAACAGATCTTTCATGGAAATATCCTCCTTCGTTACTTTAAGACATAGCCGCTGATCGAGGTCATAAAGCCCTGAACAGCGTTTTCAACAACGGAATCCTGCACGGCGGCCATAAATGCGGGGTTCGCCGTGAAGCCGGCGATCACGTCCACCAGCAGCGCCGCCAAAAACACCACCAGCAGGCCGCGCAGCACGCCGAGCACCACGCCGAGGCCGGTATTGATCTGCCGGATGGCGGGCAGCTTTTTGATCAGCTTGTCTAGTAGGGTGCACACCACGCGCAGCACCACGGAAAGCACCAGCGCGATTACAACAAAGAGCACCGTGCGCAAAACGGCAATCGCCACAGGCGAGGCAATGTTTTCCATCAGGCCGTCGACCACATGTTTGCCGGAAAGCGGCGTGGACGAGACCTTTTCGATCAGTTCTTCCCTGTGGATGCCGATCAGCTCCATGATCCCGGAAAGGGACTCCGGCAGAGAGCGCAGCGTGGCTTCGATCTGGGTCGTCAGATCCACGGAGCCGAGCTCGCCGAGGCTTTCCGTGACTCTTTCGCGCAAAGGCGCTTCAAACGCGCTGTGATAGAGCATCGGCGCAAGCTGCTGGGAAAAGAGCTTGGCCGCAACCAGCGACACCACGTAGGCGGCCAGATCGATCAGCGTTGCGAAAAAACCGCGTTTCGCCGAGATGAAGACCGTCAGCGCGAAAACGGCCAGAAAGCCGAGATCAAGCAGATAGTTCATAGGAAATCTCTCCTTATCTCACCCTAATCATAGAGGTCAACTTTAAAATTGCCCTAAAGTACTCGCTGATTCGCTCGGTGTGCGAAGATCGGCGAGGGAATTTTTCGTCAGATGTTACAGAAATCCCGCAGAAAACCTGCCGGTTTTCAAAGGATCTCTGTGCAAAATGACGGAATATTTACCGCCGAGATTTGCGCATCCGCGTGCGTCAGTGAGTACTAGAGTATATCATAGAATTTCGGGTTTGTCAATTTTTATAGAGGGTGTTTTTATTGTAGTGGAACGCGTCGGAGCCGACCATCACAAGGCCGCGCTCCGTTTCGCCCAGCTTGCACAGCTCGCCGAGCTTTCCGCTGCGGCGCACGCAGTAAATGCCCGTATCCGTCAGGAGAAAGGCCTTTTTGCCCCGGCAGAAGACCGACAGCGGCCGCTGATCCGTTTCCGCCGAGATCACGGCCTTGTTGTTTTTGTCGTAGAGGCTGATCTCATAGACGTCGAAGGTGCCGAGCTTCTGGTTGACCACCGCGGTCGCGCCCGCGCCGTCGCTGTGGCAAAGGGTCGCCGCCGCGGGGTAGGCCGCCTCCTTCACGCTGTCCTTTTTGGAACCGGTGTCGATCAGCAGCCGCTTGTCGGCGCAGACAAGGGCCACGTCCTTTCCGCCGGCAAAGGCGCACTCGGTTGCCGCCGTGTTCGGCAGGGTGATCTCCCAAACGATGTCCTTCTCGCCGATGTTCAGACGGTAGATCTTGGTGAACATTTCGCCGTTGCGGGTACTCACCGCCGCGCAGAGAAGATCCCTGCGGTTTTCGGCGATGGCGACGCTGACGATGTATTCCTGCGCGCATTCCCAACTGAACAGGATCTCGCCTTTTTTGTTGTAATAGGTCAGCAGGCTCGCGTAGTTGACGCCTTTTCCCGCCAGCAGGAACTCGCCTTTTTTGCTGACCGCCGCCGTGCTGATCTGCTGGCCGTTTTCGCTTTGGCCGGACGTGATCAGCTTGCGGGCGTCGCAGAGCTGGAACTTTCCGGACAGCCGGTCAAAGATCAGCGCGTAATTGCCGCCGGTTTTCAGCACCGGCTCGACATATTTATGGCCAACCGGCGTGCGGTAGGCGCCGGAGGTGCTCACAAAGCACAAAGAATCCCCCGTCAGGGCAAAGAGCCCCCCTGCCCCGGGCTTCAGATCGAGGATCGTGCCACCGGGGAAGGTCAGCGGAAAGCCGCTGCGCGAACCGGCCTGCCCCGCAACTGCCGTCACAGCCACGGCGTCCGCCTTGTCGGTGTTCGCCGGTGTGCCGCGCCTGCCGCGCACGCCCATCGTGATCAGCAGCGCCGCAACGAGCACCGCCGCGGCGATGACCGCGATCAGCCGCGCAAGGGTTTTTCCTTCGGGGAGCTTCGGCGCGGAGCGCTTTTTCTTTTTCGGGCGGGGTTTCTTTTCGGCCTTCGGCGGCTGCGGCGCAGTCTGCGGCGGGACATCCTCGTCCTCCAGCGGTTCGCCGTCCGCAAAAAACAGGCTTTTTTCGGGGGCTTTGCCTTCTTCGGGCGGCAAAAACTCCCCGGGGATCTCGAGCGTTCCGGAAACGGAGATCTCCTCCGGGTTTTGTTCGTCGTTGCGTTTCATCTCGTCATCCATTCGAGTCACCCTCCTCGTAAAACACTTCGTGTAAATACAGGCCGTCGGCTTTGGCGGTCGGGCCCGCGTCGGTTCGTTCGCCGGTTTCCAGCGAGCGCAGAATGTCCGCTTCGGTGCGGCCGCCCGCGGAAAGCGAAAGCAGCGTGCCGACCATGATGCGCACCATGTTATAAAGGAAGCCGTCGCCCCGCACGGAAAAGACCACAAGGTCTCCCTCGCGGCGCACGCGGCAGGAAAAGACCGTGCGCACCTTGCTTTTCACTTCGCTGCCGCTGGCGCAGTAGGCAGAAAAATCGTGGGTGCCGCAAAAAAGCCTCGCCGCCCGGTCCATCCGCGCCACATCCAGCGCATAGGACACATGCAGGGCGCGGCCGACATAAAACGGGTTGCGCACCGGGGCGTTCCAGATCAGATAGCGGTATTCCTTGCCGCGGCAGTCGTAGCGCGCGTGGAACGCAAGGGGCACGTCCTCGCATTTGAGCACGGCCGCCGCCAGGGGCAGCAGCGCGTTCAGCCCGCGCAGGAGCTTTTCGTTTTCCCGGTCGCTTTCCGTTTTGAAATTGCACACGAACATCTCGGCGTGGACGCCGGCGTCCGTGCGGCTGCAGGAAACGGGCTTCACGTCTTCGCCCAGAAGCCGGCGCAGCGCGGCTTTGAGCGCTTCTTCCACGGTTTCGGCGTTGTCCTGCTGCTGATAGCCGTGAAAGGCCGCGCCGTCGTAGCATAAGGTCAGTTTGATGTTTCTCATATCATTTTTCCGAAAAAGTGATTCAGCACGATCACGCCGGCCATCACGACCGCAAAGAGCGCGAGGGCGACAAAATCGGCCGCGTGCACGCGCATCTGCTTCATCCGTGTGCGCCCCTCGCCGCCGTGGTAGCAGCGGCAGGTCATGGCAAAGGAAAGCTCATACGCCCGGCGGAAAGCCGAAACGAACAGCGGGATCAGCACGGGCAGCATCGCCTTGACGCGCTGCAGGAAGCCGCCGCTTTCAAAATCGGCACCCCGGGCCTTCTGTGCGTTGGTGATGCGTTCGATCTCTTCGATCAGCGTCGGGATAAAGCGCAGCGCCAGCGTCATCATCATCGCAAGGGTATGCACCTGGATGTGCAGCACCTTCAGCGGAGAAAGCAGCCGCTCGATCGCGTCCGTCAGATCGGTGGGGGTCGTGGTATAGGTCAAAAGCGAGGAGCACATGATCAGACAGATGATGCGCACCGCCATGAAAAACGCCGTCGCAAGGCCGCCGGTGGTGATCGTAACGATCCAGAAGGACCACAGCACCGTGCCTTTTTTGATGTAGAAGATATTGAGCACCGCCGTGAGCAGAATGATCGGCAAAATCGGCTTGAGGCTCTTGAAGAACATACGGAAGGGCACGCGGGAGATGAGGATCGACGCCGCCGTGAGCACGAACATGGCCGCCAGGGACAAAAAGTTCTTGCAAAGGAAGATGATGACGATGAACAACGTCGTCAGGATGATCTTCACACGCGGATCGAGCCGGTGCACCGCAGAGGAGCCGCCGTAATATTGGCCGATGGTGATATCGGAGATCATGCAGTCCCCTCCTTTTTGAGGCAGGCAAGGATCGCCCCGTGCGCCTGCTCGACAGTATAAAATGTTTCGGGCAGATCAAAGCCGCGCGCGCGCAGCTTCAGGCAAAGCTGCGTCATCTGCGGAATGTCGAGCCCCATCGCAACCAGCGCTTCGGCGTGGGAAAAGACCTCCTCCACCGTTCCGAAAAACGCGAGACCGGCCTTGTTCATCACAAGGATGCGGTCGGCGATGGAGGCGATGTCCTCCATGCTGTGAGAGACCACGACGACCGTGCTGCCCGTGGTTTTCTGGTAGTTTTCGATCATGGCGAGCACCGTGGCGCGGCCCTTCGGATCCAGCCCGGCGCAGGGCTCGTCCAGCACCAGCACCTGCGGCTCCATGGCCATGATCCCGGCAATGGCGACGCGCCGCTTTTCTCCGCCGGAAAGATCAAACGGCGAAAGCTCGAGATAGCGTTCCTCCAGCCCGACAAAGGAGAGCACCTCCCTGACCCGGCGGTCGATCTCTTCTTCGGAAAGGCCCATGTTTTTCGGCCCGAAGGCCACGTCCTTATACACCGTTTCCTCGAAAAGCTGATATTCCGGATACTGAAAGCACACGCCGACGCGAAAACGCACCTGCCGGATCTCTTTTTTGTTTTCCCAAATATCCCTGCCGTCCAGCAGCACCACGCCGCTCGTGGCCTTTTTCAGCCCGTTGAAATGCTCGATCAGGGTGCTTTTGCCCGAGCCGGTGTGGCCGATGATGCCCACCAGCGTGCCGCGCTCGATCGCAACGCTGATCTCGCGGATGGCTGTGACCTCGTTTGCCGTTTTCGGCGCGTAGGTATATGTCAGGTTTCGGGTTTCGAGAATGGGGTCGGTCAAGGTGGTGCCTCCAATGTGAAAGTGGGATGTGGGGATTGATTCGAAATTCG
>CACYHA010000033.1:0-4637 GCA_902774035.1 Oscillospiraceae bacterium | reverse complement strand
ATTCGAAATTCGGAATTCGGAATTCGGAATTCGGAATTATGGAACGCCACGCTGCGCGTGATGCGTTAAATGTGTGTGGGAAAAACGCTCATATACAATCGACGAACCGATGATTCAAAGCGGCTCTCTCGTCTCGGTACGAACGTGCGGATTTTCGCCATACTTTCCCCGCGACCGCAATTGCGAATTGCGAATTGTCACCGCTTCGCCGCAGCGATCGCGTCCGCCAGCTCGTCCACTGTCAAAACGTCGGCGGGAACATCCAGCCCGTCCCGCTGCAGCAGCGCGGCGAGCGCCGTTGCCTGGGGCACATCCAGTCCCGCCTGTTTGAGCGTTTCGCCCCGGGCGAAGACCTGCCGCGGCGTGCCGTCCAGCAGCACCTTTCCGTGATCCATCACGACCACGCGGTCGGCCTGCGCCGCCTCATCCATATAATGGGTGATGAGCACCACGGTGATGCCGTGCTCCCGGTTGAGCATTTTCACCGTTTCCATCACGTCCTTGCGGCCGCGGGGATCGAGCATGGCCGTCGGTTCGTCCAGCACGATGCAGGCGGGCTGCATGGCGATCACGCCGGCGATGGCCACGCGCTGCTTCTGGCCGCCGGAAAGATTGTGGGGCTCAAAGCGGCGGAAGTCGTACATATCCACCCGTTTGAGGGCGTCGTCCACCCTGCGGCGGATCTCCGACGGGTCCACGCCGAGGTTTTCCGGGCCAAAGGCCACGTCGTCCTCCACGATGGTGGCGACGATCTGGTTGTCGGGGTTCTGAAAGACCATGCCGACTCTTTGCCGGATGGTCAGGAGCTTTTCCTCGTCGGCGGTGTCCAGCCCGTCCACCAGCACCTTCCCCTTCTGGGGAAGCTCGATGCCGTTGCACAGCTTTGCCACGGTGCTTTTGCCGCAGCCGTTGTGGCCGAGCACGGCGACGAACTCGCCCGCATACACGTTCAGGCTGAAATCCTTCAGCACCGGCTTCGGCGCCTCGCCCTCGATCTCATAGGCAAAGGTGACGTTTTGAAATTGGATGTAATCGTTCATGGAGCCTCCGGGGTAGAATGGTAAGTCAATTCGCAATGCGCAATTCCTCATTGCACATGATTTCTCCGTTCCTTTTCTTCTCAACCCATTAAAAATTATTAAGTTTTCGTCCGTTGTCGCGCATTTCACGCGACAAAAGTGCGTTTCCGCCCTTATTATGGAGGGATGTTTTATGGAACACGGATGGTTCAAACTGGATCGCGACATTTTTCAGGACAAGCTGCTGACCCGCGACGCGGATCATCTTGCCGTGTGGTGCTATCTCTGCGCCAACGCGGCGTTCAAGGCGCGCAGCGTCGTGTTTTCCGGAAAGCCGGTCACGCTGCAGCCGGGGCAGCTCATCACAGGGCGAAAGGTGATCGCGCAAGCGACGGGCGTGAATGAATACAAGGTGCAAAGGATCCTTTCTCTCTTTGAATCCGCACAACGAATTGCACAACAAACCGGCAGCCAAAACCGTTTGATCACAATGCTTTCGGCGGACGAAGCGCGGAAAGATGCACAGCAAAATGCACACCTCGTGCACAACGGCTGCACAACAGATGCACAACAGATGCACACAATAAAGAAAGAGAAGAAAGAAAGACAGAAAGACGTCAACACTTCGGCGCTTGCGCGCAGGTACGCAGGAAAAGAAAAATGGAAACAGGGACAGGAAAGCGTCTATTCCTCTGACAGATCCTATGACCTGGATGCGATCATGCGCGAGAGCCTTGAAAAACTCATGCGCTATGAGCCGAAAGACTCTAACATCTAACATCTAGCATCTAACATCCAGCTTCCCAGATCGCCGTTGCGCCGCAGGGCAGCACCCTGCCGGTCTGCGCCACAGGCAGACCGATCTCCGACGAGGAGACCGTGCCGCCGAACCGCGCCTGCACCACGGCGGAGAGGATGTATTCCATCACGGAGGGCGAAAGGCCGGCGGTGTAGGAGTTGATGAACACCATGCGCGCGTCGTCATGCAGCAGCCCGGCGCACTCCTCCACGAAGTGATAGACCTCGTCTTCCAGCTTCCAGACCTCGCCGCCGGGACCGCGCCCGTAGGACGGCGGATCCATGATGATGATGTCGTAGGTATTGCCGCGGCGCTGTTCGCGCTGAACGAACTTGATGCAGTCGTCCACGATCCAGCGCACGGGGCGGTCGTCCACACCGCTCGCCTTTGCGTTTTCCCTCGCCCACTGCACCATGCCCTTGCTGGCGTCCACATGGACGACGGAGGCGCCGGCCTTCAGCGCGGCGATCGTTGCGCCGCCGGTGTAGGCGAAGAGGTTGAGCACCTTCAGCGGGCGGTCGGCGTCGCGGACGGTCTGCATGAGCAGATCCCAGTTGACGGCCTGCTCGGGAAAGAGGCCGGTATGCTTGAAGCCCATCGGCTTGATGTTGAACGTCAGGTCACGGTAGCCCACCTGCCACGCGGCCGGGAGCTTTCCCCGCGTTTCCCAGGCGCCGCCGCCGGTTTTGGAGCGGTGGTAGCGGGCGTCGGGGGCGAACCAGCGGCGATCCGTCTTCGGCGTTTTCCAGATCACCTGGGGATCCGGGCGCACAAGGATGATATCGCCCCAGCGTTCGAGCCGTTCGCCGCTGCTGCAGTCGAGCAGCTCATAATCTTTCCAATGTTCGGCTTTTCTCATGTCAGATCAGCTTATCCTTCACAACGTCGGCGATCTCGTGCGCCAGCGTTTCGATTTGTTTCTGGTTCTCGCCTTCGAGCATCACGCGCACCAGCGGCTCCGTGCCCGAAACGCGCACCAGCACGCGGCCGGTGTCGCCGAGCTGTTTTTCGGCCTGGCGGATCGCGTCGGCGATGTCTTCGTCGTCGTGGAAACGCGCTTTGCCCATTTTGGAGACCTGGACGTTGATCATGGTCTGGGGATAGACCGTCATCAGCTTTGCCAGCTCGGAAAGAGAGCTTCCGGTCTTTTTCATCACGGAGAGCACCTGCAGCGCCGTGAGCTGGCCGTCGCCGGTGGTGGCGTAATCGAGGAAGATCACGTGGCCGGACTGTTCGCCGCCGATGGAATAGCCCTTTTTCAGCATTTCCTCGAGCACATAGCGGTCGCCGACCTTCGTTGCGGTATAGTCGATGCCGTTTTCGCCGCAGAATTTGTAGAAGCCCATGTTGGTCATGACCGTCACAACGGCGGTGTTGCCCGCAAGACGGCCTTCTTTCTTCATTTGGCGCGCGCAGATGGCGATGATCTTGTCGCCGTCCACGATCTCGCCGTTTTCGTCCACGGCGAGCATCCGGTCCGCGTCGCCGTCAAAGGCGAAGCCCGCCGTGAGCCTGTGGGTCTTGACGTAGGTCTGCAGGTTTTCCAGATGAGTGGAGCCGCAGCCGGCGTTGATGTTCACGCCGTCCGGCGAAGCGGAAAGGATATGCACCTTTGCGCCGAGGTCGGTGAACAGCTTTTCCGCCGAGACCGAGGCGCTGCCGTTGGCGCAGTCCAGCGCGATCTCCATGCCGGAAAAATCGCAGTCCACCGTGCTTTTCAGGTGTTCGATGTAGTCGTGCACCGTGTTTTCGCAGACGGAGATCCGGCCAACGTCGCCGCCGAGCTTGACGGGCGGGGTGTCCACCTCGTCGAGAATGATCGCTTCGATCTCGTCCTCCACGGCGTCGGGCAGCTTATAGCCGTCGGATTTGAAAATCTTGATGCCGTTGTACTCACAGGGGTTGTGGGAGGCGGAGATCATCACCGCCGCGTCATAGCCGTAGGAGCGCACCAGATGCGCCACCGCCGGGGTGGGCACCACGCCCAGGGTCATCACGTCCGCGCCGACCGAGCAAAGCCCGGCCGCCAGCGCGCTTTCCAGCATATCCTTCGAGATGCGCGTATCCGTGCCGATCAGCACCTTGGGTCTGCGCTCGTGGTCGGTCAGCACCATGGCCACGGCCTTGCCGATCTGCAGGGCGAGCTCACATGAAATCTCCGAGTTGGCAACGCCGCGCGCGCCGTCGGTTCCGAAAAGTCGTCCCATAAGTTAAAATGCTCCTTTGTCGGTAAGAATTTTTCAGAGTGGAGAAATAATTCGCAATGCGCAATGCGCAATTGTTGTTATTTTGTTTGTTTCGGTTGTTATCTGCCGCAGGCTCTTCTTTTCAGCTTCGATGGCGCCGGCGGGTCCATTCTTTCTATTTTCCTTCGAAAAGAGAAACCGCTTTGCGCGTAGAATGACGTGGCCCCGTGCAAAAATCGGAAAAGTTCGCGCTTCATGCCCCGCCGGTGGGTTCCTTCATCCTCGTGTTTGCAAATACGCGGCTTCACCCAACGGTTTTGAACCCAAAGCGCAAATGTCACGCTGCAAATCCACATCTCACGCCGCGTAAAGGCGTTCCTGGGCGAAAGCGAACATCCCAAATAGAGTTTCCCGTATGGTTTTCACAAAAAATCCCAGCCCACTTTGTACGCCTACGGTAGGCGAAATGACAGACGGCTTGCGCGGCAGAGGTAAGAGCAGACCCGGAGTGAAGAAACCTGTAGTGTTAATAGCGCATCTATCCGCAGCAACGCGCAAACGGCTGTCCTTCTTTCGCCGTACCGGAACCCAAGCGGTTTCTCTTTCTTCGTCTATTCTTTCTCTTTGACAAGA
>CACYHA010000032.1 GCA_902774035.1 Oscillospiraceae bacterium | reverse complement strand
CGGCACTTGCCGCGCGAACCGGGCGCGAACGCGCCCGGTTGCCTCGTGCGGACGCACGAGGCGTCCCGCCGCCGCCTCGCCGCGCAGCGAAGCTGCGCGGGGCAAAAAAAAGACGCTTTCAGGGTCTTTCGCCCTTTGCAAGCGTCTTTTGTTTTTTTGTTGTTCTCAGAACACGCACGCAGCCGTCAGACCGTCCACCGTGCAGGAGATGTCGTGGGCGCCGTGCAGCTTGACCGCTGCGGTAAAGGCGCGCAGCATCTTCCGGTCGGGGAAGGTGATGCTGAAGGTCATGGTGAGCGATTCCGGCAGATAGATCACCGGGCTGAGCTTGAACGCGCTGAGCCACCAGTGCGTCTCGGGGCCTTTTTCCAGCAGCAACTCGTCGCCGTGATAAAGCTTTGCCGAAAGGGGCATCATCTCGTCGTCGGCCGCGGCATGGAACACCGTCGGGGCGCCCGCGATCGGTCGGTTGTAGACGCCGACTTCCACACCGTTGGAGGCAAGGCCGTAGTTGCCCTTCCACACCTGGATCATCCAGACCTTTCCGCCGTAAACGAACTTGATGCGGCGGGTCTCAAGGTTATAGAGCGGCGTTGTGTCGGCAAGCAGATCGTAAAGCAGATTGAAGCCCAGCTCGCGCTGCCAGCAGTGGACCGTTCCGTAAATGAGCAGATCGTAGATGTTCACGTCAAAGCCGAGGTCGACCATGCCCTTGTCCGTCCAGCCGCGCACCTCGCCCGTCTGCGTGTTGATGAGGATCCCGGGATGGACCACGGCGCGTTCGCCGTCGTCATAAACAACGTCCATCATGACCTCGACCGTATCGGGCGCTTCTTCATAAGGAACGGTATAGATGCTCACCTCACGGATGATGCTCAGATAGATGCCGAGCAGATAGAGCAGATATCCCAAAAGGGTCTGACCCTCGTCATAAGCGCGGTCACGCAGGGCAAAGATCTGCCCGCGCAGCTCCGCGGTGTCCGGGCGAACCACCTGATTCACAAGCTCCGCCGGCTTGTTGAGGTTCGGCAGCGTGGTGATCAGCAGCTCCACGTCGATGCCGGAGTTTTCCGCAATATAGCCGCACAGCTCGGAAAGCGTTTCGTCGATGTGGGCGTTGAGGTGTTTGTTTTCCTCGTCGGCGCGGGGTCTGCCGCCGAGCGTGCGCAAAAGCTCATACAGCGGCTCGATCTGCCGCACAAACACCGAGGTCGCATACGACGGCGCGCCGTGTTCTTCCACAAACGCCACATATGCGCGCACCGAGTGCAGATTTTCCGGAACGGGATCGGCAAAGCTCTCTTTGCTGCGGTTGCCGAGGAAGAACGGCAGCATGGTATAGAACAGCGTCAGCGGCACAAGCATCAAAGAAACCAGTTTTTCAAGCACCGTTCGTTTCCTCCTTTCCTGAAATCACTTTCAAAATCATGTTCCGCCGTTCGGGCGGCGTTTCGCCGAACGTCATTGCGGCCCCGAGCAGGCCGCACGCAGCGGGCAGACGCGCGCCGTCGGCACAAAACAGTTCGGCCACGGGTTCGCCTTTTTTCACACGGTCCCCGGTCTTTTTGAAAAAGCGGATGCCCGCCGTGTGGTCGATCGAATCGCTTTTGACCCGCCGTCCCGCGCCGAGCGCCACACAGACGCCCCCCACCGCCGCGGTGTCCATGGCTGTGATGCAGCCGTCCGCAGGGGCAAAAAAGGTTTCGCGGTACGGGGCGCGTTCAAACTGCTCCGGGTGGCGGATATAGCTTTCGTCGCCGCCCTGGGCGCGTACCATGGCGCACAGCTTTTCCTTCGCCGCGCCGGAACGCACCGCTTCGCGCACCCGGGCTTCGCAGGCGGCCGCGTCGCCGACGCCGGCCAGCAGCAGGATCTGCTTTGCCAGCGCAAAACAGACAGCGTTCAGATCCTCCGGCCCGCCGCCGGACAGCGTTTCGATCGCCTCGACGACCTCGACACTGTTGCCCACGGCGTTGCCGAGCGGCACATCCATATTCGTGATGAGCGCGGCGGTCCTGCGCCCGGCGCGCAGACCGATGTCCACCATCGCTTCGGCGAGAGCCGTCGCTTCCGGCAGGGTCTTCATAAAAGCGCCGCTGCCGCATTTCACGTCCAGAACGATACACTGTGCGCCCCCGGCGAGCTTTTTACTCATGATGGAGGACGCGATCAGCGGAAGGGAGGAAACGGTCTCCGTCACGTCGCGCAGAGCATACAGCGCTTTGTCCGCCGGGCAGAGATCGCCCGACTGGCCGACGACGCAGATCCCGGTTTCGTTGACGACGCTGCGGAATTCTTCGGCGGAAAGGGCGGTGCGAAAGCCCGGAATGGATTCCAGCTTGTCGACCGTGCCGCCGGTGTGTCCGAGGCCGCGGCCGCTCATTTTTGCCATTTTCACGCCGCAGGCGGCCGCGATGGGCGCAACGACGAGGGAGGTCTTATCGCCCACGCCGCCGGTGGAATGCTTATCCGCCGTGACGCCTTCGATCCCGGAAAGGTCGGCCATGTCGCCGGAGCGGGCCATGGCGAGGGTCAGATCGACCGTTTCACGCGCGTTCAGCCCGCGCAGGTACATCGCCATGAGCAGCGCGGAAAGCTGGTACTCCTCCGCCGTGTGCTTTGCGGCGGCGTCGGCAAAAAAGGCCAGCTCCTCTGCGCTGAGGGCTTCGCCGTCGCGTTTTTTGCGGATCAGGTCGCGGATCTCCATCTCAGTACCCCTGCACGTCCATGCCCTTGACGAGCTTGACGATGGCGCTGGTGCCGAGGCGTTCGCAGCCGAGGGCAAGGAAGTCTTCGGCATCCTGCAGCGTGCGGATGCCGCCGGCCGCCTTCATTTTCAGATGGGGCGCGATGTGCGCTTTGAACAGCGCGATGTCTTCCCGCGTTGCGCCGCCGCCGGCAAACCCCGTGGAGGTCTTGATGTAATCCGCGCCGGACGCGCTCACAACGCCGCACAGGGCGATTTTTTCTTCCTCGGTCAAAAGGCAGGTCTCGATGATGACCTTCAGCACATGCGCGCCGCAGACGGCTTTGACGGCTTTGATCTCGGAGAGGATCTCATCGAAGCGGCCTTCCTTCGCCTTGCCCACATGGATCACCATGTCGATCTCGTCCGCGCCGTTTTCGATCGCGTCGCGCGCTTCAAAGACCTTGGAAGCGGTGGTGCCGTAGCCGTTGGGAAAGCCGATGACGGTGCAGACCGGCAGCCGGTCGCCCACGTAGGCCTTCGCCTGCCGCACGAAAGCGGGCGGGATGCAGACCGACGCGGTATGATACCGCAGGCCGTCGTCGCAGACAGCCCGGATCTGTTCCCAGGTTGCGTTCACAGCCAGCAGCGTATGGTCGCAGCGGCTGAGGATCGTTGCAAGTTCCATAAAACTCCCCTTTTATTCGGTGGTGATGAACACGCCCTCGCGGTTGCGAGCGTGATCTCGATCTTGTTGTTGTCGTATTCGCTCCGGACGCCTTTGCGGTAGACCGTGACATGGGACGCACCCGGGAATGTCAGCGAGACAGCGGCCGATTCGCCGGTCTGCGGCTCCAGCATATTCGCGAGCACATAGGCCTTGCCGCCGCCGTCCTTTTTCGTGAAGCAGCCGCACAGCACGGGCGATTGTGTGTTCACCAGCGGGCGGCAGCGCAGCGGCACGGGCAAAAGCCTGAGGTTCGCACCGGCGGCGTTCTCGTCGCGTCCGTGATACAGGATCGCGCCGTGGTTTTCATAGTCGGTATAGATGTCCGCAAAGGCCGCGAGCTCCTTCGTCGCCTTTTGAACGGCGTCATAGGTGGCGGTCCGGTTGCCGCTGTCGTCGATCATGTGGGATTCGCTGTCCCACCAGCCGGTATAATAGCAGGCGTAGATGATCGCTTTTGCGCCGAAGGCAAGGGAAACGTAGTTCTGCCAGCGCTGATCCTCCACGTTGTTGCAGTAGCGCATCGCGCCGCCCTCCAAGAGGTTGCCCGACGCCTGGGTCACCACCCAAAGGTCTCTGCCGCTCACGCGGCAGGCTTCGGCAACGGTGTCCAGATTGCGCAGCCAATAGCGGTAGGTGCCGAGCTTTCCCGTTTTTTTGCTGACAGAGAGCGGATAGATGTCAAAGCTGATTACGTCGGAGTCGATCTTGCCGATATAGTCGGAAAGATACATCCGGTAGCGCTGGGAATCGGCGTCGAAGGCGTCGATATACGTTGAGGTGGTCGCATAGCGCAGCGGCGTTTCTTCCTCGAGCTGCTTGCGCGAGGCATACATCGGCAGCAGATTGATAAACGGAAGCCGGTCGGGCGCTTCGGCATAGCCCTGTGCGACCCGCTGCGCAAGCGCGTCATACTCGCCGGAGGTCGGCTCGTCGCGGCAGACGACGCCCCAGGCGCTTTTGTTGGTCAGTGCGCGGCTGAAGGCGGAATCTCCGTTGAAAAAGCCGATGCCGTTCTCGTCCATCCAGGCGAGATCCTCGTCGGTGAAATACTGCGTCCCGTTGTTGATGAAAAACTGCAGCCCGGCCTCCTTGAAATCGCGCACCAGCGCGGGGAAGCGGTCATCCCTTGAAAAGCACCACGCGCCGAACAGGAGCTTGTCTCTGTCAAACACATAAGTGCGCTGCGTGGCAGTGACCGGCTTTTGCTGCGTGGAACCGACAACGGAACCGACGCCGCCGAAAAGCAGCGAGACCATTGCCAAAAGGAAAGCGGTCAGCCTTTGAAACGACATAAGGATCCCCCTTTTTTACAGTCTATTTTATTATTATAACATTTTTTCGCGGGAAGTCAACAAAAAACAGTTCCGAAAAAAAGCCCGCACCGGGAGGGGAACCGATGCGGACCGGATGTCTTCTTCAAACGTACCAAAAGGAGAGGAAACTTAGGAGCGCTTACGCGAGAAAAAACATGGTTTGAAGAAGGCGAAGCGATCGAAAGGAGGTCAGATTTCGACCGTACGCAGCAGGCGATAGCTCTGCTGAAAAGACTATAAGAAAAAAAGCTTAAAAAATTCTTAAAACAAAAAAGACGTCCGCAGACGTCTTTTCCGTTTTTCTTTTTTATTCTTCGCCGCTGTCTTCGCGCATGTACTTGATCATGCCGTAGAAGTGTTTGCCGTAGGTGTAGAGATACTTCACGAAATTAAACTCGGAAGTGAGCACGCCGAAGCCGGTCTTGAGCACTGTGAAGCCCTTGGAAAGAAGCTCCTTGATGAAATCCATGTCCATGTAAAAGTCTCCTTTGCAAAATTTGTAGTTTTATTATAGCGCAAAAATACCAAAAAATCAAGAGGAAGCGGAAGAATTTTCTATGAACAAAGGAACCGATGGCGCGCACATTGCGCAAATCATCGGTTCCAAAACGTCATTCCATATCCTTGAGCGCGTCCAATTCCTGCTTTTCCACCTTGATCTTGCCGTCTTTGACCAGCTTGACCTGCTTGCGGTTCACGACCAGCGGCGCACCGTCCGGCCGCTTTTCCAGGCGGACCTTGAGCATCCCCGTGAGCAGATTGTTTTCCACCACGGTGCCTCTGCCCTCCTGCGTTTCCACAACGGCGCCGTATTTCGGCGTCACATGCAGCAGATGCTCGTAGGCGTCCTGCTCATACTTCAGGCAGCACATCAGCCTTCCGCAGGTGCCGCTGATCTTTGTCGGCGAAAGGGAGAGGTTCTGCTCCTTCGCCATTTTCACGGACACATGCTGGAAATCGTTGAGGAAGGTGTTGCAGCAAAGCGGCCGGCCGCAGACGCCGAGTCCGCCGCAGAGCTTGGCCTCGTCGCGGATGCCGATCTGCCGCAGCTCGATGCGCGTGTGGAAGATGCCGGCGAGATCCTTCACCAGGGCGCGGAAATCCACGCGGCCCTCGGCGGTGAAATAAAAGAGGATCTTGCTGCGGTCAAAGGTCACCTCCGCCTGCACGAGCTTCATCTCCAGCTTGTGTTCGAAGATCTTCCGTTTGCAGGTCTCAAAGGCTCTTCGCTCGCGTTCTTTGTTTTCGGCGAGGATGCGCCTGTCTCTTTCCGTTGCGAGGCGCAGCACCTGCTTGAGGGGCGGCGCGATCTCCTCTTCGCCGACCTCGCGGCGTTCCATCACGATCTCGCCGCATTCCGTGCCGCGGGCGGTCTCCACCACCACAAGGTCATGCAGCTTGAGCGGAAAATCCTGCGGGTCAAAATAATATACCTTTCCGGCGGTCTTGAAACGGACGCCGACAACGGTCATCATAAAAATCCATCCTTTCGGAACGGCGAACGTCAGTCTTCGCGCTCCTTGATCTCATAAAACAACGCGCTGAGTGCGGTTGCGGTCAGGTTCTGGTTGGCGTTGGCGCGGACAGCGGCCAGCAATTCGCCGCACTTTTCGCGCAGGCGCAGCAGCTTTTGCGGCGTCAGCGTGCGGTGGAGCTGCAGCGCAAGGGCCGTCTCCCCCGTCATGGGCTGCGCGGCAGAGCCGCAAAGCAAAGCGTCGCGCAGGATCAGCTCCATCGCCGGGAGCGCCTGCTGCAGCAGCGCCTTGTCCTTTTGGAACACGGCGCAGGCGCAAAGCAGTTCGAATTCGTCCGCGCAAAGTCCGCGCAAAACCGCCGCGGCCGCTTCCTCCCCCGCCTGCCCTTCCTGCGTCTGCGGCAGGGCGCCGGACTGCCCCAGGTCGAAGTCCGTCACGCGGGAGCGGATCGTTTCCAGCAGCGCGGCCTTGCTTTCGGCTGTCAGAAGAAAATGCACGTGCCGCGCGGGTTCTTCCAAAATCTTCAGCAGCGCGTTCTGCGCCTGAACGTTCATAAACTGCGCCTCGCGGACGATGAAGGCGCTGTACTCGCCGTCGTTGGGCAGCAGCATCGCCTGCTCCTTGAGCGCACGCACGGCGTCGACTTTGATGAAGGCGCTTTTTTCGTCCTTTTGCAGCAGATGAATGTCCGGGTGATTGCCGCTTTGGGCCTTTTTGCAGGCGCGGCAATGGCCGCAGGGCTTTTCTTCGCCCGTGCAGACAATGGCGCGCGCCAGTTCCTTTGCCGCCGCAAGGCGCGTTTCGGCGTCGCCGCCCTCGAGCAGAACGGCGTGGGACAGCCGGCCGCTTTGCACGGCCGATTCCAGCGCACGCGCGCTCTTTGCGTCAATGGAAAGTCCTTCAAACATGGCAGACTCCGTTTTTCTCCGGCGGCGTTTCCGCCGGGACCGATGCGTGAGCGTTCCGTAAAGCCTTCATCTGTTTTTGTCCTTTCCATTATTGAAGTCATTCTAACATAAGTTTTGGGTTTTGTCCATAGTCTGACGCGGAAATGTCGGAAAAAGTTTTTATCCGCGTCACGGGGCGGATAAGCTGCCCGCAGACGCGGATAAAACCTTCTTTTTCCAAGCGGTGCGCGCCGCCTGTTATTTTTTCCTGAAAATCCTGAAGATGCTCTTGAACACCGAGAGGATCGCGGCGAGCGTCGCCGTAAAGCGTTCAAAGAAGCTCGGCTGCGACGGCTTTTCCGGCGCGGGCGGCTCCGGCGTTTCCGGCGTTTCCGGCTCGTCCACAAAGTGCAGCACAAACTGCTCGGTATAGCTCGCGCTGTCGCTCTTGAGGTTTTCGGGAAGCAGATCCGTGCAGGACAGGGAGAGGATCAGGTTCCGATCCGGGTTGCTCTGCATCGCGGCAAAGGCGGCGTTGTAGCTCGGATAGCCCAGCGGCTTCACGGAGAACGCCGTCAGCTCCGTGCCGGACGGCAGACGGAAGTGGTGCTCGTCGATGAGCTTTCCGTTTTTGAGGATGTCGTACACGACCTTGTCCCCGCCGTCGGCCGCGCACAGCGACAAGCGCTCGAAGCAAAGGGAGACAAGCACCCGGTCGGTGCAAAGCACGTCGGCGGCATTCAAAAGCGCGGGAAGATCCATTGCGGGCGCACCGTCGCGGCCGGACACGGTCACCGCGCCGTTCTCATCGGCATAGCAGAGCACCGGCGCACCGCAGCGCGAAACGGTCGCCCCGGCGGGCGCAAAGACCCACGCAAGCTTCGGGCAGGCGGCAAAGGCCGCGCCGTCCATTGCGGTCACGCTGCCGCGCAGATAGACGCAGTCGATCGCATCGGCGCAGCTTTCCCACGGCACAGTGCCGAGGTCGCCCGACGCACCGGCGCCGGAGATCACAAGGCTCCCGTTGTCCGCATACCAGAACAGGCCGCCGCAGCGCCCGTACTGTGTGCAGTCGGTCGGCGCAAGGCAAACGTCGCACAGGCCGTCGCCGTCGCTGTCCGCGTGGCTGCCGATGGGCGTCGGCTGCGCCGGGGTGAGCACATCATTGCAAACCGAGCAGACGATCTCTGCAGTTGTGCCCTCGTCCAGACAGGTGGCGTCCTTTGCCGGTTTGCTGATCGCGGGGCTGTGCCCGGTCGCCGCAAGAGTAACGCCGTATTCGAGGGTAACGCCGCACCAGGTGCAGACCGTGTCGCCGGAGTAGCCGGTTTCGGTGCAGGCGGCCGCGACCGCGTTTTGCAGCGCGGTTTCCGGGTGCGCGCAGATGTAGGCCTCACAGTCATCGCAATAGCCGTTGTGATCGTTGTCAGTGTGGGGCGTCATGGCGATCTTTTCCGCTGTGGAGGACAGCACCACGCCGCAGCGCGTGCAGTAGGTCACGTTGTCGTAGGAGCCTTCGGCGGTGCAGGTGGCAGCAACCACGTTTTCGGGCACAGGTTCACCGGGGTTATGGCCGAGCGGTTCGGCAGTTTGTTCATGACCGGACACCCATTCACCGCAGTCAACACAGACCGTTCCGGCGGTGTAGCCGGGATTCAGGCAGTCGGGTTCCGTGACATCGACCGGCTGTGTGATATGGGGTTCGTTGGTCAAAGGACACAGGGACACAAAAGAAAGATTCCGTTTTTGTGCAAACGCTTCAGCAGTTGAATCCTTGAATCCGTAGACAGTTGTAAGTGACGGGTCGTTGTAAAATGAACTATTTAAAATTGTTACATCCTTCGATAAGATTGTAATGGTTTTTAAATTGTCACAGAATAGAAATGCGCTGAAATAAGTGGCTGATGTCTCAGTAATTTTCGAATATCCAAGTTGTACGGTTGATTTGGGAATCGTTACAGATGTCAGACCGTCGCAATTATCAAACCCGGTGATATTGGTAATACCATTTGGAAATACAACTTCCTTCAGTCCAGTACACCCATTAAACGCATCAATGTTTTTCACGGAATTCGGAATGGAGATATCGGTTAATGACGTGCAGTATTTAAATCCGGTAATATTGGTAACACCATTCGGAAAGGCAACGCTCGTCAGCCCGACATCGTTTGGTCCATGTATTTCTGTGATACAATCCGGAAAATCAATCCTTGTCAGTTCTGAACACTTGTTAAGTGAATTCAACATTAAACAGGTTACGCTTCCGTCGGCGGGGATCACGCTGTCTTTACAAGCAGCGATCAGCTTTTTTTCTTCTGTTTGAATCAGACAGTTGTTTTCTGAATGATAGCTTGTATTTTCCGGATCAACGGTGATGGATTCAAGATTTGAACAACCCTGGAATGCATCGTCAGCAATCGAATTCACATTTTTGGGAATATCGATCCGTTTCAATGCTTCACAGCCGGAAAAAGCACAGGCTTTGATTTCCGGGTGACGAACAGGAAAAGAAAACGCTGTTTTAAATGAAACTTCTTGAAGCCCTTTGCAATCACGAAAAGCGTATGCCCCAATGTCGGTGATAGTCGGAATGACAACTTCTGTCAGCCCGTCGCAATACTCAAAAGCTCCAAAGCCAATGCTATCAAGTTTATTCGGCAGAGTGATGCTTTTCAAATCATATTTCTTTTCGAACGCATAAGGATCGATTTTTTTCACGTCCGATGGAATGACGGTGCAGTTATTTGTTCCGAGCGCCAGACATTTGATTTTATTATCATGTTCATCAGTATAAGTACTATATAAACAACTCCCGCTAAAATTAGTAGAAAAGATTTCGGAGCCGCTGACTCGAATTCTCTGAATCTTTGGGCAGTTACAGAAGTCTTCTGCATCGAACCAAGAAAGGGAGGATGGAAGGCGGATCTCCTCCAGATTCGTGCAATCACGGAAGAAGCCCTCGGGAATAACCTTCGTGCCTTCCGTAATTATAACCGATTTTATGAGCTTCTTGTGAAACACAAACTGCGGCCTCCCGCAATCATAGCCCGAACTCCATACCTCACTGTTTACGCTTAAAACAAATTCCCCCGTTATGGTATTCATTTGGAATGAAACATCTTCGTTGATACTTCCGTTGATTATATCTGAAATAAAGAATGCGTAGTTTTGAATCTCCGAAGCAGTTTTAGCGCCGTAACGAATTGTATAGCCGTCAAACAACGGTTTCATAAAGTAGGCGGTGTTGTTCAAAAGCTGCGCACCGGAAGACGCATCCACATGATACCACTGTTCTCCGATCTCGATGATGTTCCATGCATGCGCAACGTTGCCCTTGGTGCCGGTCACGATCCGACAGTTCAGCCCTGCCGCCAGCGCCAGCTTGTAATACAGCGTGGCAAAGCCCTGACAGACGGCGCGTCCATTCACCACTGCGCCGTAGGCAGTGTATTTCAGCACGTCCTCGTCGTTATAGAGGTTTTCCAGATCAAACGCTACGTTCTCGCACAGGTAGTCATAGAGATAGCGCGCCTTTTCCGTGGCGTCCTGCGCCGTGCATCCCGCGACCACCGTTTCCACATATGCATCCACAGCGGCTTCCTGTTCGGCGGTCGTGTAGTAAACCGGGTGCAGTGTATAAACGTCATCTGCGCCCTGTTCCGATTGGGGCATCACATAGTTTAACGCAAGGCGCAGATAGTCGCCCTCGGTGCCGTTCCCTGTGTGGGCGCAAACGCGGGCCAGCGTCGCGCCGGCAGCGGACGCAGCGTCGGACTTGAAGCGGATCGCGCTTTTGCGTGCGGCCATCTCTTCGCGGATGTAAGCCGCGACCGCGTCGGCGGATTCCAGCAGCGGCACGTCGGCGCCGATTTCCCCCTCGGCCCACGCAGACACAAACGCGGCCTGCAGCAGGAACAGCAGGGCGAGCAGGATGGCAATGGTCTTTTTCATGATTCCGTTTCCTCCTTCAAATGGAATGTGACGTCTGCCGTGAACTCCGTGTCGTCGCAGGAGAACACGGCGGCGCCATGATATTTTTTCGCGACGGCGGCAACGTTTTTCAGCCCGATGCCGTGCCGTCGTGCGTCGGCCTTGGTCGTTTTGAGCTTGTTGTTTTTGATCTCCACCTTTTCGGCGACGGCGTTTTTGACGCAGATCGTGAAAAAGCCGTTGCGCACGGCGCCCCTGACGCGGATGTACTTTCGCTCCCCGGCACGGCGCGCGCCGTCGATGGCGTTGTCGATCAGGTTGCCGACCACGGTGCACAAGTCGTCGTTTTCGATCCCCTCGTTCGGGACGACGCCCGTGAAGGTCATCTCGATCCCGTAATCCGCCGCAAGCTCGTTCTTGTTGTTCAAAATCGCGTTCACAACAAAGTTCCCCGTGGAAAACGTCTGCTGCGCCACGCCGGAGGCGACCTTCACTTTTTCGAGGTATTCCATCGCCTCGTCCGTCAGCCCCGCGTTGAGCAGGCTTGTGACGATCAGCATGTGGTTTTTGTAATCGTGGCGGAAGGCGCGCAGGGCGTCGTCGCTTTTCACCATCTGCTCATAGTTCAGCTTGATGAGATCCATCTCCGTCAAAATCTGGTTCTGCTTCGCGACCAGCGAGAATACCTTGACCACAAAGTAGCCGATAAACAGAAGGATGCCGAACACCGAAAGCACATGCAGAACGCCGGCGACCCGCTGGAAATCATAGAGCGCCGGATCCTCGCCCATCACGCTGAAATAGGAGGAAAACGCGCAAACGATGATGACGGCATAGAGCCATTTCGGGATCACCTCCACCGTGTTGCGAATGATCTTGAGATCCCGATTTTCGGAAACGCGCAGCAGGAACACGGTCACAAGCAGATAGCCGACCGCACAAAAAACGGTTTCATAAAACAGGTACTCGTGCGCCTCCATGTCCTGCAAAGCGAAGCGGAACACGCTGAACAGCCCCTCCATGCCGACATTGATGGAAAGGCAGATCAGCGCATTGAAGAAGACGCCCTTTGTGCGCAGAATGATCTGCGGGAACAAAACGACATTCAGCAGCGCCACGGCGCCGAAGATCAAAACGGCGGTGTCGTAATCGGTCGCCCGTTCGAGGGCGGGCAGCGCCGCAACATTCGCTGCCGAAAGCACGGCGGCAAAGCAGTACACGCCGACCGTCAACGCGCGCCTTCGTTCGCGAAAGCTGCGCGCAACCGAAAGCACGACCGTCTGACACGTCAGCGCGGCAAGATCATGCAGCACAAAAAAGATCCATTGCCAGGGTGCAAGCATACAGGGCCTCCTCAGAATTCGTATTTCAGAAAGCTCATATAGCTTTTCAGAAACTCGTCAAATTTTTGTGCGCTGCACAAAACCTTTTCTCCGTTTGTCAGATTGATCGTCCTCTTGTCGATGCTGGAGATATATTTCATGTTCAGAATGTAGGAACGGTGGGTCTGAAAGAAATGGGAATTGTTGATTTCCAGAAAGAACTGCGAGATGGACTTGGAGGAACGGTACTGCCCGGTCGTGGTGCGGACGATGGTGTATTTTTTGTCCGCCTCGATGTAGATCACTTCATCCGCGTCCAGATAATACATCCGGTCTTTGGTCGGCACAATGATCTTTCTCGTGTGCTGATAGATGCTGATGAAGGTATCCAGCGCCTCCGCGAAGTCCTCGTCCGACACCGGCTTCAAAAGATAGCGGAAGGTGTCAAGCTTGATGGATTCGATGGCATACTCGGTGTAATTCGTGAAAAAGATCACGAACAGCTTTGCGTTGTGTTCCCGGATCTTCGCCATAAACTCAATGCCGTTGCCGTCCTCCAGCCTGCAGTCCATGAACACGAGGTCAAACTGACTGTTGAACGGCACGAAGGCTTCGCCCGAAGAAAACTCCGCAATGGAACAATTCATGTTCTTTTCCAAAAAATAAGCCGTGATCCTTTTGTGAAGCAGCTTTCGCGAAACCGCTTCGTCGTCGCAAATCGCAATTCTCATCGTGCCGACGCCCCTGCCCTTCCTGATTTTTCCGAGAAATCATATTCATTTTTATATTAACCGAAGTGAAAATGAAAGTCAATATTTCGGGAACGAAAACGGAAAATCCGGGAACAAAACGAATTTTCGCAAAAGAAAAAAGAGGACGGCAAAGGCCATCCTCTCGGTGCGTCACGTCGTTCGTTTGCCGTGAAACCGGGATTTGCTGTTTCGGTTTCTCCGGAAAGGCTTTATGCCCTGAGCCAGCGGGTGAACATTTCGAACAGCTCCGTCAGCCACGCAAGGAGCCTCGCAAAACTCCTTTATTATTAGAATAAGTTATCTTGCGCCGTCATCTCTGTGACGGTCTTTGTTTTGCTCCAGGGTTCGCTGCGGGAAATACCATTCCCGCATCTGTTCTTTTTCAGCCTCGACCTTGCCCCGGAGCATAGGTTGGTCGTCGATGATCCGTTGTGTCAGTTTGAGCTTGTTCCGCAGCCTGGCCAGTTCGGCGGTCATGGCTTCGCGCCGCTTGACCAGTTCAGCCAGCTTTGCCGGGTCTTTGCAGCCGCGGATCTTGTTGTAGACCTTGCTGCGTTCGAACTTGAGCTGTTCCATCTGCAAGTCAATTTTGGCTATGAACTTTTCAACATCGGCATAGGAATACAGCTTTTCATTGATCGCAAGGTCGATCTGTTCGCGCATGAACGTAATCTGTGGGCGCAGCGACTTCATCTCCGGCGTCATCGGATGTGGGCAACTGTTGTGTGCTTCAGCCAGTGCGCCGACAAAAATCAACGCCAGAAGCAACAGCGAGATTACCGGCGCACCGATAATTACGCCGCCGAGCATGCCCTGCACACAACTTCCGGCCATCTTGGCAAATGCTTCTTCGCTCCGGTAGGAATGACGGGACTCTTCAATCTCCACGTTCTTGTAGCGGTAGACATACACGTTGTTGACGAAATAGCGTTTTTAGTGGTTGTAACCCATGATGTTGCCGTTGAGTTCATAGCGGTCCTGCATCCGAATCCGGTTGCGGATGGCCTCGGGCGTATAGTCTGCACCGAGATTCGCCAAACGCACGCCGTGTTCATCTGTTCGGCTTTTGATCGTGGCATAGCGTTCGGGACTGCCGAAGTTCGAGACGGAATAGCCCTGATCGCGCATGACCTGCTGAAAGCGGCGGTCATCGGGTGAATGCTTAATCGCAAAGTCAATGGCCGCTTTCATATAGTCATATTTGGTTTTGATGCCTTTCTGCTGAGCCATATACACGTTGTACGGTACGCGTTTCTTTTTCGGATGCGCGATCACAGACAAGCCGCGTTCGAAACAAATCCGGTCGGCAGTCTCACGGAAGCGGTTATACATCGCCTTGTTTTCGTTCATC
>CACYHA010000031.1 GCA_902774035.1 Oscillospiraceae bacterium | reverse complement strand
AGTCTTTGCAAATGAGTGTTTTGTCTTCGTACATACTTCGGTACCTCTCTTGTTTTGTCTTGTTCGCCCGTATCCGGAATTGCACCGACCCTTTGTTGATTCAACGCTCTTCTTTAAGCTATAGGGCATATTCACGAAAGCTGCGCACGCAGCTTTTTTCGCGCTCTTTGCAGCGTTCCGTCCACTGCTTTGACCGAAAGACCGGTCTTACGGGAAATTTCGCCATAGCTGCCGCCGAGCGCGAAAAGCAGGAACACGGTGCGTTCGTTCTCAGTGAGCGAGACATCGATCAAATGCTCAAGCTTTGCCGCTTCGGTTTTCGCAATCATGCGTTCCTCCGGGGTCATGCGGCTGTCTGCCGTCTGCGTCTGATCCTCCAGCGGAACACATTGAAAGAAGGGTATTTGCTTTTGGGAACCGGTGCTCCGCACGGCGTTGATCATCCGGTTCTTCATGCACGTGTTCGCATAGGTGCGAAATGTGATGGAACCGGAGGGGACAAACGTGAAAACGGCAGAGTAAAAACCGATCAGTCCCTCCGAAACGAGGTCTTCTCCCTCCATCGGAGTTTTGGTAAACTGAGAGGCAAGAAAGGTTGCGTCTGCAAAGTAGCGGCGAACAAGCGCATCCCAGGCGGCCTGTTCCTGCTTTCGGCATAAAACAACGAGTTCTTCGTCGCCCAACGCGCTGTAATCTGTCATGCAGTTGTCCTTTCTACATCAGTTTTATGCTATTTTACGCGAAAAAACGGGGTTTGTCAATTTGGTTTTTCACCAAAAGCAACCCCTGATTTTGTGAATGTTCAACAAAAAATGCATAAAAAATTCGTTTATTTTCTCTTTTGAAATTATCGAATCGTGCCGCCGCCGACCACAATGTCGCCGTCATAGAGCACAACGGCCTGTCCTTTGGCAAACGCGCGCTGCGGCTCGTCAAACACAACGTGCAAAAGGTCCTCTTCCGGCTGAAAAACTGTTGCCCACTGCTCCGGCTGTTTGTAGCGTACCTTTGCCTTGACACGCAGCGGCGCCGTGATCCGATCCAGTGCGATCAGGTTGACGTCGTCCGCATAGAGCTCTTTGGCGAACAGTTCCTCGTTGGAACAGAGCACCACACGGTTTTTTTCCACATCCTTCCGGCAGACATAGAGCGGCGCGGGCAGGGCGAGCCCAAGACCTCTGCGCTGGCCGATGGTATAACGGATGATGCCCTTGTGCTCACCCAGCACGCGGCCGTCCTTTGCAACAAAATCGCCGTGGGGAAAGCTGCGGCCGGTGCGCTTTTCGATGAACGCGGCATAATCGCCGTCCGGCACAAAACAGATGTCCTGACTTTCGTGCTTTTTGGCGTTGAGAAAGCCGTTTTCTTCGGCGAGGGCGCGAACCTCGCTTTTTTTCATCCCGCCGAGGGGAAACAGCGTGTGCGCAAGCTGGTTCTGCGTCAGGCAATAGAGCACATAGCTCTGGTCTTTGGTTTCGTCGGCGCCCTTGCGCAAAAGATAGCGTCCGCTGCCGGAATCAAAGCTGACAAGCGCGTAATGTCCGGTTGCAACGGCGGATGCGCCCAGCTCCTGCGCGCGCTGCAGCAGCTTTCCGAATTTCAGATAACGGTTGCAGTCGATACAGGGGTTCGGCGTGCCGCCGGCGATATAGGTTTCAACAAAGCGGTCGATGACCCGGGAACGGAACGTATCCTTCAGATTGAACACATAGAACGGAATGCCGAGCTTTGCCGCAACGCTGCGGGCGTCTTCGGCGTCTTCCAGCGAACAGCAGGTCTTTTCGCTGCGGAAAACATCTTCGTTGTCAAAAAAACGGCAGTTCACGCCGATGGGCGCGTAGCCCGCTTCCTTCAGCAGCAATGCGCTGACCGCGCTGTCCACGCCGCCGCTCATGCCGACAAGCACTTTCTTCGATTCCATGGCTTCACCGTCCTTTTCCTGTTCTATTTTATGTTTCTTTTTCGCTTTTGTCAAGACGCCGCGCTTGACAAAAACCGCGTTTTCATGTAAAATACTGACAAGAGTGCGTTGGGCAGTCGCGGGTCGAAAGACACGAGGAAAGTCCGAGCTTCACACAGCAGGGTAACGGTTAACGACCGCCGAGGGCGACCTTAGGGAAAGTGCAACAGAAAGAAACCGCCGCGTTTTGCGGTAAGGATGGAACGGCGAGGTAAGAGCTCACCGGCACACAGGAGACTGTGTGGCCATGTAAACCCTACCCGGAGCAACACCGACCGGAGGCATTTTTGCGCGTTCGCTGGACGTATCTCCGACGGGTGGCTTGAGCCTGCGGGCAACCGCCGGCCTAGATAGATGACTGCCTTCAATGACAGAACTCGGCTTACAGACGCACTCTATCATTTGATTTGGACGCGATCGATCATGCAGAAATACGACTATGAAGACAGAGCTTCCGGTGATGAAACCATCACCGGTTTTGTCGATGGCGTGATCTTTCGCAACGAAGAAAACGGATATTCCGTTTTGGATATGCGCTCCGAGGAGGAATTGTTCACCGCCGTCGGAATGCTCGCGTGCGTGGATCCCGGCGAGGAGCTTTTGCTCTCCGGTGCCTGGGTGCAGCACCCGACCTTCGGGCGTCAGTTCAAGGTGCAGTCCTTCACACGCAAGCGCCCGAAGACCGCGGCGGACATGCTGCGCTATCTTTCCGGCGGGACCATCAAGGGCGTCGGCCCCGTGACCGCGCAAAAGATCGTGGAGCGCTTCGGTGAAGAATCCTTTGCCGTGATCGAAAAGGAGCCGCAGCGGCTAACGGTCATCCGAGGCATCTCGCCCGATAAGGCGCGCGCGATCAGCGAATCCTTCTGCAAGCAGGTCGCCGTGCGCGAGATTATGATCTATCTGGAACGCTACGGCCTGACGCCTTCCGAATGTCTGAACATTTATAAGGCCTTCGGCGCGAACGCCGCCGAACGTGTGGCGGAAAACCCCTACAGCCTTTGCAACCTCGGGATCGGCATCAGCTTTGCCCGGGCGGACGAGATCGCCGCTTCGCTGGAAACGGCGGTCGATCCCGCGTTTCGTATGCGCTCCGGGATCCTCCATTTGCTGACCCATAATCTCGCCAACGGCCACACCTGTCTGCCCCGTGACCGCGTGACGCCGCTGGCCTGTCAGATGCTGGAGATCGACAGCGAGACGGCGGAGCTGACGATCGACGAGCTGATCGAGGACAAGTCTCTGGTTCTCTGCGAGCTTTCCGGTCGGCCCTTTCTCTTTTTGCCCCAGATGTATCAGGCGGAAAAGCGCATTGCCGAGCGGATGCACGTCATGCTCAAATTTCCGCCGCCGCAGGGCAGACCCGTGGAGGCGGACATCGACGCGATCGAAAAAGAGAGCGGGATCCGTTTTGAGGAAAAACAGCGCCTTGCGATCCTGACCGCGGTGAAAAAGGGCGTGCTGGTGCTCACCGGCGGCCCCGGCACCGGCAAAACCACAACGCTCAACGGGATCCTTTCGCTCTATGAAAAACGAAACCTGCGGGTACTGCTTGCCGCGCCGACCGGCCGCGCCGCCAAGCGCATGAGCGAGGTCACCGGCCGCGAGGCAAAAACCCTTCACCGTCTGCTGGAAGTGAATTTCTCCGAAAGCGGGCGGCAAAAATTCGCCCGCAATATGGAGCATCCGCTGGAGGCTGACGCCGTGATCGTGGACGAGCTGTCCATGGTGGACGTCCAGCTCTTCTGGGGGTTGCTTGATGCGCTGCCGCTGGGCTGCCGCCTCATCATGGTCGGCGACAGCGACCAGCTTCCGCCCGTGGGCGCCGGCAACGTGCTGCACGACATCATCAAATCCGAGCTGTTTCCCGTTGTGGCACTGACGCAGGTGTTCCGTCAGGCGATGGAAAGTCTGATCGTGACCAATGCCCACCGCATCGTACACGGCGAGCTGCCGATCCTTGACGAAAAGGAACGGGACTTCTTCTTTCTGCCGCGCGAGAACGTGATCTCCGCCGCAGCCACGGTGGTCGATCTCTGCACCAGCCGCCTGCCGAAGGCTTACGGCTATGACCCGAAGACCGATATCCAGATCCTTTGCCCTTCCCGCAAGGGCGAAACCGGAACAGTGAACCTCAACCGTGCGCTGCAGTCGCTGCTGAATCCGCCTTCCGCCGAAAAAAGCGAGGTCACGCAGGGCGGCCGCGTTTTTCGCGAAGGCGACAAGGTGATGCAGATCAAGAACAACTACGATATCCTTTGGCTGCGCGGAAAAGAAAAAAAAGAATCCGGGGAAGGCGTCTACAACGGCGACATCGGCATCATTCAGAACATCAATGCCGCCAACAAACTTTTGAAAATCCAATTCGACGACAAAGCGGCGCTGTATCCGTTCGACAATCTGAACGAGCTGGAGCACGCCTATGCCATTACGGTGCATAAAAGTCAGGGCTGCGAGTTCGACGCGGTCGTGATGCCCGTGTGCGCCGTTGTGCAGCAGCTTTGTTACCGCAATTTGTTATACACCGCCGTGACGCGGGCAAAGCAGCGGATCATTCTGGTCGGCTCGCGCGCCACGGTGCAGATGATGACGGAAAACGACCGGCAGACCAGGCGCTATTCCGCTCTGCAGACTTTTCTGCAGGAGGAGGCGCCGCGGGAAACGCCGGCGTAACCGCAGGGGAGGTGAGCTCATGCCCGGAACCTATATCGGCGTTGACCTCGGAACCTCGAAAGTGACCGCTTTCGTCCGGGGAAAGGGAATCGTATATTCCCAGGCAAACGCGATCTGCTATGAAAACCGCACCGGTGATGTCGTTTCGATCGGCAGCGCAGCCATGGAGATGGCGCAGCGCACGCCTGCCGCTTTCCGGGTGGAGCGCCCGATGGCGGACGGCGTGATCTCCGATTTCACCGTGATGTGCCACATTTTCAGCGATCTGATCGAATCGGTCTGCAACAGACAGATCTTCCGGCCGAACCTGATCGTCACCGCGCCCAGCGGGATCACCGATCTGCAAAAGCGCACGATCATCGACGTCGCCTGCGCCTGCGGCGCGGGAAAAGTATCCCTGCTGGACAACGCCGTTGCGTCCGCGCTCGGCTCCGGCATCCCCATTGACAAGCCCCACGGCGTGCTGATGCTTGATGTCGGCGCAGGAACTGCGGATATCGCGGTGATCACCATGGGAACGGTCGCGTTCACAACCTCCTGCCGCGTTGCGGGAGATCTGGCGGATGAAATGATCGCGCGCTGTTTTTTGCGCGAGCGTTCGCTGGAGCTCGGGATCTCGGCCGTCCGAAAAATCAAGCACACCGTCGGCTGCGCTGCGCCCCGGGAGGAGGAGCTTGAGATCCCCGTCGGCGGAAAGGACCATTTGACTCGACAGCCGGTTTCTCTGACCGTTACCTCCGAAGAGGTCCGTCTGGCGCTGACGCCATGGGTGGAGCAGCTTGCAAACGCCGTACACGAGGTGCTGGAACAGACGCCTGCGGAGCTTTACCGCGATATCTGCGAGGAGGGCGTCATCCTGACCGGCGGCCACGCCCGGCTCTTCGGGCTGGATCGCGCCCTTTCCGAGCGGCTGTATCTGGACGTTCACGCCTGTGCCGACGGCGCAAACGCTGCGGCCAAGGGCGCGGGCCTTTCCCTGCAGCACATGAAGACACTGGAAGACCACGGCTATATGTTCCGCCTCAAGGAACGCAGAGACTGATTGGGAGGGTTTATGGCAAATGTGATCGTGATCGGCGGCGGCGCTGCCGGATTGCTGGCTGCCGGAACTGCCGCAAGGCGCGGCTGCGACGTGCTGGTGCTGGAACGCAACGACCGCCCGGCGAGAAAACTGATGATCACCGGCAAGGGACGCTGCAATGTCACAAACAACTGCACCCTTGTGTCCGACCTTGTCTCCAATGTGCCGACGAACGGCCGCTTTTTGTTCAGCGCGTTCATGCGCTTCATGCCGAATGACATGATGGAGCTGCTGGAAAACGAGGGCGTGCCGCTGAAGATCGAGCGCGGGAATCGCGTGTTCCCGGAATCCGACAGGGCTGTGGACGTGGTGGACGCTCTGGTCGGCTGGTGCAAAAACGGCGGCGCACGGATCGAAAAAGGCCGCGTTTGCGCCCTTTTGATCTCCGAAGGCCGCGTTTCCGGCGTCCGGACCGAAGACGGCACAGCGTATGCCTGCGACCGTGTGATCGTTGCCACGGGCGGCGTGAGCTATCCGCTGACCGGTTCCACCGGCGACGGTTACGCACTGGCGAAACAGGCGGGGCATACGGTCGTTAACCCCCAGCCGGCACTGGTGCCGCTGGTCTGCCATGAGGGCTTTTGCGCCGACCTGCAGGGTCTGACACTGAAAAACATTGCAATGGTTGTGCTGGACAACGAGTCTTATAAGGAAGTTTACCGCGATTTCGGGGAACTGCTGTTCACGCATTTCGGCGTTTCCGGGCCGACGGTGCTCAGCGCAAGCTGCCATATGAAAGACATGGCAAAAGGGCGCTACAGCATCCATATCGACCTGAAGCCTGCGCTCAGTTATGAAAAACTCGATGAGCGCGTGCGCCGCGATTTCAGCGAAAACAGCAACAAAAACTTCATCAACGCGCTGGACAGCTTGCTTCCGAAAAAGCTGGTTCCCGTGATGGTGCGCCTTGTCGGCGTGAAGCCTCAGACCAAGGTCAACCAGATCACGCGCGAGCAGCGTGCGCGGCTGGTGAATCTGCTGAAGGATCTGACCGTGACAGTGAACGGCTTTCGTCCCGTGGAAGAAGCCGTTGTCACCCGCGGCGGCGTCAGTGTGAAAGAGATCGACCCGAAAACCATGCAGTCCAAACTGTGCGAAGGGCTGTTTTTTGCCGGAGAAGTGATCGATGTGGACGCTTACACCGGCGGCTTTAATCTGCAAATCGCGTTTTCCACCGGCCATTTGGCGGGGGAGAGCGTTTAAAGGAGTTACAGTATGATCAACATTGCCATCGACGGGCCTGCAGGCGCAGGCAAAAGCACGATTTCCAGAAAAGCGGCCGCTTCGCTCGGCTATATCTACATCGACACCGGCGCGCTCTATCGCACGGTCGGTCTTGTTGCGCTTCGCGCAGGCGTCGAGCCTTCCGATCCGCAGGCGGTTGCCGCGCTTCTGACAGACGACCTCAGCGTGGAGCTGCGCTTTGTGCAGGGGGAACAGCGGATGTTCCTCAACGGCGAGGACGTATCGGCTGCGATCCGCACACCCGAAGCCTCCCTGGCAGCGTCTGCGGTCTCCGCCGTGCCCGCTGTGCGCGCCTATCTGTTTGATCTGCAAAAAAAACTGGCGCATGAGAACAACTGCATCATGGACGGCCGCGATATCGGCACCGTGGTTTTGCCGGATGCCAAAGTCAAGATCTTTTTGACCGCATCCCCCGAAGCCCGCGCCCGGCGCCGTTATGACGAGCTGATCGAAAAGGGCATGGACGTCAAATTCGAGGATGTGCTTTCCGATATGATCCGGAGAGACTACAACGACAGCCACCGCGCCATCGCGCCGCTGAAACCGGCGCAGGACGCGATTTTGCTCGACACCAGCGGCAATACGCTGGAACAGTCCGTTGCCCTTGTGATCGAAACGATCAGGGCTAACCTCTGATCGGCGGGGCCGCCTTATGTCGCAGGTGAAAATCACTCTCGCCGAGACTGCCGGCTTCTGCTTCGGCGTGGACCGCGCGGTGAAAATGCTCTATGATCTTGTGGACGCCGGGGAACACGTGTGTACCCTCGGTCCGATCATCCATAACCCTCAGGTGATCGAGGATCTGGAGCAAAGGGGCGTGCGCGCCTTTGAACATCCGGAGGAGATCCCCCCGGAGACAAAAGTCGTGATCCGCGCCCACGGCGTCACAAAACAGGTGCTGGAAGCGCTTTCGGCGTCGAATATCCCGTTTGTGGACGCGACCTGCCCCTATGTGATGAAAATCCACCGCATCGTGGAGGCGCAGACAACGCCGGACAATATTCTTCTGATCGCCGGCGACGGGGCGCATCCCGAGGTCCGGGGCTTTCGTTCGCGGTGCAAAGGGGCATCCTATGTCTTTAAATCGGCGGAAGAACTGACCGAGCTGATCGCGCAGCACCCGGAATTCGCGGAAAAAGAATTGATCGTTGTGGAACAGACCACGTTTTCCGTGAACGAACAGAAAAAAATTTTTGAGATTTTAAAAAAACTATATACAAACGCGAAAAAATATGATACAATATGCAAAGCGACGCAAAATCGGCAGCAGGAGGCAGAGGCGTTAGCCGCTGCAAACGACTGCATGATCGTTGTCGGCGGCAGATTCAGCTCGAACACCGTGAAACTGAAAACTGTCTGCGAGCGTCACACGCCGACCTTTCTGGTCGAGCGGGCAGAGGAACTGCGCGAGCTTGATTTTTCCTCTTGCCGTTCCATTGGGGTAACAGCGGGTGCGTCCACACCCGCAGGTATAATAAAGGAGGTACTATCCACCATGTCCGAGATTTTAAACGAACAAGAAACCACCGAAACCACGAACGAAGAACTGAATTGGGAGGCTGCCCTGGAGGAGAATCTCAAAGCGATGAGCTCCGATCAGGAAGTTACTGGCGTAGTCGTAGGTATTGCACCGAATGAAATACAGGTCGATATCGGCAGAAAATATGCTGGCTTTGTTCCGATTGAGGAGTACAGCAATGATCCGTCTGCCGACCCGCAAGCTGAACTCAAGATCGGTGATGAGATCAAACTCATCATCATGAAGACGAACGATTCCGAAGGTACCATGATGCTCTCCAAGCGCCGCTATGACGCAAAGGCCGCTTGGGACGATATCGTTGCCCATCAGGAAAACGAAGACATTCTGGAAGGCACGATCGCCGATGCTGTCAAGGGCGGCGTTCTGACCTATGTCAAGGGCATCCGTGTGTTCATTCCCGGCTCTCTGACCGGTCTGCCGAGAGAGGCTGACCTTTCCGAGCTTGTGAAGCAAACCGTGAAGTTCCGCATCATTGATGTTGACAAGCAGAAGAAGCGCGCTGTCGGCTCCATCCGCTCCGTTGCCCGCGAAGAGAGAAAGGCCGCGCTCGAAGCGTTCTGGTCGAACATCGAAGAAGGCCAGGAGATCACCGGCACCGTGAAGAGCCTGACCTCCTACGGCGCCTTCGTCGATCTCGGCGGCGTGGACGGCATGATCCACATTTCCGAGCTGTCCTGGAAGCGCATCAAACATCCGAGTGAAGTTGTCAAAGAGGGCGACACCGTTCAGGTCTATGTCAAGGCCCTTGACAAGGAAGCAAAGCGCATCTCCCTTGGCTACAAGCGTGCGGAAGACAATCCGTGGGAGATCCTCAAGAAGAACTATCCCATCGGCACTGTCTGCGAAGCGAAGGTTGTCGGCCTGACCACCTTCGGCGCTTTTGCCAACGTGATCGACGGCATCGACGGCCTGATCCACATCTCCCAGATCGCGGATCGCCGCATCGAATCCCCGAAGGAAGTGCTGCATGTCGGCGACGTTGTGAATGTCAAGATCACCGACATCGACTTCGACAAGAAGCGCGTCAGCCTTTCCATCCGCGCCCTGCTTGAGCAGGAGCCCAGCATCAACGCTGAAGATCTGATCGAAGCGGAAGAAGCCGACGAGGCCGACGCCGCGTATATCGAAGCAGCGGAAGAAGCGGTTGCCGAAGCGATCGTTGAAGAAGCGGAAGCTGCTCCTGCCGAGCCTGCAGAGGAAGCTGCGGAAGTTTTTGAAGCTCCTGCTGAAGAAGCTCCTGCCGAGGAAGCTCCGGCGGAAGACGCCGAGACTCCGGCTGAATAATTCCAACCAGAAAGAAAAGCGTAGCGGTCGAAAGACCCTTACGCTTTTTTGCTTTATTGAACGGAGGATGCAATTTGAATATAAAACAAAGGTTGTCTCTTTTGCTTTGCGCAGTTCTGCTTTGCGTCTGCGTGCAGAGCGTCGGCGCTGCGGCGCAGCCTTCCGAAGGCGCTGCTGTGCGCTCAGCTTTGACAGACGATGATTTTCTTTCCGCAAAGGGAAGAACGCTTGTCAACCGCCGCGGCGAGAAGGTGGTGCTCAAAGGCGTCAACCTCGGCGCCTGGATGATCTGGGAGGACTGGCTTTGTCCCTATGAGGAAGCGACCGATCATTACGATGTACTCAGCACGCTGACGCAGCGTTTCGGCGAAGAAAAGGCCTACGCGCTGATGAACGCCTATATGGATCAATTCATCACGGAAAGCGACCTGGATCGGATCGCCGCCATGGGCTTCAACTGTGTGCGCGCGCCGTTCTGGTTCCGCAATTTCTATTATGATGAGAACGGGCGGAAGATCCTCGACCGCGAGGGCAATTGGGATTTTTCCCGTCTGGATTGGCTGGTGGAGGGCTGCAAAGCGCGGGGGATCTATGTGATCCTCGATCTGCACGGCGCGGTCGGTTATCAGAGCGACGCGCCCCACAGCGGAAAGGGGAGCAGCGTCGGCCTTTATGACAAAACGGAACAGGGCGAACGCTTCCGTGCGCTGACCGACGAGCTTTGGACAGCGATCGCCGCCCGGTTTGCCGGCAATCCAGCCGTCGCGATGTACGATTTGCTCAACGAGCCGATGTGCGATGTGAACTGCACCGAGGTGCGCCGCCGGATCAACAATGAATCCATTTACAACCGGCTGTACCAAACGGTTCGCGCAGTCGATGCGGATCATTTGATCTCCGTGGAATGTATCTGGACGGCGCTGGCGCTGCCGCATAAGGCGCTGAAGGGCTGGACAAATGTGGTCTATCAGGTGCATTTTTATCAGACGTCCAACTTCATTTTCAATCTGTTTGTCTGGCTGACGCGCATCTATTACGCGAATACGCCGCTTCTGATGGGCGAGTTTTATCCGCACGGCTCCGCAACGTGGAAGAATTGCTTTGCAACCATGAACAAGGCCGGGTATAGCTGGATGCTTTGGACGTATAAGGCGACCGGTCACGGGATGTGGAGCGGCGACTGGTGTATTTTCGGCAGCCGCGACGGCTTTGAACGCGCAAAGGTGCAAACAGATTCCTATGAAGAGATCCTGCGCAAATGGGGCGACTGCCAGCGCACGGAAAACGGATTCGTGGACAACGGACACTTTGAAGCCGATGTAAAATGCTTTTTATAATGCTGCGGTGACGCGGCGGGACGAACCGTGCTTTGCACGGTTTCAAACGTACGCACGGGGGCTCGGTAAACCGAGCCCCCGTGCGTACGTTTGCGTGCGGCTTCGCCGCACGGTCCCGCCGCCTGTGCAAACACAAACCGCCGCCCTTGCGAAAGCAACTTCAACAGCAGCTTTGTTCAGACAGAGGCCAGCGTTTCGAATTCCGTGCGGAACCACACGTCTGCGATCTCAAAGCTTTTTCCGTTGAGATATGCAAGCGCTCCCGCGTCGGTGGTGAAATCAAACTGCAGCCGGTAGGAGCACAGACACTGTTTCTTCAGACCGCTTTTTTTGTTCTGCTCGTTTTTTCCGTATTTTCCGTCGCCGAGCAGGGGATGACCGATGGAAGCGAGATGGGCGCGGATCTGATGCGTGCGCCCGGTCAATAGCTCGACCTCCAACAGGGAAAGCCCGTTTTCACTCTTCAGAACCTTATATCTGGTGCGGATTTCTTTTGCCTGCGGATCCGTTTTGCGCTTGCTGATAAAAACCTTGTTCTTTTTTTCGTCTTTGACAAGGTAGCCTTCCAGCAGACCCTCGGGCGGCTGCGGCGTGCCGTGAACCACGCATAAATAGAACTTGTGGATCTCCCGATCCTTCATTTTCTGATTCAGAACGCGCAGCGCTTCGGCTGTTTTGGCCGCAATCACAATACCGCAGGTGTTGCGGTCGATGCGGTTCACGAGCGCCGGCGTGAACGACTGCGCGTCGTCCGGGTGAAATTCGCCCTTTTCATATAAATAACGCTTGACGCGGGAAATGAGCGTGTCAACGAACTCCCTGTCGTCCGGGTGGCAGAGCAGGCCGACCTTTTTGTTCAGCAGCAGAATGTGTTCGTCCTCATAGAGCAGATCCAGCTTTTTCGCTGCGCCCATAAAATCATAGCGTGTTTCGCTTTTTTCGAAAAACTCGTCGTTGATGTAAAGCTCCACTTTGTCGCCGACGGAAAGCCGAGCGGAGATCTCGGCGCGTTTGCCGTTGACCTTGATGCGCTTGAGACGGATATACTTATACATCAGCGTCTGCGGAAGATTCGGAAAGCTCTTCGTCAGATACTTATCCAGCCGTTGACCGGCGTCATTTTTTTCGATGATAAAACTTTTCATGGCAGGGCTCACTCACTGAAAACTGAAATACGGACAGGCAGGGTTGTTCCGGCTCTATTCTACACGTTCTGTCCCTTTTTTGCAAGTATTGATTTTTTCTTTTGAATATGGTATGCTATAAAAAACATTCTGAATGATTCGGAGGGGTCGGTTTTGAAGAAAAAAGTGATTTCCGTTCTTTTGCTGGCTGTCTTGCTTTTCGGCTGCGGATTCCAAAAGGAGCCGGAGCAGGAGACGCACACGCTTGTGGAAAACGGAAGTACGATCTATTTTGAGGACGAGACGACAACGACCGAGCCGACGACGCAGGCGCCCGAGCCGATCGTTTCTCACCTGATGGTTGCCGGCGACGTGATGAGCCATGTTCCCATGATCAAGGACGCTTATGTCTCCTCAACGGGAACTTACGACTACACCCATATGATCGTCGACCCGGCGAAGCAGCTCAAAAAGGCCGATTACGCCGTGGCAAACTTTGAAACGGTGCTCGGCGGCGGCCCGAACTACACCGGTTTTCCGAACTTCAATTCGCCGGATGCGCTGGCATACGCCGTGAAGGACGCAGGCTTCGATCTTGTTGGAACGGCGAACAACCATTCCCGCGATCAGGGCATCGACGGGATCAACCGCACGCTGGATATTCTCGACGAAGTGACGCTCGCCCATGTCGGCACCTATCGCAGCCAAAAGGAGCGCGACAGGAACAACGGCATCTATGTGGCAGACGTCGGCGGGATCTCCGTGGCGTTCCTGTGCTATACCTACGGTCTGAACGGTTACCGCCTGCCGGAGGACAAGCCCTTTGCAGCCAATATCTTCAACAAGGATTACGCTACGACCCTCAGCGATTTCAACTATGACCTTGTCGGCAGGGATCTTGCCGCTGCCCGGGAGCTGCACACGGATATGACGGCTGTGCTCATTCACTGGGGCGTGGAATATCAGAATGCACCGAACGATTACCAGAAGAAGATCGCGAAGTATCTGGTCAGCCAGGGCGTCGATCTGATCTTCGGCAGCCATCCCCATGTGCTGCAGCCCTATGAGATCATCAAAACCGAGGACGATACAGGAAAGCTGCGCGCAGGCTTTGTGATCTATTCCTTTGGCAACTTCATCTCCAACCAGATGCAGGAACCGGCAACCAAGACGACCTGTATCCTCGATCTGGAGCTGACGAAAAACCCGCTTACGGGAAAAACCAAGCTGACGGACGTCCGCTATACGCCGTATTATATGCTGCACCGTGACGATCTTCCAGCCGGGCAGCGCCGGATGCTGGTGAATATCCATGAGGCGATGGAGCAATATGAAGTCGGAAAATCGAAGTATATCGGCCCGAATTCCTATCAAAAGCTGAAGACTGCCCTTGCCCATGCGCATAAGATCCTGGGTGAAAAGGGCGACAAAGCGAGCTGATTCAATAGCGTGTAACGTCTCAATCTTTATTAGACAGGCGTTGCAGTGGGCTTCTTCTTGTTCGCTGCGGGTTCGCTTTTGCAGCACGCGGCGGGGCGGGACGAACCGTGCGCCGCACGGTTCAAAGGCCGGCGAAACGGAAAACGCTGCGTCGCGTTTTCCGTTTCGCCGGCTTTGCGCGCAGCTTTGCTGCGCGGTCCCGCCCCGCCTGCGTGCGGTCGGCAAAAACTTTTTCAAAAAAATCACAAAAAACACTTGCATTTTTTATCACATTGTGCTAAACTAATCGAGCATTTGTATCCATCGCATTGCGATGTGGGTTCAAAGCTGACGATTCCGTCAAACATTATAAAGCGGTCCTCTGCTTTGATTAAGGCATGAACGTGGCAGAATTTCAGGAGGAAAAACCCCAATGGACGCACTCAAACTCATTTCGGATTCCAGCCTCAAGGCTGAGATTCCTGCCATCGAAATCGGTTCCACCGTCCGCGTTCACGTGAAAATCCGTGAAGGCGAAAGAGAAAGAATCCAGATGTTCGAAGGCACTGTCATTGCCAAAAAGGGCAGCGGCATCTCTTCTACCTTTACCGTTCGTCGTGTTTCTTACGGCGTCGGTGTTGAGCGTGTGTTCCCCGTGCATTCCCCGAACGTGGTAGCCGTGGATACCGTCAGAAAAGGTAAGGTTCGCAGAAGCAAGCTGTATTACCTGCGCGACAGAGTCGGTAAGGCAGCGAAGGTCAAGGAAAAGCTTGGCTGATTTGCGGCAAAAATCGGGGAGCCCCTTCCGGCTCCTCTTTTTTGATACCAAGGAGGATCCTATGAACGATATCGCTTTGCTTGAAAAAGAAAAATGCACGAAATCCGATCGTGTGGTTCTGAATCTTTACGATTTTGTCTCCGTGCTGGTTTCCGCCGTGGTCGCCATCGCGTTCATTTTCATGTTCGTCTTTCGCGTGGTCGGCGTGGTTGGAACCTCCATGGTGCCGACGCTGAACGACGGAGACTGGCTGTTTATCACGGCCGGAGATCCGCATCCCCAATACGGTCAGGTGATCATCATCACCCAGCCGAACTGGTTCGATGAACCGATCGTCAAACGGATTATCGCCACAGAGAACCAGACCGTCGACATCAACTTTGAAAAGGGCGAGGTCTTTGTGGACGGCGTGCAGCTCGACGAGCCGTACATCAACAACCTGACCCTCAATCAGGAGGACGGTGTTACTTTCCCGCTGACGGTTCCGGAAGGTCATGTTTTCGTCATGGGTGATAACCGCCAGGGCTCCACCGACAGCCGGTCGGAAAAGATCGGTTTCATCGATGAAAACTATATCCTCGGCGTTGTCAAGGTTCGTCCCTTCAATATCAGCAATATGGACGGCAAGTTCTCCATGTATTCCTTCTCGCAGTGGAAGATCGCCAAAGCCGAGCTGAAATCGGCGCAGTAAGAGGTGCGCCATGCCTGAACTGCAGAAACAGAC
>CACYHA010000030.1 GCA_902774035.1 Oscillospiraceae bacterium | reverse complement strand
TCTCCTTCCGATAAAAGAGACCCGCCCGGGGTATCGAAACCCTGAGCGGGTCTATGTTGCTCCGGCGCTCAGCAGACCTTGACGCTGTCCGTGATGAACTTACGGACCGCGCCGACGCCCACGAGCTTCTCCGGCGTTGCGCCGCCGACGACGAGCGTCGGGGCCTGGCGGATGCCGTACTCCTTCGCAAGCTCCATGTTCTGCTCGACCATGACCTTGCGGAACGCGATGCCGGCCTCATTGAGCAGCTTTTCCGCCTGCTTGCAGTTCGGGCAGGTCTGTGTGGCGAAGAGCAGCGCTTCGCCGCTCTCCTCCGCGGGCGCGCCGGTCGCGGGCGCCTCGGCGGCGGGCGCATGGTCCACCGGGCCGACATGGGTAAGGTGGCTGCGGCCGATATCGTAGACCTTGCGGTCCTTGAACTCCTGGCTCTTGCCGTCGTTCCAGTTCTGCACCGGGCGGTAATAGCCGGTGATGCGGCTGTAGACCTCGGTCTTCTCGCCGCAGTGCGGGCAGGTGTAGACCTCGCCGGTGAGGTAGCCGTGGTTGCGGCAGACGGAGTAGGTCGGGCTCATGGTGTAATAGGGCAGGCGGTAATTCTCCGCGATCTTGCGCACCAGGTTCGCCGCGGCCTTCCAGTCGGGCAGCTTCTCGCCCAGGAAGGCGTGGAAGACCGTGCCGGAGGTGTAGAGGGTCTGCAGCTCGTCCTGGATGTCCAGCGCGGCGAACACATCCTCGGTGAAGCCGACGGGCAGATGGGAGGAGTTCGTATAGAACGGCGCACGGCCCGGCTGAGCGGCGGTGATGATGTCGGGATAGCGGGCGATGTCGTGCTTGGCAAAGCGGTAGGTCGTGGATTCGGCCGGCGTCGCCTCGAGGTTATAGAGGTCGCCGTATTCCTCCTGATAATCGCTCAGACGCTCGCGCATGTGGTTGAGCACGTCCTTGGTGAACTGCTGGGTGCGCTCGTCCGTCATGTCGGCACGCAGCCATTTCGCGTTCATGCCGGCCTCGTTCATGCCGATCAGGCCGATGGTGGAAAAGTGGTTTTCAAATGTGCCGAGATAGCGCTTGGTATAAGGATACAGACCCTCGTTGAGCAGCTTTGTCACGATCTCGCGCTTGATATGCAGGGAGCGGGCGGAAACATCCATCAGGTGATCCAGACGCTCGTAGAAGTCGCGTTCGTCCTTTGCGAGATAGGCGATGCGGGGCATGTTGATCGTGACCACGCCGATGGAGCCGGTGCTCTCGCCGCTGCCGAAGAAACCGCCGGTCTTTTTGCGCAGCTCTCTGAGGTCGAGACGCAGACGGCAGCACATGGAGCGAATGTCGCTGGGCTGCATGTCGGAGTTGACATAATTGGAGAAGTAGGGCGTTCCGTATTTTGAGGTCATCTCAAAGAGCAGCTTGTTGTTCTCGGTCTCGGACCAGTCAAAATCGCGTGTAATGGAATAGGTCGGGATCGGATACTGGAAGCCGCGGCCGTTGGCGTCGCCCTCGATCATGATCTCGATAAAGGCCT
The DNA here is from genome assembly GCA_902774035.1 of Oscillospiraceae bacterium. Lineage (GTDB taxonomy): Bacteria > Bacillota > Clostridia > Oscillospirales > Acutalibacteraceae > UBA6857. Next base: position 22,869 of record CACYHA010000030.1, on the reverse strand, counting down.
TGTTGACCATGTCCATCTCTTTTTTACAGTCCTTATACTTGAACGGCATTTCCTTGCCGCCGACGATGCAGTTCAGCTCGGCAAGGTCGTCGGGCACCGTCCAGTCCAGGGTGATGTTGGAAAACGGCGCCTGCGTACCCCAGCGCGACGGCGTGTTCACACCGTAAATAAAGGACTCGATGCACTTTTTGGTCTCGTCATAGCTCAGATTGTCGGTCTTGACGAAGGGCGCAAGATAGGTATCGAACGAGGAAAACGCCTGCGCGCCGGCCCATTCGTTCTGCATGATGCCCAGGAAATTGACCATCTGGTTGCAAAGGGTCGCGAGGTGCTTCGCCGGAGCAGAGGTGATCTTGCCCGTCACGCCGCCGAGACCTTCCTGAATGAGCTGCTTGAGCGACCAGCCCGCGCAGTACCCGGTGAGCATGGAAAGGTCGTGCAGATGGATATCGGCGTTCTTGTGGGCGTTGGCGATCTCTTCGTCATAGATCTCGCTGAGCCAGTAGTTCGCCGTGATGGCGCCGGAGTTGGAAAGGATCAGTCCGCCGACGGAATAAGTCACGGTGGAGTTTTCCTTCACACGCCAGTCGGTGACCTTCACATAGCTGTCCACAAGCGCCTTGTAGTCCAGGATGGTGGACTTCATGTTTCTGAGTTTTTCGCGCTGCTTGCGATACAGAATGTAGGCCTTGGCAACCTGGGAATACCCGGCCTTGACCAGGACGTTTTCCACGCTGTCCTGAATGTCCTCCACGGCGATATGGCCGTCCTTGATCTTGTCGTCAAAATCGGCGGCGACCTTCAGGGCGATGAAGTCGATCATGTCGGGGTTGAAGTTGACCTCCTGGGATTCAAATGCGGACTTGATGGCCGCGGAGATCTTGCTGATGTCAAACGGCACAACCTTGCCGTCTCTTTTGCGGACGTCAAACATAAAAGTTCCTCCTCTTTCTTTTTCTTTCGGATTTTTTGAAACAAGCTTTCGAGCTCGATTGATCGTGCCGCACAAGTATATACCCAAAAAAAGAAAAAGTCAAGAGGAAAAACGCAATATCTTGTGTTTTTTCTCAACTTTTTTCAATAGATATTGATTTCGATCAATTATATTCCCCTGATCTCCACGTTCTTCACCGTCCTGCGGACAATGGCGGCAAAGGCCTCCAACTCCTCCTTCGTGAACTGTTCAAACGGGTCGCCGATCATGTCGTCGGAGGGCGTGTACTGCTGAAGAAAGTACTTTTCCTCCCCTGCCAGCCATTGCGCAATGTCTTCAAAATCCTTCGACGTGTGGATGCCCTTGACCGTTGTGGTGCGGAATTCATGATCGACGCCGCTCGTTTTCAAAAGCTCCACCGAACGCTCGATGGAATCGAGATCCACCGTCGCAAGGCCGATGGCGGTGTGGTAATTCTGGCGCGAAGCCTTGACGTCCATCGCCACATAGTCCACGGCCTTCGCCTGCAGCAGCGGCTCCAGCCGGTCGGGAAACGCGCCGTTGGTGTCGAGCTTCACAAGAAAACCGAGCGCTTTGACCTGCGCGAGGAAAGGGGCAATGTCCTTTTGGAGCAGCGGTTCTCCGCCCGTGATGCAGACGCCGTCGAGGATGCCCGTGCGCTTTTTCAAAAAGGCGAAGACCTCCTCCTCGGTGATGTTCCGCACACAGGAGAAGACCAGCGAGGCATTGTGGCAGAACGGGCAGCGGAAATTGCAGCCCGGGGTGAAAAGGGTGCAGGCGACCTTGCCCGGGAAATCGAGCAAGGTGAGCTTCTGGATGCCGGAAAGTTTCATGGGAACCTCCTGAAATAAGATTAATCAAACGGAACAAGACTTGAATCAGCTAATCTGAACCCGTTGTCTTCATCTAAGATCTCTTTACACTTAAATAAATCCTCCATTAAGCGATCAATAGATATGTATCGATTTTCTTTGATCGGCGACACCATTTTCTTAATAATTCTATTCAACATTGGATTGGCATTTGCGTCATAGTATTTTAATTCTTCAGTCATATACTGTATTTTGACTTCAGGAATACCAAACGCAAACGTCATATTGCCGCCATCAGAGAAACCACTTGTCTGGGCGAAGGGTTGTTCTTTATTTGAATAATTATTGGATGAGATCTTATCTCCCGCAAGCATTACCAACATGGTTTTTCCCAATCCAAAGATATCAGTTCGAAAATCAATCTTTGAATTCTTATCTAACTGTTCCGGTGCTGCAAAGCCTAAAGTTCCGCAAGAAATCTTATCATTATCATCATCGAAAATGAATCTACATGAACCAAAATCCAATAAGAATACATCGCCAAATTCATTTACAACAAAATTGTCCGGCTTAATATCACAATGTACAACTCCATAATGATATAAGTATTTTAAAATTCGACAAGCATTTAATGCAAAGCTTACAACAAATTCTTCGCTATATCCACCTGTTGCTGATGGTTTCTCTCCTGCAATAAATGTTTCAACAATGTATGCGTAGTTTTCATATTCTCCGCAATCAATCATTTTAGGCAAAAAAGGACAATTGCAAAACTCATAAACCTTTTTTTCATTATGATAACAATGCTTAAAAAACTCTTTATTTTGTTCACCATCGAACAAAATCTTTTTTATAATTACACGGCAATTTGATCCAATTTGTCTCGCCTCAAACAACTCACTCATTTGACTTTTATACTGAAAACGAATATCAGTGTATTTATCATTCAGAAGTTCCAATCTTTGCTGATCATCGATTTCAGAATTAATAGAATTGCGTAAATCTTGTGTAATAGCGTCTTTCGATAATTCATTATAAAACCTTGTTTTAGCTTCTTCAGTATCACTCTTTGCGACTTTCAGACATTGCTTTCGGTCAAGCATTAATTCTAATCCATCTTCCAGATCGACTTCTTCAATGTAAACAACAAGAATGTTTTTCTTATACTTATAAGCTACATGTATTTCATCTTTTACATTTTCCGATTTTTGCGCATTGTTTGATAAAAACAAGACAAACTGAACGGAACCCTTTATATGTTTTGAAATCTGTTCATAAAAATCTTTTCCTGTAGGCAATCCTTCATCAAACCAATAACGAAAATGGTTATTTTCCAATACTTCAAAAAAAGGATAAACTTTATCTGCATCATCATGTGCATAACTAATAAAGACATAAGGCTCATCCATTTTCTTACAACTCTTAAAAGATGAAAGCTTATTCTGAGAACCCTGCGCTAGTTTTCTTGAACGAGTAATTGGAACAGATTCCATATAAGAACCATCAATTAACACAGTATCATTCACAACATGTTCCGTTTCCGGCTTGTTAACCGCCTCAGGACTTTGAACACAATAAGGACAAGCAGAATACTTTTGGGCATCATAGAAATGACCATTAATACAACGAGCAACTTTTGGCATATGAATTCTCCTTTACGATTTTTTTATCATTTAGATCTGTGAAAAATAACACTTTCAACACATCTGTCGAAACCCAAAGCAAGAAAGATTGTCAATGCGAAGCTGAGCGCAACAAACAGATAGCGGTGCTGCGCGAGGCCGAGGTGCGCGAACACGAGCATGGGGATGCGCTGCAGGATAAAAAAGGCGAACACATGGCGGCCAAAAAAGCGAAGCAGCGCGTTATCGAAGCGCACACGGCTCATCACGAGCACGACGCAGGCCATGAACGCCGCCGCCCAAAGCTCATAAAAGACGAAGCCCCTGCCCCGCAGAAAACGCAGCCCGCAGAACGCGCCGGCGCAAAGGCCGAGCGAAACCAGCGTCCGGGGCAGCGAGGCGAAAACCGCGCGTTCCAGCCGCGGCAGGCACAGGCCGAACCACATGCCCAGCGGGAACAGCAGAAGCGTGTTGTACCACCAGGGGTCTTTCCCGGCGAATTTCAGCGCGAAAACGAGGCCGACGGCAAGCGCCGAGGTCAGCGCCGTGCCGAGGATCAAACGCTCCCTTGCGAGCAAAAACGAGACAAACACGCACACATACAGCGCAAGGATCACAAACAGATACCAGTTGCTGTTGCCGACGCTCTCCCAGAACGTGAACGAGAGCAGCACGCGGCGCAGCGGGTAGTGCTTTCCGATGCAGAGATCCGCCGCGAGAAAAAGCAGCACGGCCAGCTCGGACTGCACGAGCACCTTCAAAATCCGACGGCGCGGGAACGAGCGCAAATACGCGCGGCCCCTGTCGCGGATGCTGCAAAGCACGCCGTAGCCGGAAAAGAACAGAAACGGCGCGACGACGAGCTGGTCAAGCTGCGATTTCACGAACAGATAGGAGGCGTCGAGAGCCCCCGCTAGCCGGACATAGGTCACCGCGTGGCTCAAAAACACAAGTAGCACAAAGAAACCGTTGAGCGCGGATGTGCGCTCCCGGGAAAGAAAGTCTTTGTCGCAGCCGAGGCGCGGCTGAGAAAGAAATTGAAAATTGAAAATTGAAAATTGAAAATTCATCCTTGTTTCTTTATCTTATCACATCTCTTTTCGCCGCGCAAGGGGCTGGCGAAATTTCCCGCCTGTCGACCGCTTTTTCCTTGACAAAGTCCGTTTTTCGTGCGATAATAGAATGAAAATTTCTATGCAGGAGCGTGTTACACTTGCAGTCTTCCGTTACCCTTCTGGTCAAAGCCACAGGCAACCGCCACAAGATCGTGCGCTGCCTGAACAGCATTGCGCGCCAGACAAACCCAAACTACAGCATCGTCGCCTTTCTGAGCGTGGACGATTTGAAAAAGCGGCTCAAGCGCGACTACCCGGGCATTGAGATCGTCCCGACGGCCGACACCGCCGATTTTGTGGAAAAGGCCAACGCCCGCCTTCGCCGCATCGAAACGAGCCATGTACTGTTTGTCAACTACGAGGAAGTTCTCGCGCCCAACGCCGTGGACATGATCCTCACCCGGGACGCGGACGTGCTGGTGTTCAACATCTCGCGCAAGAACACAAAAGACCGCTTCGTGCCGCGGTTCCCTGCCGAACGGGACGCGGATCTGCTGCAGCATGTGAAGAAGGGGCTGCTGCTTTGGAACGCCGCGCTGAAAACGGCAGTTCTGCAAAAAGGCGCCCTTACGCTCTCGTCCTACGCGCCCGCCATGCAGGAGCTGTTTTTGCTGGAAAACATCGCGCTTTCCGACACAGTGGAGGTCGAACCGTCCGTGCTGGTCTATAAGGACACGCTTTCCGCCAAGCAGACGCCCTCCTTCGCCGAATTCGAAGCCCACAAGGGCCGCATCAAGCAGCTCTCCAGGCGCTTTCAAAAGCAGGGCCGCCTCGCGCTCAAGCAGCAGCTCATCATGGATTTCGTGGTCTCGCAGCTCAGCACCTACTACGAGGAGACCGGTCCGCTTTCCAAGCTGCGCAAACGCAGTCTGCTCAAAAAATATCTCGTGCTGTGAGGGGTGAAGCCATGACTGATTACAAAATTTCCGTTATCATTCCCGCCTACAACATGGAGGAATTCATTTCGGCCTGTCTCGATTCGCTGCTGCATCAGACGATCGATTTTTCCGCCATGCAGATCATCGTCATCGACGACGAATCCACCGACCGCACCCCCGAGATCCTGCGCTCCTACAGCGAAAAATACGCGAACATCGAGGTGCTGCGCAAGCAGAACGCCGGCGTTTCCGCCGCCCGCAACGACGGCATCCGCCGTGCGAAGGGCAAATATATCATGTATCTCGACGCGGACGACACGCTCACGCCGCCCTCGGTGGAAAACATTGTCAGCTTTTTCGATTCCGTCTACGACAGCGTGGACCTTGTGACGTATTTCATCCAGCCGTACATCGGCAACGAGCTGCTGAAGACCCACGCGCGCTACAAAAACTTTTTGACCCACACCGGGGTCTACGACCTCGAGGTCAACCCCTATATCGTCCAGACCACGATGAACGTCTGCGTCAAGAATCTCGGCGAAAAGAACTTTCTGTTCAACGAGAATATGCAGTTTCAGGAGGATCAGGAGTATATCAACCGCGTTCTGCGCGAAAAGCTCAAGCTCGGCTACTGCTCCCACGCCTGCTATCTGTATAACCGCAGCAACGAAGGCTCCTCCATGGCCGCGCGCAGCCACGCCTATTTCCTTTTTGAAAGCACGATGGCCTATTTCGAGGATCTGTTCGCCCAGTTCCCCGACAAGGTGCCGCGCTACTATCAGGCCGTGTATTTCCATGACCTGCGCTGGAAGCTGATCGAAAAGATCCTCTATCCCTTCCACTACAGCGAGGAGGAATTTGAAAGAGCCATGGGGCGCATCAAGGCGCTGCTCGCCCGGGTGGACACGGACATCATCGCCCAGAACCCCTCGATCCTCAAGCCCCATGTGCATTACTGGCTGAACCTCAAGCCCAACGTCTTCCCCTGCCCCTATATCGAGCGCAGCGGGATCGACGTGCTCGCCGACGGCAAAACCATCGGCCACGCGAAACAGGCCACGCTGAAGATCACGAAGATCGAGCAGGTGGACGGCGGCAAGCTGCGTCTGCGCGCCTACAGCGGCATCGGTGTGTTCAACTACATGAACGAGGCGCCGAAGTTCTTTCTCATCCGCAACGAAACGGAAAAGGAGCCGCTCAAGCTCTACCCCTCCAAGTTCGGCTATTACAAGACGAACATCATGACCAACAAGTTCTACGGCTTCGACGTGCTGATCGACCCGAAGCAGACCCACGAGATCGCCTTCAAGTGCTCGCTGGACTCCTATTCCTTCGACGTGAAGATCAACTTCGCCCCGGCTGCCGTTTTCCGCCGCAAGACCCGCCAGTTCGCCTACGCGCGCGGCAACGTGATCCTCTCCTACTACAACAACACGATCCGCTTTCGCATCGCGGACAAGGAGGAGATCTACCGCTTTGAAAAGGACAACATCACCCTGTTCAACCGGGAGCGCGCCATTGCGGAGCTGAAAAACGAGGCGCTCGACTACCGCCGTGCGCACCGCGTCTGGCTTTACAGCGATTTGAACTCCGTCAAAAAGGACAACGCCTATTCCCAGTTCGTCCACGATTTTGCAAAGGACGACGGTGTGGAGCGCTATTACGTTTACACGCGCCCCTACGAGGAGATCGCGGGACTGTTCACGGAAGAACAGAAGGCGCATCTGGTGGAATTCGGTTCGCCGAAGCACCGGATGCTCTACCTCGCCGGCGAGCTGATCCTTTCCTCCTTCTTCGGCCGCGAGGCGATCAGCCCGTTCTTTGACGAGCAGGAGGAGAGCAACTACTACGACATCGAGCATTTCCGCATCATTTATATGCAGCACGGCATCCTCCATGCGAGCTATGTCAACAAGTATTCCGCGGAGAACGCGCTTTGCGACAAGGTGGTCGTTTCCTCGGGCTTTGAGCTGGAAAACCTCACGAAAAACTACGGCTACAGCCGCAGCGACCTGATCCCCGCCGGGATGCCGCGCTATGAAAAGATCGACCGCACGGCAAAGGCGAAGAACAAGCTCCTGCTCGCCCCTTCGTGGCGCAGTTATCTCGCGCGCAACGTGACGCCGACGACCTACAGCATCCATATGCCGACGCTGCGCAAAAGCGATTACTGCCGGAATTTCGCCGCGTTTTTGAACAGTAAGCGCCTGCATGAAATGCTGGAGCGCTTCGATCTGACGCTCGACGTCAAGATGCACCCGATCATCACGCAGTATGCCTCGGAGCTTTTCCCGATCGAAAGCGACCGCGTGCAGCTTGTCGGCGGCGACGTGAACCTTTCGGATTACAAGGCCTTCCTCACGGACTTTTCGTCCTTTGTGTTCGATTACGCCTATCTCTGCCGCCCGGTGCTGTATTTCGTTCCGGATTACGCACAGTTCCGCTCGGGTATGAATCTTTACCGCAAGCTGGATCTGGAATTTGAGGACGCCTTCGGCGAGCTTGCAACCGATCCGGAAGGGGCGCTGGACGCGCTGGAACGCATCTGCAAAGCCGACTTTGTGCCGGCCGAGCCGTATAAATCGCGGATGGAGCGGTTCTATCTGCCGATGGAGCACTGCTGCGACGACATCTACGACTATATCACAACAAAAATGTTTTGAGGTGAGCCGAAATGGCCGACAAAGGAAAAGGCAAGCTGAAGCTGATGTATATTCTGCAATATCTGCAGATCCACAGCGACGAAAATCACCCCGTCAGCACGGAAGAGCTCGCGGAGATGCTGCTGGAAAAAGGCATAAGCTGCGAGCGCAAATCCATCTACAGCGACGTGCAGACCCTGCGGGACGCCGGGCTGGATATTTTGCGCGTCAAGGCGCCGCGCAACGGCTATAGCCTGATGCAGCGCGACTTTGAGCTGCCGGAGCTGCGCCTTCTGATGGACGCCGTGCAGGCTGCGGCCTTCATCACGCCGAAAAAGACCGAGGACCTGCTCGAAAAGATCGGCACGCTCTGCTCGGAACACCAGGCGGCGGCGCTGCGCCGGCAGATCGGCGATTTTCAAAAGAGCAAATACACCAACGAGGAGATCTATTACAACATCGACACGATCGAGCAGGCCATCGCCCAGGGAAAAAAGATCAGGTTCCGCTACTGCAAGCGCAAGCTCGACACCAAAAACCGGGGCGTGAAGCTGACGGAAAAGGATTTCACCGTCAGCCCCTATGCGCTGATCTGGTCGGACGACCAGTACTACCTCGTTTCCAACCACGAAAAATACGACAACCTCATGCACACGCGCATCGACCGGATGAAGGGCGTGCGCATGATCGCCCGGGCCGCGCGTCCGGCAAGCGAGGTCTCGCCCTATCCGAACGACTTTGACGCCGCGGACTACGCCGCCAAGGTCTTCCACATGTTCAGCGGCGAGGTGGAACCGCTGGAGCTGCGCTGCCACGTTTCGCTGCTCGAAGAGATCCTCGACCGCTTCGGCACGCAGATCACGATCACAAAAGCGCGCAGCGAGGATTATTTCCACGCAAAGACCGAAGGGATCGTCAGCGACGGCCTGGTCTCCTGGCTGATGCAGTTCTCGTCGCGCGTCGAGGTTCTTGCGCCGCAGAACCTGCGCGACAGGCTCAAAACCCGCGCCGGAGAAATCTTCGGCCTCTATGAAAACGACCCGGAGCCGGAGGCGGCCGAAAAAGACGATGCATAACTTTACGATTTTATGAAGAATTCGAAAAAAGCTTGCCTTCTTTTCGGCTTTGATGTATAATATTTTTATACCCTGAGGAAAAGAAACACAGGAAGGTTCGATATGGACGATATCTTTTTTTCCGATCCGCCAAAGAAAAACAAGCCGGCCGGCACCCCGCCGGACAAGTTCAGCGGCGATCTGTTTTCGGGCGAAGCCAAAACGGACAAGCCGGACAGATTCGTTGTGAAGATTCCGGAAAGCGAAGCCGGTGCGCCGCTTGACCGCACGCCGAAGGGCAAACCTGTCGGCGATTTCACGCTCGACAACGAAGCGCAGCGCTCCCCCGTCCGTGAAAAGCCTGTGGTCTCTCAGCGCAGATATGCGCCCGCCGGGATGCCGCAAATGCCGGAATACAAGCCCGCGGAAGAGGGCGTGCGCCGCAGCAGGATCACAGCCGAAACCGCCGTGCAGGAAGCCGCGCAGCTGCCCCCTGCCCCGCCGCGTCCCCGCCAGTCGAGCACGCCGCAGCGCCCCGCACAAAACGCGCAGCAGATCCGCCGCGCTCCCGCTGGCAAGCCCATTCCCCGTAAACCGGCGCGCAAAAAGAACCGCCATGTGGGGCTGAAGCTCGTCGCCGTGCTGCTGGCGCTTGTGCTGCTGTTTCTGATCGGCGGCGCGGGCTACGGCTACTTTGCCATCGGCAAGCTGACCTTTGACAAGGACTTTGACCGCGGCAACCCCTACATCGGCCAGAACGAGCTGATGCACAGCGCGACGGTGAAAAACATTCTTTTCATCGGGTCCGACGCCCGGGGCGACGTCCAGGGCCAGCGCTCCGACACGATGCTGATCTGCTCCATCGATTCCGCGCACCACAAGGTCAAGCTGACAAGCATCCTGCGCGATTCCTACGTCAACATTCCCTCCAAGGGCTATCACACCAAGCTGAACGCCGCGTTTTCCTACGGCGGCGCGAATCTGCTTGCGGACACGATCGAATCCAACTTCAAGATCAAGATCGACGACTATGTGCTGATCGACTTTGAAGGCTTTGTGAAGCTGATCGAAGCCATGGGCGGGCTGGACGTTGACGGCGTCACCGCGAGCGAAGCGAAGTATCTGCGCGACACGGTCAAGATCGTTTACGCCAAAGAGGGCATGAACCACTTTTCCGGCAAAGCCGCGCTGTGGTACTGCCGCATCCGCTATCTCGACGACGACTTCCACCGCACCGAGCGCCAGCGCAAGGTGATCCACGCGATCATCAACCAGGCGCTGCGCAAGGGTCCGTTCAAGCTGGCCGGCATCGTCAACGAGGTGCTGCCCTACATCACCACCAGCATGAACCGCAACGAAGTGCTGCCCCTCGCAGCGAGCGCCGTGTTCAACTTCATCGGCGGCGAGAACCCGCAGCACCAGATCCCGGCGGAGGGCACCTGGAGCAACGCGCGGATCAACGGCGCGGACGTTTTGAAGTTTGACGCGGAAGAGAACGTGCGGCTGCTGAAGGAATTTGTGTTTGAATAAAGAATAGCGAACAAAAACGGGGACGTCACTGTACGGTGGCGTCCCGTTTTTTGCGCGGGCAGGCGGCGGCGGAACCGCGCGGCCCCAGCCGCGCGAAAACGAAGCATGGCTTCGTTTTGAACCGTGCCGGGGGCACGGTTCGTTCCGCCGCCGCCTTCACTGCGCAGCGTTGCTGCGCGGAAAAGCCTTGCCGACAGCAACGCTTTTTCCGAAAAATGTACAAAAAAAAGCGCTTTCAGAGAGAAGCCTTTGAAAAGCGCTTTCGTTTTTATTTCCTTTTCAGCGATCACCTAACAGCCAACTGCTGCAAATCCCGCTTTGCGAAGTTCGTAAACCTCGGAGAAGCCCGCGGCGCGGACAGCTTCCAGCGCCGTGTCGAAGGCAAAATCCAGCGCGTCGGTGCAGTGGGCGTCGGCGGTGACGATCACACGCGCCCCCTTTTCAAACAGGTGACGCAGCAGGAAGGGCGCCGGGTATGGCGCTTTTTTGCCGAGGCGGAACATCGCGCCCGTGTTCACTTCGAACAGGGCGTCGGGACAGCCCTCCAGGATGCGGTCCATAGCGGCGAGGGCGATCGTTTGATAGGCAGGGTCGTCCTGCGAAAAGAGAGTCTGATCCTCGTTGAACTTTTCGATGAGGTCGAAGTGCGCGACGATGTCAGGCTGCACGCGGCAGACAAAGGACGCGAAGTCCTCGTAGTAGTGCGCCGCGAGGGCGAGAAAATCGCCGCCGAATTCCTTATCGGCGCAGTCGCACAGCATCTCGCGCGTGTAGTCCACGTCATAGACGCGCTCGCCGACGACGATCTGATGCACCGCAGCGATCACATAATCGAAATCGCTCGGATCGACGTCGGAAAAGTTCCGATCCAGCTCAATGCCGTGAAGGATCTCAATCCGCTCGCCGTAAACGCGCTGCAGACGGCGGATCTCTTCGGTGTAAGCCTTCAGACACGCGGGGCGAACCGTCCAGTCCGCCGGGGTGAACATCGGAGAATGCACGGAAAAGCCGAGGGCGGCAAAGCCCTTGTCGAGCGCGGCGAGGACCATCTCTTCGGGCGTGGCCTTGCCGTCGCAAAAGACGGTGTGGGTATGACAGTTGGAACGCAGCTTCATGATTGATTCGTCGGTTTCTGGTTCTTTTTCATCTGCTTTTGATAGACCTTCTTTTCCTTGCCGGTCATCTCGAAATCGAAGGGGCGCTTTTCGACACGCTCATACAGCGGCGTAGCAAGCAGCACCTCCGGGGCGTCGAGCGTCTCCGACGCGGCGAGGATCAGCAGACCGTTGTCCTGCGGAAGCGTGACTTCGTCGGCGTCCTCCGTGGAAAGCGAATACAGGAAGAAATACAGCTCCTGCCCGCGGTTGTCTTTGTCGTCGCCGTGGGTATGGGTGAACTCCAGCGCAAGGCGGTCGGTCTTGATGAAGGCGGTCTCGGCCATATGATAGAGATCCCAGCCGCCCACGCGCTCGTTGATCGACTGGATCTTGAGCCGCTCGCGGCGTGCGCCGACTTTGAATTCATAGGTCTTGTCGCCGTAAAGACTCGCGGCGAGGAAGTAGAGGCGGTTGCCCTCGGTGCGCAGGATCTGGCCGTCCGCGATCAGGGCGTTGGCGCTGTCCCACGCGGGCGCGAGATCAAAATGCATCCCGGCGCAGTCCGCCGACTTCGGGAAGAGCTCGCCCGGCACGGAAACATCGACGGTCGGGATCGAAGCGTCGCCCCGGTTGTGGTTGAACGTGACGATCCTGCGGTTGAGCGGCAGCGCCAGGGTGCGCTGTTCGGCGCAGACGCCCCGGCGGGACGGGGAAAGCGTCAGCGCAAAGGTCTTCACCTCAAAGGGCGCAAGATCAAACACCAGATCGCCGTCCTCGACAACGGCGGCGGAAAGCTCATCCTCCATGCCGTTGGTCTCGCTGGCGTAGGAGATGCCCTCGCCCAGACGCAGTCGGACGTCGCGCAGATTTCTGCCCGTGGCTTCGTTGACGCGAACGATGATCTCGTCGCTGTCCTCGGCCTTTTTCATCGCACGCAGCAGCACGCCGCTGTCGCTGAGGGAGCCGAAGGAATAGCTGTTGCCGAGCGTGCCCGGATGGGTGTCGGTGAGGAAGGCGACAAGGGGCTGATGGAAGGCCGCGGCGTTTTGCTGAGTCTCCTTGTCCCAATCGCCGGGGTGGGAGAAGATCGCAAAGCCGAAGCGGTTCAGCCCGAAGTCCAGCATGCCCTGCACGCTGTCGTGGCGGTAATAGTTCTTCGGCGTGTGCACCACCGTCATACGCAGCGTGCTTTCGTCCTTTTGCAGCCAGCCGTATTTGCTGTCGCTGAACACGGACACGCCGTAATTCTTTTTGAGATCGGAGAGATCGACCCATTTTTGCGCAGGTACGCCGTAAAGCTTTTTGCGCATCCGGCCGCGCCGGATCACGCCAAGGCCGAGATCATAGGTCGCGGTCTTGCTGTGGGACGTGAAGGAAAAGCCGTTATGCAGCGCACGGGAGAATTCGCGCCATTCGACTTCGTTCCGGACGTCGACCCACGCGCCGCCAGCCCAGAGGGAGATGTAGCGCACAAAGACGGAGCGTCCGGCCTTCTGGGTGACCTTCAGCGTTGCGCGAACGGGGCCTTTTTCGATCAGTTCGACCTCGCCGCCCTCTGCGAACTCCCAAGGATATTTTTTCAATTCGTCATAGGTCAGCTCCCAGGCGGGGTACGCCTTGTTGCCCTCATACTTGTTCAGCTCAAATCGGATCGGCTTTTCGAGCAACTCCTTGCCGAGGGTCTTGTCGATGATGGAGAAGATGTCGCCTCTGGCGTTGACGGAAACGATGTACTTGAAGTTTTCGATCACATTGCCGGAGCAGCGCAGACCCACATTCAGCTTGCAGGGCTCATAGCTGTACAGCACGTCGAAGGCCTTGTAGCCCAAAGCGGGCACAGCGGCGCAGAAGCAGACCTTGATGCTGCTCTCGTCGCTCGCACAGATCTGCGACGGCACTTCCCTGCCGCCCTTTTCAAACACGCGCACATAGCGGTAGCCGGCGGCGGGAACGGTAAGATCCACCGGCGCCATGCGGCTCTGCTCGAGGCTGTTGGCGACCACAACGGCGATGCCCTTCGTCCAGGACGTGTCGATGTTGCGCACGATCTCGGCGTTCGCGCCTTCATAGGCGCCGCTGAGCCGGTTCGCCGCGAGGATGTAATCGTTCCACGAGCGCTTATAGACCCGTTCCACAGAGGTTCCCGTGAGGTCGTCGTGGAAGGTGTGGGCGATGGTCTTTTTCCAGCCGAAGTCGAGCGCTTCCTTCGGATAGGCCGCGCCGCAGATCTTGTTGGCGATCACGGCGGAACGCTCGGCCATGGCGGCCAGCTCCTCGTTTCTGCGGTTGCAGCGCTTGCTGAACGCACGGGAGGTATAGGCGCCCGCGCCGTGATTGGTCATGAGCAGCTCGTTGTTCCAGACGGGCAGACGGCGCTGCGTCTGTTCGTCGAGGTTGGAAAGATCGTCGAAAAACTGCGTTGTGGACGCGGAAAGGACCTTGATCTCGGCGCTGTCGTTCTGCGCCATCTCGTCGGAAAGGGTCTTGACGGATGCTTCCTTCGGCGCGCCGCCGACATCGCCGACGCCGTGGTAAGCGAAGGTCCAGGGCAGGCCGAATTCCTTTTCGTTTTTGAAAAGCTTTTTGAGCAGGCCCTTGTTCGTGCGGATCTGCTTGAAGGTGGTGCAGTAGTTCTTCGGATCCAGTGCAGCGAAGATCTCCCGGCCGTCCGGACCCTGCCAGCGGCCGATATCAAAGGGAATCCCGTAGGCGCTGCCCCAGGTGAGCTTCTGGGTGGAAAAGCCCTTCAGCCCCGCGTGGGCGGCAACGGAGGGCAAGGCATAGCCGAAGCCGAAGCAGTCCGGCAAGAAGATGTCGTTGCTGCGCACGCCGAATTTTTCCTGAAAATAGCGGTTACCGTATAGAATATTACGGATCAGCGCCTCGGGCGAAGGCACGTTCACGTCGCCGTTTTCATAGCTGCTGCCGCAGGGCGCCCAGCGTCCCTGGGCGACGAACTGCTTGAGAATCTCGAACTCATCGGGGTAGTATTCCTCGAACAACTCATAACGGTACGCGCCCTCAAAGTTGAACCTGTAGTCCGGATACTTTGCAAACAGGGCGAAATTTTCCCGCAGCGTGTTCGGCAGGCAGACGGAGAGCACATGTTCAAAATCCCAGTTCCAGACCGTGTCCAGATGGGCTGTGCCAACGGTATAGATGCGTTTTTCCTGTTCCATAGCTTACACCTCGGTTTCCGTAGTTTGAACTTTCCGCGGGTGGAGCACACTCACGGCGATCAGCAATCCGGCGAGCACGAGCATCCAGATGCCAACGGTGTTCGTGGACATCACCGGAACAAAGTCATATTGAAACGCCTTGATCAAACGGGAAATGTTGTTCGTCAGGACAAAGGCCTGGATGAACAGCGCAGCCAAATGGCCGATGCGCTGCACGAGAGAGGCCGGCGCAAACACGCGGCGATTGACAACAAGAAACAGGACAAGGGAAACTGCCGCACAGCCAAGTGCAATGCCGGCAAGGATGAATTCATGCTGCTTGGTCATTTCCATATTGATCGGCGTATACGTCGGGAAGACATAATAGAGCACAGCCGACGCAAGGGTCAGCACGGCGCAGAAGATCGGGGTAAGGCGGATGTTCTTCATAAATGATTACCTCTTTCTATTCAGCCGATCACAAGCTTATGAAAGACTTTTTTGCCCTTCTTCAAAACGGCGTAACCTTTTTCAAAGTCCGCAGCAGCCAAAAGACGCATCGGGTCGGCGACCTTTTCCTCATTGAGTGACACACCGCCCTGCTGAACAAGACGTCTGCCCTCGCCCTTGGATTTCACAAGACCGGCCAGCGCCAAAGCGTCCACGACCGTCATACCCGCGTCAAAGGAGGACTGTTCCAGCTCCGTACAAGGCATATTTTCCGCGTCGGCAGCGCCGGTGAAAAGGGCTTTCGCGGTCTCCTGCGCTTTGAGCGCCTCTTCTTCGCCGTGGACGAGCTTAGTCAGCTCGAAAGCGAGGATCTCCTTTGCTCTGTTCAGCTCGCTCCCCTGCCAGCCTTCCATTTTTTCGATCTCTTCCAGCGGAAGGAAGGTCAGCATCCGGATGCACTTGAGCACGTCGGCGTCGTCGACGTTGCGCCAGTACTGATAGAACTCATAGGGCGAGGTCTTCTCCGGGTCAAGCCAGACGGCGCCCTTCTGGGTTTTGCCCATCTTCTTACCCTCGGAATTCAGCAGCAGCGTGATGGTCATGGCGTAGGCGTCCTTGCCGAGCTTTTTGCGGATCAGCTCCGTGCCGCCGAGCATGTTGCTCCACTGGTCGTCGCCGCCGAACTGCATGTTGCAGCCGTATTTTTGATACAGAGAATAGAAGTCGTAGCTCTGCATGATCATATAGTTGAATTCCAGGAAGGACAGACCCTTTTCCATGCGCTGCTTGTAGCATTCCGCGCGCAGCATATTGTTCACGGAGAAGCAGGCGCCCACTTCGCGCAGCAGCTCCACATAGTTGAGATCCAGCAGCCAGTCGGCGTTGTTGACCATCAGCGCCTTGCCGTCGGAAAAATCAATGAAACGACTCATCTGCTTTTTGAAGCAGTCGCAGTTGTGCTGAATGGTTTCCTTCGTCATCATCTGGCGCATATCCGTGCGGCCCGAGGGGTCGCCGATCATGGCGGTCCCGCCGCCGATCAGGGCGATGGGCTTGTTGCCGGCCATCTGCAGGCGCTTCATCAGGCAAAGGGCCATGAAGTGACCCACATGCAGCGAGTCGGCCGTCGGGTCAAAGCCGATATAGAACACGGCTTTGCCGTTGTTGACAAGGTCGCGGATCTCGGTTTCGTCGGTCACCTGGGCGATCAGGCCGCGGGCAACGAGTTCTTCATAGATTTGCATAGCTATATGTCCTTTCGGAAATGAGATTTCTTTTAATCATACTATGTTTTTACGGAGAAGTCAATAAGAACAGGTTGATTTTCAGATTCCCGACCTCATCCACACCTCGCCTTCGGCGAGCGGTCCCACTTCCTCACGCCGCGGGGAAGGCTTTTCGGTTTTCATTCACGTAGCGGCAAAAGCCCAACTATCAACTGTCAACTGTTTACTGTCTACTGTAAACTGCCCATCATTCCGCCGCGTAAGCGATCAGCTCGCGCGCCGAGGCGATCGTGGCCGGTGTGATGACCGCGCCGCCGATCATGCGGGCGATCTCGCGCTCACGCGCGTCACCGGAAAGCGGAATCACGGAGGTGTAGGTGTTTTCGGCGTCGGCGCTCTTTTCGATGAGCAGATGACGGTCCGCTGCTGCGGCGATCTGCGCAAGGTGGGTCACGCAAAGCACCTGACGACCTGCGGCGACCTGACGGAGCTTGCCGGCGATCTTGTTGGCCGCACGGCCGCTCACGCCGCTGTCGATCTCGTCGAAGATCATGGTCTGCTGGCCTTCCGCGTCGGAAAGGACGCAGCGGATGGCAAGCATGATGCGCGACAGCTCGCCGCCCGAGGCGATCTTTGTCAGCTCGCGCGGCTCCTGCCCCCGGTTGGCGGAGATGAGAAACTCCACGTCGTCCAGACCGTTGGCCGACGCGGGCTGTTCCAGAAAGCGGACTTCGAACCGGGCATCCTGCAGATCCAGCAGGGAAAGCTCGGCCATGACCTGCGTTTGGAACTGCTGCGCCGCAGCCTTGCGGCAATCGGAAAGAAAGCAGCCCTTTTGCAGCACATCGTTTTCCAGCCGTTCCACTTCGACCTGCAGCGCTGCGCGGCGCTCTTCGGCAAAGGCGATGGAATCGTACTGCTCGCGCAGGGAATCCAGCGTTTCCAGCATCGCTTCCTCTGTGTCGCCGTATTTTCGCGAAAGGCGGTACAGCACGTCGAGGCGTTCCTCGATGGAATCCAAATCGGCGTCGCCCTCCGCAAAGGCGCGCAGACTTTCGCCCACGGCGGAAAGCGCGTCCTCGAGTTCATAGCGGAAGGAGGCGGCGCTCTCACGCAAAGGCGCAAAGGAATCGTCGAAGGACTGCAGGGCGGAAAGCGCGTTTTCCAGCGCGTAAAGGCCGCCGAGCAGCCCGCCGCCCTCTTCGCCGCCTTCCATGACGGCACGGGCGGAAAGCAGGGACTGCATGATCTTTTCGCGGTTTTGTATGCGCTTTTTTTCTGCGATCAGGCGGTCGCGTTCGCCCACGGTGATGTTGGCGTTTTCCAGCTCGGCGATCTGATAGCCGAGAAAATCCATCCGGCTCTGCTTGTCGGTCTCGTTCTGCAAAAGGGCGTTCAGCTCCTTTTGCGCCGCGCGCAGGGCGCGGTAACTTTCGGCATAGGCTTCCCTTTGCGCGTCGCAGCAGGCAAGGCGGTCGATGTAGCCGAGATGGCTTTCCTTCTGGAGCATCCGCTGGCTGTCGTGCTGGCCGCAGATCGTCAACAGCTCGCGCCCGAGCTTTCGCAGCATGGAGGCCGTGACGCTCTGGCCGTTGACGCGGCAGGACGTCCGCCCGTCGGCGGAGATCGTCCGGGAGATCAGAAGCGAGCCGTCGTCTTCTGCGTCGATGTCGAATTCGGCGAGCACGGCGCACGCGCTTTCGCCGACGTTTTCAAAAAACGCCGTGACCTTTGCGGCGCTCGCCCCGGTGCGAACCACCTCACGGCTCGTGCGTTCCCCCAGCACGGCGTTGATCGCGTCGATGATGATGGATTTTCCAGCGCCGGTCTCGCCGGAAAGGATGTTCAGCCCTTCTCCGAAGGCAATGTGCGCCTTTTCGATGACCGCGACATTTTCGATTTTCAGATCTGTCAGCATAGACGTCCCCCGGTTCAGGTTTCTTTTTCGGCTGCCGACCCCTCTTCGGCAGGTAATCGCTGATTAACTCAGCGTGTGAAGATTGGCGAGGAAATTTTTCGTCAGATGCGACAGAAATCTCGTAGGAAGCCTGTCGGCTTTCAAGAGATTTCTGTGCAAAATGACGGAAAATTTACCGCCAAGATTTGCGCGCCTGAGTTAATCAGTGATTACGCAGGCCTCGGTTGCTTTATTCTTCGGACATGTAGGTTTTCAGCAGCGTGGAAAAGCTCTGGGCCGACGCTTCGTCGCGGCACAGGACGAAGAAGGTGTCGTCGCCCGCGATGGTGCCGACGATGCGCTCTTCGATCAGAGCGTCCACCGCGGCGCAGGCGGCGTTCGCCATGCCGGAATAGCATTTCACGGCGACGATGTTGCCGGCGTAATCGACGCTGCGGCAGGAATTCTTCAAGATCGCGTTGAATTTATCGGAGGTCTCGCTGGAATCGCTTTTCGCCGGGGCATATTTATACTTGCCCTGCGCCAGCGGCACCTTGACCAGCTTGAGCGCTTTGATGTCGCGCGAAACGGTGGCCTGGGTCACGGTGAACCCCTGGGCATTCAGCGCACGCATCAGCTCCTCCTGGGTGCTGACGTCCTCCTGCTCGATCAGTTGCAGGATGGCCTGCTGCCTGTTCTTTTTCATGGTGGTCTCTCCTTTTTTTACGATTTATAACCAACGCTCTGTCATTTTGCGCGACAGAACCTCGGTAAAGCTTTCGGTTTTGATGCGGATGATCTTGCAGCAGCGGTTGGCGCGGCGGATCACGAAGCTGCTGCGTTCCGTGATATCCAGCGTCTGTTCGCCGTCGCAGCTCAGCAGCGGCAGGCACAGCGACGGGTTGTTGATCTTCAGCGTGAACCGGGATTCCGGCCGGAAGATCAGCGAGCGGGCAAAGATGGAATGCGGGCAGATCGGCGTGATGATCACGCTTTCGATCGTCGGCTCCAGCACCGGACCGCCCGCGGAAAGGGAATAGGCGGTGGAACCCGTGGGGGTGGCGAAGATCACGCCGTCGGCGAAGTAATCGTTCACGGGGCGGCCACCGCAAAAAACGGAAATGTCGCAAAGGCGCATGGACGTTCCGCGGGCAAAAACCGCGTCGTTCAGACAATAGTGCTTTTCGCGTAGTTCTCCGTCCTCGTAATGTTCCACGCAGAGCATCATCCGCCGGTCGATCTGATAGTTCCCCTGCGTCAGTGCGCGCAGCAGATGCAGCTCCGTTTTTTCCAGACCGGCAAGAAAGCCCAGATTTCCGGCATTGATGCCGAGGATCTCGCGGTCGAACCGCGCCGCGTCGTGGGCGGCGTGGATGAAAGTGCCGTCGCCGCCGATGGCGATCAGAAGATCGCACCGGGCAAGCGCCTGTTCTTTTTCGAGGAAGCGGACACTTTCGCCGTCGAACGCGCCGCGCAGGGCGTGATCCATCAGCACACACGCGCCAAGGCGCGAAAGTTCTTTGCAGACCTCACTTGTCACTTCCCGCGCATGTTCACGGGTGAGATTGACGTCAATCAGTATGTTCATCGGCATCACCTTGATCCAGCGCGGCGTGGGAGGCCGCGACAACAGCGGCAGCGTCATTTGTCAGCTTTGACTGCGGCGCGTCGCTTTTTTCCACATGAATGAGATATTCAATGTTCCCCTGAGGGCCTTTGATGGGCGAATAGTCGAGATGAAGCAGAGAAAAGCCGCTCTCCAGAAGAAACGCGCAGATCTCGCGCACCACGCGCTCGTGGACGGCCTTATCGCGCACGACGCCTTTTTTTCCGACGTGTTCGCGCCCGGCCTCAAACTGTGGCTTAATCAGGCAGACCGCCTGTCCGCCGTCCCGCAGCAGGGCGCGCATCACGGGAACGATCAGACGCAGGGAGATGAACGCCACGTCCACCGAAGCGAAGTCGATCTCCTCGGGCACCTGTTCGCGCGTGACATAACGGAAATTCGTGCGTTCCAAATTGACCACACGGGGGTCGGAGCGCAGGCTCCACGCAAGCTGGCCGTAGCCCACGTCGATGGCATAGACCTTTGCCGCGCCGTTTTGCAGCATACAGTCCGTAAAGCCACCGGTGGAAGCGCCGATATCCATGCAAACGCACCCGTCAAGCGAAAGAGCGAAACTGCGCATCGCTTTTTCAAGCTTGAAGCCGCCGCGGCTGACATAGGGCATTTTTTCGCCCCGGACCTCGATGGCGTCGCCGTCCTTAACCGTGTCGCCGCTTTTTTGCGCCTTTTGGCCGTTGACATAGACCTGTCCGGCCATGATGAGCGCCTTTGCCTTTTCTCGGCTTTCGGCAAAGCCACGGGCAAACAGGGCGCTGTCCAATCTGAGTTTCTCTGCCATGGGTTCACATCTTTTCCTGAATGGTTGCGATCATGCCCGCTTTGTCGAGCCGGAACCGCGCAAGCTGTTCGGTCACGGAAGCCTGCGGCACAAAGCGGTCTTCCACCGCCGTGAGAACGAAGCGGCCGGAAAAGCCCCGTTCCAAAAGCGCCGCGCCCGTTTGCTCCCCTGCGCCGCCCGTGCGCAGCCCCTCTTCGAAAAAGAACACGCGCTTTGCCTTTTGCATCAGGGCAAGGGCGTCCTCCGGCAGGGGCTTGATCTGATTGAGCGAGAGCACGAGGATCGGAGAGGCGCTGTGCGCGAGCGCGTCCGCGGCGGCAACGGCCTCGCCGGAAATGCGCCCATAGGTGACGAGAACGGTCTCGCTCGTCTCGTCGCCGTACAGGGAAAATTCGAAGCGTTCGCCGCGCAGCTTTGCGGTTTGTTCGTTCTGTCCGCCGCGGGGATAGCGCACCGCAACGGGGCAGCAATCCGTCTGCACCGCACGGTCGAGGTCTCGCGTGAGTGCGGCAAAATCACAGGGCGCATAAATCTTGAAATGCGGGATAGAAGAGAGAAAGGACACGTCCATCAAGCCCTGATGCGTCTCGCCGTCTTCGCCGACAAAGCCGGCGCGGTCCACGGCAAAAACCGCGTGGACATTCTGCAGCGCAACGTCGTGCACAAGCTGGTCGTAGCAGCGCTGCAGGAAGGTGGAATACACGGCAAAGACCGGCAGCATTCCGTTTTTGGCAAGTCCGCCGCAAAAGGTTACAGCGTGCTCCTCGGCGATCCCCACATCGAAAAACCGGGCGGGAAAGGCCTGTTTGAACGCGGTCAGTCGGGTGGGCAGCCCCATGGCCGCCGTCACGGCGCAAAGGCGCGGCTGCGTTTTTGCTTTTTCAGCGAGCCAGGCGCCGAACACGTCGGAGAAATGCGCGGCCTGTCCGTCCGAGGCGCCGGTGGAAACATCAAACCCCGCAACGCCGTGGAAGGAAGACGGGTCGTTTTCCGCAAGGGAATAGCCCTTGCCCTTTTCGGTGATCACGTGCAGCAGCACGGGGCCGTTGACGCGCTTTGCGGCCTGCAGAGCGTCGCAGAGGATGTCGATCCTGTGGCCGTCGATGGGACCCATATAGCGGTAGCCGAGATCTTCGAAAAAGTTGCTTTGCGCGTAAAGCTTGTTTTTGACCTGCGTTTTCAGGTCGTAGAGTTTATGTACCAATGCCTGTCCGACGGAGGGGATCTTCCTGAGCGTGCGCTCCGTGGAGGCCTTGAAGGTATAGTACTGCGGCGTGGAGCGGATCACAGCGAGATATTTCGCCAGAGCGCCCACGTTTTCCGAGATGGACATCTTGTTGTCGTTGAGCACGAGGATGTGCTTCGTTCCGCTGCGCCCGCCGTTGTTGAGCGCCTCGTAGACCATGCCGCCGGTGAAGGAGCCGTCGCCGACGACGGAAATGACGTAGGCTTCGTCTTTGTTCAGCTTTTTCGCCGTGGCGAGGCCGAGGCCGGCGGAAACGGAAGTGCTGCTGTGGCCGGAAAAGAACACGTCGTGTTCGCTCTCGTTCGGCCTGCAAAAGCCGGAAAGCCCGCCGGCGCAGCGCAGGGAATCAAAACGCGCATAGCGGCCGGTGAGCAGTTTATGGGTATAGCATTGATGGCCGACGTCGAAGACGATCTGGTCGCGCGGGGAATCAAAGACCCGGTGAAGGGCGATCGTCAGCTCCACCGCGCCGAGATTCGACGCAAGGTGGCCACCGTTTTTGGAAACGGTCTCGAGCAGCTTTCGCCGCACCTCCTGCGCAAGCAGAGGCAGCGCGGCTTCGTCGAGCGCTTTCACGTCGGCGGGAGAAGCGATGGTTTCAAGGATGGGATAGGCGTTCATGGCTGCATTAATACGTCCTTTTGCAAAGCTGTTCGGCAAGATCGCGCAAAAAAGCGGCGTCCTCGCCGAAAATCGTCAGCGCGTTCACGGCTTTTTCCGTAAGCGCGGCGGCAAGCTGTTTTGCCCGTTCGAGCCCGAGCAGGGAAACATAGGTGCTCTT
>CACYHA010000029.1 GCA_902774035.1 Oscillospiraceae bacterium | reverse complement strand
TTTCTTCGTTGCGATAGGATTCTCTTGTCGCGGCAGCGGCAAGACACCTTCAAGAGGACCGCTCGCCGAAGGCGAGTGGTGGATGAGGCCGGGAACCTGATAATCAACCTGCATCTATCTATAAATCTATTTATGATATTCCTGCCGCTTCGACTCATCATCCTCCGCAGCCTTTGCTTTTCCCGCCGGAGGCATCTCAGCTTTAAGCGAAGACCTGCGGCAGATGATGCTTCAAAGCGCCGAAAGCACAACGCAAAACCCGGTTTGACTTACGTTCTTCGGGACGTTTTCCACTACGGACAGAAAAACAGAAAGGCATGATTCACATGGATCCTTACATCATTCGGGAAACCGACGATTTTTTTGCCCTCTCCACCTTGTTCCACGAGAGCGGCATGGGCGTTGCCATTGAGGAGCGGATGCCCGACCGCGTGCTCAAAATGTGGCGGATGGACGACCCGCAGACCGGTGCGCTGATGGCGGCGGCCACGCTGGAGATGCGTGACGGGGTCTTTTCTCTCGGCGATATCGCCGTGCGAAGCGACCTGCACCGCACCGGCTTCGGCAAAGTGATGCAGAACGTCGTATTCACGGAGGCGAGAAAGCGCGGGATCAAAGAGCTTTGGGCCTGCGCCAAGGAGCCGGCCTATTATCTGCATTGCGGCTGGCAGAAGATGGATTGGGACAGCTCGCCGAACATCGCCGTCTACTGTACCTCCTGCGGAAAACGCGGCACGCTCTGCCACCCGGAGATCATGAAATACACGCTGGATTAACAGCGCGAAACGAACAGCAGCCCCGGCCGGGATCACCGGCTGCGGCTGCTGTTTTTTGGAAGAAAGGCCGGTTTCGGCAAGGCTGTCAAGCGCGTTGTGTGTTTTGCGTCGGAGCGACCGCGTGCGGCCTTCTGTTCGGCCGCTTATCTTTTTTTGTAAAGAACAAGCTCCGGGTTTGCCCCCTGCGCCTCATAGGTGCAGACCAGAATGAAATCCATATTCGCCAGCACGCCGAAGCAGCGCTCGCTGCCGAACGGGGATTCCAGTTGGGCGCCGAGGTAGGTCGCGTTGTCGTTCAAAAACTTCACGCTTGCGCCGCAGGGCAGGGGATAGGCGAGATTGACGTAGCTCCCCACCAGGGCGTTCAGCTTTTCCAGTCTGGGCATCCCTTCGATCCCGAGAGCGTTGATCTCTTCGACGAGCTGCTGCTTGAATGCTTCAAATTCGCCGTTGTCGCCGAGCTCGTCGTAGCGCTTCCAGTAATCCAGCGTCGGGAGCTTCTGCTCGAGGTATGCGCGCGCCTGTTCCTCCGAAAAGCTTTCGTTTGCCATGTGCTTGACGCAGACGTTGATCAGATCGTCCATATCGCTGTAGGTGTAGGTGCCGTCGGCAAAGCACCACTGACAGTAATCCTCGTTGAAGGAGCCGTCCTTGTTCCGGCCGAGGATCGAATCCTCCAGCGGCATACCGCAGCATTGGCAGATCAGCGTTCGGGGCGAACCGAGCAAGGTGTTGATGGAGACGCCGAAAAGCCGGGAAAGCAGCTTCAGCGTTTCGGTGTTCGGAACGGTTTCGCCGTTCTCCCAGCGGGAGACCGCCTGCCGGGTCACGAAAACCTTTTTTGCCAGCGCATCCTGCGACAGACCGTGTCTGGTTCTGAGTTCGAACAAGATTTCCTTTGTGTTCATGCAAACACCTCCTTGGATCCCATTATACCGAAAAGGCGGCCGCACCGCAAGCAACTTGCAGTTGCAGCGCAATCATCGGCTTCAAAGGGATAAAAAAGCGCCGTGGGAAAACTCCCATGGCGCTCAAAAGCAGATCTTATTTGAAGAGTGCGCGGAAGAAATCAATGACGTTGTTGATCAGCGTCACGATCGTGGAAATGAATCTGGCCACAAAGGTTGCGGTGTCCTGGGAGGGCGCGGGTTCCGCCTGCGCCTTCACGGTGAAGGAGATGTTCACCGCTTTGCCGAGGGTGTTATCGTTGTTGGCTTTCAGATCTTTTCCGAGCTTCAGCGTGTAGGTGCCGGCGGCGAGATCCTGGTAGGAAAGCACGGTGTAGCTGTTGTCGTTTGCGTCCTTTGTGAAGTCGGTGAAGGTGACGCCGTCAACCTTTTTGCCGTCTTTGTCAAGGATACTGATCTGCGCAAAATTCTCCGTTTGATACTTCGTCATGCCGCGGTCAAACGTGACCGTGATCGTGCCGGTCGCCGCAAGCTCTGCGTTTTCAAGGTCTTTGCCGTCCGCTGTGGCCGAAACAAAGCTCAGCGGGCTGTTGCCGCCGCCTGTGCCCGTGCCGCTGCCGTCGCCGTTGCCCTTGTTGACCGTGAACGTAAGCGCGACCTGCTGGCCGAGGGTGTTGCCGTCAACGTCTTTGAACTGCTTGCCGATCTGCAGCGTGTATGTCGCTTTCGCAAGGCCGCCGAGCGAGACGATGAATTTCTTGTTTCCGCTGGGCGAAACGGTCACGGAGGAAACCGTGTTTCCGCTGCTGTCTTTGACGCTGATTTTTCCGATGTTGAAGCCGAGGATGGATTCGTCGGTCACCTTGCCCGAGAAAGTGAGCAGGATCTCATCGTTTCCGCGGATGGTGGTCGCTTCCGCAAGCGGCGTATCGCCGATGGTTGCGGATTCCAGTGTCAGGTTGCCCGCTGCCGCCGCCATTGTCATGGCGGAGAAGAGCATGAGCAGGGCGAGAAGAATGCTGAGTGAACGATTGGCGGTTTGTTTCATGGGTATGCTTCCTTTCTTATTTTTTCTTTTTTATGATCAGGACCACCGCAAGAAGTACGATGATCGAAATCGCCGTGATGAGAAGATACAGACCGGTGTCGCGCCAGGCCTGCTGCCATGCGACGTCTGTCTGGGCTTTTGTGGTGGTCTGTCGGGTCGTCGGGGCGGCTGCGGTCGTTTCCGGTGCCGGTTCGGTGCGCGCCTCGGTTTCGGAGAGGGTGAACGCCGTGATTTCCTCCGTAGCTTCGTCCGCAGCGGAAGCAAGCTCGGATTCTGCCGCGTCTTCCGTGGTGAATTCCGTAACCGTGACGGTTTCGGTGACGTCTGCCGCTGCGGGAACGGTCTCGGTGGCTGCGGCCGCTGTCGCGGTCACGGCTCTCGTTGTGGTCAAGGCCGCGGTCGTTGTGACTGCCGTGGTTGTCGTCGGCTTGGTCGTGGTCGGTTTTGTTGTTGCGGGCCTTGTTGTGGTTGGTTTGGTCGTTGTAGGTTTGGTGGTAGTCGGCTTGGTCGTTGTGGGCTTGGTAGTAGTCGGCTTGGTCGTTGTCGCCTTGGTTGTCGTCGGTTTTTCGCCCGCTACGGTGAAGGAGATATAGGTGTCTCTGCCGATGCTCACGCCGCTTTTGGAGGTGACGCCGCCGCCGATTTTGAGCAGATAGGTCGTGCCCGGCGTCAGCGGTGACTGCGGGGTAATCGTCACAATCCGCTTGATCGACGGGTCGACCTGGTCGTCGCCCATGATCACATGGATCGGCACGTCGTTGCCGTCTTCATCCGTCATGGAAAAGCATTTCTTGTTGTTGTCTCTCACTGTAAAGTGTACCACATTTTTGGAAAACGTCAAGACAATTTGCGGATTTTGCGGAACATTTTCCGCGCCGTTGCCGATGCTGGAGGACGCGAGCACCAGCGGCTGATCCCTTCCGCCGCCCGTGCCGTCGCCGTTGCCGGTGCCTGCCGCCGCGCTCAGTGCGCAGCAAAGCAGCATCCACAGCGCAAACAGAAGCGCTGAAATGCGTCTGATCGTTTCCTGATTCTTCATTGTCCCGCTCCTTTCATACATACAAAGCTGTTTTTTGTCCAGCGGCGGTAGCGGCAGTTATAGCAGCTTTGCGCCTCGTCCGCCACACATTCCTCTTCGCAGTCCTGCACAAACAGCGGGCAGCCCCGCGCAGCGTTTGCGGCGTCTTCAAAGGCTTCCTTCCCGCCGGTGAAGACCGTTTTCCCATTTTCCCGTTTCCACATGGTTTTAGCCCCTGTTTTTCCTGATTTTCGGTTTCGGCATCCACTGCCCGTTTTGCTGCACAAGGACAGCCGTGACCTTTCCGCGCTGAAACACGAGCTTGGTCGGCCATTCGAACCGCAGCGGAAGCTCCTGCGTGATCTCGTTTCCGTCCTCGTCGGCGAAACGCTCCGCTCCGTAGGCGGCGGAAAACTCCGCCATGCTCCAGTCGGGCTTGTTCAGCGGCGGATGGAGCTTGCCCTTGATGCGGCCTTCTTCCTTTCCCGCGCGCAGTCCTGCGCCGGCCAGCGCGCCGATTACGCCGTCGCCCGTGCCGCCGTGCTCGCTCAGATGCACGTCGGCGCCGAAGGCTTTCGCCGCGGCCAGGGCGTCCGCTTTTGTCAGCACCTCTGTCTGGGCGCGTCTGCCGAAGGCGACCAGCGGTTCGTAATCTTTTTCCGGGTCGTCGGTCAGAATGCAGAGCCCCGGGTCGGAGCCTTCGGCCGCCGTGCGGCGCAGAAAGTCTTCGCAAAAGGCCGTGAACGCGGCGCGGTCATCGGTCTGCGCCGTGCAGCACATGGCGCTGTTGTGGGAGGTGTAGGGGATCGCGTCGTCGATCAAAAACTGATAGCGCACGATAAAGCCGCTTTTGCCGAGCCCCCGCACGGCGGCTTCGCGCATCATGTTTTCCAGCAGCTCGCCGGTGCCGATGCTGTCGAGGTTGTCGGTGTCGTCAATGCAGACAAAGAGATTCATTTCATTCACCCTTTTGTTCGGTTTTCGGGGTTCTCATCTCGCTGCCGTCCCTGATGGCGGCCAGCCAGTCGTCGCTGAGCTCAAACGCAAAGAAATCGCGGTAAAACGCTTTGATCTCCGCGTCCAGATCCACCTCAAAGTCCGGATACAGAAGCTGACACAGCCAGAGCATCGCCAGCGGCGTTTCAAAGCTCGTCGGGTGCCCCATGCGCGTGATGCCGATCGGGATCTGATAGACCTGCCCGGTCTGTACGGCGGAAAGCCCCGTCCATTTTTCGTCGGAAAGGATATAGTCATCCACCTGCGCCTCGTTGCAGATGATCAGATCCGGATCCCAGACATAGATCTGTTCGAGCGTGGTGTAGGCCTTGTCGCCCTCCATGTTCAGTGCGCCGCTTTCCAGCGCAACATTGACCGCGCCGGTGCGGGCGATCCATTCGGCGCAGTAGCTGCCCTTGTAGTCCGTGCGCACCGCCTCGTTGACGGAATGATAGAGCCGCACCGGCGTTCCGGCGCTTGCGGCGGCCTTGTCCGTCCGGTCAAGGACGGAACGGAACCAGGCGAGGTACCGCTCGGCCTTTTCGCTTTGCTGCAGCGTTTCGCCGAGAACGCGCACGGCTTTGAACTGCTCTTCGATCGACGTAAAGCCGATCACCACGTAGGGGATGCCCATGGCGTCGAGCTTTTCGCGCTCAGCCGGGGTCTCATAGACGCCGGCGTTGGTGACGATCAGATCGGTGTTTTTTGCCATGATCTCTTCCGCGTTGATCGCGCCGCTGTTTTTGACGATCGCGGCGTTTTGTATCGCGGGGCAGATTTCGGCCAGCAGCTTGCTGCGCGCGGCGTTGTTGACGGTGCCGGTCACCCGGTCGCCGTAGCCGAACATCACGATCAGCGGCCCGGAAAAGGGGCAAAGCACGCTGATCGACTGCGGATCGGCCGGCACGCGCACGGTTCTTCCGGCGCAGTCGGTCACGGTGACGCCGGTTTCGTCTTTCGGCGCTTTTTCCGCGCAGCCGTTCAGCAAAGAGAGCACGAGCAGCAGCGCAAGCAGCGTGCAGAGCGTTCGTTTCATGATGTCACATCCTTTGTTCGCTGCCGAGGACGGCGATGGTTTTTGCCGGGGTTCCGGCTTCGTCGGCGACGTCGAGGATCGCCGCCCGCACACCGTAGACCTCCAGCAGCGTCTGCGCGGTGAGCAGCGCGCCGGGGGTGCCGCAGCGAGCGCTTTGGCCTTTGCGCAGCATGACCGCGCGCACGGGAAGGCCTTTCGATTCAAAATAGAAGGGATGGTTCAGCGCGTGGGTTGCCATCAGCACGGCAAGCCCGTCGTTTTTCGCAAGATCCGCCAGCGTGTCCAGAAACATCAGCTCGTTTTTGAAATCCAGCGAGCTTGTCGGCTCGTCGAGCACGATCAGCGGCGTTTGCTGCGCCAGCGCACGGGCCAGCAGCACAAGCTTCAGCTCGCCGCCGGAAAGCGAGGTGTAGGGCCGTTCGGCAAACGAAGCGAGGCCCACGCGCTCCAGCGCCGCGTCGCAGTGTTCATAATCCGCTTTGCCCGGTGCGCCGAACAGTCCGCCCTGCGCCGTGCGGCCCATCAGAACAACCTCGCGCACCGTGTAGGGAAAGGCGGGCGTGTGGCTTTGCGGCACATAGGCCGCCTGCCGCGCAAGCTCTGCCCGGCTACAGGACAGCACGTTTTTGCCGCAAAGGGTCACGCTGCCGGAAAAGCTGCGGTGAAAGCCGAGCGTGCAGTCCAGCAGTGTGGACTTGCCGCTGCCGTTGGGGCCGAGCAGACAGACGATCTCGCCTCTGTCCACAGTCAGCGACAGATCGTTGAGCAGCGGCGCGTCCCCGAAGGAGAAGGTGAGGCTGCGGATCTCCAGGATCATGTCCAGTTGCCTCCCCTCGTTTTTTTCAGAAGATACACGAAGAAGGGCGTGCCGATCAGGGCGCAGAGGATGCCGATGGGGATCTCCGCGCCGGTGAGGGTGCGCGAGAGCAGATCCATCAGCACCATGAAGCAGGCGCCCAGAGAGATGCTGACGGGAACCAGCTTCTGGTTGTTGTTGCCGATGAGCATCCGCCCGATGTGGGGGATCACCAGCCCGACCCAGCCGATGGTGCCGCTGATGCAGACCGCGGCGGCCGTGCAGAGCGTTGCGCCGCCGATCACAAGAAAGCGGCTGCGGCGCACGTCCAGCCCGAGGGCGGCCGCTTCGCGCTCCCCCATGGAAAGCACGTTGAGCCGCCAGCGCGACAAGAAAATCAGCGCCATTCCGATTGTCATCGGTATCGCGGCCAGAAGCCGGGAGTAGCCGACGGAGGAGAACGAGCCCATGAACCAGAAGGTGATGCTCGGGAGCTGACTGTAAGGGTCGGCGACGTATTTCATGATGGAGACCAGAGCGCTGAAAAACGCGCCGACGATCGTTCCGCCGAGGATCATCGTGATGGTCGTGGTCACGCGGGAGATGCGCCCCGCGAACCAGCTCAGCACCACGGCCGCCAGCGCGAACACGAAGGAGAACAGATAGGTATAGACCCCGCCGCCGAAGCAGACGATGGCAACGCAGGCGCCGAAGCCCGCCCCGTTGGAAACGCCGAGGATGCCGGAGCTGACCAGCGGGTTGCGGAACACGCTCTGGAACGCCGCGCCGGAGGCCGCCAGCGACGCGCCGACAAACGCGGCGGCCAGCGCCCGGGGCAGGCGAAGCTGCCAAACGGCGACGCGGGAAGCAAGCGGCACGCGCGCCGGAGAGAACAAAGCCGCCAGAACCTCGCGCACGGGCAGAGGATAGCGCCCGAAAAACAGCGAGAGCAGCACAAACAGCACCGGCAGCACAACCAGCGCCGCAGCAAGGGCTGCACCGCGCGTTCGGTTGGCTGCTCCGGTCTGTTTCATGTGCCTGTCTCCATCCGGTTTTGATGATTCTTACCCTACCACATTTTACGGAAAAATGCAAGCCCTCCGCCAAAGGAACCGAAGAAAAATCGGCTTTACATTTTCTTTGTTTTATGATATAATCGACCCGAACATCTTTCATCGGACGGGACGAGGTGGCTTTCCATGAAAAACTTTGAGATCGATTCTTTCACTTACGAGCTGGTCTGCGACGGCGAGCCGACGGATGCGGCGCTCTCCTTTGCGCGGGGCGAAAACACGCTTTCCGTGTTCTTGACGGCGACGGCCGACCGGCCGCAGTTTGTGACGCTGCGCTGGCGGTTTGCAACCGAAGAGGCGCTGTTTGTCCTCGGCGACGCCTGGGAGCGCAGCTACGGCGAGCTTTGCTTCAAAAAACTCGGGGAAAACGATCGGCCGATGCCCTGGTATTTTGCGGCGACCGACATGGCCGAAACCTGCTGCTTCGGCGTCAAAACGCAGCCGAACGCCTTTGTCTGCTTCACCTATGACCGAAGCGGGATCACAGCGAAGATCGATTGCCGCAACGGCGGCGGGGGCGTGGCTCTGGCGGGGAGAAGCGTAAAGCTCTGCACGTTTGTGTTTGCCCGTTTTGCGCGCCCGCCCTTTGAAAGCCTTTGCGCCTATTGCAGGCAGCTCTGCGACGCGCCTTTGCTGCCGCGGGAAAAGATCTACGGCGGCAACAACTGGTATTACGCCTACGGCGAAAGCAGCTTCGCAGACATTCTGCGGGACGCGAAGCTGCAGGCGGAGCTGGCGCGGGGCATCGAAAACAGACCTTTTATGGTGGTGGATGACGGCTGGTCGATCCACCGGACCCAAGGCCCTTATCTTCCCAACGAAAAATTCGGCGACATGAAAGCCCTTGCCGCCGAGATCAAAAAGCTGGGCGTGCGGCCCGGCCTGTGGATCCGCCTGCTGGACGATGTTTCGGAAGAACTCACGCCGGAGATGCGCATTCTGCGCGGGGGAAAGCGCGAATATCTCGACCCGACGAACAAAACCGTGCAGCAGTATCTCCGCCGGGAGATCGAAACGGTCAAAGCCTGGGGCTACGAGCTGCTCAAGCACGATTTTTCCACGGTCGATCTGTTCGGCAGCTACGGCAAAGACCTGACCGACACCGTCACGAACGACGTCGGCTGGCATTTTGAAGACGAGAGCAAAACGAACGCGGAGATCGTCCTTGATTTTTACCGGCTCATCAAAGAGGCCTGCGGCGATATGCTGATCATCGGCTGCAACACGGTCTCCCATCTCTGCGCGGGGCTGGTGCAGATCAACCGCACCGGAGACGACACCAGCGGCAGAGACTGGGACCGCACCCGAAAAATGGGAGTCAACACCCTCGCCTTCCGTCTGGCGCAGAACAACGTCTTCTATCTTGCGGACGCGGACTGCGTGGGAATTTCGGGCGATCTGATCCCCTGGGAGAAAAACCGGCAGTGGCTCGACGTGCTCTCCAAAAGCGACACGGCGCTGTTCGTCTCCTGCCCCGAAGCAGCGCCGGCGCAGAAAGCGGATCTCCGGCAAGCCTATCTTGAGATCCAGAAGGATCACGCCGTGCAGCCGGTGGATCTCTTTGAGAACTGCACCCCGGAAATCTGGGAGATCGACGGCGCGCGTGTGCGCTATTGCTGGGATTGACCGGCGGCAAATCAAGGGCTTCGATGAAAACGTCGAGGCAAAGCAAACAATTTGGAAGAAACACAAAGAAAAGAAAGCGCTGAAATCACAGGATCCCTCTGTGAAAAGCGCTTTCTCTTTCGTTTGCCGCAAAATGCGGCAGCCCCGTTTGGCAATCAGCGATTCCTTTATTTGTAGTGGTTGACGATCAGGCGTTCGTCGTAGTAGACCTTGTCTGCGGCGACCAGCTTCGGCCTGTTTTGTTCGGCGAAAACGATGTTCACGCAGCAGTTGTAGGGCGGGTGGCCGCGCCAAAAATCGGCGGGGTTCTCATAGAGAAAATTCAGCATGGCCCGCGTCGCGCAGCCGTGGGTGCAGATCAGATACGTTTTTCCGTCGTCCTGCGCGATCAGCGACTTGAGAAACGCCTGCGTCCGTTCGCAGACGCCGCGGATCGTTTCTCCTCCCGGAAAGCCGGGAAACCGGAAGGGGTCCTTGAAAAACAGCGCGCCGGCCTCTCCCATTTCGGCGATCGTTCTGCCTTCCATCGCGCCGAAATTGATCTCGCGGATGCGGTCGTCCGTTTGGATCGGGATGTCGTTTTTGCTCTCACGCAGGACGATCTGCGCCGTTTCCGTCGCCCGGATCAGCGGGCTGGAGATGCATTTGTCAAAGGCGATGCCCCGCATTCCCTGCCCGGTGAGGACGGCGAGCGAGCGTCCGTTCCGGTTCAGCGGCGCGTCCAACCAACCCTGCATCACGCCTTTGGTGTTCAGGTCGGTCTCGCCGTGTCGAAGAATGTACAGCTTCATGGTGCGTTTTCCTTTCCAAAAAATCATTCCGAAAAATCGGGCGCCGCGCCGCTTTCGGACGGGGAGGATTTCGGATTCAGGTTTAAGAGGACAACGGCAGCCAGAATCAGAAGAATGCCGAGACCGGAAAGCACGGTCGGCGGTTCGGAAAAGGCAAAAACTCCGATCAGCGTTGCCACCATCGGCTCCACCGTCGCGAGAATGCCCGCCTTGCCGGCCTCCACAGTACGCAGGCCGAGAGTGTAGGCCAAAAAGGGGATCACCGCCGTGACCAGCGCAGTCAGGCAGCAAAACAGCAGCAGTTCCGGCAGCTTCGGCGCGGCAGCGAAGACGCAGACCATCTCCCCGGGGCGGCAGATCAAAAGCGAACCGGCGCCCGCAAGCAAAAAGGTGTAGGCCGTGACGGTATAAGGGGAATATCTGCGCAGCGCAACCGTGCCGAGAATGCTGTACAAGCCGTAGCCGAGGCCGGAACCGAGCCCCAGCAGCAGCCCCTTCAGCGAGATCCCTTCTCCGGAAACGCCGCTGACCAGCACACATCCGGCAAAGGCGAGAAGAAGAGCAAGGAGCTTTTTTCTGTTCAGCTTTTCGTGAAAGAACGCCACGGACATCAGCAGGATCCATATGGGAGAAGTGTAAAGGAGGATCGCCGCCGTGGACAGTGGCATCATTGTGATGGCTGTGAAGTAACAGACGGTGAAGAACAGGATGCTGCCGAAGCCGAGACCGAGAAAGAGGGGGAGATCCCGCAGGGCGATTTTGAAGCCGGAACGATCGCGGAAAAGCAGCAGCAGACAAAAGGCCAGCGCCGCAAGCGTAACGCGAATCGCCACGATCTGAATGGCGCTGAAGCCGAAGGAGGCGAGCCTGCGCACAAAAATGCCCATACTGCCCCAGAAACAGCCGGCCAAAAGAATCAGAACCGGGCCGAGCGCATGGCTTTTGTTTTTCATTTCCATCTCTCCTTTTTTTCGGTTTCCTTTGTATCAGAATACCACAGATCCCGCCCGAATGCAAGCGTTTCGCAGCTGAAGCTGCCGTGCAAGGTTCCCGGCGATTCGATGTTTTTCTTGATTCTTTGCCACTTCTGATGTATAATACTACCGAAAAAAAGGGGTGGAACCATGATTTTTGAAGAGATCAAAGCAACGAGAGAACAGCCGATCGATCTTCTTTTCGGAACCGACTGGTGGACGGACTGCGACGATGTCGCGGCGCTGGAGATCCTGCTCAAGGCGCACAGGGCCGGGCTGATCCGTCTGCGGGCGATCGGCGTCAACAGTGTGATGCAGTATTCCGCGCCGTCCCTGAAGGCGATGTGCGAAGCACACGGTCTGGGCGAGATCCCGATCGGTCTGGATCGGAGCGCCGTGCGAAAGGGCATTCTGTGTCTGTATCAGAAAAAGCTCGCCGCGTTTTGCAGATCCGGCTTTTCCAACGCGGACTGTCCCGACGCCTTTCGGCTATACCGCCGGGTTCTTGCGTCCCTTCCGGGAAAAGCGGTGATCGTTGACGTCGGGTTTCCGCAGATCATCATGCAGCTTCTTCGCTCGCAGCCGGATGCGTACAGTGAGCTCGACGGAACGGAGCTTGTGAAAAGCAAAGTCTCCGAGATCCTTCTCATGGGCGGAAGATGGGACAAACCGTTCGGCCGGGAGTACAATTTCTGCGCCTATCCGGTCAACCGGAAAGCGGCGTCGTACATCTGCAGGCATTGCCCGGTGCCGCTGACATTTCTCGGCTATGAGGTCGGGAAAGACATTGTCACCGGCGGCAAAGCGGTGCCCGGTCTGACCGGAAGGGCCTATGCGGCGCACGGCAGCGGAAACGGCAGACCCTCCTGGGATCCGATGACGGCCGTGGCCGCGGTCATCGGCGACGCGGAAAAAGCGGGCTATCGAAAAATAACCGGCAGGGCGGTCGTCAACCCCAAATACGGGACCAACCGTTTTCAGGCCTGCGCCGGCGGGACCCACGCATATCTTGTGAAGAAAAAAGACGACCGTTTTTATCAGGCGCAGATCGAGGAGATCCTGATGCTGCCGTTGGAGGAAACAGATGGCTGAGTTTTTATGTTTCGGTTCGCTGAATATCGACACCACCTACCGCGTTGCGCATTTTGTCCGCCCGGGCGAGACCCTTGCGGCAAGCGAGGTGCAGACCTTTTGCGGCGGCAAGGGGCTGAACCAGTCGATCGCCCTCGCCAAAGCGGGCGCAAAGGTGTACCATGCGGGGCGCATCGGAACCGACGGCGTGTTCCTGCTGGAAGCGCTGGAAGCGGCGAACGTCGATACGCAGTTCGTGACGGTTTCGCCGCACGAAAAAACCGGTCACGCGGTCATCCAGAACACCCCGGACGGCGAAAACTGCATTTTGCTGTTCGGCGGCGCGAACCGTTGCGTCACGAAGGCGCAGATCGACCGGGTGCTCGATCGCTTTGCGAGCGGCGATATGCTCGTGCTGCAAAACGAGATCAACGAGATCCCCTATCTGATCAGAGCGGCGAAGAAGAGAGGGCTGCGCGTCGCCTTTACGCCTGCGCCGATGAACGAAGAGGTTCCGCGCTATCCGCTGGAAGAAACGGACTATATCCTGCTGAACGAAACCGAGGCCGCGGCACTTGCCGATGCGGGCTGCGGCAACGAGCCGGACGCAGACAAACTGGCGGCCGGGCTGTGCGAAAAATACCCGGAGGTTCGGTTTGTCCTGACGCTGGGCGCTGCCGGCGCCCTGTATCTCCACAGAGGGGCGCGTATCTTTCAGCCCGCGTTCCCGGTGAAAGCCGTTGACACCACGGCGGCGGGGGACACCTTCGCCGGGTTTTTCCTGCAAAGCGTCGCGGCGGGGGAGGAAACGCGGCGGGCGCTGGAAACCGCCGCGAAAGCCGCGGCGATCTGCGTCACAAGAAGCGGCGCCGCGTCCGCCGTTCCGACGCGGGAAGAGCTGGAACAGATGCGCTTTTGAGCGCGCCGGCGTGATGATCCGAAAGAACCGGACGGTTTTCAAGGGCTTTGGCGCAGCGTTCGGGATCTTTGCCTTCAAAAACCGGTTTATCCTGACAAAAGGAGCGCTAACCCCTTGCCATTTCGGTTCGATTGTGCTACAATGAATGCGCTGAGATTCAGCGTGATCCCGTCCGAGCCTGCGCGTCTAAACGCAACGCGCATGATCCGCAGGCCGTCTGCCGAAAAACCACAGGCCGCTTTCGCGGTCTCCGGCAAAGGGCGCATTCGGAAACGAACCCGCCTTCCGTGTTTGAAAAGGAGTTGCGGATCATGAAAAAACTTTTGGCAATCCTTCTGGCGGCTCTGCTTGTGCTGTCCCTTGCGGCCTGCGGCGGCAAAACCGAAACCGACCCCTCGGCCGACGTTTCGCAAAGCGACGTCCTTCCCGCACCCGAGAACGCCACCATCCGCCTTTCCACCACCACCAGCGTGAACGATTCCGGCCTGCTGCCGTATCTGCTGCCTGTGTTTGAAGCGGCGACCGGCTACAAGGTCGAGGTCCAGTCCGCCGGCACCGGCGCCGCGATCCAGAAGGCGATCGACGGCAACGCCGACCTGATCCTTGTCCACGCAAAAGCCTCCGAGGAAGAATTCATCGCGGGCGGCTACGGCGTGGAGCGCCTGCCGTTCATGTATAACTTCTTCGTCATCGTCGGCCCGAAGGACGACCCGGCCGGCATCGCCGACTGCGAGGACGCGGCGTCCGCGTTCGCGAAGATCCGCGAGAGCGAGAGCAAATTCATCTCCCGCGGCGACGAGAGCGGCACCCACAAGGCCGAGCTGAAGATCTGGGGCGAGAACGCGCCCGACGCCGCGAACGACAACTGGTACATCAGCGCCGGCCAGGGCATGGGCGCCTGCCTGACCATGGCGAGCGAAGAACAGGCCTACTGCCTGACGGACAAGGCGACCTTCCTTTCCATGGAAAAGGAGCTTGACCTTGCGCTGCTTCTGGAAAAGGGCGAAGACATGAAGAACACCTACTCGCTGATCGCCGTCAACCCCGAAAAGATCGACGGGCTGAACGTGGACGGCGCAAAGGCGTTGATCGACTGGATGCTTTCCGACGAAGCGAGCGCCCTGATCGCCAAATACGGCGAAGAGCAGTACGGCGTGGCGTTGTTCCATCTGCTTGAGAAATAAGCCGGATGGACGCGCTCCGGCAGGCATTTGAACTGCTTTTTCCGCCGGATAAGGAACTGCTGCAGATCCTCGGCGTCACGTTGCGGATGTCCTTTTTCAGCACGACGCTCTCGTGCCTGATCGGGCTTCCGCTGGGCGCGCTGATCGGCACGCGGCAGTTTTGCGGAAAAGCATTTTTGAAAAAACTCATCCACACGCTCATGGGCTTGCCGCCGGTGGTGGCAGGGCTGATCGTGTATACGCTGTTTACCCATTACGGACCGTTCGGCAGACTGCATCTGCTGTTCACGGTGCGCGTGATGGTGATCGCGCAATGCCTGCTCATCATCCCCGTTGTGACGGGGCTCACGGCGTCTTTCCTTGAAAAAGGCGCAAAACCGATGATCGAAACCGCAAAAGGAATGGGGCTCTCCCGCGGGAGAGTTCTGTTCCTTTGTTTATCCGAAAGCCGCGCGTCCCTGTTGTCGGTGGTGCTTGGCGCTTTCGGGCGCTCCATTGCGGAGGTCGGCGCGGTCAGCATCGTCGGCGGCAACATCCAGTGGAAGACCCGCGTGATGACCACGGCCATCATGCTGGAGACCAACAAGGGGCGGTTCAGCTTTGCGCTGGCGCTCGGGATCATTCTGCTGCTGCTTGCGTTTGCGGTCAACGTGGCCGCGTCGTGGGTCGTGAAGGAGGATGTGCGCGATGATTGAAGTCAAAGGGCTGAAAAAATGCTATCGCGGGCGCACCGTCCTCGACCTTGACGAGCTGCGCGTGCAGCAGGGGAGCACGCTGGCGCTCGCCGGGGCGAACGGCAGCGGAAAAACCACCTTGCTGCGCATTCTCGCCGGGAATCTGAAGCCGACGGAAGGCGCGGTCGAAACGGCGTCGCCGGTGTTGTATCTCCCGCAGCGCAGCTACCCCTTTCGCGGCACGGTGCTCGACAATATGCTGCTCGGCGCAAAGGACAAAAAAGAAGAAGCCCTGCATCTTCTGCAGAGTGCGGAGCTTGCGCATCTGCAAAGCAAAAAAGCGGCCTCGCTTTCCGGCGGAGAGCTGCAGCGGCTGGCGTTTTGCCGTCTGCTGGTGCGTCCCTGCCGCCTGCTTTTGCTCGATGAGCCGACCAGCGCCTGCGACGCGGCGGGCGCAAAGCTGCTGCTGGAGTTGTTGGCGCGATACCGCCGGGAGACCGGCTGCACCGTGATTTTGAGCACGCACACGCCGGCTGTCGCCCTGCAGGCGGCACAGCGGCTGCTGATTTTGCACAACGGCAGGCCCGAAGCCGACGGCGACCCGAAGGAGCTTCTCTCCGCGCCGGGTTCCGACTGGGCGCGGGAGTTCGTCGCCGGTTGGAAGATCTGACAATTCGACAGGCAACAGCCGCGATCCGTTTGGGGTCGCGGCTGTTTTTATCTGCCATCGGGCGAAAACGGCATGGCCGCCCGTTTCGTTCCCCGATTCGCCCGTTTCGTTCCCAACCTCTTGCAATTGCCTTTTTGAAACGATAAAATGAGACACGATCCGGGCAGCGGATCAAAGCCGCCGCCTCAGAACCCCGTCAAATTTATCGAGAGAAAGGATGTCACTTATGAAAAAAACCTTATCCTGCCTTCTGGCGATCCTGCTGCTGCTTTCCTGTTTCGGCGTCTGCGCAAACGCGGTCACGAACAAGAAGCTGGACCTCGCGTTTGTCATTGATACGACCGGCTCCATGAGCGACGATCTCGCGCAGGTCAAAACCGATATGGGCTCCTATCTCAGAAGCCTGCAGTCCAGCGATACCGATTACCGGATCGCCATTGTCGACTATCGCGATTTCCCGGAACGCACCGGCGCCTCGCAAGACTATCCCTATCGCGTGCAGTTGGATTTCACCAATGAATACAGCGCGATCAACGCGTCGATCAACGCGCTTTCGCTCGGCAACGGCGGCGACAACAACGAAACGATTTATTCCGCGCTCACGGACGGACTGGATTCCCTCAGTTGGCGCAAGAACGCGGCGAAGGCGGTCATTCTGATGGGCGACGCGCCCGCCCTCGACCCGGAGCCCAAGACCGGCTACACACTGGACGCGACGATTGAAAAGCTCGGCGGTCAGGGCGTTGAACTGACCGAGCCGGACGAGATCAAGTCCATCGTTGTGTTCGCGGTTGCTCCCTCGTCCGATTCCGCAACCATCTCTTTCTTTGAGCGGCTGGCCACGGCGACGGGAGGCAAATGCTATCGCGCGAGCTCGTCCACAAAGATCACGGAGATCATGGATCAGATCCTGAGCATCGACATTCCCGAAATCAGCCACGTGTTCTCCGATTGGTCCGTGCAGCGTGCGGCGACCTGCGAGGAAGCCGGTCTGCAGATCCGCACCTGCTCTCACTGTGATCTGGAGGAAACGGTGGAGATTGCGCCGCTGGGGCACGACTTCGGCGAGTGGATCGCTCTGACCGCGCCGACCTGCACGGATCCCGGCGAGGAACGCCGCGACTGTTCGCGCTGCGACGCGTTCGAAACGCGGGAGGTTCCCGCGCTCGGGCACAGCAAAACGGTGTATTTTCAGGAAGCGAGCTGCAGCGAAGCGGGATTCCGGATCACGCTTTGTCTGCGCTGCGGCGAAAGCCTTTCCTCCGGAGTGCTGTCCGCGCTGCCGCACGATTGGGACGACGGTGTGGTGACCCGGGAACCTACCTGCACGGAAAAGGGCGTCATCACCTATACCTGCAGCGGCTGCGGCGAAACCAAAACCGAGCCGGTGGATCTGCTTGCCCACGATTGGGATGACGGCGAAGTCACCAAAGAACCCTCCTGCACCGAGGCGGGCGAAAGAACCTTCACCTGCGCGGTCGGCGGCGAAACGAGAACGGAACCGATCGACAAGCTCGACCATGAGATCGTTCTTGTGGAGGGAACAGCGCCGAAATGCGTTGAAAACGGCCTGACCGACGGCTGGAAGTGCGCCGTCTGTGAGAAATGGTTTGTGCCCCAGCAGGAGATCCCGGCAACGGGCGGCCACAGCGGCGGAATCGCGACCTGTTGCCGGCAGGCGATCTGCAGCGTTTGCAAAACGCCCTACGGAGAAACGGATCCGAACGCGCATCCGCAGGAGCTGATCGTCACGCGCATCCCGGCCAGAGAACCGACCTGCAGCGAAGAGGGCAGAACGGCGCTGACGTATTGCACCGGCTGCTTCACGATCGTTCAGGATATCGAAACGATCCCCGCAACCGGAGATCACATCCCCGGCATTCCCGCGACCTGCACGGAAAAAGCCGTTTGCTCCGTCTGCAAACGAGCGTTTGGCAGCGTCGATCCCGAGAACCATCCGAACATCGTTACGGATGAGGCGAAACCGGCGGGATGCGGCAGCTACGGTCTCACAAAGGGCAGCCATTGCGCAGCTTGCATGAAGGTCATCCAAAAGCAGGACATGATCCCGCCCACGGGGAATCATACAGGCGGGGTGGCGACCTGCTGCAGAGAAGCCGTCTGCTCCGTCTGCAAAAGCGTCTACGGAGAGAAGGATCCCAAGAACCATCAGAACATTGTGAAAACCTACGCAGTGGCTCCGACCTGTGTGAAAACCGGCCTGACAGAGGGCGCTTACTGCGCGGACTGCAAAGCGGTCATCAAGGCGCAGGAGACCGTTCCGATGACGTCGCATACCATAAAGAGCGTCTCCGCCCCGGCGACCTGCACGGCCGAGGGCTATCAAGACAGAGTCATCTGTACGGTCTGCGGGCTTCTGCTCAACCCCGGAAAGGCGGAGCCCGCCCGCGGCCACAACTGGAGCGATTGGAATTATCCCGCGGGCTTTGACTGCGCCAAAGGCGGCACGGCATGGAGAACCTGCAAAGTCTGCGCCTTTCAGGAAACAAAGAAGGTTATTCCGGAAAGTCACGCCTATGCGGTGACGGCGAAAACCGAGCCCACCTGCACCGGCGAGGGAAAAGTGATCTACCGGTGCGAGCTTTGCGGCGCGAGCTACAGCGAAACGATCCCCGCCTGCGGCCATAGCGACCGGAACGGCGACGGAAAATGTGATGACTGCGGCGCGAAAACGGCAGACGGCGAGGTCTGCAAGTACTGCGGCAAGGTGCACGACGGCTCCTTCGGCTGGCTGACCAAATTCTTCCACAGCATTCTCGCTGCGTTTCAATAAGATCAAAGGCAATGAAACAACAAAAGGAACTGAGGGCTTGCGCTCGGTTCCTTTTCTGCTGCCCTTGCGCCCGGGCTTCTTTCGAGGCCGTTCAGCCTTCGCCGCGGAGAAACGCCCGCTGCGGCTGTTGCAAAGAGAGAGGACTTGTGCTATAATATCAGGGAAAACCGGAAAGAAAAAGCAAAACAGCGCCCGGCGAAACGGCCGGGAGACATACCGCTTTCTCATGCGGGCAGGAGGGCAGAAGCATGATGACAACGATCAAGAGCAACCATCTGACGGTGACGATCTCCGATCGCGGCGCGGAGCTGCAGTCGATCCGAAGCGGCGACGGCACGGAATATCTTTGGCAGGGGGACCCGGCGTATTGGACGTCCCATGCGCCGAACATTTTTCCCTATGTCGCCAGACTGACGCAGGGCAAATGCCGCTACAAGGGCGGCGAATTCGGCTTCGGCAACCACGGCCTGGTGCGGTATGCCGATCTGACGGTGGCGGAATCGGCGCCGGACAGCGTGACCTATCAGCTCGTATCCGACGAGCAAACGCTGCGGCAATATCCGTTTCCCTTTCGCTACACGATGCGCTATCAGGCGGTCGGCAACCGGCTCGTGATGCGGACGTCCGTTGAAAACACGGGCAGGGAGCGCATGTTCTTTGCCGTCGGCGGGCATCCGGGCTTCAATGTCCCGCTCGAGAAAGGTCTGGCCTTTTCGGATTACTGCATCGAATTTGACGAGCCCGCCGATCCTTACCGGATATTGCTTGCCGATTCCGGCGCGGTGACGCCGCTGCAGGAGCGCTTTGCGCTTCAGGACGGCAGACGCATTCCCCTCGCGCACAGCCTTTTTGACCACGACGCGATCGTTCTTCACAACACGGCAAAAACCGTCACGATCAAAGCCGAAAAGGGCAAAAGAAGCGTTACGGTGTCCTTCCCGGACTTTCGCTATATCGGCTTCTGGCACAAGCCCAAAACCAACGCGCCTTATGTATGCGTTGAGCCGTGGACCTCTCTGCCGTCCAGAGAGGGGATCGTCGAAAATCTGGCGTTCCAATCCGATTTGTTGTTTCTTGACCCCGGCAAACAGTATCAGACCGAATGGTGGATCGAGATCACATAAAAGGAACAAGAAGATTTAGAGAAAACGTCGAGTCAAAGCAGAAACCCCTGCTTCTTTTACGAATGAAAAAGCAAAGAAAGCGCTTTCTTCACAGAACAAGTCTGCGGAAAGCGCTTTTTTTCTTTTGCTTTGACGTTTTTCGCTGAATGCAACAGCCCCTTTTCTGCGCAAACAAGGATGCTCCGGCTTTCGGCAGGCCGGCGCGAATCAGAGGCTGCCTTCGTCTTCGGGCTTTCTGCCGTCTTTTCCGTACCAGGTCATTCCGACCATGGTCACGTCGTCGAACTGCGGCGCCTCGCCCGTGAATTCTATCACGGCCGAGCCGACCTCTTTTATGAACACCTCCGGTTTTTTGTCCGGGCGGCGGTTCAGCGCGTCAAGCATCCGGTCGGTCCCGAACAGTTCACAGTTGACATTCGTCGCCTCCGGAACGCCGTCCGTATAGACGAAGATGCTGCCGCCCTCCTCGAGCCGGATCTCATAGTCGCGGTAGCGCGCGCCCTCCATCGCGGCGAGCACAAAGCCGTGCTTGTCCTTCAAAAGCGCAAAGCTTCTGTCGGGACCGCATAGGGCGGGGAATTCATGGCCGGCGCTTGCGGCTGTCATGATCCCTGTTGAAAGATCGAAGATCCCCAGCCAGCAGGTGACGAACATATCCGCGTCGTTGCCCTCGCAGAGCTGGTTGTTCACATCGGCGAGGATCTGCGCCGGGGTGCCGCCCTGCATGGCGCGGTTTTTGATCAGCGTTTTGGAGATCACCATGAACAGCGCCGCCGGCACACCCTTGCCGGATACGTCCGCGATCACCAGCGCCAGATGGGTTTCGTCTGTCAGGAAGAAGTCGTAGAAGTCTCCGCCCACCTCTTTCGCGGGCGTCATGGAGGCGAAAAGGTCGATCTCTTTTTTCTGCGGGAACGGCGGGAAGATCCGCGGGAGCATATCCGCCTGGATCTGGGTCGCCACGTTCAGCTCGGCTCCGATACGCTCTTTTTCTGCCGTTACCTTGGTGAGGTCGTCAATATATTCATTGATATCGGATTCCATCTTCCGGATGGAGCGGGCAAGAATGCCGATCTCATACT
>CACYHA010000028.1 GCA_902774035.1 Oscillospiraceae bacterium | reverse complement strand
AAAGACCACAGCGACGGTTTCTTCCAGAAGATCGTTGCGTTCTTCCACAACATCTTTGCCAAACTTTTCGGCAAAAAGTTCAACCCCGACGGCACGCCGGTTCAGAAATAAACAGTCAAAACAAATCCCGCTGCGGAATTTGCGTTCCGCGGCGGACTTTTTTTCGCGTTGAAACGGGTCGGGAAGAATGAGAATTTTCAGTTCCTTTTTTCTCCCACTCCCGTTTTTTCGGTTGACTTTTCCCTGCAAATTCGATATAATAAACAATAATATATTTTTCAAAGAAAGGATGAGCGCACATGGCAACCTACATCAATGAACCCTCTCATACCTTTAACGAGTATCTGCTGATCCCCGGATATTCGTCCTCTGAATGTATCCCGGCGAACGTCTCTTTGAAAACGCCGCTGGTGA
Organism: Oscillospiraceae bacterium; assembly: GCA_902774035.1. Lineage (GTDB taxonomy): Bacteria > Bacillota > Clostridia > Oscillospirales > Acutalibacteraceae > UBA6857. Next base: position 37,860 of record CACYHA010000028.1, on the reverse strand, counting down.
AGTTCAAAAAGGGAGAGCAGAGCGCGATCACGCTGAACATTCCCATGGTCTCCGCCATCATGCAGTCCGTCTCCGGCGACCGTTTGGCGGTGGCGCTGGCAAAAAGCGGCGGTGTGTCGTTCATCTACGGCTCCCAAACTGTGGAGGACGAGGCGGCCATGGTTGCCAGAGCGAAGGCCTACAAGGCCGGCTTTGTGTCGAGTGATTCCAATATCACGCCCGAAGCAACGCTGGCGGATGTGCTTGCGCTCAAGGAAAAGACCGGCCACTCCACTGTGGCGGTGACCGACGACGGCACAGCCAACGGCAAGCTGGTCGGTATTGTCACCAGCCGTGATTACCGCGTGACCCGCATGGAAAAAACCGCGTTGGTCAAAGATTTCATGACCCCGCTTGAAAAGCTCATCACCGCGAAAGAGGGCACCACCCTTGCCGAGGCGAATGACATCATCTGGGACAACAAGCTCAACTCCCTGCCCATCGTGCGTGACGACGGCACACTTTGCTATTTCGTGTTCCGCAAGGACTATGAATCCCACAAGGAGAACCCCGACGAGCTGCTGGACGCGAAAAAGCGTTTTGTGGTCGGCGCGGGCATCAACACGCGCGACTATGCCGAGCGTGTGCCGGCGCTCGTGGATGCCGGTGCGGATGTGCTTTGCATCGATTCCTCCGAGGGCTTTTCGGAATGGCAGAAGCTGACGATCGAATGGATCCGTGCGCGTTACGGCGACACGGTCAAGGTCGGCGCGGGCAACGTGGTGGACGCGGACGGCTTCCGCTTCCTTGCAGACTGCGGTGCGGACTTCGTGAAAGTCGGCATCGGCGGCGGCTCCATCTGCATCACCCGCGAGACCAAGGGCATCGGCCGCGGCCAGGCGACCGCGCTGATCGACGTCTGCAAAGCCCGAGACGCATACTTTGAAGAGACCGGCGTCTATGTCCCCGTGTGCTCCGACGGAGGCATCGTCTATGACCACCACCTGACACTGGCGCTCGCCATGGGCGCGGATTTCGTCATGCTGGGCCGCTATTTTGCCCGCTTTGATGAAAGCCCGACAGCCAAGCTCTTTTTCGGCGGCACCTACGTCAAGGAGTATTGGGGCGAGGGCAGCAACCGCGCGCGCAACTGGCAGCGCTACGACATGGGCGGCGACAGGAAGCTTTCGTTTGAAGAGGGCGTCGACTCCTATGTGCCCTATGCCGGTCCGCTGAAGGACAACGTGGACCGCACGCTGTCGAAGGTGCGCTCGACCATGTGCAACTGCGGCGCGCTGAACATCAAGGAATTCCAGCAAAAAGCGAAGCTCACCCTTGTGTCCGCCACCAGCATCGTGGAAGGCGGCGCGCACGACGTGATTCGGAAAGAAAGCAGCGGCGGGAACAAGTAACAGGCTGGGCCTGTTACTTGTTTCCGCAATGAAGAATGGAGAATGAAGAATGGAGAATTATTCTGCGGAAAACGTCATTGAGAAAAAGAGCTTTGATTTTGCTGTGCGCATCTATTTTTTAAATGAATACTTGATCAAAGAAAAGAAAGCATATACGTTTGCAAAGCAAATTCTGAAAAGCGGCACAAGCATTGGCGCAAATGTTGCAGAAGCGCAGCATGCACAGAGCAAAGCAGACTTTATTTCTAAAATGAGTATTGCTTTGAAAGAAACAGCCGAAACGGTTTATTGGCTCCGGCTATTGAAAGCAACGGAGGTTTTGAACGATAATGAGGCTGAAAGCTTACTGAATGATTCTTCGGAAATATACAAAATCTTATCCTCTATCGTCAAAACTTCAAAGGAAAAATAAGGCAACACCGCACAAATACGGCCGCACGCCTTGCTTGATCTTTGTTCCGTCATATTGCACAGCTTTTCCTTGCCAACCTTGCCTCAATTCTCCATTCTTAATTCTTAATTCTTAATTCTTAATTCTTAATTTTACCGGAGGTACCTCATGTCTGACAAATCCACCTACATCTCCCCCTTTTCCACCCGCTATTCCAGCGCGGAAATGCAATTTCTGTTCTCGCAGGACCATAAATTCAAGACCTGGCGCCGGCTGTGGATCTCGCTTGCAAAAGCGGAACAGAAGCTCGGCCTTGCCATCACCGACGAACAGATCGCCGAGCTGGAGGCCAACAAAGACGACATCAATTACGACGTTGCCGAGGCGCGCGAAAAGGAAGTGCGCCACGACGTGATGAGCCACGTTTACGCCTACGGCAAGCAGTGCCCGAACGCGGAGGCCATCATCCACCTTGGCGCCACGAGCTGCTATGTGGGCGACAACACCGACGTCATCATTCTGCGCGAGGCCAGCGAGCTGGTGCTCAAGCAGTGCGCCCAGGTGCTGCGCAACCTCGCCGCCTTCGCCGAAAAATATAAGGCCATGCCCTGCCTTGCTTACACCCATCTGCAGCCCGCTCAGCTCACCACTGTCGGCAAACGCGCCACACTTTGGATGAACGAGCTGGTGGAAGATGTGGAAAATCTGGAGTTCCAGGTTTCGCGCCTGAAGCTGCTCGGCTCCAAGGGCACCACCGGCACGCAGGCGTCGTTCATGGAACTGTTCGACAACGACGAAGCGAAGGTCAAGGAACTGGAGGCGCTGATCGCCGCCGACATGGGTTTTGCCGGCTGCGTGCCCGTTTCCGGCCAGACCTATTCCCGCAAGGTGGATTCCTATTTCCTCGGCGCGCTCTCCGGCATCGCCCAGAGCGCGTGCAAGTTCGCCAATGACCTGCGCATCCTGCAGTCGTTTGAGGAGATGGAAGAGCCCTTCGGCAAACATCAGATCGGTTCGTCCGCCATGCCCTACAAGCGCAACCCCATGCGCTCGGAGCGCATCTGCTCTCTGGCGCGCTATGTGATGGTCGACGCGCTCAACGCCCCGATGACGGCTTCTACCCAATGGTTTGAGCGCACCCTCGACGATTCTGCCAACAAGCGCATCAGCGTGGCCGAGGCTTTCCTCGCCGTGGACGCGATCCTGCAGATCTACATCAACGTCACCGACGGTCTGGTGGTCTACGACAAGGTCGTGGAACGCCGCGTGATGGAAAAGCTGCCGTTTATGGCCACCGAAAACATCATGATGGAATCCGTGCGCCGGGGCGGCAACCGCCAGGAGCTGCACGAAAGACTGCGCGTGCATTCCCACGCAGCGGCCGCAAAGGTCAAGCTCGAGGGCGGCGCGAACGACCTCATTGACCGCATCGCCGACGACGACGCCTTCCCCCTGACGAAGGAGGAGATCACCAAACACCTTGATCCGACGAAGTACACCGGCCGCGCCCCCGGCCAGGTCGACGAATTCCTCGCCGACGTGATCGCGCCCGTGCTGGCAAGATATGCGGACGAGGGATTCAAGGCGGAGCTGAATGTTTGAGCAAGTCAGCTAAATGGAGAATGAAGAGTGAAGAATGGAGAATGAGGGGGCGCCGCCTGCGGCGATGCGCCGAGGCTGTGTTGAAAAAGCGCTTTCATACAATCGACGAACGTGATGACATTCTGCCCCTCTTTTTGCGGAAAAAACACGGAGATTGCAGCTGCGCTCCCCGCGACCTTCATTCTCCATTCTCCATTCTTCATTCATTCAATTTTCAATTTTTTGGAGGTGCTCCAAATGGCAAAAGATCTCATCGTCGGCGCGGGCCGCAGCGGCATCGATTCCGCGCGGCTGCTGCGTTCGCTGGGCAAAGACTTCGTGATGTTTGACGGCAACGAGCGGCTCGACACGGCCGCCGTGTGTGCGCGTGTGGGCAAAGTGGACATTCCGTTTATTCTCGGCGCGCTGAAAAAAGGCGACCTCGACGGGGTCGACATCTGCGTGACCAGTCCGGGCGTGCCGCTGTTTTCCGACGTGCTGACCGCGGTTGCCGAAAAAGGGATCCCCATCTGGAGCGAGATCGAGCTTGCCTACCGCTGCGACAGGGGCAGCGTGGTCGCCATCACCGGCACCAACGGCAAAACGACCACCACCGCCCTGACCTACGCCATCTTCAAGGCGTGGAACGAACACACCCTGCTTGTGGGCAACATCGAGATCCCTTATACCGGTCTTGTGGGCGAAAGCGTTGCGGGCGGCTGGACGGTCGCCGAGATCAGCTCCTTCCAGCTCGAGACCATGCGCACCGTGAAGCCGAAGGTCTCCGCCATCCTCAATATCACGCCCGACCACCTCGACCGCCACGGTTCCATGGAGGGCTACATCGCCGTCAAGGAATCCATCACGAAGAATCAGGACAGGGACGACTTCTGTGTGCTCAACTACGAGGACGAGGTGCTGCGTGCTTTCGGTGCAAAGGCGCCCTGCAAGGTCGTGTTCTTCTCTTCGGCGCGGGAGCTGGAGGAAGGCTGGTTTTACCGCGGCGGCGAGATCTTCCTGCGGGAGAACGGCGAAACGCTCCGTCTGCTCGGCGCGGACGAGGTGAAGCTCGTGGGTCTGCACAACATGGAAAACATCATGGCCGCCGCAGCTATGGCGCACTGCGCCGGCGTGCCGCTCGAGCTCATCCGCAGCGTGACGCGGGACTTTACCGCTGTGGAGCACCGAATCGAATTCGTGCGCGAAAAGGACGGCGTGAAGTATTACAACGACTCCAAGGGCACAAACACCGACGCCGCGATCAAGGCCATCGAGGCCATGCCCGGGCCGACGGTGCTGCTCGGCGGCGGCTACGACAAGCACGCCGATTTCAGCGACTGGGTCGCCCGCTTTCCCGGCAAGGTCAAGAAGCTGATCCTTCTCGGCCAGACACGGGAACAGATCGCCGCCTGCTGCGACAGGATCGGTTTTTCAAATTACGTTTTTGCCGAAACGCTGGAAGAAGCGGTGGCGCTTGCGCACGCGGCCGCCGGAGCAGGTGACTGTGTGCTGCTTTCGCCCGCCTGCGCGAGCTGGGGCATGTTCAAGAACTATCAGCAGCGCGGCACGATGTTCAAGGAGTTCGTAAGAGCGCTGTAACAAGAAAGAACGCAAAAAACAAGGCCGCGGGGAACATCCTCGCGGCCCTTCGGTTTTTCGCGGAGCATCAGCGCTCTTCATCGAACGTGATGACCTGATTCTTTTCCGCCGATTCAAACACGGCCTCGATCAGCTTGAGGCAGCGGCGCATCTGGCGGTGCGTCACGGTCTGCGCAGCGCCGTTTTTCAGCACATCGTAGATGTTGCCGTAATACTCGCCCCAGTCGCCGCAGATGCGCTCCAGCGGGGCGTCGTGGATCGTTTCGTCCGTGCGCGGCGCCATGGTCTTCGTGATGCCCGTACCCGCCTTGACCGGCACGGAATCGATCTTGTCCCAGTTGTGCACCAGCGTCATCCTGCCGGAAAGATCCCAGTCCTCGATCACGGCGGAGCCGTTTTCACCGAGGATGTACCACCGGGGCAGGGAGATGAAATTATTCGTTGTGACCTCCACATAGTAGCGCAGGCCGTTCGCGAATTTCAGCTCGCAGTAAAAGCCGTCGTCGCATTCGTCGTTGGTCACCATCGTTGTCTGCGCCCAAACGCTTTCCAGCTTCACGTTGTCGTTCATCGTCAGCGCCTGGTCGAGCAGATGTACGCCCCAGTCGAGCACCATGCCGCCGCCATGGCCTTTTTCTCTGCGCCAGTCGCCGGGAATGCCGCGCGAGCCCTGCACACGCGATTCAATGCGGAAGACCTTGCCGAGCTTGTTTTTTTCGGCAATGTTTCTCATCGTGAGATAGTCGTTGTCCCAGCGGCGGTTCTGGTGGACGGTGAAGAGCTTTCCGGTCTCTTCGGAAACGGCGATCATCTCGTCCAGCTCCGCGAGACTCATGGCCACGGGCTTTTCCGAGATCACGTTTTTCCCGGCGCGCATGGCTTCGATGCACAGCGGCTTGTGCACGTCGTTCCAGGTGGCGACGACCACAAGCTCCACGTCCTCGTCCGCAAGTACAGCGGCGAACGATGTGTAGGTATGGATGCCTTGTTCACGCGCCTCTTGCAGTTGTTTGGGATCAATGTCCCAAACGCCGGCAAGCTCAAAGTTTTCCATTTCCGAAATTTTTCCGGCGTGCCAGCCGCCCATGCCGCCGTAGCCGACGATTGCAACCTTTACAGGATCCATTGTTTTCGCCTCACTTCTTTTATCAGACCCACCACATGTCGCCGGGCTGTTCGCCGATCAGACAGCGTTTGAGCATGGAGACTGCCCGTTCCAGACCTTCTCTCTGGCTCATGATGGAATCCTCGTGTTCGATGGAGATCGCGTGGTCATAGCCGACCATGCGCAGGTTGCTGATGATCTCTTTCCAGTACAGCTCGCCGTGGCCGTAGCCGACCGAGCGGAAGACCCACGAGCGGTGGATCTCGTCGCCGTAGGGCTTGTTGTCCAGTACACCGTTGACGGCGGTGTTGTAGGGATCCACCTTGGTGTCCTTGGCGTGGAAGTGGAAGATCGCGTCGCCCAGCGCGCGAATGACGGCGACCGGCTCCATGCCCTGCCAGATCAGATGGCTGGGGTCAAGGTTCGCGCCAAGGGCGGGACCGACCTCTTTGCGGATGCGCAGCATGGACTCCGTGTTGTAGACGCAGAAGCCCGGGTGCAGCTCAAAGCCGATCTTGTCCACGCCGTGGTCGGCGGCGAATTTCACAAATTCCGACCAGTAGGGGAGCAGCACGTCGTTCCACTGGTAGCTCAGAATGTCGCCGAACTCGTTCGGCCACGGGCAGGTGACCCAGTTCGGGTTTTCCGAAGTCGGGCAGTCGCCCGGGCAGCCGGAAAAGGTGTTGATCTGATGGATGCCGAGCTTTTCCGCCAGCAAGATCGCCTGCCGCATTTCCGCATCGAACTGTTTGGCGATCGCCTTGTTCGGATGCACGGGGTTGCCGTGGCAACTGATGGCGCTGATGCCGACGTTGTATTTTGCGATCAGATCCTTGAACTTCTGCAGCTCGCTCTCGCTGTGCAGCAGCACTTCGGGGTCCGCGTGCTGTTTGCCCGGGTAGCCGCCCGCGCCGATCTCCACCATCTCGATGCCGAGGGAGGTAAAGTATGCCAGTGCTTTTTCCAGCGGCCAAGAACCGAGCATGTTGGTCAATACGCCGAGTTTCATAAGCTCGCCCCTTTCTTACAGAACCGTTTTCAGATAGTCGATACTCTCTTTGATGCACTGCATCGACGTCTTTCCGGCAGAGGGCTCGTCGATCTCGACAATGGCCCATTCGGTGCCGCATTCCTTTGCCGCTTCAACAAGCGCAGGCACATCCTGCAGGCCCTGGCCGAGCGGACGGTATTCAAAGTTGCCCACGATGTCGTCTTTGTTTCCGCCGTTCACGCCGATGAGGGCATACATGTTCTCGCTCTTTTTGCCGGCGAAATCTTTGAAGTGAAGAATGTCCACACGGCCGGCATATTTATGGATATACGCCACGGGATCCGCGCCGCCCACATTGACCCAGCAGGTGTCGAGCTGCGCCTTCAAAAGGTCGGCGGGGATCAGCCGATAAAGCGCGTCAAGGACGTACTCGTCGCCTGTTTTTTCAAACTCCACATCATGGTTGTGATAGCCGAGGAACAAGCCGTGTTCTTTGGCGCGTTTTGCCAGCGCAATGAGCTTGGGAAGGTTCTGTTCAAACGCCGGATTGCCCGGACGGTATTCTTCGCTCATCCACGGAATGACAATGAATTTGCAGCCGATGTCCGCATAGGTCTGCAGCACGCTGTCGTCGCCGAGCATGTCGTCAAGCGAAACGTGGGCCGAAATCGGGATCAGGCCGAGCTTGTCGCAAATCGCCTTGACCTCGGCGGCGGATCTGCCGAACAGGCCGGCAAATTCCACGCACTCATAGCCCATGTCTTTCACTCGTTTGAGCGTTCCTTCAAAGTCTTTGTCCATCTCGTCGCGGACGGAATAAAGCTGTACACCGATTTTCATAAGTTATCACCCTTTGTAAAGCATTTTTGAAATAAATTGAATGGTATAGTCGATGCCCCATTCGCCCATGTCGCCCTTCCAGGTGTGCGAATGCGGCTCAATGGAGAGCATACCGTCGTAGCCCTTGGCATAGAGCAGGCCGAGGACGGCGTTCCAGTTGACGGCGTCGAGGCCGGCCGGGGGATCGTCCACATGGTCGCCGGCAATGTTCAGTGTGCCTTTGATGTGGAAGTGAAAGATCCGCTCGCCGAATGCGTGGATCTCGGCGAGATAGTCGCCGTGGTGGACGTTGATGCAGTGCGACGGATCATATTTAATCCCAAGCTCCGGCACGGCTTCCAGCACGATGCGCCAGATGTCGGGCTTGCGGATCCAGTTGTTCCAGTCGCAGTTGTAGACCGCGACCCTGACGCCCTTCTGCCTGCCGTGCTCCACGGCCAGACGCAGGAATTTCACGGCGGCGTTGAGATTATCAAGGAAGGTCAGTCCCTCCACATAGTTGACGCCGGTGTTGAACACGGGAGCGCCGAGCGCGGCGGCGATGTCGATCAGGCGCTTTGTGTTGTTCACGCCTTCTTCCAGCAGCGCGCCGTCGGGGCCGATCTTGTCTTCGCCCCAGCGTCCGAGGGCGCCGAGCTGCACGCCGCATTCCGCATAGGCTTTTTTCAGCGCCGGAATTCGGGCTTCCAGCGCGTCGATGTTTGCGCCGACATTGTAGCAGTATTCCAGATAGTGCAGACCCTTGCCGGCTGCCCATTGCACGCTTTCGACATCCGGCTCCGCAATGATTCCGAGTTTCATCTCCATGGTTCGAACCTCAGACTTCCGGGATCTCGATCTCGATCTCCTTGCCGAGGGCCGCGGAACGCACGATGCCGTCGATGATCGCCTGGTTATAGACGATCTCGCCGGAGGGAACGGTCGGCTTGCCGCCGGTCTGGATCGCGTCCGTAAAGGCGCGCAGCTTTTCGAAGAAGAGATCCTTTGTCGGGCGCAGCGGAACCTTGTACTCCACTTCTTCGCCGCAGACGGTCTTATAGATGGTCAGCGGGCTGTCGAACTCGCCGTTCCAGCAGTCGGTGGAGGGGATGCGCAGGCCGCCCTTGGTGCCGAGGATCAGCGCGTCGCCCGGGGTGTCCATGTTCATGGCCCAGGAGATGCGGAAATCCAGGATGATGCCGCCTTCCAGACGGACAAAGCCCGCGGCAAAATCATCCACGCCGAATTTTTCGGCATATTCCGGATGGCCGGGGTAGTAGGCCGGATCCTTGCCGAAAAAGCTGGAGGTGTAACCGCTCACGGTCAGCGGCTTCGGATAGCCGACCGCACCGAGGAGCATGTCGAGCGAATAGGTGCCGATATCGCCCACGGCGCCGATGCCGCCGGTGTCCTTTTCGATGAAGGACGTGCCGAAGGGCGTGGGAATGCCGCGGCGTCTTCCGCCGCCGGACTGGATGTAATAGACCTGACCCAGCTCGCCGGACTGCACGATCTTTTTGATCATCTGCATATTTTCGCTCATGCGCGGCTGGAAGCCGATGGTCAGGATCTTTCCGCTGCGCTTTTCGGCGCGCATGACTTCGATCGCCTCGTCGAGCGTGACGGTGAAGGGCTTTTCAAGCATGACGTTGATGCCGGCGTCCAGCGCGTGGATGGCGCAGGGCGCGTGCTGGCAGTTATAGGTGCAGATGCTCACGCCGTCAAGGTCTTTTTCCGCCGCAAGGAGCGCTTCGTCGCTGTCGTAGATGCGCGCGCCTTCAATGCCGAACTCTTCGGCGAAGGCCTGCGCCTTGCCCGGGATCAGATCCGCCAGCGCGACGATCTCCACATCGTCCATTTTCAGATAGTTTTCCGCGTGGCAGCCGGCGATCCATCCGGTGCCGATGATGCCGATCTTGAGCTTTTTGCCCGCCGTTTTTTCTTTGGTCTCGTGGATCTCTTTGAAAGCATCCAGACCTGCTGCGTTTGCCATGATGTATTCCTCCTTGCATTTTCGGAAAAATGCTTTATTTTCTTATGTTATACCACAAGAAAAGGCAAAAGTCCAACGAATTTGAAAAGAAAATGGCGGGTTCAAAAAAAATTCATGAATTTTTTCGCTCTTTTGCGCGGCTTGCCGCACCGCTTCCGGCCAAAGTGTGCTATAATAAGGAAAATCACGCATCCGGGAGGCGTTTGCCATGAACTTTGCAACGATCAAACGAATGGCCATTTTCTTTTTCTGTGTGGTCACCATGTTCCCCGCGTATCTGAACTACCGGCAGAATCAGCCGAGCTTCGACATCACGCAAAGCGCCGATCCCGGCGTAATCACTGTGGTCAACGCGAACGTGCGCGGCTTCGATCAGGACGACAGGGGCGACACCCACTGGTTCGTGCGTGCGCCGATTCTGTTGAGAACGCTCGAAAAGGCCGCGCCCGATCTCCTCACGATGGAGGAGGTCTCCAATGTGCAGTATCCGTATTTGAAAAAGTCGCTGAAGGGCTATGACAGCGACATCATGGTGCCCGACGACAGCGGCGCGTTCTCCGGCGGCGTTGCGATTTTCTATAACACGGCGAAATTCTCGCTGGTGGAAAAGGGTTCCTTCTGGATCAGCGAAACTCCGGAACAGCAGTCCTACGGCTGGAACGCCGACTGCATCCGCGGCTGTATCTTTATGATTCTGGAGCAAAAGAGCGACGGACAGCGTTTTGCGGTCTTCAACACCCATCTGGATCATGTCAGCAGAGAGGCGCGGGAGAACGGGGTCCGGCTCATTGCCGAACGTGCGGCTGCTTACGGCGACATTCCCTGCATCCTCACCGGGGACTTCAACTTCGGCAGCGAGCGCACAAACGCCTACCGCATTGCAACGAGCCTTTACGACGACGCAAAATACCGCACGGAAGATTCCGACAGCGGCACGACCTGGCACGGCTGGGAGATCACAGATTATGTGGAGATCGACGATTACTTCTTTATCTCCAAGGCCGGCATCGACGTGCAGCAGTACAGGATCTTGCGCGACAACGAAAACGGCGTCTACCCCAGCGACCATTACCCGATCCTGATGAAGATCGCGCTCGGCGACGCGGCACAATGACCCGCGCCGGTTGCGCACGATCCGTTTCGAACAGCATTTTTGAAAGGAGAAAAACATGAACGAAGGCTATTTCGACGGCAGCATGCCGCGCAAGGTACTCGAATACTATCTTTCACACGCAGCTTCGGCGCAGTGGATCTCCATGAGTGACACGCTGGACGACGACATCCGCGTCATTCTCAAAACGGGGCTGAAATTTCTCGGCCGCGCCGCCGGGATCTGGAAGGGCGACCTGCCCGAGGAGGCGCATTTTGCAAAGGTGAAGGCCGCCGCGGACAAAATCCACGCCGCCGACCCGGAGATCATTTTGCAGGCCTGCATTTTTGAGGCGCTTTATCGCGAAGATGTGGAGCCGGTGCCGGTGCCGCCCTGGGTGTTCGAAGCCTTCGGCCTGCCGGTGGAAACGCGAAACTTCAACTATGACGCAGCCATCTTTCCGCCCGAAGCCGGCACTTGGGACTGTATGCCCGACATTTCGCAACTTGAAACCCAGATGTGGTTTTATTATCGCGGCGTGCGCTATATCGACAGCGGCTATGAAGCCTTCCATATGGGACAGATCCACCTTTACACCGGCCACGACCGCGGCTATCGGGGTATCGGCCGGGTGCTGGAGCTGCTGCGCGCCTACGGAAAAATCCACGCCCGCCGCCACAAGGTGATTTTTGACGCGCACTCCCATTCGCTCGTTGTGAACGGAAAGAGCCTGCTCGATTACAACGCCATGCCGCTTACGCGCTTCCCCGTGCTCGACCGCCCGGGAGAAAAGCTGGTGCTTGTGCGCGAAGGCAAGTCCGGCGGCGGCGTCTCGCCCGAGGGCGTCTATGAGGAAGCGCTGCCGTTCCTGTATGAATATGACAACTGGGGCGGCAGAGACAAATGGGCCTATGAACACCAGACCTATGAGGAGCGTGCGTGGAACCAGTGGTGGGGCGGCGACCAGATCTCGTGGTTCGCCTGTCAGCCGGAGGAGGAACGCAACAAGTTCCTCGATTACACGCTCAAATGGACGGCGGTCAACAACCCCGACGGCTACTTTCTCTTTCCGCTCATGCGCGGCCTCGGCGAGGGCTGCGTCGGCGACGACCGGCCGTATAAGATGAACAACCGCTCCGCCGCCTGTCCCCGCGGCTTTTCGCAGGAGGACGCGGCGGCAAGGCTCCTGCAGGGGGGCTATGCAAAATTCCGCGCCCTCGGGAACCCTTCGATGCTCGATTACGGCGGCAAGGAGCAGGACGACCCCGAAACCGGTGTGCGCTATCCGGAAAAGGTGGTGCTCTACGGCTCTTTCCAGCCTTATGTCGGCGCTGTGGCAGACGATTCCAACAGCGAGATCACGCGCATGTATTACATCGGCGGCGGCAAATACAGCCTGAGCTTCGTGATGCCCTATGCGGGCGATTATGATTTTGCCCTTTCCACCTGGGGCACGCTTTCCGCCTGCGTGAGCACGGCGCATCCGTTTCCGTTTTCGGGAACGGGAGACAAGGGGAAGCTGCGCATTGCGCAGGACAACACGGTCGTGCGCGTGACCTTTGATTACATGACGAATGAGATCCAAACCGAGATGTTGGCATAATATGCCTAAAATCACATTCCGAAAAAGAAAATTTTTATTGAATCATTCCAAGAAATCCCTCCCGAAATCTTGACATCCGACAAATTTTAGGGTATGATATTGGATACAGCATAGTGATCGTTTGTGAGAAAATCGCTATGGAGAAAACAACAGTCAAAGGAGTAACACTATGGACAAACTTATCTACATTGTGCCTGCCGTCAGTGTGCTCGGCCTGCTCTTCGCGCTGTTCCTTGCGCTGAGGGTCAAAAAGCAGCCCGCCGGGACCGACCGCATGAAGGAGATCGCCGCATCCATCCATGAAGGCGCAACGGCGTTCCTCTTTTCCGAGTACAAGATCATCGTCATCTTCGTCGCTGTCATCTTCCTTGCCATCGGCCTTCTGCTGAAAAACTGGCTGGAAGCGGTCTGCTTCCTGGTCGGCGCCGTGTTCTCGATCGCGGCCGGCTATTTCGGTATGCAGGTGGCGACCCTCGCCAATGTGCGCACCGCCAACGCCGCCAAGGAAAAGGGTATGGCGAAGGCGCTTTCCGTGGCGTTTTCCGGCGGCGCGGTCATGGGCCTTTGCGTGGCGGGCTTCGGTCTGCTGGGCATCTCCGTGATCTATGCGATCACCAAGAATGCCGACGTACTCTTCGGCTTCTCTCTCGGCGCTTCGTCCATCGCGCTGTTCGCCCGTGTGGGCGGCGGCATCTATACCAAGGCTGCCGACGTCGGCGCCGACCTTGTGGGTAAGGTCGAGGCCGGCATCCCCGAAGACGACCCGCGCAACCCGGCGGTTATCGCCGACAACGTGGGCGACAATGTCGGCGACGTGGCCGGCATGGGCGCCGACTTGTTTGAAAGCTACGGCGGCGCCGTGATCTCTGCCATGACCCTCGGCCTCGCCTGGACGCAGAACAACGGCCTCGGCATCAACGGCCTGCTCTATCCGCTTTTGATTGCGGCGCTGGGTCTGCTCTCCTCCGTGATCGGCACCTTCTTTGTCCGCGGCGAAAAGAACCCGGCCGGCGCGCTGAAAGTCGGCACCTATGTCGCTTCCGGCGTGGTGCTGATCGGTTCCATCCTGCTCAGCAAGCCGCTGCTCGGCTCCTATCTCTTCGGCATCACCATCGTCGCCGGTCTGATCGTCGGCGTGCTCATCGGCTACTTCACCGAGGTCTATACCTCCGACGCTTACCGCTTTGTCAAAAAGATTGCGCAGCAGTCTGAAACCGGCTCCGCCACGAACATCATCTCCGGTATCGCCACGGGCTTCCAGTCCACGGCAATCACCATTATCTTCATCTGTATCGGCATCTTCATCGCCTTCTTCTGCGGCAACAAGGCAGGCGGCGTTGCGGGCGGCATCTACGGCATCGCCCTTGCGGCGGTCGGTATGCTTTCCACCACCGGCATCACCGTTGCGGTGGACGCCTACGGCCCCATTGCCGACAACGCCGGCGGTATCGCAGAAATGAGCGGCCTCGACGAGTCCGTCCGCGGCATCACCGACAAGCTCGACTCCGTGGGCAACACCACAGCCGCCATGGGCAAAGGCTTCGCCATCGGCTCCGCGGCGCTCACTGCGCTGGCGCTGTTCTTCTCCTATAAAGAAGCGGTCGGCCTGCAGAGCATCGACATTCTCAACAGCAACGTCGTCATCGGCCTTTTGATCGGCGGTATGCTGCCCTTCATCTTCTCCGCGTTCACGATGGAATCCGTTTCCAAGGCTGCGCACCAGATGATCGAAGAGGTCCGCCGCCAGTTCCGCGAGATCCCCGGCATCCTGCAGGGCAAGGCAAAACCGGACTACAAGACCTGCGTTGCCATCTCCACGAAGGCTTCCCTGCGCGAGATGATCGTTCCCGGTCTGCTTGCCGTCGCAGCGCCGCTGCTGGTCGGCGTGCTGCTGGGCGCCAACGCCCTCGGCGGTCTGCTTGCCGGCGCCCTCGTCACCGGCGTCCTCCTCGCGATCTTCATGTCCAACGCCGGCGGCGCCTGGGACAACGCGAAGAAGTACATTGAAAGCGGCCACCACGGCGGCAAGGGCAGCGAAAGCCACAAGGCGGCCGTTGTCGGCGACACCGTCGGCGACCCGTTCAAAGACACCTCCGGCCCGTCGATCAACATCCTCATCAAGCTGATGACGGTCGTGTCTCTGGTCTTCGCGCCGCTGTTCATCGCCATCAACAACGGCGCCGGCCTGCTCGGCTGAGCCGTTCGCCGAAAACAGAAGATCCGCCCGCTGCGTGGTTTCGCGGCGGGCGTTTTCATCTGCGGTTCAAAAACTGTTCTTCGAAAAGTAATTGTATTCCGGCAAAAAATATTGTATAATAAAAAGCGGCCTGCAATGCGCTTCAGGCAGAGATTGAAAAAGAATAGGCGGCGCCCTTTGAAGGAAAGAAGAGAAAAGACTTGAAAAAGGAAAGCACACTCAAACGAATGACACAAAGACTTTGCGCCGCCGCGCTGGCGCTGATTCTGGTTCTGCTCCTGCCCGGCTGCATCCGCTACAAGGCGGAGGACGCGGACGCGGCGATGGCCTCCGACGTGCTGGTTTCCGTCGCGGAAGAGGGCAACGCGGTGTTTTTTGACGGCCCGGGCGAAACCGACGCGCTGGTGTTTTACCCCGGCGCAGGGGTACAGGAGACGGCCTATGCGCCGCTGCTGCGCACGCTGGCGGCTTCCGGCGTGGACTGCTTTGCGGTGAAGATGCCCTGCGGCTACGCTTTTTTCGGCGTGAACCGGGCAAAGAAGCTGATGAAGCGCTATGACTATGCCCGCTGGTTCCTTGCCGGTCATTCCCTCGGCGGCGCGATGGCGGCGCGGTTTGCAAAAAAACACGGCGAGACCCTTAGCGGCCTGATCCTGCTCGGCGCCTATTCCGCCGAGGACCTCACGCAGGCGGCCTTCCCGGTGCTGTATCTCTATGGCAGCAACGACGGCGTTCTGACGCGCAAAAAGCTCGACAAGGGTCTGCAGAAGAGTGCGCCGGATACCCGGGTGGTGGAGCTGGAGGGCGGCAACCACGCGAACTTCGGCGCCTACGGCAAACAGAAGGGCGACGGCAAGGCCAAGCTCTCCCGCAAAAAGCAGCTTTCCCGAACGGCAGGGGAGATCCTGCGGCTGGTGGAAGGAAACACGGCTGTCACCGCGCAATGACGCGCACGGAAAACGCGGGATCCGGGCAAAAAACTGCTGCCATCCGGCGCAGGATCCCCGAACAGCAAACCCGACGGCAGGATCGCTCCCGCCGCCGGGTCTTTTTTTACGTCAGAGCGCCTCAGCAGCCGCAACCGCAGCCGCCGTTGTTGTTGCCGCAGCCGCAGCCGCATCCGTTCCCGAAGATGCCTTCGTTGTTGAAGAGCACGAGCAGAAGGATGATGATGAGCCAGGTGCAGCAGTTGGTGCCAAACAGACAGTTCGACATGGAATGACCTCCCTTCCGAAGCGTGCGCGCTTACAGTCCATTATACGTGCTGCGGCCAAAGAGGTTCCTTCGTTTTTGCATAGCGCGGGGTGCGGCGGTGAAGAATAGTGTGGGATGCGGGATCGGAAGACCGTTCGCTGTCAGCGGTTAGCGGTTAGCAGTTTGCGAGCGGGGCATCGGTAAAAGCGAACGTGAAAGGAAACTGCTGAAGCCTTCCCCATTTCAATGGGGAAGGCGCAGAAGAAAGGCTCCGGCGGAGCGTTTCTTCGTTGCGATATCATCTTGACGCGGCAGCGGCAAGACACCATAAAGAGGCATCGCGCACGAAGTTCTGCGGAAATGAGACAACGTCCGTCGCGCGATGACGGGAGAGGTAAAATCGCGGCGCAGCCGCCACCACGCAAGCCTTCCCCGCGAGCGGGGAAGGCGCAGAAGAAAGGCTCCCGTGGAGCGTTTCTTCGTTGCGATACGTTCTTTCTCTTTGTCTTGTCAAAGAGAAAGAATAGACGAAGAAAGAGAAAGCCGCTTGGGTTCCGGTACGGCGAAAGAAGGACAGCCGTTTGCGCGTTGCTGCGGATAGATGCTCTATTAACACTACAGTTTTCTTCACTCCGGGTCTGCTCTTACCTCTGCCGCGCAAGCCGTCTGTCATTTCGCCTACCGCTGACAAACGGAATGGGCTGGGATTTTTACTTTTGTTGAAAGGGTCTATTTTTGATCGAACGCCCGCTCTTACCCAAGAACGCCTTTACGCGGCGTGAGATGTGAATTTGCGGTGTGACATTTGTGCTTTAGGTTGAAAACCGTTCGGTGAAGCCGCGTATTTGCAAACACGAGGATAAATGAGATCACCGGCGGGGCATGAAGCGCGAACTTTTCCGATTTTTGAACGGGACCACGTCAATATACGCGCAAAGCGGTTTCTCTTTTAGAAGGGAAAGAGAAAGAATGGACCCGCCGGAGGCTTCGAAATGTGAAAGCAAAAGATACGGAAGATGATAATTCGAAGCAGAAGAGATTTATGGCAAGATGCAGGGTGATTGATAGGTTCCCGGCCTCACCCACCGGCGGATGCCGGTGGGTGAGGTGCGGAAGGCTTTGCACGTTCGCTTTTACCGACGACCCCTTCGCTAACCGCTAACCGCTGACCAATTTCAATTCCCCGGGAGGTTTGCCCATGAAGCGCGAACAGTTTGACCTTTGGCGAAAGGAAACGGAAATATCTGCTCCTTTAACGCCGGAGGAAGATCAAAGGTCAAAGTCAAACGCCCACGAAAACCGGCTGAAAACCGCCGGCGGAAAAAACTTTAAAAAATATGAAAATAAAAGAAAATCAAAGAAAAGCGAAGAAAACAAGAGATAATAATGCACGACGGCAGAAATTTGACTATTTTTGACCTTTGCACAAAGGTCAAATTTGACTATAATAAGACTTGCAAGGTCAAAGAAAGTCAAAGTCAGAAAGACAAAAGAAAAGAAACAGGGCGGTTCGCGGACGCCACCGAAACGCGGCAGCCCCACGGAAAAGAGTTGAGAAAGATGAACCTGTCCAATGTGATTGCGCACATGATCTCCGAAATGCTGGAAGATCAGAATGAGGTCGAGATCCAGCGAAATTCGCTGGCCCAGACCATCGGCTGTGTGCCGAGTCAGATCAACTACGTCCTCTCCTCCCGCTTCACTCCCGAACGCGGCTACCTGGTGGAGAGTCGGCGGGGCGGCGGCGGCTGCATCCGCATCGCGCGGATCCGCTACGACGCCTCCACGCCCCTCATGCACACCGTCGGCGCCATCGGCGATGCGGTGGACGAAAAAACGAGCCGCAGCCATCTGCTGAACCTCGTGTATCTGGATTTGCTCTCCAAGCGCGACGCGGCGCTGATGAGCGCGGCGGTCAGCGACCGGACGCTGGAAGAGATCGACCCGGCGCGGCGCGACGCCGTCCGCGCGGCGATCCTCAAATCCATGCTGCTGACGGTCCTGCAGGAGCAGTAGGAATTCTATGCGGCGCAGCCGCCACATCGCAAGCCTTCCCCGCTGGTGGGGCGCGGGTCTCCGGGGGAGACCTCTGCCGCAGGCAGAAGCGCCGACCGAGCCGGCAGGCGAGACTGAAGGTGGCAGCCGCAGGCTGACGGATGAGGCAAACGCGGCGCAGCCGCACCCTGACAACCAACAAACAATTCACAGCTTCCGAAGGAGGTTTTCACCATGTTATGTCAAAATTGCAACCAAAAAGAAGCCACGACCCACATCAAGCGTGTGGTCAACGGCGAGGCCGAAGAGCATCATCTTTGCTCGGAATGCGCAAAGAAGCTCGGCTACGACCATTTTCTCGATGATTTTTCCCTGAGCATTCCCAATTTCTTCTCCTCGTTCTTCCACGACACCATGCCGGCGCTGAAGGGCGCGGGGGCGGAGCACTGCGGCACCTGCGGCAGCTCCTTCGAGGACATCGTGCGCAGCGGTATGGTCGGCTGCGCGGATTGCTACGACAAATTCTTTGACCGTCTGCTGCCCTCGATCCAGCGTATCCACGGCAGGGCAAGGCACGCGGGCAAGACGCCCCACTATACCGTTGAACCCGACGAGAAAGGCGCCGATAAGGTCGCCGAAGCGCCAAAGGCGCAAACCGCAGAACAGCAGATCGCGGCGCTGGAGGCCGAGATGCAAAAGGCGATCGAGAGCCAGAATTTTGAGCAGGCCGCCGTTTTGCGCGACAAGATCAAGGAACTCAAGGGGGACGACCGGAAATGAAATGGTATGAAAACAACGCGGAACACGCAGACATCGTTTTGAGCACCCGCGTGCGTCTGGCGCGCAACCTGAAGGACTACCCCTTTCCGTCACGGCTGAATGAAGCCGGAAAGAACAAGGTCAACGCCGTCGTGCGCGACGCGCTTTTGACCGGCAAACGCGCAAAAACCTTTGACTATGTGGAAATGCGCACCCTGTCGCACACCCAGTGTGTCTCTCTGGCGGAAAAGCATCTGATCAGCCCCGAGTTCGCCTCCGACAGCGAAGGCCGCGCCCTGATCCTTTCCAAGGACGAGGATGTGAGCATCATGCTGTGCGAGGAAGACCACGTCCGCGTGCAGGTGATCTACCCGGGACTGTCGCTCGAGGCCGCCTATGAAACGGCAAACGAGCTGGACGAAGCCCTCTCCCGCAAGGTGGAGATCGCGTTCGATCCGCGCCTCGGTTATCTGACCCAGTGCCCGACGAATCTCGGAACGGGTCTGCGCGCCTCGGTGATGCTGCACCTGCCCGCGTTGTCGCGCTCCGGCGCGATGCAGCGGCTGGCGAACACCGTCGCAAAGCTCGGGCTGATCCTGCGCGGCGCTTACGGCGAAGGCAGTAAGCCCGTGGGCGACATCTACCAGCTTTCCAATCAGGTCACGCTGGGCATCTCGGAGCAGGCGGCGATCAAGAATCTGGAATCCATCGCGAACCAGATCATCGCCCAGGAAAAGAGCGCCCGGGAAGCCCTGTTGAAGGACGACGTGTTCATCGACCGCATCTGGCGCGCCTGGGGCATTCTCCAAAGCGCCCACATGCTCTCCTGCGCCGAATTTATGGAGCTCGGCTCCCTTGTGCGCATCGGCGCCGCCGAGGGCGTGCTGGATATCCCTGTCCAGACCCTGACCCGCCTGCTGGTGGAGACCCAGCCGGCAACGCTCAACTGCGCCCAGGGCCGAAGCTGCACCCCCGCCGAGCGCGACGTTCTGCGCGCCAGAGCGGTGAAGGAGGCCTTGCGCTGAAGCGCAAGGCCAATTCGGAAATCGGAATGATGAATTCCGAATTGCAGAACGCCGCGCTGCGCGCTGCGTGAAAAGAGTTTGCGAAGCGTTGTTTTTTCTAATCGACGAACCGAAAACGCAAAAGTGATTCTTTTCGCGGCACGAACCCGCAGATTTATTGCGCTTTTCCCGCGACCTTAATTCCGAATTCCGCATTCCGCATTCCGAATTCCGATCCCCCCAATTATAAGTTTAGGAAGTGATTTACATGTATAAGTTTACCGGCTTTACCGAAAAAGCGAACCGGGCGCTGAATTCCGCCATTGAGATCGCGGAAAACCTCGGTCATACCTACATCGGTTCGGAGCATCTGCTCGCCGGCCTCGTGCGCGAAGACAACGGCGCGGCGACCGCTCTGCTGCAGAGCAAGGGCGTGTCTTCTCAGGCTGTGGATGAGCTGCTGCGTAAAACGATTGGCGTCGGCGTGCCGACCGTCCTTTCCCCGGAAGATTTTTCTCCCCGCTCCAAGCACATCATCGAGCTTGCCATCTCCCTTGCACGGGGCGAAAACGCCGGCTACGTGGGCACGGAGCATCTGCTCGCCGCCATTTTGCACGAGGATGATTCCGCCGCCTGCTATCTGCTGACCCAGCTCGGCGTGAGCGTGCCGCTGCTGCTGGATTCTCTGCTTTCCGGCAAACAGGGCGTTTCTCCCGTGCGCGGAACCGCGGCCGGACGCGCCCGAAACGGCAAGAGCAACACCCCGAATCTGGATAAATACGGCCAGGATCTCACCGAAAAGGCACGCAACAACGAGATCGACCCCGTGATCGGCAGAACGCAGGAGATCGAGCGCGTGATCCAGATCCTTTCCCGCCGCAGCAAAAACAACCCCTGCCTGATCGGCGAACCCGGCGTCGGCAAAACTGCGATCGCGGAGGGCCTCGCGCTGAAGATCGCCGAAGGCGAGGTGCCGGAGCTGCTCAAGGATAAGCGCATCGTCGCCCTCGACCTCACCGGCATGGTGGCCGGCACAAAATACCGCGGCGATTTTGAAGAGCGCATCAAGAGCTGCATCGACGAAGTCACGGCGGCAAAGGACGTGATCCTCTTCATCGACGAGGTGCACAACCTGATCGGCACCGGCTCCGCCGAGGGCGCCGTGGACGCGGCGAACATTCTCAAGCCCTCTCTCGCCCGGGGCGAGCTGCAGGTCATCGGCGCAACCACGCTCGAAGAATACCGCAAGCACATCGAAAAGGATTCCGCGCTCGAGCGCCGGTTCCAGCCTGTCAAGGTCGGCGAACCAAGCGAGGAGGAGGCTGTGGAGATCCTCAAGGGCTTGCGCGACAAATATGAGGCCCACCACAAGGTGAAGATCACCGACGAGGCGATCGCGGCCGCAGTCAAAATGTCCGCGCGCTATATCACCGACCGCTTTTTGCCCGACAAGGCCATCGACCTGATCGACGAAGCGGCGAGCCGCGTGCGCCTTCGCGCCTACACTGTCCCGCCCGAGATCAAACAGATGGAGGACGAGATCAAGAAGATCAACGAGGAAAAAGCGGCGGCCGTCAGCGCCCAGGATTTTGAAACGGCGGCCTCCCTGCGCGACAGGGAAAAGAAGCTGCGCTCCGAGCTGACCGCGCAAAAGACCAACTGGAAAGAGGAAAGCGCCCACGCCGGCGGCGAAGTCACGGCGAACGAGGTGGCGCAGATCGTGTCCGGCTGGACGGGCATCCCCACAACGGAGCTCACGCGGGAAGAGAGCCAGCGGCTGCTGCATATGGAGGAGGAGCTCCACCGCCGCATCGTCGGCCAGGACAAGGCGGTTTCCGCCGTTGCCCGCGCCATCCGCCGCGGCCGCAGCGGACTCAAGGACCCCAAGCGGCCCCTCGGTTCCTTCATCTTCCTCGGCCCCACGGGCGTCGGCAAAACCGAGCTGTGTAAGGCGCTCGGCGCGGCGATGTTCGGCGACGAAAACGCCGTGATCCGCCTGGATATGAGCGAATATATGGAAAAGCACAACGCCTCGCGTCTGGTCGGTTCGCCTCCGGGCTATGTCGGCTACGAGGAGGGCGGCCAGCTCACCGAAAAGGTGCGCCGCAAGCCCTACAGCGTCGTGCTGTTCGACGAGATCGAAAAGGCCCACCCCGACGTGTTCAATATGCTCCTGCAGATCCTTGACGACGGCATTCTGACCGATTCCCAGGGCAGGAAGATCGACTTCAAGAACACCGTGATCATCATGACGTCGAACCTCGGCGCCAAGCTGATCGCCGGCGAGGGCAAGGCCATCGGCTTTGACGGCAAGGAGGACAACGGACGGATGAGCGAGGAGCAGATCCGCGACGCGGTGATGGGCGAGCTCAAACGCGCCTTCCGGCCGGAGTTCCTCAACCGTGTGGACGAGATCATCGTTTTCAACCAGCT
This sequence comes from Oscillospiraceae bacterium, assembly GCA_902774035.1. GTDB lineage: Bacteria > Bacillota > Clostridia > Oscillospirales > Acutalibacteraceae > UBA6857. The sequence continues at coordinate 15,715 of CACYHA010000028.1, read as the reverse complement.
CACGAAGCCGGAGATCAAGGAGATCGCAAAGCGGCTGCTGGAACAGACAAAGCGCCGCCTTTCCGCCATGGAAATGGACGTTTCCTTCGACGACAGCGTGGTGGAAATGGTCGCCGATGAGGGCTTTGATCCGGTCTACGGCGCACGTCCTTTGAAGCGCGCCATCCAGACAAAGCTCGAAGACCCCCTGAGCGAAAAGATCCTCGAGGGCACCATCGAAACCGGCAAAGCCTATGTTGCCAAATTCGAGGACGGAGCGGTCAAATTCGAGTTGAAAGCTGACAGTTGATCGTTGATCGAAAAAAACGAGATGACAGGTGATCTGCCATCTCGTTTTTTCATTTCAGTTTTTGATCGGTTCTGCCGGGTCCGTTGTTGTTTCCGGAACCGGGAAAAACGGGAAGGGCAGGGGGGTGATCTCCTGCGTTTTCTTCGGCTCGGGGTTCTTCAGGTCATAGCGCTTTTCGCAGACCTCGCCGTCGGATTCGATCCGCCATTCGCCGCGGTAAAAATCTCTGCCGCGCACGATCACCCGGTCGCCGTAGACCTCGACCACGGCGCCGACGCCGGTGTTGCCGATGATCTCGTTGTCCTCGCCGCCGCCAAGCTCCGTCAAACGCGGCAGGTTGACCGTCGGAAAGCCGTCATCGTCGCGGAAGGACCAGAACAGGTAGAGCGGCATGTGGGTGTGGCCGTAAAAATAGAACAGGTCGTTTTCCTTGTTGAATTCCGCCATCATGTCGATCAGCCGGTCGGTGGGCTCGCCGTTCAGTTCGGCGTCGTCCGGGGGATAATGGGAGAAGACGAAGGTGGGCTTTTTGCTTTCCGCGGCTTTTTTCAAAACGCCGTCCAGCCAGGTGAACTGCGCCTCGCTCATGGAAAGCGCAAAGGTGTCCGCGTTGCTTTCCGGGCCGAGGACGATGAAGGTGCAGCCGCCGATGACCTCGCTGTAGTAAGGGGTCGTGACGTTCTTGCCGAAGAAGGCGTTGGTGAAATCGCACCAGCGCTTTCTGAGCTTCGCCGGGTCGCCCTCGTCGTTGCCGATGTCGTGGTTGCCGACCACGGGCAGGATCGGCTGGTCTTTTTTCAGGATCATGCGCACCGCGCCGTGGAACATCATGTTTTCCAGCACCTGGCCGTTCATGGTGTTGTCGCCGAGAAAAACGACGGCGTCGTTGCCGCTTTCGATTTTGCGCACGTCCTGCAGGCACTTGACGAAGACGCGGTAACGCGGCAGATTCGTGGTCTCAATGTGGGAGTCCGAGAGGATCGAGAAGTTGAGCAAGCAGTCTTCCGGATCGCGCACGTCGTAGTTTCTGGCCGGAACAAAAGCCGCCGCCAGCATCATGACTGCCGCAACGACCGCGGAGGAAACACGGATGGCAAAGGATTTCAGCATGAAAAGACCTCCTTGATTTTTCTCATTCAGTTTAGCACGTTCGCCCCGGGATTTCCAGTGTTCGGGAGTATCATTCACAGAAATTTTGAAATTGGGCACCTCTAAGAACACAAGTCGTTTGCGCGCGATTATTCCATCATCCGATCCGGTACTTCCATTCCGGCTCAAGGCGGTGCTCCTTCCAGCGTCCGTTTGTGAAGTCCGGGAACTCCACAGGCTGTGAACCGTTTGCGATCGACTGCGCCGAAAGTGCGGTGATGGCCATCCAGGTCGCGGCGTCGCAGACGTCGATGGGCATGGGAAGCCCCTTGTCGAGCGCTTCGAAGAAGGCGTCGATCACGAGAAAGTCCATGCCGCCGTGGCCGCTGTGGCCGTCATCCTTCACGCCCTCGCCGCGGTAGCGCTTCCAGATCGGGTGGCGCCATTCGTCCTCGTATTTTTTGCGGTTGCAGAACTGGGGCGACCAGTCCCATTCCGCGCCCTCATAGCGCTCGCTGTCGAGCAGCACCGACTGGGTGGCTTCTTCATACATGCCCTTTGTGCCGCGCACGCACAGGCCGCGGCTGTAATAGCGCGGCAGGGTCGTGTCGAGCGTGATGGCAACAGTGGCGCCGTCGGCGCAGGTGATGAGCGTGTTGACGATGTCGCCCTGCCGGAACGCCACGTCGGCATATTTCTTTTGTAAATCGCCATGTTCTTCAATATAGGTGTGCAGGCCGGCGGCGCGGGACGCGACCGAAACGAGGGAGACAAAGCGGTTGCCGTTGCCGATGTTCATGAGCTTTGCGATCGGGCCGATCTCGTGGGTCGGGTAGTTTTCGGCGTTGCGGGTCAGATATTCGTAAAAGCGGTAGTGCCGCGTTTCGTTGCCGCGGGAGATCTCGTCGCGCAGGTCGTGGAGATAGCCGCCGTCGCAGTGGACGATCTCGCCGAAGAGGCCGTTTCGCGCCATGTTGAGCGCCATCAGCTCGTATTCGCCGAAGCAGCAGTTTTCCAGCAGCATAAAGGGGGTGCCGGTCTCCTCCTGCGTTCTGACCAGCGTGAAGCATTCCTCCGTGCTGTAGGCGCCGCCGACCTCCAGCCCGACCGGTTTTCCTTTGCGTAGGGCGTACAGCGCCGAGGCAAAGTGGTTCGCCCAGGCGGAAAACACCAGCACAACGTCCACCTCGGGCGCGTCGATCAGCGCCCGGAAGTCCTCCGTCTGCACCGGCGGCACGGGGCGGCCTTTCTTTTCCAGCTTTTTTGCCGCCGCGTCGATCCGGTCGCGGTAAACGTCGCACAGACCGGTCACATGGATGTAATCGAGGTCGGCGAGCAGCTCCGTGACCCACCAGCCGCCCCGGTTGCCGAGACCGATCACGCCGACATGAAATGTTTTCATAAAAGCGCTCCTTTAAAATTGCCCCGTCATGGATTTCCTCCGCGACGGGGCGCTGTTCAAAATGGTTCTGCGGGCTTACCCGTTCAGCATGGCAAAGCCCTTCTTGTTGGCGCTGTAAAGCTGCTTGAACACAGCGTAGTTTTTGTCGTAGACCGGCTTGACCGACGGGTCGGGCAGATAGGTCTTTTCCACCTGAATGAACTTGTCGGTGTCGTTGACGTCGTCCACCAGGCCGAGACCGGCGGCGACCACGGCCGCTGCGCCGACGGAGCCCACGTTCTGCGAGGAAGCCACGGTTTCGATCGGCTTGCCGAGGCAGTCCGCGAGGATTTGGCAGGTGGTCTCACCCAGAGCGCCGCCGCCCACAAAGCGGATGGCGTCGCTGCTCTTGACCTTCTTTTCCTGCGCTTCGAGCATCCAGCGCATGTGGAAGCAGACGCCCTCGACCACGGCGCGGATCAGGTCGCTCTTGCCGGTGTCAAGGCTCATGTTGAAGAACATGGCGCGGGCGTTCGGGTCCTCAAACGGGCAGCGGTTGCCGTGGAACCACGGGGTGAAGATCACGCCGCCGCAGCCTGCGGGCACGGTTTTCATCACGTCCTGCAAATAGGTGTAAAGCGAGGTATATTTGCGCTCCATGTCGTCCGCCTGGGTCACGTCGTGCTTCTTCATGTAGATGCCCACTTCGTCGAGCGCAAGGTGATCCTTCACCCACTCCATGCACTTTGCGGCTGTTTCCAGCTCCGCCCAGTAGTTGAAGGTCTTTTCCGAAGCGCCGACCAGTGCCGCGACCATGGTCGCGGTGTCCACCAGCGCTTTCGGCTCCACAGCGGTGGAGACCCAGCCGGACGTTCCCATGTAGATGTGGGTCTTGCCGATGGCGGACGCGCCTGCGCCGACGCCGATCAGCGAGGCGTCCATGCCGCCGCCGAAGACGGGCGTGCCCTCCGCGAGGCCGAGCTCCGACGCCGCCTTTGCCGTCAGGCCGCCGACCTGATCGGCGGATTTGATGATGCGCGGAAGGTGGTCGATGTTGACATTGCACATCTTGCACATCTTTTCGCTCCACGCTTTTTTCTTGTAGTCATACAGCAGCGCGCCGAAGGCGGTGTCCTGGGTCATGACGAATTCGCCGGTCATGCGGCAGATCAGCGCTTCCTTGACGTCGAGCCATTTATATACGCGCGCAAAGACGTCGGGTTCGTTGTTGCGCACCCAGTTGTATTTCCAGACCGGATCCTTCACGGAAAGGGGCGCGGCGCCCGTGATCATCAGGGCGGGCAGAAGCTTGAAGACGTTCGCGCCGGCGACCTGAATGCCGCCCGCAAAACCCTCCTTGAGCTCTTTGCGTGCGCGCTGATCCATATAGCTCATGGCGCGGCGCACGGGCTTGCCGTCTTTGTCCACCAGCACAAGGCCCTGACCCTGGGAACAGAAGGAAATGCCGTCGATCTGCGCGGGGGCAACGCCTGTGGTGGAAAGGACCTGCCGGGTGGTGTTGCACATGGCGCTCCACCATTCGTCCGGATCCTGCTCCGCGCCGCCGCCGGGCAGCACGTAAAGCGCATAGCCTTCGCTTTCTCCGGCCAGCAGACGGATGCTGTCGCCGATCTCGAACAAACAGGTTTTGATGCCGGTGGTGCCGACGTCATAAGCAAGTGCATATTTCATATTAAATCCTTCCTTTCCGGATACTTTTGCGGTTTCAGTGCGGCTTTGACAAAGCGCAGGATGTTTTCGATCACGAACTCGTCCTTTTCAAAAATGTCTGCCCCTGCATAGATCTTGTAGCGTTCCCGATAATAGGTGCAGGAATAGGAAAACTGCAGCGCCATCAGGAGATTGTCCACGAGGAACGCCGCCATGCCCGGGTCGATGTCGGCGCGGACCTCGCCTTCCACCTGCCCCTGCACGATCACAGCCTTGTAGGCCTTGGCGGTCATGGCTTCCATCTGTTCCACAAGCTGCTTGCCCAAAAGGCTGTTGCTCTCGGTGGTGAATTCGTTATAGAGCATGTTGATGATCGCGTTTTCGCGCGAGAAGGTGATCGCGGCGCGCAGCAGCTTTTCGAACTTCAGCATGATGTCGCTTTCGTCCGTGGTCACAGCCTCCAGAAGCTGGCCGAGGTAGCTGATCTCGTGCCCCACACAGGTGAGAAACAGATCCGTCTTCGTGTCGAAGTACTTATACAGCGAACCGACGCTGACCTCCGCTTTTTTGGCGATGGTGTTGATGTTGGCGTTTTCGAACCCCTGGGTCGCAAATTCATTGACCGCCACGCTGAGGATCTTTTGGCGTTTTTCCTCGGAAATGTTGTCAAACGTGGATTTGTGGTAAGACTCTTCAAAAAAATCGGCCATCGGCTGTATCCTCTCCCTTTTGCCGCAGCGCACAGGCAAAGATTTATTCAAACTTTATTTTAACAATAAAACGGCCAAAAATCAAGTAGAATTTTCCGGCGCAAAATTATTCATTGTGACGAAAGGAGCCGGAAAGGGCGGCTTTATTTCGGCTTTTGCGCACGGCTCTGCCGTGCGCGGGGAGCGGCGGCGGAACGAACCGTGCCCTGCACGGTTCAAAACGAAGCCTCGCTTCGTTTTCGCGCGGCCCCGGGGCCGCACGGTTCCGCCGCCGCCTTCGCCGCGCAGCAAGGCTGCGCGGCAGCAGAGATCTTTGACCAAAGGCTGTGAAAAAGTACGCCGAGGGCGAAAAAACGTCGAGTCAAAGCACAGAAATCGACACCCTTTTGAAAAATCCAATAGAAAGAAAGCGCTGTTTTACAGAATCACTCTGCAAAAAGCGCTTTCCTTTTTGCTTTGACGTTTTTTGCGAAACGCAACAACCCCTTCGGGGGATTATGCCGGGAACTGTTCAGTCGTCTTCCCGTCCGATCAACCAATTGACGCTGACGCCGAGAACGTCGGCAAAGGCCACCAGTTCATAGTCGCTGACTTTTCGGATCTGTCCTTCCAGCTTGGAAAGGCCGGAGGAGGACAGTTCAACGCCCTGGATTTGCAGCCGGGTGAGCAGGTCCACTTGTTTCAGGCCAAGTTCCTTCCGCTTGGCTTCGACTTTTGCGCCGATCATATTCTGATTGCCTAAGGACTGTTTTCTGACTCGCATGTTTTCACACCCTTATTTGAATTCTGAATACATCGCCATTTCGCCTAAGATAGATTGTATCATATAATAAATATTTTGTCAACTTTGAATCTATGGGGATTTTATACAAAAACACGACGGTTTTTCGCACATAACGCCCTTTCTATACAGGTTCATTCCCATAACGAAAAAAGAAACAATTCCTTGACAAGGACGGCAAATCGGGTGTATAGTAGGAGAAGAATCAATAAAGAAGGGATTGCAATGGCAAACATCAACATCATTTCCCATCGGGGCGCCAACATCTATGCGCCGCAAAACACTTTGCCCGCCTTTCGCCGCGGCCTGGAGCTGGGTGCGGACGGATTTGAGACGGACGTGCATCTCACGCGGGACGGGCAGCTTGTGCTTTGCCACAACTACTCCATCGACAAGACCTCCAACGGTACGGGGCTGATCTCCCGGATGACGCTGGATGTTCTGCGGGGCTACGATTTCGGAAGCTATTTCAGCGAGAAGTTTGCCGGAACGCGCATCCCGACCCTCGGCGAGTTTCTTGACCTCGTTGCCGCCGAAAGGCTCCGCGTGCTGAACATCGAGCTGAAAAGCCCGAAGGAGAACGAAACGGCCATTGTGGGCGAGACCATCGCCGCCGTCAAGGAACACGGTCTGTTCGACCGGCTGCTGATCTCCTCCTTCGATCCCGCTTTGCTGACGGAAGCAAAGAAGATCGACCCGGCGACGAAAACCGGCTTCCTTTACAGCCCGAACAGCAAGGTCACCTTCCGGATCCTGCACCGAAACATGCTGGCCGTGGCGAAGGAGATCGGCGCCGACGCCCTGCACCCCTTCTCCCTTTATGTGACGAAAAATCTGGTGGACGCCGCCCACAGCGCGGGGATGGAAGTGAACGTGTGGACGGTCAACAGCCCGAGGAGCGTTTTGCGTATGGCTGCCCTCGGCGTGGAAGGGATCATCACCGACTATCCGGACGTGGCCCGCGGCGTGCTGGAAGCCCACGGCTGCATCTGAGCCGCAAACAAAAAAACAGATTCGCCGCAATTCCGATTGTCGGCGATTTTTTTTCGTTTTAGCTATTGACATTTGCGCCAAAATAGTGTAAACTATTGCTCGCAACCGCAAATGAGGGTATAGCTCAGTTGGTTAGAGCGCTTGCTTGACATGCAAGAGGTCGGTGGTTCGAGTCCACTTATCCTCACCAGAAACGACGTGGGATCCCGCGTCGTTTTTCTTTTTTTGCAGCAAATACCGGCAGCCCGTGAAAAGACTACCGGTCATTTTCTGTTTAATATTCCTCCACCGGGATCCCGTACATCTCCGCCAGCGCTTTCAGCGCGGGGGCGATGTCGTCCATGGCGACGACGAAGTGGGGTTCCCAGCCGTTTTTCACGCTGGCTTCCACCACCTCCCGGGCCGGCGCTTTCGTTTGGATGACAATGGACGTGCCGGTGAACTGTTTCGGCTTGTCGAGCGCTTCACCGCTGCAGATGAAGAAACGGAAGGAGCCGTCGGGCTCGCGGCCGATGCGGAAGATCGTCACTTTCGGCTCGGCCTTGCAGCCGAAGTCGAGGGTGGGGCCGATCTTTCGGTTGCAGTGCACGCCGCAGGCAGCGCCGGTGTCCGCGCGGGCGAGGGAGCAGGCCGCCGTGCCGCAGTGCCAGAGGGTGACGGTGTTTTCGCCCTCGTCGAGCGAGACCGGATCGCCGAAGAAGGTCGGCTTCCCGGTGAGCGTCTGCCCGATGAACATGGACAGCGCGCCGTAGGAATCCGCTTCGCAGGCGGCCGGAACGCCGCTGTCGCCGAGCATGGCGAGGACGGCGCACACGGGCGTGCCGAAGGAGGTGAAAAAGTCCGGCCAGCAGCGGCTGGAGACTGCGCCGATGCCGTTTTCCTTCACATAGGTGTCGTAGGCTTTGAACAGGCGGGCAAAGTCGAGCCTGTTCTTTTCCGGCGTGGCGTCGAGGCCGCGGATGCTCTGTCCGGCCTTCGCGAGGTACTCTGCGATCTCGCTGTCGCCGTAGCCTTTGGCGCGGTCGATCAGCTCGCGCGCTTCGATGCTTGTCAGGCGCACGCCGAAGGCCGAAAGCATCTCGCTGTCCAGCGCGCGGCCGAAGCCGAAGCCCTCCGGCGTGTGGCCGATCTGCAGCAGACGCAGAGCGGAAATGTCCTTTTTGACCTTCGCGGCGGCGATCACGGCGGCGAGCTGCGCCCGGGTCGCCTCCTCCTGCGGGGCGCCGAAGACATAGGCGAAGCGCCTGCCGCACGCGCGCAGGATGTTTGCGGCGGAATATGCGCCCGTCAGGGAGTTCAGCCGCAGGCGACCGCCGTCGATCACGGGCTCGCGCAGCGTCCAGAGCAGAACGGGACAGTCGAAGCTGTGGAGCACCTCGCTCATGTAGGCCGCGTTGGCAAAGGTGATGTTCTGAACGATCGCAAGGTCGGGCTTGATCCCGGCCAGAAACGCGCGAAGCTTGTCGAGAGAAAGCAGCATCTCCTGCGGCACGGCGACGTTTTCGTCGAGCGCACGCAGCAGGGCGGCGGATGATTCAAATTCCTTTTGCGCCGATTCCAAATGAAAAGTCGGCACACCGATGGGGATATAAGCGGACAAAAAAGACATGATGAACCTCCGGTAGAAATTGAAAATGGAAAATTGAGAAAAAGCTATAATTTTCAACTTTCAATTTTCAATTCTCAATTATTTTAGTATTTCAGTTCCTTGTTCTCCCCGACCAGCCCCGGCCACGCGCCCTGCTTCATCAGGGGTTCCCGGTCGGGATGGGAGAGGACCCACTTGTTTGTCTGCAGCAGCAGCCGCGCTTCTCCTTCGCGGCAGGCGGGCGGTTCTTTCAGCGGGGTATTCGTGCCGCGGGGCAGGACGACGGCCACCTTGAAGCCTTCGTCGCAAACGCGGCAGGGCGACAGGTGCAGCGTGGTCTGGAACAGCTCGATCGCCGTGCCCTTCGGCACGAAAAAGACAGTCTCGTTCCCCACGGTGAAGGTGTTGCGCTCGATCTGCCAGGTGTGACCGAGGACGAGCATACAGTCCGTTGCGGCGAGGTTCAGCTCGCTCCCCTTGTGGTATTCGAAGCCGTTGTAGGTGGTGTTGCGGCCGTTGCAATAGCCGATCTGGATCGGCATTCCGCCGTAAAGGACGGTGCGGATCGTTTCGGCGACGGCGGTCGCTTCCATCGCTTCGACCGACGGCACATAGACGTTGCCGGCCGGGGGAATGGACGTTTCGGCGTCGAGATACTCCGTCAGCGGCGAAAAATCGAAGCCGGAAAGCACGTTGCCGAAGGTGCGGAAAACGTCGTCAAACACGGGAAAAACCTTCACGTCGTTGACATTGTTCAGACGCTGCAGCAGATCAGCCAAAGATCTCGCCCTCCTTCGGGAAGGTGATGGCGGCGAACATCTCGTGGACAGCCTTGTCCGCGTCCTTGCGGAAGAAGACCGGGATGGAGCCGACGGGAGCGGTCACGGTGTGGATGCCGCCGCGGAACTCTCTGCCGGAGGGCGCGTGGATCCACACGTCGTCGGGCAGATACACCTCGCGCGTCACGGCGCCCTCGGTGATCACCGGGGCAACAAGGATGTCGCGGCCGAGCAGGAACTCGTGGGTCTCCTCATAGGCGCGTTTTTCGTCGTAATAGAAGAACAGCGGACGCACGATGCCCACGCCATGCTCGTGGTTGTAGCGGTCGGCTTCCATGAGATAGGGCTTGAGGGCGGCGTGGATGCTGCTGAACGCCGCGCCGTGGCGCAGGACGGCCTCGCTGGCGTCAAACTGGGCGTTGAGGTCGGGATTCAGACCCTCATGGCCGCGCAGCATGGGCGTGAAGGCGTTCATTTCGCGCCAGCGCATGAGCAGCTCCTCGCTGCGCTTGAGGTTGAAGAAGGTGGTGTAGCCGCCGATGTCGGAATGGCTCAGGCCGAAGCCGCAGCAGGTCAGCGACAGCATGGCGGGAATGACGGACGGCAGACCGAGGTCAAAGGTGAAGTCGACATGGTTGTCGCCGTTCCACATCATGGTGGAATATTTCACGGTGTCGGTATAGCCGGAACGGGTGAAAAACAGGAGCTTGCCCTCCATGCCGGTCTCCTGCAGGGCTTCGCGGTTGACCTTTGCCCAGAGGGTCGGCCAGATATTGTGTACGCTCACCGGGTCTTCGCCGCTGAACAGCACGCAGTCCGTCGGCAGATATTCGCCGAAGTCCGCCATCCAGCCGGCGAGGCCGAAGGCGATCATGTTTTCCTTGATGACACTCTTGATCCATTCGTAGGCCTCGGGGTTCGTCAGATCGACCATGGCGGCCGGGAAGGTGGTGATCGTGACCAGATAGTCGTCCCCTTCGCTGTCCTTGACGCAGTAGCCCTTGTCGGCCGCGATCTGATACAGCGGCTTTTCCACCGCGAGGAAGGGGTTGCAGTAGCCGAGGATCCTGATGCCCTTTTCGCCGTATTCCGAAACGCGGCGGTCGAGGCCGGGGTAAAGCTCTTTGTCCCATTCCCAGTTCCAGAAAAGCTGTTTTCCGACAGCGGTGACACGGCGGCCCTCCCAGTCCTGGATCCAGACGCCGGCGACCTTCATGCCGTGGTTCAGCGCGGTCTCAACCTTGCGGTCCATGATGCCGGTGCCGCCCTGAATGCCGAGGATCTCGCCGTCGAACACCCAGTCGGGAAGGGTGGGCTGGCGGCCGATCAGGTCGGTCAGGTTGCCGAGAACGGCTTCGAATGTGTCGCCAAAGCCGAAATAGATCGGCGTGAGGGCGTTGATCTCCACCAGATGGGCGTGGGACTCCGTAAAGTCGTAGCGGGAGATGGAGGTCGCGTCGGCGTGGAAGAAATACTTGCGGCTGGACAAAAAGGTCGGCTGCACATAGTAGGAGGCATATTTGTGGAATCTTTTTTTGCGTTCGGGTTTTCCGAGATGCAAAAAGTTCTTGACCAGCTTGGTCGCGACCTGTTTTGCGTTGATGTGCTCGCTGACCCAGACGGTGGTGCTTTCGCCGCGCAGGTTGAATTCGCTGAAGGTCTCGCCCGTGCCGAACACGGCCTCCTCCGGAATGGCCGGGATGCGCAGCCAGAGCTTGTCATAGATGGAAAGCCCGAGGAAGGAGATCTTCAGCCGGTCGCCGCCGTATTGGAGCTCCAGCCGTGCGCGCCCCTCGTTGAGATAGAGCGTGATCCACTTTTCCTTGATTTTGATCTCGCGGATATACAGCCCGCGCCGATCCAGCACGGACTCCGAGATCTTGAAGGAGCCGCGGTTCATGGCGAACTTATCCTCCGCCGAGCCGACCTCGGCAAACAGACCGCCTTCAAAGAAGGTGCAGAGCGTTTTTTCGCCCCGCCGCATTTCCAGCCTGCCCTGGTTCAATGAGAATTCCAACATCGTTCTTTCCTCCCTGGCTTTTGTGTCATATCCTTTTTATTATATAGGAAATGTCGGGGTTTGTCAATGGCCGAAAGGGGGTTGGCGCACAGGAAAAGGCGGCGTTTTTGACCGGAGGCTGTACAAAAGTACGCCGAGGGCGAAAAAACGGCGAGTTCAGCAGAACCCCCTGCTTCTTTTACGAAGTAAAAAGCAAAGAAAGCGCTTTCTTCACAGAACAAGTCTGCAAAAAGCGCTTTTTCTTTCTTTTACTTTGACGTTTTTTGTGAAATGCAGCAGCCCCGTTCGTTCACAAATTGCACCTCTGAACGCATCACGGTTCCTTTACTTTCTCACCGCCACATTTTCTTCGCCGAAAATGTGCCGCAGTTCGTTTTCCAGCGGCTCGTTCGGGGAGATGTGGGCGAAGGGGCGGTATTTGCCCGTGTCGGCGGTGTAAAGATAGACCGGGAAGCTGCCCTCGAAGATCTCCGTGAGCAGACGCAGCTTTTCGAGCTTCGGGTCGGCTTCGGAAGCGGCGCGGACAAACACGCCCGCGCGCGTTTTCTTTTGCGGCGCTGCGGACGCTGTGGGGGACGCGGCTGCCGCGCCGGCGTTCGGCTGCGGGTTCGTGTCGATCTTTTCGGCGATCACGTTGGGTTCCTTTTCGTCGCGCAGGGAAAGCCGCCCCTCCAGCAGGAGCACGCGTCCCTGCTGCAGCACGGTCTGGTGGATGGCAAACAGCTTCGGGAAGAGCACGCACTCGATCGTTCCGGTCATGTCCTCGAGGCGGACAAAGGCCATGGTTTCGCCGGCTTTGGTCTGCTTTTTCTGGACGGCGGACACGAGGCCGAAGACCTTCACCCGCCTGTTGTCGGCGCTTTGGTTGTTCTCTTCTCCCGCGAGCAGCAGATCGCACACCCGGTCGGCGCCGAGGGCTGCGCCGCGCGCGGCTTCGGCTTCGAGCGGATGGCCGGAAAGGTAGAGGCCGGTGACCTCCTTTTCGTTTTCGAGCAGCACGTCGCGGTCAAATTCGCCGAGGTCGGGCGCCTTCGGTTCGTCCAGGCTCGCAAAGGGGGAATCCTCGTCAAAAAAGCCGATCTGCCCGGCGATGTTCCGTCCCCGGTCGCCGTCGATCTGCGCGATGATCTCCGGCAGCATATAGATCATCTGGCGGCGCGTCATGTCCAGACCGTCCAGCGCCCCGGCCTTGATCAGGCTTTCCACGGCGCGGCGGTTGAACTCCCTGCAGTGGGTGCGCTTGCAGAAATCGTAAAAGCTGTGGTACGGCAGGTTCCGCCGCTTTTCGAGGATCACGCGGATGTAGCCCCGGCCGAGATTCTTGATGGCGAGCAGGCCGAAGCGGATGCTGTTTTCGCGGACGGAAAAGCCCGCGTCGCTCTCGTTGACGTGCGGCGGCAGAACCTTGATCCCAAGGCGCTGGCTCTCGGCGATGTAGGCGGCCACCTTGGGGCTGAAATCGAGCACGCTGGTCAGGGTCGCCGCCAGCAGCTCGCAGGGGTAGTGGCATTTCAGCCACGCCGTCTGATAGGACACAAAGGCGTAGGCCGCGGCGTGGGATTTGTTGAACGCGTAGTTGGCGAAGTGACTCATCTCGTCGAACAACTCCGTCGCCGCCTGTTCGGAGATCCCGTTTTCCATTGCGCCGGTGATAAAGTGGGTGCGCTCCTTTTCCATCACGTCCCACTTTTTCTTGGCCATCGCCCTTCGCACGAGGTCGGCCGCGCCGTAGGAATAGCCGGCCAATTTGCGGCAGATCTCCATGACCTGCTCCTGATAGACCATGCAGCCGTAGGTCACGCCGAGGATGTCTTTGACCTGCTCGCATTTGTAGGTCGTCTGCTCCGGGTGGTGGCGGTTGTTGATGTAGGTATCGATGGAGTCCGCCGGTCCCGGACGGTAAAGGGAGATCACGGCGATGAGATCCTCGAGGCTTTCCGGCTTCAGGCGCGAGAGCACGCTGCGCATGCCGGCGGATTCAAACTGGAACACGCCGTCGGTCTTTCCGGTGGAAAGCATCCGGAAGGTCGCCGGATCGTCGACGGGGATGCTGTCGAGCGAAAAGGACGGATCCTTCTTTCGGATCATTTTCACGGTGTCGTCGATCACCGTCAGGGTGCGCAGCCCCAGAAAGTCCATTTTCAAAAGGCCGAGCTGCTCCAGGGTCGTCATCGTGTACTGGGTGACGACGCTTTCGTCGTTGACGGCCAGCGGCACATAGTAGGCGACCGGCTCCCGGGTGATGACCACGCCGGCAGCGTGGGTGGAGGCGTGGCGCGGCATACCCTCCACCTTGCGGGAAAGATCGAGCAGACGCTTCACGTCGGGGTCGTTTTCGTATTTTTGCCGCAGGTCGGCGGACTGCTTCAGCGCCTTGTCGATCGTGATCTTCAGCTCGGCGGGGATGAGCTTTGCCACCGCGTCCACCGCCGGATAGGGCAGACCCAGCACACGGCCCACGTCGCGCACGGCGGCCCGGGCGGCAAGGGTGCCGAAGGTGACGATCTGCGCCACATGATCTTCGCCGTATTTTTCGATCACATAGTCGATGACCTCCTGCCGGCGGACATAGCAGAAGTCGATATCGAAGTCGGGCATACTCACCCGTTCCGGGTTGAGAAAGCGCTCAAACAGGAGATTGTATTGCAGCGGATCGATGCCCGTGATGCCGATGCAGTAGGCCGCGAGGGAGCCTGCGCCGGAGCCTCTGCCCGGGCCGACGGGAATGCCGTGCTCCTTCGCGTAGCGGATAAAGTCATGGACAATGAGGAAGTAATCGACATAGCCCATCTTATGAATCACGTCCAGCTCATAGTTCAGCCGGTCGACATAATTCTGCGGCGGGTCGTCGCCGAATTTCCGGCAAAGGCCGAAGAAGCACTGGTTTTTGAAATAGGTGAAGTGGTCCATGTGGTTCGGCACTTCAAAATGCGGCAGCACCGTTTGGCCAAAGGTGAATTCCAGATTGCACTGTTCGGCGATGACACCGGTGTTCTGGATCGCCTGGGGTACATCGGGAAAAAGAGTGCGCATCTCGTCTTCGGTTTTGACGTAAAACTCCTGCGTTCCGAAGGAAAGGCCGGTATCTTCGCCGAGGGTGTGGTTCGTCTGAATGCACAGCAGCACCTCCTGCATCTCGGCGTCGGTCTGTTCGATATAATGGGCGTCGTTGGTGGCGACGACAGGGATGTTCGTTTCCGCAGCGAGGCGTTTGAGGTCGGGCAGGATGTCCAGCTCCTCCCGCAGACCGTGGTTCTGCAGCTCCAAAAAGTAGTTCCCGTGGCCGAAGAGCTTCGCATACCACAGCGCGGTCTGCTTCGCGCCCTCGAAATCGCCGCGCAAAAGCGCTCTGGGAACCTCGCCGGCAAGGCAGCCGGACAGGCAGATCAGCCCCTCGTGGTGTTCCTGCAAAAGCGCGCGGTCGATGCGGGGCTTGGTGTAAAACCCTTCCGTCCACGCCTTGCTGACCATGGCGATCAGGTTGCGGTAGCCGGTCATGTTTTTGCAAAGCAAAATCAGATGATAGCGCTCGCTGTCCGCCCCGCGGACCTTGTCAAAGCGCGAGCGCGGCGCAACATAGACCTCGCAGCCGATGATGGGCTTGAGACCGGCATCCTTTGCGGCTTTATAGAATTCCACCGCGCCGAACATATTGCCGTGATCGGTGATGGCAACGGCGGTCTGCCCCCTGGCTTTGACGGCCTGCATCAGCTCTTTGATGCGGCACGCCCCGTCAAGCAGGCTGTATTCGGTGTGGAGATGGAGATGGGTAAAGGACATGGGTGCCCCTCCTTGGTCGGTTTTGGGATGGTGAATGAGAAAAATTAAGAATCAGGAATTAAGAATGAAGAAGTGAATATGGAGATTAAAGGCTATTAAGAAATGCCGGGTCGTTGCGGAAAAGGCGCGACAAAACCGCGTTTCCGGCTTTGTGATGGGGAGATGTTTTGGAACGACAAAAATTTTGGCCGAAAGACGGACAGCGCAGAGAACGCGGCGAAAATCGCTGCAATCTGCACACGAAAGTGAACAGATTTTTGCACACATCCGCACGCGGGAAATCCGTTGCGCCGCAAGGGGTTTCGAGGTTCCCGGCAAAAAAAGTGAACAGAAAAGTGAACACATTTTGCACAACAAATGCACAACAGATGCACAACAAGCGCACACAATATAGAAAGAAAAGAAAGAATAGAAAGAAAGACGTCAACACTTATGCGCGCACACGCGCGCGAAGGGGAGTGAAAGAGCGAATGGCGTCTTGCCGAATGTTTGCGTCCGCTTCGAATTATCATCTGCCGCAGCTTTTGCTTTCACATTTCGGAGCCTCCGGCGGGTCCATTCTTTCTCTTTGTCTTGTCAAAGAGAAAGAATAGACGAAGAAAGAGAAACCGCTTGGGTTCCGGTACGGCGAAAG
>CACYHA010000027.1:22578-38705 GCA_902774035.1 Oscillospiraceae bacterium | reverse complement strand
TCGGCGAGCGGTCCTCTTGAAGGTGTCTTGCCGCTGCCGCGACAAGAGAATCCTATCGCAACGAAGAAACGCTCCGCAGGAGCCTTTCTTCTGCGACTTCCCCGCGAGCGGGGAAGGCTTGCGTGGTGGCGGCTGCGCCGCAATTTTACCTCTTCCGTCATCACGCGACCATTGTTGTCTCATTTCCGAAGAACTTCGTGCGCGATGACTCTTTACGGTGTCTTGCCGTTGCCGCGACAAGAGAATCCTGTCACAACGAAGAAACGCTCCACAGGAGCCTTTCTTCTGCGACTTCCCCGCCACCGGGGAAGGCTTGCGCCTTTTTCTGCACGAAAAAAAGCGGCTGTTGAAGCCGCTTTTTATCTAATTCGATCTAATTCGATCAGAGTCTTACTCGGTGATGCCGCTGAAGATCTTTCTCACGAACGCAATACCCGCGTTGGTGTCGCCTTCATAAGCGATGAGGCCGATGATGGTGCCGAAAATCTTCGCAAGGATATCGAACACTTTGTTGAAGACGGGCTCTTCAACGTCAGCAGGAACGTAGATCGCGCGGAAGGTGATGACTTTGCCCGCGGTGGACTCGCCGACGCCGCCGCTCACAGTTCTGAAGTTTTCGGGGATCGTCCAGCCGCTCACGCCGGCAACTGCAGTGGAGTTGTCATCCACACAATGCCAACCGTTGAACGCATAACCGGTCGGAGCCTTCACAAGGGGAAGCGCAACCGTGGAGCCCGGCTTCTGGGTGCCTGGCTGCTCCGGATACTTCACGTACGGATCGCCGATGGTCTTGAGCTGTTCGGGAGACTTGGAGACGAATCTGCGCTCTGCATAGTCAAACACGCGCTGATCGCCCATGAACTCGCCGGAACCGACATAGAACTTCAGGATGCAGTCGTCGGCAGACATCACATTCGCTTCGATCAGGATGTCGCGAATGGTGGATGTGGATGTGGGATCCGCGCCTTCACCTTCGGTGCCGCTGGTTGCAAACGTACCTACCGACAAAACCGAGAAGATCATCAGAATCGCCAGTAACAAAGATAATGCTTTTTTCACTTGGAATTCCTCCTTGAATTAGATTGATTGATTATCTTGTGCCTAAATTATAGCAGAGCTTTTTTAAAAATGCAAGTGTTTTTTTGAAATCTAAAAAAATTTTATTGAATGGCGACAGATGTGAACCGTTTGTTGGGGTTCTTTGAATGTCGTGTTAGAATATTGTTGGAAATTTATGAATTCCGTATTGACGGATTCCACAATTTCGTTATAATTGACCATATAGACGGAAATTGAGGTGAATCGGCGTGAATGAACGGGAATTGCGGCGTCCTTTCAGCCGCGACACGGTCAAATGGATCGCGACTTTTTGTATGCTGCTCGACCACATCGGGTGGTACTTTTTGCCGTTTGCCACGCCGACGGCGCAGGTTTTTCATGTCCTGGGCCGGATCACCGCCCCCGTGATGTGCTGCTTTCTCGCCCGGGGCGCACGCTACACGCACAACCCCCGGCGCTATCTGCTGCGGCTGCTGATCTTCGCCGTGCTCGCGCAGATCCCGTGGTATTTTCTGCACAGCAGCAAGGATTCGTTCAACATGCTGTTCACGCTGTTTTTTTGTCTGCTGATGCTGCTGCTTTGCAATGCGGAGCTGCCGCTTTTCCTGCGGCTGCCCGGTGCGGCGCTCTGCATCGCGGCGACGTATTTTTGCGATTGGGGCATCCACGCGCCGCTCTGGTGTCTGATCTTCTTTTATCTGCGCGGCAGCCGCGTGAAGGAGGTCGTCGCGTTCAGCGCGGTGGCGCTGGAATACTTCGGCGAGCTGGTGATCAAGCGAATGGCGCTGAGCTACACGCCGCGGGACGCGGTTTTCACCAGCCTGTTCGCCCTCGGCGTCTTTCTGGCGCTGCCTCTGCTCGCAATGACCGACGAGCCGAAGCGGGAAGCCAATCGCTCCGCGTTTTCCAAGTGGTTCTTCTATGTGTTCTATCCCCTGCATCTGGGCGTGATCGCCTTGATAAAACTGGCAATGAAATAGAACGGAGAAGGGGCTTCACTCGAACATCGCCGTCGAAAGATAGCGGTCGCCCGTGTCTGGCAAAAGCGCAACGATCGTTTTGCCCGCGTTTTCGGGCCGCTTTGCAAGCTCGATCGCCGCCCAAAGAGCCGCCCCGGCGGAAATTCCGGCAAGGACGCCCTCGGTCGTTCCCAGCAGCCGGCCGGTTTCAAACGCGGCCGCATCCGAAACGGGGATGATCTCGTCGATGACGCCCGGATCCAGCACATCGGGTACAAAGCCTGCGCCGATGCCCTGCAGACCGTGCTTTCCGGCCGCCCCGCCCGAGAGCACGGCGGAGGTCTCCGGTTCCACAGCCACCACCTTGACGGTGGGCTTTTTTTCTTTCAGAAAGCGCCCCGCCCCGGTGAGGGTTCCGCCGGTGCCGACGCCGGCCACAAAGAGATCCACCTCGCCGTCGGTGTCGGTAAAGATCTCGGGCCCTGTGGTCTCGTAATGCGCCTTTGGGTTCGAAGGGTTGACAAACTGGCCGGGAATGAAGCTGTTTTCGGTCTCAGCGGCGAGCGCCTGCGCTTTTTCAATGGCGCCGGACATCCCCTTTGCGCCGTCGGTGAGCACCAGCTCGGCGCCGTAGGCTTTCATCAGGGTGCGCCGTTCCCGGGACATGGTGTCCGGCATGACGATGATGACCCGGTAGCCCCGGGGCGCCGCGATGGAGGCCAGGCCGATGCCGGTGTTGCCGCTGGTCGGCTCAATGATCACGGAACCTTCCCGCAGCCGTCCGGCCTTCTCCGCGTCTTCGATCATTTGCTTTGCAATGCGGTCCTTTGCGGAACCGGCGGGGTTGAAGGCTTCCAATTTCGCCAGCAGCCGCGCTTGCAGCCCGAGGGCTTTTTCCAGCGCGGAAAGCTCCAGCAGCGGCGTTTTGCCGACAAGTTCGGAAACGGATGCATAGATCTTGCTCATGGCGCGCTCCTTTATTACAGATCCTTCAGATGCTTGCTTCTGCTCGGATGGCGCAGCTTGCGCAGCGCCTTGGCCTCGATCTGGCGGATGCGCTCACGGGTGACGTTGAACTCTTTGCCCACTTCTTCCAGCGTTTGGGGCGTGCCGTCGCGCAGGCCGAAACGCAGACGCAGCACCTCCGCCTCGCGCGGGGTCAGGGTTTCCAGCACCTCGTTGACCTTGCTGCGCAGGAAGGTCATGGCTGCGGCGTCTGCCGGCGAAAGGGCGTCCTCATCGGGAATGAAATCGCCCAGATGGCTGTCTTCCTCCTCGCCGATGGGGGTTTCCAGCGAGACCGGCTCCTGCGAGATGCGCAGAATATCGCGAACCTTGTCAACGGACATGCCGATCTCGGCGGCGATGTCTTCGGGCGAAGGATCCTTGCCGTCGCGGTGCAGGAGCATGTTGCTGGTCTTCTTGACCTTGTTGATGGTCTCCACCATGTGCACGGGGATGCGGATCGTGCGGCCCTGGTCGGCAATGGCGCGGGTGATGGCCTGGCGGATCCACCAGGTTGCGTAGGTGGAAAACTTGAAGCCCTTGGTGTAATCGAACTTGTCCACGGCTTTGATCAGGCCGAGGTTGCCCTCCTGAATGAGGTCGAGGAACATCATGCCGCGGCCGACATAGCGCTTGGCGATGCTGACCACCAGACGCAGATTCGCCTTGGTCAGGCGGTCCTTCGCCTCCTGGTCGTTGTCGGAAATGCGGATGGCGAGCTCGATCTCCTCTTCGGGAGAAAGCAGAGGCACGCGGCCGATGTCTTTGAGATAGACCTTGACCGGGTCGTCGATCACGGCGTTTTTGTTGTCCGTGGTCATGAGCGTGTTGTCAAAGCCCTTGGGGATGTCGATATCCATGGAGATGCTGTCCAGCATATCGTCGTTGAAATCGTCCACGATCTCAATGCCGTGCGCCTCCAGCGTGGAATATAGTTTTTCGATCTCCTCAATGTCCACGTCGGCTTCCACGAGCGCGGTGTCAATATCGCTGGAATTGATTTTTCCCATCGCGATCCCCTTGTCGATCAAGCCTTTGAAAACTGCTCTCTTTTCCAGATTCTCCATCACAAACATCCTTGCCTTTCTTTATAATATATATGGTTTAGTGATTACGATTTTCGATTTGTGCTGCGGATCGCCTGCAGAAATTCCTCGTCGCTCATCGAGCTCACGTCCACGGCGCTCCCCCGCTTGTTTTGGCGTTCCTCTTTCAGGACCCGCACACAGTCCGCAAGCTCTTTTTTGCTTCCGGGCAGCTTTTCGCTGCGTTTGCAAAGTCCGTAGAGCTTGCTGACCTCCTCTTGCGAAAGCGTGTCGGACAGGTGGGTCAGATCCAGACTCTCCTGCGCTTCGATCCGCTCTGTCAGCGCCGCAAACAGGCGGCGGTTCGTCTCATCGGAAAAATCCTCCTGCGAAAGCGTTTCGCGCACCGACGGCCAGAAATCCGGATTCATGTATAGCAGCGAGAGGATCCGCTCTTCGGCGTGAATGGCTTTGGCCGTTGCGCCGCTTTGCGCGGCCGCGCGGGCATATTCCTTCATCGACGCCTGCTGCACATCTTTGAAGCGCTGGTTTTTTTCCTGGATCCGGCGGCGCTTTCGCAGTGTGCCGATCCGCGAAAGGATCACTGCCTTGTCCACATCCGTCTCCTGCGCCACCCGGGAGGCATAGACCTCGGCGGCGAGCGGATCGGAGACCGTGCTGAGATACTGCACGGCGAGGGAGAGATACTTGACCTTGCCGTCGTCGGAGGTCAGATCCAGACCGTCCTTCGCTCTCATAAGGCCGAACTCGATGTCGTTCGCCGCGCCCTCCAGCAGGCTGCGAAAGCGCTCCGGCCCGTAGTTTTTCAAAATCTCGTCCGGATCCTTTCCGCCGGAAAGGTGCACCACGCGCAGCTTTGCGCCCACGGAGTTGAAGATGTCGATGGCGCGCCGGGTCGCCTTCTGGCCGGCCTCGTCGGCGTCGTAGCAAAGCACGATCTCGTCGGTGTAGCGCAGCAGCAGCCGCGCCATTTCGCCGGTCAGAGCCGTGCCGAGGCAGGCGATCGCGTTGTCAAAGCCCGCCTGATGCAAGGCGATGGCGTCCATATAGCCCTCCACAAGGATCAGGGAACCGGCCTTGGAGTTCTTGGCGTAATTCAGGCCGAATACGCCGAGGCTTTTTTTATAGATCAGCGTGTCCGAGGTGTTGATGTATTTCGGTTTGCTGTCGTCCAGCACCCGGGCGCCGAAGGCGACCACGTTGCCGCGCGGGTCGATGATCGGAACGATCACGCGGCCGCGGAAGTTGTCGTAGTAGCTCTTGCGGTCATTCTTTTCGCTTCGCTGGACAAGGTTCGCGTCGAACTGTTCCTCATAGGAATAGCCTTTGCCGCGCAGATGGTCGCGCAGGGAATTCCATGTATCCGGCGCGTAGCCGAGGCCGAAGCGCGTGATTGTCTTGTTGGAATATCCCCGCTCGCGGAAATAGGCGAGGGCGGCTTGACCCCGGGGAGAAAGCAGCGTTTCATGGAAGAAACGCGCGGCCTCGCGGTTCATTTCGAACATACGACGCCGCTTTTGCGCCATAGAATCGTCGTAGCCCTCCGCGGGCATCGCCATGCCTGCGCGGTCGCACAGAAAGCGCACAGCCTCCACAAAATCCAGATGCTCCACGCCGCGGATAAAGTTGACAGCCTCGCCGGCCGCGCCGCAGCCGAAGCAGTAATAGCTCTGCGTTTCGGGATAAACGGTGAAGGACGGCGTCTTTTCGTTATGGAACGGGCAGAGTCCGACAAGGTTTTTCCCGCGCCGTTTCAGCGGCACATAGGAAGAGATGAGCTGCTCGATGTCGATCCGCTGGCGCAGCTCGGTCAAAAAATCATCGCTGAATCGCGGCAAAAAGATCACCTCCTAAGTCAATGCGCAATAGAAATTCGCAATTAAAAATATACGAAGTGAAACGCAGAGAAAAGACTACTTTTTTAATTGCAATGTGATAGTTTTAATCCGACTTCCATTTGCGGACGAAATCGCAGCATATTACGCGGGATTCTCTGCGACCTTGATCTCATTGCAAGCCGAATTTCAAACACTTCCAATTGCGAATTGCAAATTGCGAATTGCAAATTGTTACTTGCTCCACCCTGCCGGGACAAAGTATTGGTTGAACGTGCGCAGGGCGTAGCCGTCGGTCATGCCGGCGATGTAGTCGCAGGCGGCGCGCTGGGCGCCCTCGCGCCAGGCGATGTAGATGTATTCGTTGGGCAGCTCGTCCGGATGCTCCGCGAAGAAGCGGAACAACTGCTGAAGCATGGCGATGGCCTTGCTCTCCTCGCCCTTGCAGATCGGGTTCGTGTAGACACGTTCAAACATGAATTCATGCAGAATGTCGAAGGCGCTCTGCACCCGGGGGTCAAGCGCGACCTCGTCCCGGGTGTGCTCGATGGCGGAAACCACAAGGGTGTTGATCCGCGCGGACTTGGTCTCGCCGAGCGTTTTGCGCACGTCCGCGGGGATGTTGCCTTCGGAAAGCACGCGGCCCCGGATGGCGTCGTCGATGTCGTGGTTGAGATAGGCGATGCGGTCGGCCAGCTTGACGATGCGGCCTTCCAGCGTGTCGGCCTCCTTGCCGCGGGTGTGGCAGACGATGCCGTCGCGCACCTCATAGGTCAGGTTCAGGCCGCGGCCGTCGTTTTCGAGCTTTTCAACCACACGCAGCGACTGCTCGTAGTGGCGGAAGCCTTCCGGCAAAACGGCGTTCAGGGCGCGTTCCCCGGCGTGGCCGAAAGGCGTGTGGCCGAGGTCGTGGCCGAGGGCGATGGCCTCCGTCAGGTCTTCGTTGAGGGCGAGGCCGACGGCGATGGTACGCGCGATCTGCGCCACCTCCAGCGTGTGGGTCAGCCGGGTGCGGTAATGGTCGGAATCCGGAGAAAGAAAAACCTGCGTCTTGTGCTTGAGGCGGCGAAAGGCGTTGCAGTGGATGATGCGGTCGCGGTCGCGCTGAAACGCGGTGCGCACGCTGCACTCCTCCTCCGGCTGTTCTCTGCCTCTGGTATTCTCGCAAAGAAAGCCGAACCTGCCGATGACCTTTCGCTCGTTTTCAAGCTGACGCAGACGAATATTTTCCATCTTTCCACCCCCAACGATCGACGAACGTCTTTCGCAACCGAGATTCACTCCGTGTGGAAAAAATGCCGTCAGAATTTGCGCATCTGCGTGAATCATCGGATACTTTATCTCTATATACACATTTTTTTTGCTTTTTCCCCTAAAAAACATCAGGAAATTTTATCAAAAATTTCTCCGAGCGCCAAGGGGCGAACTTTTCCGAAGCTGGTATCCACCACGGCCTCGCAAAGCGCGCCGAAAGCGGACGCCGGAACCTTGAACCGCACGGTCACACTGTCGGCAAAGGCCGTATCTTCCACGATCGCGCCGTGGCTGCAAAGCAGAGGCACCAACCGCCCGTAATAGGTGTAATCACAGGTGACCTCGCCGAGGGTGCAGCGCGCCATGGTGATGATGCCCGCGGCTTCGGCGGCGATCTTCGCCGTGTGGGAATAAGCGCGCACAAGACCGCCCGCGCCGAGCATGATGCCGCCGAAATAGCGCGTGCAGACCACGACAAGGTCGGTCAGCTCCGCTTTTTGCAGGGCGTCCAGCGCCGGGATCCCGGCCGTGCCCTGGGGCTCGCCGTCGTCGCTGTAGCGGCGGATCTGTCCCTCGCGCAGGATATAGGCATAGACGTTGTGGGTGGCGTCCCAGTGCTTCTTTTTGATCTGTTCGATGAAAGCGACCGCCGCTTCCGCCGTGGTCACCGGCTTCGCGTAGCCGAGAAAACGCGATTTTTTGACAGTGTATTCATCCACCGCCTCACGTTCGACCGTTTTATAGCTGTCCATGGGATCACCTCCGGGAAATGCAAATCGGAATTGTCTCTGTCTTCCGGTTCCGTTTCAACGATGAAAATAAGGCGGACACTTGGGGCTCCTTCCGTAAGGATGTGTCGGTTTTTGAAGGCAAAAATTTCCAAATGCTGTGCCAAAACCCTTGAAAACCGGCAGGTTTCCTGCGGCTTTTGGCTTTGCCTTTGAAGAAGAAGAAATTTTTGCACTTCAAAAACTGCTTCGCACCCGTAAAGCAGACTATTTTTCGTGAGAACAAGGCACAGAAAACCGACAAAGGCTGACGCCTTGTTGGTTTTCTTAACGCTGTTATCGCGGAAAAGAGACGCTTTACGGGCGGCACACCCGTAAAGCAGACTATTTTTCGTGAGAACAAGGCATAGAAAACCGACAAAAGCTGGCGCCTTGTCGGTTTTCTTAACGATGTTATCGCGAAAAAAGGCGTTTTACGGGCGGCACATCCTTACGGAAGGAGCCCCTTTCGCTCTGCCTTTTTCTCTTCTCTGCTTGCAATTATTTGTTCTTTGCAAGGTTGAAACGCTTGTTGAATCTGTCAACGCGTCCGCCGGTATCGACGAGCTTCTGCTTGCCGGTGAAGTACGGATGGCAGTTGGAGCAGATATCCACGCGCATATCCTTCTTTGTGGAACCGGTCTCGATCACAGCGCCGCAGGCACATCTGACGGTCGTCTGTTCATACTTCGGATGAAGGCCTTCTTTCATTGTGTTTCACCTCTGTCTACATTAATTCGTATTGCGTCGGATTTTGCCGTCGCAAAATCATGCGAAAGGTATTGTATCACAGATTTTTTCAAAAATCAAGGTCTATTTTCATTTTTTATTCCGTTTTTTTGATTTTTTTGAACCCTTTTGCAAGCAGACGGAACAACTCCTGCCGCAAAAACTCCGCCGCGCCGCAAACGAGCATGATCCCGAGCACGATCAAAGCGAGGCGGCCGGCGTTTTTGAGGATCGAGGTGCAGTCCATGGCTCTGAAATCGAGGCGCGACCAGATCTGATGGCGGACAAAGCAAAACTCATGGATGGCATAGATCCCGAGGGTCAGGGAGGCGCAGCGGTTGAGGGGTCTGCAGTGAAAATGCAGATCCTTGAAAAACAGAAGCACCGCCACGGCGAACAGCAGGACGAAGACGTTGGTATATTTGGTCGCGGTGTCGCGCCAGCCGAAGGATTTCGGCAGCCGGGTGTAGAGATAGAAGTTTGCCAGCAGCGCGGCAAGCGCCAGCAGAAGAAAGGCGGGGTTCGGCCGCTTGCGCTCTTTGCCGAACAGCGAGACATAGCCGCCCAGCAGATAAAGCACCAGGAACCAGATCACGTTCTTTCCGCTGACCAGACCGTCATAGCCATAGAGCACGAACCAGCCGCGGAAGGGTTCGACGCGCGTGAGCGTCATCCAGCCGCAGAAGATCCAGAGCAGCACGGCCAGCAAAACGGCATATTGCTTTTGCGTGAGCTTTTGCACCGCGAGGTTCGCAAACGGCGCCAGCAGACACAGCAGCAGATAGTCCGTCAAAAAGTACCACTGCTGGGAGCTGACCGGAAACAGCGCGCGCAGCACAGCCTTGCCCGGCGCCATCTGTGCGCCCTCATAGATCAGGGTTTCCCTGCCGAGGCAGAGGAAGACCGCCGTGAGCACGACCGAATAAAACAGGATCGTCAGATAGATCGACCCGGCGCGCCGATAGAGCTTTTTGAGTTCGAAGGGGGCGCGGATCATGAAATAGCCGGAGATCAGCACAAAGAGATCGACCGCGGCGCGTGTGGCGAGCTTGACCAGCACGGCAGACGCCCGCACATGGCCGCCGACGGCAGACGCGGCGGTGAAAAAGTTCCCGTAGCTGAAGGCATGGACCAGGATCACCAGCGCCATCGCCAGCAGGCGCAGCGTCTCCATGCCGGAATCGCGTTCCTTTTTCATGCGCTGCGCCTCGCAGAGAGCCGGGGCTTGGCGTATTTCTTCCACAGGAAGCCCATCAGACGGAAGAGCTGCGCACGCAGCAGGTCGATCACGGCGCAGGCAAGGAAGACCGCCAGCGCAGCGGCAGCCACGGCAAGCACGTTTTTGAACACATTGCCGCAGTCCGCCTTGTCAAAGTGGATCCACCGCCAAAGGTAGGTGCGCAGAAAGCGGAACTCCGAAATCGCGTAGACGCCCAGCGTTGTGGAGGCCAGCAGATTGACGAGCCTCGAACGGAAATGGACGTCCCGGAAGAACAGCAGCAGGAACACGGCGTTGGCGATCACCAGCGGATTGGAATACATCAGCGCCACTTCCGAATAGTTGAACCAGCCCGGCAGCCGGGTAAACAGCAGATAGTTGAGAAGCAGCGTGCCGACCGCGCCGCCAAGGAACCAGAAGTTCGGCCGTTTGCGCGGCGCGGTGAAAAAGCTGAGATAGCCGCCGAGGATATACATGAGCACAAAATGGAAGATGTTCTTGCCGGTCAAAAAGCCCTTGTAGCCGAAAGGCTCGAAGACATATTTGAACGGCCGCATCGGCAGCACCGTCGGCCAGACGCACAGCAGCAGCACAAGGAGGATCAGAAGCAGACGGAACTCCTTTTTTGTGAGCATCTGCAGCCCCATGTTCAAAAACGGGATCAGCAGACACAGCAGCAGGTAGTTCGTCAAAAAGTACCACGTCTGGCTCGTCACCGGGAACAGGCCCTTCAAAACCGCCTGCCACGGTTCCATGAGTTTCCCCCGCGCGATCAGATATTCCGAGCCGAGGCACAGGAAGACCACCGTGAGCACAACGGAATAGAACAGCATTTTCTGATAGACGCCGGCGCTGCGGCGCAGACTCTTTTTCAGATCAAAGGGGCGATCCACCATGAAATAGCCCGTGATGAGCACAAAGATGTTCACCGCCGAGCGCGTGGCGATCTTCATCAGCAGCGCCGTGGAATGCACGTGGCCGCCGACGGCTTTGCAGGCGTCGTAAAAGCCGCCGTAGGAAAACATATGCACGCCGATCACCAGCAGGATGGCAAAAATGCGCAGCAATTCCATCCCGGAATCGCGTTCCCGTTTTTTCATGGCGCACCTCCCTGTTTTGATTCAATATAGTATAGCATAACTTGTGTCGGTTGTCAAACCGCCGGGACCTCGATTTCCCGGGAAAGATAAAACGAATACAGCAGCGTCTGCTTCACTTCATAGCCGGTGCACTGCTCCAGCGCTTCCTTGTAAATCCGCACCTGCCCGGCGTATTTTTCGGCGAACGCTTCCGCCGTCTGCAGCCGGTCGGTCTTGTAATCCACCACGACGAGCTTGCCGTCCTCGAGGAACGCGCAGTCGGCGATGCCCTGAATGAGCACCTTTTCGTCGGCAAAGGCTTCCATGCCCGCATATAGCCGGGTGACCGGCACTTCCACCGTGAACTGCTTTTCGCGCAGGAGCAGTTCGCTCCCCATCATCCGGCGGGCAAGCGCGCTTTCGAAGAAGCGGCGCACGGCGGCGCGGTTGATGGCGGCGGCCTGCACAGCGCTGATGTGGCCGCGTTCGCACAGGCGGGCGATCTCGGAATCCACATCGCGGCGGGCGTTTTCGTAATCGGCAAACTGCATGAAGGTGTGCGTCGCCGTGCCCTTTTCGGCGGCGGAGAGCCGTCCCTCTGTCAGAAACGCGGGACGCGAGGAAGCGAAATAATCGCGGTCGATGAAGCGCTTGTCCACTTCGGAGGCCGCCCGCTTGCTGACCAGCTTTGTCAGCGGAAGGAAGGGATATTCCCACGCCAGCTTTTCCCGCAGCGCGGCCAGGAAGGCTTCGTCCGCCTGCCGAACCGTTTGCGGCGGCGCGGCGCTTGCCTGCGGCGCGCTCCAGCTTTTGCAAAACACGCGCAGCCGGCTTTGCGCCGGAAGAATCATGTCGTCCCCGAGCCCGCCGGCCTCGCGCAGCGGCGCACCGTCCGGGTGCCGCGCAAACGCGGGCAGCAGCCAGTCGGCATAGCTCGCCGCGTTCGCCGCGGCAAAGGGCGCCATGACCGGGCTTCCGGCGCAGAGCCGCGCACGGTATTTTTCCATCACCCTGTCGATCCCTTTTGCCGCGCAGACCAGAAGCAGACGCTCCTTCGCCCGCGTCATCGCCACATAGAGCACCCGCAGCTCTTCGCTCATCATGTCGTCGCGCAGCGCCGTCTGCACCGCGCGGTGGCAGACCGTCGGCACCTGGGAAAGCGTCAGCAGATCGCGCTGCTTGATTCCGACGCCGAGGCGCGGATGCACGATCAGGTTTTTGTTTTCGTCGCTGCGGTTGAAGCGGGTCGCGCATCCGGCGACGATGCACACCGGGAATTCCAGACCCTTCGATTTGTGGATGGACATGATGCGCACGACGTTTGCGTCGGCCGAAACGCCGACCGCGCCGGCAAGGTCGCCGCCGGAGCGCTCCAGCCGGTCGATGAAGCGGATAAAACCGGAAAGGCCGAGGTAACCGCTGTCCTCATAGGTCTTTGCATAATCGAGCAGCAGCATGAGGTTTCGTTTTTTCGCGCTGTCCTCGTGCAGGGCGCTGACCACACTGACGATGGCCGTTTCTTCGTAGATGCGCACCAGCAGATCGCGCAGCGGCATGGAGACCGACAGCGACCGCCACAGAGAAAGCTGCTGCAAAAACGCGGTCACTTTTTCGTTCCCTTCGCTTTTTGCCGCCAGCAGGCAGGCATAGATGTCGCCCTGCGGGCAGCCCACGCGCAAAGCGGCGGTCTCGTCGACGGAAAAGCCGAACAGCACGCTCATCATCACGCTCAAAAGCGCCACGTCCTGCTTGGGATTGTCGAGCACACGCAAAAGATTGAGCAGCAGCGCGACCTCCGGCGCGGAAAAGAAATCAGCGGCGATCTCGGTGTAGCAGGGAATGCCGCGCTTGCGCAGCGCGTCGGCATAGATCACGCCGCGCCCGCCGTTGATGGAGCGCAGCAGGATGCAGAAATCGCGGTAATCGGCTCTGCGCTGCGCCCCGCTTTCGGTCACGGTCAGACCCTCGGAAAGCAGCGTCTCGATGCGCTTTGCAACGTAATCGGCCTGAAAGGCGTCGCTGTCGTCCTCCTCGGCGTCCAGCGCGGCAATGTCCAGCAGATGCAGCTCGCAGCAGTCGTCGGCCTTTTCCGGATAGGGCGCGGAAGCCTCCAACTGTTCCTCGCCGTCATAATCCACATCGCCGGTCTGCCGGCTCATCACCTGCGAAAAGACGAAGTTCACCGCGCCGGTCACGCTGCTCCGGCTGCGGAAATTGTTTTTCAAAACGATCTTCGCCGGGAAAACCGGCGCAGCCGCGTCATACGGACGGTAAGCATCCTTGAGCGCCATGAAGATCTCCGGCATCGCCTGCCGGAAGCGGTAGATGCTCTGCTTCACGTCGCCGACGCGGAAGAGGTTGCCGTTGGAGATCGCCTCAAAGAGCATGTCCTGGGCGCGGTTGGTGTCCTGATATTCGTCGATGAGGATCTCCTCGAACTGATCCCTGAGGGACAGCGCCAGCGGCGTTGTCTGCACGTTGCCGTCTTCATCCGCCGTGACCAGCAGGGAAAG
Source organism: Oscillospiraceae bacterium (assembly GCA_902774035.1). Lineage (GTDB taxonomy): Bacteria > Bacillota > Clostridia > Oscillospirales > Acutalibacteraceae > UBA6857. The sequence continues at coordinate 25,240 of CACYHA010000027.1, read as the reverse complement.
GGCGTGGTGCATGATATCGTTGAAATCGACCTTGTCGCGCTCCTCCTTCAGGGCGCGGAAGGTCTCGGCATAGAGGGAAACGACCCGCGTCAGCGCGTCCACACGCGGCGCAAAGGCCGCCATATCGGCGGAGAATTCCGCTTCGCTGCTGGCGAACAGGGGCGGCAGCTTCTTTTTCAGAACATCCTTGAGCGCTTCGCGCAGGGAGGCGAGATAAAGAATCGCCGGATCGTCGCCCATGCCCTTCGGCGCACGGCCGCGCCGCGCCGGGGTATAGGAGAGCACGGCATCGCACAGCGCGTCCCAGTCCCCCTTTTCCAGCGCCGCCGTCATGCGCGAGAGCTGGGTCCCGTCGTCCTGCACGGCGTCGGAGAAGAGCGCGCGCAGCAGTTCGTCGTCGCCGATGCTGTCCCAGAGCATTTTCAGCAGCGTTTCACAGTAATCCAGAGCGGAGCGCACGCTGTGCAGCAGCACGCTTCCGTAAGGGGAGCGGACAAGGGGCGTGTCGGCATCGAAAGCACAGCGCACCTGCCTGAGCCAGAGCGCCGGGAAGGGATAGGCCACCGAAGCGGTGTACAGCGAGAGCACCGCCTCGCGCAGCGCTTTGTCGTCCCTGCCCTGAAAGACGGTTTCCGTCAGCTCCAGAAACGCCGGGTCGCCCTCGGCGTAGAACGCTTCCAGCGTCTGATCCAGCGCGGCGGCGGAAAGCAGCTCCAGCTCGCCCGCGTCGGCGGTCTTCACCGTCGGCGAAAGGGAGAGGGCCGCAAAGTTTTCCTTCACCAGAGCGCTGCAAAACGCGTCGATGGTGCAGATGTGCGCAAAGGGCAGCAGCATCTGCTGGCGGGCAAGAAAGGGGTTCGTCCGGTCGGCGGCAATGGCGAGTTCCAGCGCGGCGGAAATGCGTGTGCGGATCTCGCTCGCCGCGGCGCGGGTGAAGGTCACGATCAAAAACCGGTCGGGGGTCACAGGGTGAGCAGCATCCGTCAAACGACGGATCACGCGCTCCACCAAAACGGCGGTTTTACCCGAACCGGCGGCGGCAGAGACAAGAAGATTGCCGCCCCGGGCGGTGATCGCCTGCGATTGCGCAGAAGTCCAGCGTCGTTCCATCTCAATCCTCCCCTTCCAAAGCTTCCAGACTTTCGGCGTGCGTCATCTGCGGCAGATAGCGGAACGCGTCGCCGTGCTCCCTGCGGCAGACGGACGCAAAATCGCACCATTCGCAGGTCTGTCCGTGGGTCTTTCCGCGCACCGGCTTTGCGGGCACCTGCCCTGCGTGCAGGGAGTCGCCCATCTGCGCCATGATCTTATCCATCCGCCGGACGAGCTTGCCGAGCTGTTCGAGCGTGATGAGATTGCCCGTGACGGCGCCGCCGCTCTTTTTCACGCCTGCCGGCAAAAAGCGGAACGAGCCGTCGAGACTCATGCCCGTAAGCACGTCCGCGTCGTTCAGCAGCATTCCTTCCATGGCGCCGCCGTCCATGCGCAGGCGCTCGATCTCCTCGGCGCCGACGCTGCGGCTCGTGTCAAAGGCCGCGGCCTTCGCCGGAAGATACAGCACGCCGGCCGGGATCATATCCCGATAGTCGCCGCTGCCGTCGCGCCAGAGGGCGACCAGATACAGCAGCATCTGCATACTCAGTCCGCCGAGGACGTCGGACAGCGCAAAGAGCTTGCCGCCCGTTTTATAGTCCACCACGCGGATATAGTTTTTTCCGTTTTTCTGCATCCTGTCCACACGGTCGATCACACCGCGCAGTTCGATGCAGCCGTCCTTCAGCGGCACGGTGTAGGGCTTGACCTCGCCGTGGGCGCCGATCTTCACCTCAAAGCCCACCGGCTCGAACGCGCTGTCGGAAAACTCCGTCAGCAGCCGTTCCACAACGGTCAGCAGCGTTTTTTCCAGCCGGTCATAGAGATACAGGAAGCGGGCGGATTTGTCCGCCGTGCCGCCCATGTAGGCGTCGATGTATTCGCGCAGAAGCTCCCGGATCCGGGTCTGCGCTTCCTCCTTTTTCAGGGAAACAAAGGCTTTTCCGCTGTGCTCTTTGAGCAGATGCTCCAGCACATAATGCACCACGGTGCCGCTGTTTGCCGGATCCAGACGCGCCTGTTTGCGCGGTTCGGCCCGCAGCCCGTAGCGGCAGAAGTATTTGAACGGGCATTCCTCGTAGGTTTCCAACTGCGAGGCGGAAAGGCGCAGACGTTCGCCGAACAGAGCTTTGGCATTCGCCGGGTCTTCAAAGGCGAAGCCTGTTTTTTTCACGGCGCGTTCCATGGTGCGCATCCGTGCGCCGTAGTCGGCTTCCTCTGCAAAATAGCGTTTGAGCGCCTGGGTTTGGGCGTCGGTTTTTTGAAAGCGCTTTGCCAAAAGCTCGAACGCGGGCTGTTTTGCCTCGCACAAGGCGTCGGCAGACAGGGCGTCAAAGCCCAAAGCGGAAAGGCGCGGGAACATCTGCCGAAGATGCTCGACCGGCGGGGAGGGTTCGATCTTTTCGCCCCCCGTGCCGGAAAGGCTCCAGGACACGACGAGTTTTTCTCTCGCGCTGCAAAGGGCATGATAGATCAGATGGCGCTCGGAAAGCGTCCGGCGCTGTTCCTCTTCGGCAAGCGCCGGCAGCACCGGCTGCAGACGCTGCATCTCATAATGGGAAAACAGCGC
>CACYHA010000027.1:0-22558 GCA_902774035.1 Oscillospiraceae bacterium | reverse complement strand
CGGGGAAACAGTCCGGCGTTTGCGCCGAGCACGAACACGACCTTCGGCGTCTGCGTGACCATACGCGCCTTGTCGCACAGCGCGACTTCATCGTAGCCGTCCGGAAGCTTGCCGAGGCTTTGCGCACGCAGAACGGCGCAAAACACGTCGAGCAGCAGCTTTGCGGAGACGGTGCGCGTTCCGAGCGCCCCGGCCACATCGTCCAGCGCCGCCATCAGGCAGTCCCAGATCTGCTCCTGCGCGATCGCAAGTGAGGGCTCCCCGGCTTCTTCCAGCGAGATCGCGTAGGCTTTGAGCGCCTGATCGATCCCCTGCTGTTTCAAAAACGTATAGATCTGCGCCATGACTGCCGCCGCATCGGCTTCCCCGGTCACTTCGCGGAAGTCGAGCAGGGGTGAGACGATCCGGCCGCGGATCTCGTTCAGCCGCCGGAGCCGTTCGGCGCGGTTTTCATCCATCGGCGCACCGAAGCCGTCCGGGTTCGCCGTCCAGTCGGTCTGCCAGTCGGAACCGTTCAGATCCCACAGCAGGGCGTAGTTTTCCGCGTCCGCGATCTCATCGGCGTCGATCCCGGTCAGGCCTGTTTTCAGATAGCGCATCAAAAGCTCCGTGGAAAAGCCCCGGGCACGCAGCGCAAGCAGACTGCGCACAAGCAGCATCAGCGGTTCGTTTTCTACCCCGGCGCGGTGGTCTTCAAAGACGGGAACGCCGTATTTATGAAAGCTGAATTTGATCTCGTCGGCATAGGCATCGGCGTCGGAATACACAACGGCGATGTCGCGGCAGCGATAAGCGCCCGAGCGCAGCAGGGCGTGGATCTTCAGCGCGGCAAAGTCGCATTCCTCCCGGCGCGAAGGCGCGAACTGCAAAGAGAGCGACGCCGTCTCGCCGGCAAAGACCGGCGCGGCCGAGTCAAACAGATGCGCCGCAAGATGCTGCAGCTCCGGCGCGGCGTAGGGGCCGAACGCGCCGTCCGCACGCAAAACGATCGGCGCAGCCACCGGCACGCCGCATTGTTCGGCGAGGCGGCGCAGGCGGCGGGCCGTCAGATTCGTCAGCGCAAAGGGAGAAAGGGCGTTTTGTTCCGGAAGGCCGTCCGCGCACAGGCCGACATAAACCTCCCCGGCGCAGGAAAAGACCTGCCGCAGGATCTCGGTCTCCTGCGCGGAAAACGATGTGAAGCCGTTGATCGCGACGGTTTTCCCGTTGAACAGACCGCTTTCCGGCAGCTTTTCGGCAACGAGGGTCAGCACGTCCTGGTCGTCAAAAAAGCTTTGGGCAACGATCGCCTGATAGGTTTCGAAAATCAGCGCGGTTTCCAGCAGCTTTGCGCGCAAAAAGCCGGTCTCCTGCGCGGCCGCCGCAGCGCGAAGCTCCGCCGGCGAAACGCCCTGCTGCTTGAACTGCGCGACTGCGGAAAGCATTTTTTGCGCGAAGCCGAAGTTGTCTGCGTGGCGGGCGAAATACTGCAGGTGATCGCGGACGTTTTCCAGCGCAAGTGCCATCAGCGCCGTGTTTGCGCCTTCGCCGAGCAGCGGACGCGGCGGATTCCCGCAGCGGCGGAACACCAGCTCGGAAAGGCGCGAGAAAGAGAGCACCTGCACCTTTGCCGCGTCGCGCGGGCCGAGATGGTGCAGAATCCCCCTGTCGCTTTCAAACGTGGACTGGCGCGGAACAAGCAGCAGCGCTTCGCCGTCGGCCTCTTTGACGGCCTCGCCGAGCTTTCGGAATAAAAACGGCGTTTTGCCTGCGCCCTTTGCGCCGAACACAAAATGCAGCATGGCCTTGCCTCCCCCGGTTCTTGTGTTGTGTTTTCATGATGACACGGATATTATACAGAAAAAAAGGCGGAATTGCAACTTTTCCGCTGAGATTCTTCACACATTGCGCGAAGAATCGGTCGCCTTTTGCTTTTCGCGCACGCAGGCGGCGGGCCCGCGCGGCCGCAGGCCGCGCAACCGGGGTGCCGCAGGCGCCCCGGTGAACCGCGCGACGCGCGGTTCGTCCCGCCGCCGGACGGCGCACGGCGCAGCCGTGCGCAAAAAAGGGGCTGCTGCATTTTCAAAATGCAGCAGCCCCGAAAAAGCTGCGTAAAGCATAGTTAATTGCTCGTCGGATGCGGCATATAACGGTAAAGGCTCGCCGCCGTCTTCATGATCGGCATCGTCTGCAAAACCACGTGGCCCGGGCCGGTGATCACGGTGTTGAACAGACCTTCGCCGCCGAACAGGACATTTTTGACGCCTTTCACTGTCTGCACATCGATCCCGCAGGTCGCGTCCATCATGGCAAGATAGCCGGTGCTGAGGATCTTTCTGTCTCCGGCCGGAATGTCGTATTCGACGGAGCTGCCGTCGATCTCAAGGAACACCATGCCGTCGCCGCTGATGCGCTGCAGCAGAAAGCCTTCGCCGCCGAACAGTCCGCTGCCGAGCTTCTTCTGGAAATGTACGGAAAGCTCCACGTTGCCGGTGCTGGCAAGAAACGCGCTCTTCTGGACAACGATCGGTTTGTCTGGCGTGACGCGCACCGGCAAAATGGATCCCGGGAAGGAGGACGCAAACGCGATCTCCCCGGCGCGCCGGGCAACATAGCGGTTCTGGAACAGCTTTTCGTTGGTGAACATTCGGCCGAACATTTTTCCGATGCCGCCGCTCTGGGTCTCCATTTCGATCTCGTCGTCCATCCAGGACATGGCGCCGCTCTCACAGAGCATACTTTCTCCGGCTTCGAGCCGGCAAAGCAGAACGGGCAGATTCCCGCCTTTGATTTCATAACGCATAATGAATCCTCCTCAGTTGTTGATTTTGTGGTGGGCGTTCGGGCTGTCCTTTGTCAAAGGCAGAAACGTATATCCGTTTTCGATTGCCCAGGGAACAAAGGACTCCATGGCTTTCACCGTGAAATCTTTGACATCGTGGCAAAGAATCACGGGATCTTTGATCGTTTGCACGCCGGCTTTGCAGTTTTGCAGGACGGTGTTGCTGTCCGTTGTCTTTCCGGCGTCGCCGCTGGAAACATTCCAGTCAAAATATACCAATCCCTTGGCGGTCGCCTGCTTGGAAAGCGTCGTCATGATGCCCGGCGTGAAGTTGCTGACGGTATTGGAGGAGCCGCCCGGGAAACGGAACAGGGTCGGTTCTTCCCCGGTCAGATCGGTGATCACCTTTTTCTGCGCGTTGAAATCGTTCCAGTACGCGGTGGAGCTGGCATAGATCGTTTTATACTGATGGCTGTAGGTGTGGATGGCGACCGTGTGGCCCTCCTCCGCCTCGCGTTTGATCAGATCCGCGTATTCCGGATAGGCGCTCGTTGTGAAAAAGGTGACCTTGGCGTCATATTTGGCGAGCAGATCCAGCAGTTGCGCGGTGTATTTCCAGGGACCGTCGTCAAAGGTCAGATAGATCACTTTTTCCGGGTCAAAGGAGGTTGTTCCCTCCGGCGCTTGCGTGTCGTCGGCGTCGCCGTCCTTCCCGGTTTTTTCGGTCTTGTCCGTTTTTTTCGGCGTTTTTTCGGAAGATGCCGTGGTCTCCGCCTTCGGATCCTGTTTTGCCGCACGGTGCCGCCCGCCGGCAAATGAGACCAGACAGCTCACGGCAAACACCAAAACAAAGATCAGGCTCAGTTGCATGATCTTTTGAAACATTTGCTTGCGTGTTGTTCCGACAGTTTCCGTGTCAATCGTTGCCATAGCGTCGTTTCCTTACGTTTTTCGATGAAATTCGAGCCGATTTTGCTCTTTTATATTATATGCGAAAGCAACAAAAAAATCAATAAATTTTTGTGAATTCATTCAAGAAAACTGTGGATTTGCGGATTTTGATACACAATTGTTGTAAAAATTAAAAGTTCGTTAACACACTTTGTCAAAAAATCGGATATACTGAGGATAATTTCATATGATTGGTGGTTATATCATGAAAAAAACCGTGTTTCTCACCGGCTCCTCGGGCAACATGGGCTTTGCGGCGTTCCGTGAACTCTATGCAAGAAAACACATGTATCACATCGTTCTGCTCAACCGCGACAGCAAAAAGAACCATCTCAAATTTGCGAAATACATGAACGACCCCGACGTCACCCTCGTCTGGGGCGACCTGACGGTCTATGAAGACGTGCTCACCTGCATTACCGGCGCGGACTACGTGCTGCATGTGGGCGGCTTGGTCTCCCCCGCCGCGGACTATTTTCCGAAGAAGACCCTCTTCACCAACATCACGGCCATGGAAAACATCATCAAGGCTGTCAAGGCGCAGGAAGACCCCGACAGCGTCAAGGTCGTCTATATCGGCACCGTCGCCGAGACCGGCGACCGCAACGCGCCCGTACACTGGGGAAGATGCGGCGACCCGATCCAGATCAGCGTCTACGACCACTACGCCATCAGCAAAACCGTCGCCGAGCGTTTGCTTGCCGATTCCGGGCTGAAATACTGGGTCTCGATGCGTCAGACCGGTATCCTTTACGCCAACATCATCTACAACATGGAGCCGATCATGTACCATGTGCCCATCAACGGTATGCTGGAATGGGCGACCGTGGAAGATTCCGGCCGCCTGTGCGCAAAGGTCTGCAACAGTCGCGTACCCGAAAGCTTCTGGCGTAAATTCTACAACATCTCCTCCGGCCACGATTACCGCCTGACCAACTACGAATTTGAAGAGTTGCTGCTCAACGCCATAGGCATGCGCGGCAAGGACGTTGTCAAAAAAATCTTTGAGCCGAACTGGTTCACGCTGCAGAACTTCCACGGCCAATGGTACACCGACGCAGACGAGCTGGAAGAGATCCTGCACTTCCGTGCCAACATCCCGGTGAAGGAATACTTCAAGGGCATTGCCAAAAAAGCGCCGTTCTATTACAAGCTCTCCGGTCTCGCGCCGCTCGAGCTTGTGAAAAAGTTCATGATGGCGCCCATCGCCGCCACCCACCTTTACGGCACGCAGGCCTGGATCGAAAACGGCATCCGCGAGCGCATCACCGCCTACTACGGCTCCATGGAGGCCTATAAGAGCATCGGCACCTGGAAGGATTTCAAGGTGGAGATCCCCGACAAGGAAACACCGGTCAATCTGCTTGACCACGGCTATGACGAGAGCAAGCCGTTCGACGAACTGACGCTCGCCGACCTGAAAAAGGCCGCCGAGTTCCGCGGCGGCGAATGCCTTGCAAAGAAGCTGCCGAAGGACATTTACACGCCCATCAAATGGAAGTGTGCCTGCGGCCACGAATTCGAAATGTCGCAGAACCTCGTCCTCAAGGGCGGTCACTGGTGCCCGGAATGCCTGCCGATGCCGTGGAAATACGACGACGAAGCCAAGGTCAACCCCTTCTTTGCCCAGGTTTGGTATGCGCACCACAGCCCGGACGAGCACAATGTCTATGACGAAAACATCTATTTCGGATATGGGGAATGAGGAGCTGTTAGCGGTTAGCTGTTAGCAATCAGTACGTTCATAAAAAAATTGCCCGCCGTGGAAATCAAGCTCCGCGGCGGGCAGTGTGTTTTCGAAATGCGTTTCTCTTTTATTTTTCTGCAGCCGGGGCTGTTTTCAAAACAGCCCCGGCGCCGTTTCAGCGGCGGAACGACCCGCGCTGCGCGCGGGTCAAAGGGGCGCTCCAAAGCGCGCCAAAAGCCCGGCGTACCGTTCGGCAGCGGCGGCGCCGGAAAAACGCAGCGCGCCCGGCGCCCCTTGCGCGGCGGAGCCGCGCGTTCCGCCGCGTCACGCGCCTTCAGACAAAAAACCCGCAGAGCCTCCGAGCGGAAGGCGTCTGCGGCTTGCGTTGTTTTGCTTTGGAAAAAGAGATGTATCCGTCGATGCGGTCAACTGAGATGTGCGGTTTGCGTCCCCTGCTCCACCGGGCGGCAAACGAAAACATTGGAAAAGCGCGCTTTCAGCGCGTCCGCCGCCGTCTGCGCCTGCGTCTCGTCTTCAAAAACGCCGAACACGCTCGGTCCGCTGCCGCTCATGCAGGCGCACTTCGCGCCGTGCTCGCGCATCACGGCCTTGATCTGAGCCCGTTCCGGCACGTCGATGAACTGTTCGAACACATTGTTCACCCGGCGGTAAACGCCGTCCAAATCGCCGGTCATGATGCTGTCGAGCATCCCACGGCGGTCAGTGTGGCGCACGCGGCCGGCCGTGTCAAAAGCGGCATAGGCCGCAGCGGTGGAGACCGCGTGATCGGGCGTCACAATCACGAACGCGCCGAAGCGCTGCGTCGGCAAAAAGGAGAGGACAGTTCCGGTGTGCTGGGCAAGCATCAGGCCGCCGAGCGCACAGAACGGCACGTCGGAACCCACCTGTGCGCCGATGGCGATCAGGGTGCGCACGTCCGGCGTTTTGCCGAAGAGGGCGAAGAGCGCGCGCAGCACCGCCGCCGCGTCCGCGCTGCCGCCGGCGAGACCGGCCGCTTTCGGAATGTGCTTTTCAATGCGGATGGAAAGCCCCTGCGCCGGAAGACCGAAATAGCTGAAAAACGCGGTCGCCGCCTTGTGGGCAAGGTTGCGTTCGTCGGTCGGCAGATGCGGGTCGCTGCAGGTGAGCGTGATCCCGCTGCCGGCGGCAGTCTCCACGGTCACTTCGTCCGCGAGGGAAACCGACTGCATGACCATGAACAGATCGTGGTAGCCGTTCGGCAGGGCGGAAAGGATATCGAGCAGCAAATTGAGTTTGGCGTATGCCTTGAGCGTCAGTTTCATAAAAATGCTCCATTCAAAAAAGGGGAAGATGCGTTTCTTTTCTTTTATTTTACCACGGCAAAAGCGCCGCTGTCAAGTAATCGCTGATTAACTCAATGCTTCTTTTCCGTGCACCTTTGTACAGAATGACGAAAAATGCGCCTGTTTTTCGGTTGTCCCATTCCTTGACGGGAGCGCGAAAATCCGATATAATGGTTTTTAGGCGGATTTCGCCCGAGTTTTCACGAGAAATGAGGAATCTGTATGAGCAAAGAACCGAAAACGCAGCGCAGCCCCATCACCTATACCCGCAAAGAGCTGGTCGGCTATCTCATCGGCCTTGCCGGGCAAAACATCATCTATAACATCATTGCAACCGGCCTCGCCTTCTATTTCCAGAGCGTGATCTTCCTTCCGGCGATTGCCTGCTCGCTCATTTTTGCGCTTGCAAGAGTCTGGGACGCGATCAACGACCCGATGATGGGAACGATCGTCGACAAGACCCGCACCAAGTGGGGCAAGTGCAAGCCTTATCTTCTCTTTGTCCCGGCTGTCATTATGATCACCACGATCCTGCCCTTCCTCAACGGCATGTATGCCGAGCCGAACGATCTTCACGAGGTCGAGCTGCAGGACCCGACAGCCTATGTCGCATTCACGGAAAGCGAACTCACCAAAGAGCTTGACTATGACGGCGTGAAGTATCTCTTCGTTCCCGCCGGCGGTTCCTGGGAGCTTCAGAAGGACGCCGACGGCAAAACGCTGATGGACGCCGACGGCAACATCATCAAAACAAAGGTGATGATCTACACCGCCGACGATAAAGCGCCGCTCACGGATACAGCCCTTGCCGAAACCGTTCTGCAGGAATTCCAGAGCGAACTCGGTTTCGTGAAAAAGACCGGCGCCAAAGCCGTGCTGATCATCGCATGGGCCGCGATCTCCTATGTTCTCTGGGGTATGACCTACACCATCGGCGACATTCCGCTTTGGGGCGTGACCTCCCTGATGACCGAAGACCAGCACGACCGCGCAAAGGCGTTGTCACTGGCGCGTGCCGTCGCAAATGTCGGCATGATCGGCACCTTGTTCACGATGATCGCCCCCGCCTTCCAGGGGATCTTCAAAAACCAGGGCATGGATGAGGCGCACTCGCTGCGCATGGCCTACATCACGCTGGCGGTCGTCATGACGGTCTTCGCCTCGATCCTGTTCCAGTTTGCCGGCTTCTCCGTTAAGGAAAAGGTGACTCCGCAAAACACAAAGACCTATACGATCCGCGAAAACTTCAAAATCATGTTCGGCAACAAGCCGTTCCGCCAGATCCTGATCTCCGGCATCCTCAGAAGCCCGATCCAACTGCTGGCCATCGTCGCCATGACGCTTGTGATGTACTACTTCTTCAACAACGATATCGGCGGAACGCTCTTTATTGACGGTGCGCTGAATGTCGCGCTCGTTTTGAAAGTCGTGATCCTTGTCATCGGTCTGTTCGGCGGCATGATCTTCTTCCCGCTCTGCGTGCCGAAGCTGATTACCAAATTCGAAAAGAAAAAGCTCTACAATTTCTTTACGCTCATCGGCGCGATCCCGTTCGGCCTCATCTTTGTGTTCTTCCTGATCTCCGGCGGCAACGTCCTGACCTGGATCGGAATGATCGTGATGTCGGTCCTCTTCTTCATGGCGGGCGCTTCCATGGGTTCGCTCAACGTGCTGCAGTCTGTCATGATCGCCGACTGTGTGGACTATGAGGAATACACAAACGGCATTCGCCCGGACGGCGTCTTCTTCTCCGGCCAGAGCTTCATCACCAAGCTTTCCGCCGGCATTGCGTCGCTGATCTCCGGCGCGGTGTACGCGATCGTCCACTTCTCCGACAAAAATGTCGCTCTGCTGAACAACGCCCTTGTCAACGGCGCGGACTTCAAGACCTACAACGGCGGAGTCTTTGCCGCCGCGATGTTCTTCCTGATTTCCGTTCCCCCCGCGGTCGGCATGGCACTGGCCGCCATTCCCACATGGAAATACGCGCTGACCGACAAGGAGCACACCCGCATTCTGAACGAGCTGAACGAGAAGCGAAATGGCGGGGAAGGAATTGAAAATTGAAAATTGAAAGTTGAAAGTTGAAATAGTGCAAGACGCCGCGGATGGATTCCACGGCGTCTTGTTTTATCTTGAAATTTTCAATTTTCCATTTTCAATTTTCAACTCTCCATCGCATCCGTAAACACCTTCAGCATCCCCTCAATGGCCATGACGCCGGCCTTGCTTTCGGGATAGATCACGCTGAACACATGGGGCAGATCTTCGCCTTCAAAGGTCGGGAAATCCATCAGCGTCACGGGGATGCCCTGCGCCTTGAAATCGGCGTAGGCGCGGCGTGCCTGCTCCTTCGCCATGAAATCGCCGCTGGAGGCAACAAGAAACGTCGGCGGCATTTTTGCGAGCGGAAGCAGGGCGTCGAGGTTCATAAACGGATAGGTCGGCAGCTTTTTATAGTCCTCGCCCCACATTTTGGTCGTGTAAAAGCCCATATAGCCGCCGGCATTCAGATAGACCACCGGGGAAACCAGACCCAGGGCGGTCAGCTTCAAGCCGCAGGCGGGCACTTCGAAGACGGAGCGCAGTTCTTCGCTTGTCAGCAGCGCGGCCGTGAAGGACGCAAGCTGAGCGCCCGCAGAGTCGCCGGTCAAAAGGATCTTCCCGGCGTCGCAGGGATATTCGGAAAAGTGCCGTTCGATCCAGCAGAGCGCCGCCATCACATCCTGAAGCTGCTCCTTGATCGTCACCTGCGGGCAAAGGCGGTAGCTCATGTTGAACACAAGGTAGCCGCGTTTGGCGAGGTTCAGACAGTACATCTTGTTCAGCTCTTTGTCGCCGTACATCCAGCCGCCGCCGTGCACGTCGATGATGACGGGGAGCTTCCCGTCGTTCACCTCGGGATAGTAGACGTCGAGCAGATGGTAACGGTCGCCGTCGTCGAGATAGGGCAGATCGCAGACGCGGGCAATGCCGGCGGGTTCGGTCTGTTTCGCAAGACGGGCGTCGTCAGAGCGCTTGACGAAATTCCAGAATTGATGCATGATTGGGAAAACAACGGACATGATCAACACTCCCCTTTGATTATCAGTTGTATTATAGCATTTTCTGTGCGATTTTGCAAGATTCTTTGCGCAAAAAAGACGCATTGGTTCCGGAAACCGTTTTTTCGCGCAGCGAAACTGCGCGAAAGGCGGCGGCGGAAGGCCTCGTGCCGCGGCACGAGGCCCCCCTGTGCGCATTTGCGCACAGGGGCCGCGCAGCCCGGGCTGCGCGGCCCCGCCGCCGCGCTTCGCACGGCGCAGCCGTGCGAAAAAAGAAAAGGCGCGTTTTGCAACACGCCCTAACTATTCAAATAATTTTTACACGTTCTTTTTCTTTGCGACCGCTCTGCGGATGGCTTTGCCGATTTCAAAGACCGGCACGGTGGACGCCGCGAGCAGGAACGAAATAATCAGCTCGTGGGTGTCGAGTTCAAAGTGGCCCACGCCGCCGGCCGTGTCGCTCAGCGGGAAGAAGATGTCGCGCAGGAACGGCACATAGATCGGCAGCAGCGTCATTGCAACCGTGATCACAAACGCGCCGGCCAGCCACCAGTTCATGTTGATGTACATGCCCTTGCTGATGATGGAGCCCATGCGGGAGCGCATATTGAGCGCGCAGAAGATCTCGCCGAAGTTGACCGCGAGGAAGGCCATGCACATGGCATTCAGACAGGCGTTGTTGGTCGCTTCGTTGGCGCCCCAGATCATCTTGATCGTATCCCAGAACGGCAAGCCCGGGTTCGCATAGAAGAAGCCGAGCACATAGGCGGCGATCTCGATCACCGCGAGATAGATGCCCTGCCAGACCATGTCGAAGCCCGCGCCGCCGGAGAAGATGCCGTCGGTGGTGGCTCTGGGCTTGCGGTGCATGAGGTTGCCCTCCGCCTTTTCCATGCCGAGCGCGAGACCCGGCAGAGAGTCGGTGACCATGTTGACCCACAGCAGGTGGACGGGAGAAAGGATCGTGAAGTTGAGGATCGAGGCCACAAACATGATGATGACCTCGCTCATGTTGGTGGAAAGCTGGAACTGCAGCACCTTGCAGACGTTGTCGTAGATCTTGCGGCCTTCCTCAACGGCGTTGACGATCGTTGCAAAGTTGTCGTCGGCAAGCACCATGTCGGAGGCGCCCTTGGTCACGTCGGTGCCGGTGATGCCCATGCCGATGCCGATGTCGGCGCTCTTGATGGACGGCGCGTCGTTGACGCCGTCGCCGGTCATGGCGGTGACCATGCCGCGGGCTTTCCACGCTTTGACGATGCGGGTCTTATGTTCGGGCTGGACGCGGGCGAAAACGGAATACTTGACAACCTCGTCCACCAGTTCTTCGTCGGTGAACTTGTCGAGCTCGGCGCCCATGATAGCCTCTTCGGGGTTGTGGATGATGCCCAGCTCGCGGCCGATGGCCACGGCGGTGTCCTTGTGGTCGCCGGTGATCATGACCGGGCGGATGCCGGCGTCGCGGCACTCTTCGATCGCATGCTTGACCTCGGGACGGACCGGGTCGATCATGCCGGTCAGACCGACAAAGACCAGCTCCTGCTCCAGCGTCGAAGCGTCATAATCGACGGGTTCCTTTTTATACTGGCGCAAAGAGACGGCAAGCACGCGCAGGGCGCGGTCGGCCATTTCCTTGTTCGCTTTGAGGATGCTGGCGCGGATATCGTCGTCCATCGGCACGGTTTTGCCGGCAATGATGGCCTGGGTGCACTTTTTGAGGATCTCGTCGGGGGCGCCCTTGGTGTACTGGATGAAGCCCTCGTTCGTCTGATGGACGGTGGACATCATCTTGCGGCCGGAATCGAACGGGGCTTCGCCCACACGCGGCTGCTTTTCGTTGAGCGCCGGCTTGGGCAGGCCGAGGGCATAGGCGTAATTGACCAGCGCGGCCTCAGTCGGTTCGCCGACAGCGTCGTTGTTTTCGTCAAGCTGCGCGTCGCAGCACTGCGCCATGGCAGTGGCGATCAGCTCCTCGTCGTCGCCGTAATGGTCGACCACGGTCATCTTGTTCTGGGTCAGCGTGCCGGTTTTATCCGAGCAGATGACCTGCGTGCAGCCGAGGGTCTCCACGGCGGTCAGCTTGCGGATCAGCGCCTGCCGCTTGCTCATGGCGGTCACGCCGATGGAAAGGATGATCGTGACCACGGCGGGCAGACCTTCGGGGATCGCGGCCACGGCAAGGGCGATGGCGGCGATGAAGGTAGACAGGGCGATGTTGCCAAGCAGCGCCATGGAAAACGGTTCGCTGGAGGTCACAAGGCTTTCCACAAGGCCGACCACAAAGACCAGCACACTGATGCCGATCACGAGCTTGGTCAGGAACTTGGAAAGCTCGGCCATTTTCTTTTGCAGCGGGGTCTGTTCGTCTTCCGCTTCGCTGAGCGCGTCGGCGATCTTGCCCATTTCGGTATCCATGCCGGTGCCGGTCACAACGGCGCGGCCGCGGCCGTAAACAACGGTGGAGCCGGAATAGAGCATGTTCTTGCGGTCGCCGAGGGCCACGTCGTCGTTGCCCGCTTTGAGCTGCAGAACATCAATGATCTTCGTCACGGGGACGCTTTCGCCGGTGAGGGCGGCCTCTTCCACTTTCATGGAATGGCTTTCCAGAATGCGGCAATCCGCGGGCACGGCGTCGCCGGCCTCCAGCACGACCACATCGCCCACCACAAGGTCTTCGCTCTTGACGGTGACGATCTTTCCGTCGCGCAGCACATGGGAGGTCGCAGCCGTCATCTGCATGAGCGCTTCCATGGCGGCTTCGGCCTTGCTTTCCTGCACAAGGCTCATGATGGTGTTGATCACGACCACCACGAGAATGACAGCCACATCGGCGAAATCTTCAAACTTGAACTCGCCTGCCGCCTGCACAACGGCGACAACGCCCTGAATGGCGGCGGCAACGATCAGCATGATGATCATCGGGTCGGCAAGGGCATCGATCAGCTTTTTGAACAGTGTTTCCTTTTCGGCCTCTTTGAGCTTGTTCTTGCCGTTTTCCGCCAGCCTTTTTTCGGCTTCGGCCGAAGTCAGACCGTTTTCCGAGCTTCGGACCTCGGCAAGAACATCCCGTGTCTGCGAAAGATAGTGTTTCATACGAACGATCCTTTCCTTTGCAAATGTTGCTTTCATTTAAAAGACCTTTAACATAGCGCAATCGGCTATGTTAAAGGTCTTGCTTACATACTGCTATGCTCCGCAAACCAGCCGAAAACCGGCGGCTGTTGATTTGCGGATCTCAAGCTACTCCCCTTTAACGGTTGGTCATATTTTACCATGTTTGCGGCGGTTTGTCAATTGTTTTTGTAAAGTAATCGCCGAATCACGCAGCGCGCAGATCCCGGCGGCAAAATTTCACTCGCCGCGTGAATCGGTGATAGCCAAATCATGGGCAAGGATATAATCCACCGTCTCGTCGACCGTGGTAAACGCGAGGCCGACACAGGTGTCCGCCGCGCCGTAGTAGATCGCGATCCGGCCGGTGGCGGCGTCCGCAAGAGCGGCGCAGGGGAAAACCACGTTCGGCACATCTCCGACGGTTTCATAGAGCTCATGCGGCGCGAGCAGGAAGCTGTCCGCCCGGTGAAGCACCTTCCACGGCTCGTCGCGGTCAAGGATCGCCGCGCCCATGCTGTAGGTGAAGCCGTTGCAGCTTGTGATCACGCCGTGATAAAACATCAGCCAGCCCAGGTCGGTCTCGATGGGCGTGGGGCCGGCGCCGACCTTCGTCATCTCCCAGTTCTTCACCGGGCCCATCACAAAGCGGTATTTGCCCCAGTAGTTCAGATCTTTACTGCACTGCAGAAAAATGTCGCCGTAGGGCGTGTGGCCGCGGTCGCAGGGGCGAACGAGCATCATATATTCTCCGCCGACCCTGCGCGGGAACAGCACGCCGTTGCGCGCCACGGGATAGGTCGCGTCCTCGAGCTGCTTCCAGTTTTTGAAATTCTCCGTCACGGCAAGGCCGATCGTCGTGCCGCGGGGCGTGAGATTGACCCAGCTCAGATAGTATTTGCCCTCGATCTCGCAGATGCGCGGGTCGTAGCCCTTGAAGATCACCTTTTCGTCGAGCGTCCAGTGCACGGCGTCGGCGCTGAAGCCGGTCACGATGTTCTGGTCGCGGGTACGGTCATCCACACGGAAGACGCCAGCAAAGCCCTCGCCGAAGGGGACCACGGCGGAGTTGAAGATGCTGTTGGAAAAGAAGAGGTCGTCGCGGGTGATGATGGGGTTGCCGCTGTAGCGCCAGACGGGATAGGCGAAGCCCTCCGGCTTGTCCTGCCAGGGCAGATTGGGAATGTTTTGTCCGATGATGTGTGCCATTTAGCTTTCCTCCTGTGGCCGGGCGGTTCCTGCGGCCGATTCCTGATACCGGCTGTGCAGTTCGCCGAATTTTTCGTAGCACGCCGCCTGGGTCAGATATTTCTTTGCCTCGGTCACGACCTTGGTGCTTTCGGCAAAATGCTGATGGGCGAGCGTGGCGGTCTTGATCTCTTTGGAGAGCGCCCTCTGTTCGGCGGAGACCGTTTTCAGCCTTGCGCGGTCGCCCGCAGAAAGCAGGGCGCGCTTTTCTTCGGCAAGGGCGGCCTCTTTTTCATAGAGGGCTTCCAGCGCGGCCTCGTCAAAGGCGGGCACGCCGTCCGGATAATAGCGTAAAGCGGCTTTGCGGCAGCGCAGGGCGAGCTTCGCGTCCTCCACCGCCTGCTTGCGGATATGACGTTCCTCTCTGGTCTGCGTCGGGAGCGTCTGCGCCGCGCGAAGCTCTTCTTCGCTCGCCCCGGCGATGCCGGGAAGGCCGCGTTCGCAAACGCCGTTTGCCCACGCAAGACGCGCCTGTCCCTCGGGCGTTTCAAAGCGTTCCAGCTCTTTCAGCACGGCAAGGGAGATCTCGTATTCCTCTTGTGCGGCGGCTGCCTGCCGTTTTGCGGCCCGGGCCGCTTTGCCGTGGCCGCGGGGCGCGGGTGCGGGCTTCCCGGCGGCGGCGCAGTCCTTTGCGGCGTGGATCATCTCCATGGTGGAGCGCATATCCTCGTCGGTGAGCACGCCGTTGCCGTAATCTTCAAACATGGCGCGGATCTGCAGCACGCGGATGACCGCCTTTTGCTTGGTCTCCGTGAAATCATAGAAGAAGTAGGGCACGGTGTTCAGCGCGGCGCCCACGGCGGAAAGGATCACCAGCACGCCCACGAGCTTGAACAGCGTGTTCGTGTCATAGAGGATGTCGTACATATTCTCATAGCCGTTGCCGGAATAGATGCCGTATTTTTCATAGACCGCCGGCAGCACGGAGGACGTCGCCATGGTCACGAAGGAGCCGATCATCGCCACGGCGCCGAACATGCCGTCGATGCGTTCGCCGCTCTTGTAATGCTGATAGTCGCGGATGTCGGCCTGGATGGCCGGCGTCAGAACGAGGATGAAGGAATCGGCGATGGAGTTGAAATACATACACAGCAGCACCGTCCAGATGGAGCCCATCAGCGGATAGACCAACGCAAGGAAGAGCACGTTGAACAGGTTGGTTGCGATCAGCACCTTCTTTTTGCCCCAGCGCTTGATGGCAAAGGGCGCGATCAGCATACCCCAGCCGTAGGCCGTGCCGCGGATCAGGGTGATGAAGGAATACTGCTCGGCCGTGCACAGATGGGCGTAGTTATACAGCCACTGCAAAATCACATAGGTGCAGGTCTCGAGGAAGCCGAGCCAGCCGGCGAGGGAAATGATCCAGAAATACTTGTTCTTCGCCACCTCGCGCAGGGCGTCGCGGAAGCGGATCTTCATCGGGTGGGTCTTGGCGACCACGATCTTTTCCTCGGTGCGGGCATAGACAAGGATGATGAGTCCCACGCCGACGACGGCGATGAAGGGATAAAGCCACTGGTACACGCGCAGGTCATACATGTTGCCGTTGGCGACCTTGTTGGCGATCAGCGGCGTGACAAAGTTCGTCACCGTGGGCGAGAAGGAGTAGATCATGCTCTTGACCGCCGTGGCGTTCGTGCGCTCCTGGGAGTCGGGCGAAAGCACGTGGATCAGGTTTTCATAGGCGTCATAGAAGAAATTGTAATAGAACTGCAGGCCGAAGTTATACAGGAAGATCAGCACGCAGCGCCAGATGTAGCCCACGGACTGATAGGGCGTGAACACAAAGGCGAGGGAGATCAGCACCGTCGGCACGCCGGTGCGCAGCAGATAGGGTCGGTACTTGCCGCCCTTGTAGCGCACGTTGTCCACCATATTGGCGCGCACCATCGTCAGGGGAATGTTCGTGATGACCGAAATCAGGTACATCACATACATATGCATCGGCTGGATGCCGATGGTGTTGCCGATGATGACGTTCGTTGTGGAAAGCAGCAGCGCCTGCGCCATGGTAAAAATGGAATACGCGCCCATGCCGCCCACGGAATAGGCGGCGATCTCACGGAAGGTCATGTACTTCCCGGCAGGCGGCGTTTTCCAGTAGGTTCTGACGTCGCGCAGAAGGCCCCTGCCCTTTTGCAAAAGATTCATAGGCTCTCTCCTTTTCTCAGAAGGTCAGTGTCACGCGGCACGCGCCCGCCTTCGCCCGGATTCCGAGCAGCGACGCCCCGTTGGGATACGCTTTCAGCACAGCCGCTTCGCCGTCGGTTTCGACCTTGCAGGGCGCGTGGGCATAGAGCACGGTCTCCCCTTCCCCGTCCGCAGCAAAGCGCAAAGTGAACGTCTTTCGGTCGGCGCTGCGGCCGTAGCCGAGCAGTTTTCCGGCAACGGCCACCGGCGAGGTGCGGGAAAGCATCTGCATCAGCGGCGCGTCCATGTCGTCGCCGTGGTAATCCCAGTAGAGCTGGCCCCAGGCGTTGGAATCGAAATAGTCGAGCAGCTCGTCGGCGTGGGGGAACCAGGAGGTGTCGCGGTTGTCGCTGCAGCCGCCCCATTCGCCGACGACCGTCGGCACGTTCAGCCGAAGCTGGGCGCGGCGCATCTCGTTGAAAAAGGCCTTCACGCGGTCGGCGTTGGCGTATTGATACAGCGGCGTGTCCACCGTGAAATCATAGGCGTGGGGGCCGTAGCACTGCAGAGGCTCGCGCTTGCCGCCGACCTCGATGGGCGGCACGGACAGCCGCACGCCCCCATTGCACAGATAGGGCTGTTCGATCATCAGAATGCCGTTCGGCGTGACCTCGCGCACGGCGGCGGCCATTTTGCAAAGGAACGGCCAGTAGAATTGTTTGTCGAAGGCCGCCTGCGCCGGAAGGACCTTCGCGGTCACTTCCTCCAGGAAAGCGCCGGGCAGATTGCCGAGCACCGTTTGCATATCGCCGCGCAAAAGCGCCGGAAGCAGCACGCGGCGTTTGAGCCGTTTGCTCAGCAGACCCGCACGCACGGCACGCGGCAAAAGCTGAAGAAGGATGGGCTTGATCAGCGACCCGGGCGCGGGCTCGTTGAGAAAATCAAAGCCGAAGAGCGCCGGGCTGTCGCCGTAGCGGGCGGCAAGCATCCGCCAAAGGTCGGCGTAGCGATCCTGCAGCCCTCTGCCAAGCACCTTGTCGTTGCGCCAGAAATGGTCAAAGCAGTTGTGGACCCAGGAACCGAAGAAATAGGCTTCGGCCCAGACGAATTTATAGGGTCTGGCCTGTTTGCCGTCGGTCAGGCACGCCCAGGAAGGCGCGCCGTCGCCGCCGCCCACGCCGTCAAAGCCGGAATAGAGGTCCTGATGCATATCCAGCAGGATGTAGACGCCGAACTCCTCCGCCAGACGGAAGATCGCGTCGAGAGAAGCGAGGTAGCGCTCGCTGTACTGCTCCGGCTGCGGTTCGAGATTCGCCCAGGTGACCGCCAGCCGGATCAGATTGAAGCCGTTGGCGGTGTATTTTTCGAAGAAAGCCCGGTCGAGGGGATAGCGAAACACGTCGCCGATCGCCTTGTCGTCGATGTTCATGCCGTTGAAGATGCGCACGCGTCCGTGTTCATCCGTAAACTGCAGTTCCTTTGTCAGAATTCTGTCCATTGAGTTCAACCGCCTTTTCTTTCAAGTTGTTTGGAGCACGGCCATCGCGTGCGTTTGCGCAAGACCCGCCGCGCCCCGCGGCCTGCAGAGCGCAGCGTAAAGATCGGCACAGCGGCATTGCAGGGCGTAAAACGCCTGCGCTTCTTCCGGGAGCGACGCGGCCTCCCGGTGCTTCGTCAGCACCGGCAGCGCAGGCTTTGCCGCGCCAAGCGCCTCCAGACCCCGTTCGTTTGCCGCGAGGACCCGCAGATACGGGGGGGACTGCGTTTGCAGGGCTTTGTCGAACTTCAAAAAGCAATGCAGCACCGCGCGGCGCACCTTGGCCTTCGTAAGGCTTTTGGTCTGCGCCGCCGCGTAAAGGGCGTTCAGATCGGTCTGCGTGCGCGAAGCGTCGAACACACGCGCGGCAAGGCCGCTTTCGTCGGCAACGCAGCGCGCCATCTCCGGCAACGTCATGGTCCGCAGGGCGCAGAACACCGCCGTTTCAAAGGCCGCTTCGTCAAAAAAGAGAGTGGTTTCGGAAAAGATCTCCTCGAACGCGGCCCTCGGCAAAAAGGGACGCAGCTCGTCTTCGGTTTGCATCTGACGCAGGGCCATTGCACTGGCAAAGCGGGGTCCCGCCGCGTGTTCGTCGTGGGCGGCGCCGACGCGCTGCACCGGCAAAAAGGAAAAGGCGGCGTTCGCGTTCTTCGCCGCTTTGATGTATTCCACGGCGAGGGTGTTGTTCGGCTGCGCCAGAACCGCAGCGATCCGGGAACCGAAGCGAGCTTCCACCGCCTGCTGCACGGCGGACGGATAACCGACGCCCAGCGCGTGCAGGCGTTTGACTTCGGCCTGCACAGCGGCGTCCTCCCCGGCTGCGGCGGCCGCCTGCAAAAGCGCAGGATCGGCGGTTTCCGCGCCGAAGGAAAGGGTATCCGCGCCGAAGGCGGAGAGCAGCTCCACCGCGCCGCGGGCAAAGACCCCGGCGCTGCCGCAGGCGAAGGGCACGGGCAGCTCCAGCACCAGATCGGCGCCGCAGCGCACCGCAGCGCGCGCACGCGCCCAGGGATCGCAAAACGCGCCGGTGCCGCGCTGGACAAAGCAGCCGCTCATCACGGCGACGATGCAGCGCGCCCCGGCCGCCCGGGTCGCCTTCAGGTGATGGGCGTGGCCGTTATGGAACGGGTTATACTCGCAAACGACGCCGGCAACGCTCATTCGGCCGCTCCGTTCACAAAGGCGGCGATGACCGCCGCGTCAGCATAGCCTTTTTCATAGAGCTTTTGCAGGGCGGCGGTGTCCTTGGTCAGGGTTTTGATGCCGCAGGTATCGTCGGGCGAAATGATGAGCACCTTGCCCTCGTCGGCCAGCTTGTGGGCCAGCATCCGCTGGTGGTTGTAGACTTCGTGGCGCACACGCAAAAGATCCGCGACCGCAGGATTGCTGCGGCGCAGAACGACAGAGCCGACCTTGTCGCGGCGCTTGGCATGCATCGGCGCGTCGGGATTCGTCAAAATCAGCACCACCTTGTCGCAGCCGTCGGCAAAGGCGCGTTCGATGGGGATCGGTTCCCCCACGCCGCCGTCGGTGTAAAAGTCGTTGGCGACCTCCTCAAAACGGGTCACGACCGGGATCGCCGAAGACGCCATAAAAATGCGGTAATCATCCCGCGAGACGTCCTCTTTCGTAAAATAGCGGATCTCCCCGGTTTTGGCGTCGGTTGCAACCACGACAAACTCCGTCGGGTTTTGCATCAAGGCGTCGAAATCCAGCGGATCCTCTCCGTCGGAGTTGGACAGTGTGCCGTAGATATAATGGAGATCCAGCAGCGCGCCTTTTTTGGGGATGTTCCCCGCGCTGAGATATTCCTTCCTCTTGGAGTATTCGATATAGAAGCGGTAATTCCGGCCGCGCTGCCCGGCAAGGAAGGATGCCACATTGGCGCTCCCGGCGGAGACGCCGAGACAATAATCGAACGTCACGCCGTCGTCCAGCAGGCGGTCGAACACACCCGCGCCGTAGATGTCGCGCAGTCCGCCGCCGATGTCAATGATCCCGATTTTCATAGACTTCACCTCGTTGAGATTTCTGTTCCTATGGTAACATTTTTCGGGCGGGAAAGTCAAGAAAAATCCGAGCCTTTTGCACGCACATATAGACAATTCCAACAAATTGCGCACACGGAAGGTGACACCCTTCAACAAAAGCACGAAAAGCGCTTGACAACAACGCACAAATTTGTTAAAATTATGACATAGATTTTACGGAGGTATGCTTATGAACTTTCAAACCATCATCGACAAAAAAGATCAGGCTGCGCAGTACATGATCCGGGAGATCACCCACATCTGCAAAAATCTGCCCAAGCGCGACCCCGGCTCCGAAGGCGAGAAACAGGGCTGCGAATACATGGCGGGCGTGCTCGAAAAGGACTGCGGCTGCGAATCCATCGCCATTGAGCCCTTCAAAGAGAACCCCGGCTCCTTCTACGGCTGGCTGTACATCACCCTGACGTGCATGCTCGTTTCCGTGGCGCTGTTCTTCTTTGTGCCCGTGGTCGCCATTCCGCTGATCGCCTTCGGCCTTTTGACCGCCGTTCTGCAGTTCGGTCTCTATTTCAAATTCGTCGACAAGCTCTTCCCGGAAAAGACCGGCCACAACGTGACCGCGATCAAAAAATGCACCGGCGAAACCAAACGCCGCATGATCTTCTGCGGTCATGTGGACGCCGCGTGGGAATGGCCGGTCAACTACGCACTCGGCGGCGTCGGCTTTGAGAGCCACGCCATCATCGGCTTTGCCGGCGCGTTCTACTATCTTGTGCTCGCCATCATCCAGGTCTGCACCCACGGTCTTGCCCGCCCGGAGGTCTCCTCCGCGATCGGCAAATGCGCCCTCTGGGGTCTGCTCTTTGTTCCGTTCTGGGTCGGCCTTTACTTCATGTGGAACAAAAAGCGCATTGTGGACGGCGCCAACGACAACCTTTCCGGCTGCTACATGGGCATCGCTCTGCTGAAGATGATGAAGGACGAGGGCATCGAGCTTGAAAACACGGAAGTCGGCGTGCTGCTCACGGGTTCCGAAGAAGCCGGCCTGCGCGGCGCGACCGCCTGGGCGCAAAAGCACCAGGGCGAATATGACGACGTTCCGACCTTCATCATTTCCTATGACACCATTCACGATCCGCAGCAGCTCATGGTCAACTACCGCAACCTGAACGGCACCGTGAAGACCGACAAGGAAGTCGGCGACCTGTTCTTCGAAGCCGCCGAAGCGCTGAAGATCTTCTGCAAAAAGGGCATGGTTCCCCCGATGGGCGGCGCAACGGACGACGCCGCGTTTGCGAAATACGGTTTCCGCGCCACCGGCATCACCGGCCTGAATCACAAGCTGGAAAACTACTACCACACCCGCCGCGACACCTACGACAACATGAACGAGCAGGGTCTTGCGGACTGCTTTGCCGTGACGGCGAAGACGCTCGAAATGTTTGACAACGGCGCAAAACAGTAAACAGTATTCTCTCGTTTCACGGCAGCCCCTTCTGAGAAGGGGCTGTCGCTTTTTCTGTTGCGTTGTGGGTTACGGCGATGTTCCGCGCGCTGCTGCGCAGCGCGCCCCGGGGCGGCGGCGGAACGCCCCGTGCGTCCGCACGGGGCAAAAAGGCGCGGACTCCGCGCCTTTTTCGCGCGGCCCGGGGGGCCCGCGCGGTTCCGCCGCCGCGTATGGGGCTGTTGCATTTCGCGAAAAACGTCAAAGCAAAAGTAAGAAAAAGCGCTTTCCGCAGACTTGTTCTGTGAAGAAAGCGCTTTCTTTGCTTTTTCATTCGTAAACGAAGCAGGGGTTTCTGCTTTGACGTTTTTCGCTAAATCAAACAGCCCCCAAAAAAGAAGCACGGCTTCGCCGCGCCCCCCAAATTCAGTTTCGGTTTATACGTCGTAAATACCCAAAACGGCAATGCCGATCATGACAACAACAATACAGGCATACTGCTTGGCGGTCAGCTTTTCCTTGAGGAAAATGCGCGAAAGGATCATGGAAACCACGCTGTAGCAGGCCACCATCGGCGCGGCAACGATCGCTTCGTCGCTCATGGCGTAGACATAGGTGAACTGGCCGGCGGTTTCGAACACAGCCGCCACCGTGCGCGCGCCCTGCCGTTTGATCGGCATCTTCTCTTTTTTGATGAACCGCATATAGCAGAACAGAAGGACCGCAACGATCAGGAAGGTCAGCTCATAAGACGTGTTCGCAACGGCTTCGAGCGTATCCTCCGTCACATCCTTCAGCGGCGTTGTCTCAAAATCGTCCAGATAGTAGGCGTCGAAGAAGGTGCCCAGCGCGTCGATCACGCAGTAGATGATCGGCATGAAGAAAGCGATAAAGCCGATGCGGTACTTTTCGTCGCCCGCTGCACGCAGAGCGTCCGCCTGGCGCTTTTCGATCACGCCGAGCAGGAAGATCGCGATATAGATCACAACGACCGCGCCGATCAGCGGCAGCTCCATGCTCTGATGCAGGAAGATCGCGCAAAGGATGCAGACCACCGCGCCGGAGGTGTTCTGGATCGGAGAGGAGATCGAAAGCTCCAGATAGCGAAGGCCGAAATAGCCCACCGTCATGGAGAGAATGTACATGGCGGAAACCGGCAGATACAGCAGCAGATTGATCGGATTGTAGCCGATGTTGCCGAAGATCAGCGTAAAGATCGCGTGAATGCCCATCACAACGCCGACCATGACCGAGGTTTTCAAATGGCTGAAACGGTCGGTTTCGTCCGCCCCTTTTTTATAAAACAGATCTTAATGGAGCAACAATTTA
>CACYHA010000026.1:28053-31939 GCA_902774035.1 Oscillospiraceae bacterium | reverse complement strand
TCCGCGTCGACCTGGCTGGTGTGCGATTCGTCGCGGCTGCACTTGAGGTTGACCTTGGCGGTCTTGCCGTCGGCGGCCCATTCGAAGGATACGAAGTTCCAGATGTGCGGGAGGGCGGTGCCCGTGTGGGTCACGGTGGCCTGCGCGCTCTGCGCTTCATAGGTCGCGGTGTAGACTGTGTAGGCGTCCGCTTCACAGCGCGCCGGATAATCCACATGGCTCATTTCCGCGTCGACCTGCGTGGTGTGCGTGTTGTCGAGGTCGCAGATCAGATTCACCTTTGCGTTCGTGTTGTCTGCCGCCCATGCGAAGGAGACAAAATTCCAGGTGTGCGGGCCGTAGGTGTAATCGCACAGGTCGGTGATCTCGTCTTCGGCTGCCGCGTCGCTGAAGGTGTGGTGGCAGTTCGAGCATTCGAAATGCGCGATCGTACCGTAATGCTGGCAGTCCGCGCCGCTGACCGCCGCAACGGGCGCGGTGGCGTGCGGGCCGGGCGTTCCGTCGTCGAGAGAGGTCAGCGCGGTGATGCGGTCTTCGGCAAAGTGCGTGCCGCAGTATTCGCAGGTGTAGTAGGCGACAAGGCCGGTGTTCAGGCAGTTCGACGCGGGAGCGGCCGGGGTCAGTTCGCCGAGCTTGTGGTCGCCGTAGCCGAGGTTCTTGTCCTTGGAATCTCCGAGACCCGTTTGCTCAAACGTGGCAACATAGGTCTCGATCCCTTCGACGTTGCACTTGGCTTGCGTGGTGACGTTGCTGCTGATATTGGTGGTGGTGACGGTCGTCGTGTCGCCGCAGACGCGGCAGGGGACGGTCGCCGTGCAGGAGGTGGAATCGTCCGCCCAGCTATACGTTACATCGTCGCTGGTGTAATCCCACTGGTGGCCTTCGGCGTAGATAATGTCGGTCTTGGTCGCGGTGAACGTCTGCGAGCCGATGGTAGCCGTGGCGGTGAAGGTCTTGCTGCCGTTGACAAGGTGCGTGGCGGGGGCGACAGCGGGATCGCCGACGGTTGCGGTCAAAGTCTGCGTGTCGTCGCCCTTTTTACAGGTCACGGTGACGGTCACGGTGTAGGTGTCGCCGCTGGGCGTCCATGTCCAGTCGCTGTCAGCCGGGGTGTTGTAGGTGTGGCCGGTGGCGGCGATATCCTGCACGTCCTTGGTCTGCTGGTTAAAGCCGGTGGTCGTGAAGGTCGCCGTGTAGGTGTTCCAGCCCTTCACGGTGCAGGTCGGGTCGGTCTTTTTCGCAACGGTGATCTTGCCGTTGGCGACGGTCGCTGTTTCGCTTTCCACATGGTCGCAGGAGGCATAGGTGCAGGTGTGGGAGGCCGTGCAGGTCTTGCCGTCGTCAGACCAGGTGTAGGTCGCCGTGCCGTAAGTGTGGTTCGCGTAGCCCGCCGTCAGAGTGTCGTTGGCATCCTTCGTCGGGCCGAATTTATAGGTGCCGCCCGAGAAGGAGCCGTTTGCGCCGCTGCTGAGCGTCCAGCCGGTGAAGTGCTTCCCGGCGGGTGCTGTCGGGGTGGAGATGGCTTTTGTGGTATTGTAATTTTGCGTGTAGTCCTGATCGGTGGTGAAGCCGTCCCAGGTGCCGCCGTTGGGCTTCACGGTCAGCTTGCTGGTGTTGACTGTCCACTGCGCGGTCAGGGTGATGTTGCCGTATTTGCCTGTCAGGGAGGTGCCGTCGTTCACAATGGCGTTCGCCGTCCAGTTCCCGCCCGCGGTCGTGACCTTCCAGCCGTCGAAGGTGTAACCCGTCTTGGTCGGCTTCGGGAGGGTGTCGGTGCTTCTGATGTTATAGGTCTTGGCGCTGATGCTGTCGCCGCCGTCCACGTTGTAGGTGATGGTGAAATCCTTCGCGTGGTAGATCGCGTAAAGCAGTGCGTCACTGTTGGCGTCGTAGGTTGCGCCGGGGGCGTAGGTTGCGGTGGTTGCGGCGCTGTTCGTGTCCCAGCCGAGGAAGTTGTCATAGGCCGCGGCAGGGGAGGGGTAGGTCGTCGGCGCGACGGAGGAAAGGGGGATCGCGCTGTCGCCGTGATATCTGTACTGGGTATCAGGCGTTGTACCGTCGCCGCCGTTCAGGTTGTATTCGATGATGTAGCGCGGGAACACTTGGAAATTGATGTTGCCGGTGCCTGTGCTGTAGGCTTTGACGCCGATCAGATATTGGACCCCTTGCTGTAGGGATTGATCGTCAATCAGGAACTGTCTGCTGCCGGCGCCGTCATCATTATAGGTGATATAAGAAGCGCTTGAGCTCCAACTGCTGGCACTCATCAGCAGGCCGTAAGGGTCGGGAGTGGATGATGTATTTGTGCTTTTAATTCTGTACAAGCGATCGCGATCTGGCGTCAATGAGAAATAGTGAACGGAATAATCAGCAGACAGCGATGCAGTGTAATCCGTACCCCACTGCGTAACTGCTGTCGGGCTGGTGGGACTCCAAAGAGCATAGTATGTTGAATCAGATGTGGGAACAGAAGTGGTTTCGCTTGCCATCTTCCATTTACCTTGCGTTTGTCCGCTGGAAGTTGACCACGCAATAAGATTATGGCCGCTGCGCGAAACGCCGGTGGCGGATGCGCTCAAGTACATTGTGTCGTAACCCTTTGGCAGAATATAAGACTGGTCAGTTCCGCCTGTGGCGTGGAAATTCACTGTAACGCCGGTTCCGATGCGGAAGGGGAAGGAGCCGGTATTGCTGCTCCAGAACCCGCATTTGAAATAATACTTTGTGTTTGCCTGTAATTCGAGCTCTTGGCAGAACATTCGGTTGGTTAGCCCGAGCAGTTTCTGATAGATCGAATCGCAGTCATCATTATTACTAAAGGAAGTAGACATATCCCCTTGATAGCAGTAATACAAAGGGTCGCCTGATGAAGCATGAGAAAACACCACATATTTAGCGGTTGAAGTTGGCGTATATGTGAACCATGCTGCTTCACCGCTATTGGCTATCGTGACTGTGTAATCCGTATCGGGGCTGATCGCCAGTGCCGAAAAATTCACGGTAACGGTTTTTGAACCTTTCTGTGTGCCTCCGAGCGTCGGATACATTATCGTTTGATATTGGGAAGTCGATCCTTTAAATGTAGCGTTACCGTTGTTGTCTATGGAAGCCATACCTGTGTTTGAAGTTGTCCATGTAACACCGCTGAAGCCCCAGTTCACGCCATACTGATCCTTTGCACTGGAAACACTGTAAGTAGCAGTTGTTCCGGTGCCGTTTTGTGTAAGCGTATCAGAACCGCTGATACCGACGGAATTCAGTTTGGGGTATTGGCTTTCGCTCGTACCGTTGGTATAAGACCAGTTGCCGCCGTTGGAGGTTTCTTCATCGTAATCAATGACGGTTGTCCAGTTACTGTTATCTGATGAAACCTGAACTTTGAAGTTGATGATACTGTTTCTGTATTTGTTTTTATTCTTGATCCAGTTGGTCGCTGTTGCGGAATTGGTCTGCACCTTGCGCAAGTGTTTCGGGAACCCGTTGACAGCGCTACCGGTATAGGTCCACGTGCCGCCATCAGAATCCCACTGCCCAGCGGTAACCGTTGCAGACCAAGTTGTGCCGTCAGTACCGTCCTGCTTTCTTGTTGGCACAACAAGATAACCCGCGCTGTTGTTACAGGAGTCCTTTGTAGCTTTATTCGTGTCATGAACAATAACACGAATGTAGTAACTGCCAGCCGACTGCGAGGTCATAGCGCTCGCCTTCGGCAGTGCATCCGGCGCAACGAACACCCAGGCTGTCATGAGCATGAGGGCGCTCAAAAACACAGCCAGCGCACGCCGCCCGCCTCTTTTGAATTTTCTTGCTGTCTCTTTCATGGAAAAATCCTCCTTAAAAGAATGTTCATGGATTCAGGACGCAATGCGCCCATATTTATACTATT
>CACYHA010000026.1:0-28037 GCA_902774035.1 Oscillospiraceae bacterium | reverse complement strand
CACAAAATGAAATCGCGCCCGAAAAATCCCTGCGGCTGCGTCCTTGCAATTCCCTTTTCCGTGTGTTATAATCCACTTGTAAATGCAAAAACGAAAGGGGACTTTTCCATGAAACCCGCAAAAAAACTGCTCTGTGTGCTGCTTTCGCTGCTGCTTTTGTTCGGCGCGTCCTCTTCGGCCTTTGCCCGGATCCCCGAGCCGGTCGAAACCGGAAAATGCGGCACCTACGCGGCCTATACGCTGGATCTTCTGACGGGTACGCTGCGCATCTACATGACCGGCGGCGCAAAATCCGCCTATATGGCGGACTACGCCAAAGGAGAATCGCCGTTTTGCGGCAACCCGTCGATCAAGACCGTGGAGATCAGCCCGTGGATCTGCAGCATTGGCGCATTCGCCTTTGAAAACTGCGAGAATCTGACGGAGGTCTCCGTGCCCTTCACGGTGCGCGAGATCGGGGCATTCGCCTTTGCCGGCAGCGACAAAGCCGTGATCAGCTACGAGGGCACTTCCCGCGATTTTGAAAAAGTCAAGGTCGCCGAAGGAAATGACTGGACCGCCGATCCGGAGCGTCTGATCTTCACCGTGAAACCCCTTGCGGAAGTCAGCGCGGTTCTGCCTCTCCCACAGCCGGGCGACACCGTGACGCTGAACGTGCCGCTTTCCGTGGGCGACAACGAAAAATACGATGCTTGCCTTCTGGCCGTGATGACGAAGGAGAGGGTGCTGCGCGAAGGCGATGTGCTCGAGCCGGAAGCGACCTATATCTTCCAGATTTTCTTTGAGCCGAAGGAGGGCTATGCCGTCGATGAGGACACGGTTGCCCGCATCAACGACGAAGCCCAGCCTCAGACCGCAGGCTATGTCGAGCTTTCGCTGACGGTTCCCGCGGTCGAAGTGGAGCCCCCGAAGCCGGAGACAAAATCCGGCACACTGCAAATGCTCGCCTACAACGTCTCGGGCATCCCGCTGATCGGCGATTTTCAGGGCAGCACCTTCACCCTGACGAATGACCGCGCCGCAAAGCTCGGCGCGCTGCTGAACACGACCTACGTGGACTTCATCAGCGTGGAGGAGGATTTCAACGGCCACAAGTACCTCGCCGACGCCATGTCGAACTATCCCTACCGCTCCTACACCAGCGGCGGGGTTGCGCAGGGGCAGGGACTGAACGTCTTTTCCGTTCATCGCCTGTATAACATCGACCGCGTGAAGTGGAACTGCGAATACGGAACGCTCTCCGGTTCCAGCGACGCGCTTTCCAACAAGGGCTTTCTCTACAGCCTGATGGAGCTTGCCCCCGGGGTCTATGTGGATGTGATCACCGTTCACTGCGACGCGGGTTACGAGCCGCTTTCCGTGAAGGCCCGCAGCACCAACTTCACCCAGCTCGCGGAGTATATCAACACAAAGCTCACCAGCGGCCGTGCTCTGATCGTTCAGGGCGACTTCAACTTCAAGTTCAAGCGGAAGCTCGCCGACGATCTTGTGAAAAATCTTCTTGAGCCGACGGGTCTGACAGACGTTTGGGCGGAGCTTTCCAACGGCGGACTGACCGACACAGACGACCCGGCGTTCAACTTCACCACCGAGGGTGACGACCTTGACCGCGTGCTTTACCGTAGCGGCAGCTACATGACGCTCACTCCGGTCAGCAAGACCGTTCCGCCACTCACGGGTCCAAATGGCGAGCGCTACACCGATCACAACCCGATGCTCACGGTGTTCGATTATACCCTCTCTGGCACGGAGCCGGCGCCGGGAACTCGGGTTCTTCCCGTGGAGGAGGATACCTTCCTGCTGGCGCTGAAGGAGGTGCTGTGGACGGTCGTTCGTTTGGTGCAGGCGATCCTCGGGCTGACGGAGCTGCCCTATCTGATCTGGCAGGGCGGTGAGCTGCTTATCAACGGGAAAATGGCATAAGCGCTGAAAAGGGGCTGTTGCATTTCGCGAAAAATGTCAAAGCAAAAGAAAGAAAAAGCGCTTTCCGCAGACTTGTTCTGTGAAGAAAGCGCTTTCTTTGCTTTTTCATTCGTAAAAGTAGCAGGGGGGTTCTGCTTTGACTCGACGTTTTTTCGCCCTCGGCGTACTTTTGTACAGCCTTCGGTCGAAGAAAACGCCGTTTTCACCGAAATCCAACAGCCCCCTTTTTTTGCGCACGGCTGTGCCGTGCGAAGCGCGGCGGCGGAACGAACCGTGCGCTGCACGGTTCAAAAACGAAGCACGCTTCGTTTTTCGCGCGGCCCGGGCCGCGCGGTTCCGCCGCCGCCTTTCGCGCAGCAAAGCTGCGCGGGAAAGCCTCGCCGGCAGCAATGCTTTTTGAAAAAAGCAAAAAAAAGGCGCTTTCAAAGAGTCTTCTTGAAAGCGCCTTTTTCACTTTTTATTTGTTGAACAGTCCCTTGATCAGATCTGCAAGCTTTTCAAAGAGCATTTTGAACAGCTTGAACAGGGAGGTGCCGGTCTTCACGGCGGTGCCAACGGCGTCGTTGTTGCCGTAGATGCGTTTTGCGGTGTAGCCGGTGTCGTCACTGTAGGAAAGGGTGTAGGTCTGCACGGCGATCTTGCCGTCTTCCCCCTTGACGCCGATGGCAAGGCTCTGGTGATACTTGCCGGCGTTGGGAATGGTCAGCACAAAGCCGTCCATGGAATAGTTGGAGACTTTCTTGCCGTCAAGGATCACATAGTCCACCTTGTCGAATCTCGCAAGGTCGACTTTGATGTCCTTCGTCACGTCTCTTTCTTCGAGCGTGCCGAGGATCTGGCGGGCGATGTAGTCATGACCCTGCTGGCTGGGATGGGTGCCCACAAAGGCGTTGTCTTTGAAATCGCCGAGCAGCGCCCAGTCGTTTTCTGTGGCATAGGGTTCGGTGTTGCGGATGTCAGCAAATTTCACCTTGTCGCCGAATTCCTTGTCCCATTTTTCATAGCAGCAGTTCATGGATTCGGTGATGGCGGAGATGATGGAGCCCAGTGGGATCGTGTCGTCGTCGGTGATGCGCAGTTGGTTGACCACGTTGAAGGAGCCGACCATGACGATGGTCGCGTCGGGGTTCCACTCACGCAGCGTCTTGATGAGCACGGGATAATACTTCTTCCAGTAATCAAAGCCGAAGTACATCTGCTTGACGGCGAGTTCGATCGTGTTCTTGATGGATTCCGGGCTGCTCAGGTCGAGCTGTGCGCCCTCTGCGAGCAGACCGCCGTGGGAGGCGATGCGGTAGGTGCGGTAGAAGATGTCGCACATGCCGAGCTCAACGGTGATGAGGCTGGCTTTCTGAACGACTTCCTTCACGGTGCCGGCTTTGCCGCAGCCGCCGCGCTCCGCAGCCACTTTTGCGTAGGTGTCGCTTTCGCGCGCGCCGTCAAACGAGCTTTCCATGCCGAAGAATTCGAGAACGTCCTTGTAGTACGGATAGTCCAGATCCTTGTCGGAAAAGCCGTCGTCGTCAACGCCCATGAGGTCGAGCGCAATGGCGGTGGTCATACCCGGATAGCAGACCGGCCAGAAGGTCGCGCCCTCGTCCGCCATATAGAACGGCGCCTGACAGCCGATCGCTTCGGAGATCAGCGTGGGATACGCGCCTTTGACGTTGCGCATGCGATAGATGTCGTACTGTCCGACGGGTTCCTGACCTTCGGGCAGCGATTTGCCGTTTTCGTCAAGATAGAAGCCCTCGGAGCCGCAGCCGCGGCCGATGCTGTCGCCGAACGCGACATAGCCGCCCTCGACGCCGTACTGCTTCACATTCTTCGCCGTCGCGGCATTTGCGGCCAGGGTGAAGCAGGAGAGCATGAAAACGAGCGAAAGAACGAGTGCAAGTGTTTTTTTGAGTTGTTTCTTCATGTGGATCCTCCTTTGAATTTTAAATGGTTTGTTTATTTTCTATCCTTTGCAGGAAGAAATTCCGTTTTTCTTCGTTGTCCAGCGAGTGAACCGGCTTGATCTGTGCCGCGGAGGCGCCGCGTTCCACACACAGTGCAGCCCAGGCGTCGTGGGTACCCGGCTGCTGCTTTTCAACGATCATGCGACTGATGAAGGCTTTTTCGCGCTGGCCGGGGTAGCGCTTGTTGCAGCGGCCCATGTATTCTTCCAGTTCGTCAATGCAAGCATCCCAGTCGATGTCTTCGTCGCTTTCCACAACGAGGGAATAGCGGCTGGGCATCACGCTGTCGTCCTGGTAGAAGAGCCAGTGGTCAACGCGGATGCCGTGCGCCTGCTCAAACATTCGGATCGTGTGCCGCGCATCCTCTTCGCTGAATTTTTCGCCGGCGATGTTGAACATCTGCCCCTTGCGGTAGACGAAGGAGATCATCGGGCATTTGTTCCGGAAGCCCTTGACTTCGATCACGTCCTTCAGGTGGTAGCGGTAAAGCCCGGCCTGCGTGGTGATCAGCACCTCATATTTGCCGCCCGTTTTCAGTTGGTCAAGCGTCAGCACCTCGTTGCCGTTTTTGCGGTCTTCCTCGTCAGCGGGGATGAATTCATAGAAGCAGCTATCCGTCAAAAGCTGCATATCCGTGCTTTCCAGCTCCGTCACGGCGGCGATCAGACCCTCCGATGCGCCGTAGATGGAATAATCGAAGGGGATATCTTTGGCAAACGAGCGCACATAGGCCGTTGCCGGACGGAAGGAGGCGTTGCCGATGCCGCACAGAACCGTCATGTTCGGCCAAATGCGGCGCAGCAGGGTCTCGTCAAAGCCCTGTTCAAACTGTTTGCGCAGGTAGGCCGCGCGTTCCGGCATGGGTTTGACCAGCGCCGACAGTTCTTTTCGCACCTCGGGCTTCAGCCGGATGCTCTCGTCGATCGTTCCTTTTTCAATGTCGTCCACGATCACACGCCAGTGCTTCTGGAGATACGCGAGCTGGCTGACATTGATGCTGAAGAACACCGAGAACATGAAGGTCACATCCTCGTCCGCCAGCGCGAAACGGTAGATGTTGTAGATGTAGTCGCCGTCATGAACGTCAAAGAGCTTTTTCGTCGGCACGGTGAGAATGTAGGGATAAAACGTGCCGTATTCCCGTGCGCCGATCTCGGCGATGTTGCTGCAGGGCAGGCCGCTGGGAAGGACCTCGTTCGTTGCCGGGGAAAGGAAGACGCCGCGGCCGGGGCGGTAATGTTCGCCTTTGGCTTCCAGCGCCTGTGCGCCGAGGGCGAGTGCGCGCGTCCAGGTGTATTTCACATAGGCCTTCAGCGAAGCCTCGGTCGCCGGGATGTACTTCGGCACGCCCGAGGAACCGGAGGTGCGCGAATAGCCGAGCACCTTGGAGGAGGTCAGCAGGTTTTCTTCGCCGTTCTTCATCCGCTCGATGTAGGGAGCAAAATCCTCGTAGGTGCAAACGGGAACATTTTGACGGAATTCCGCAATCGTTTTGATTTCGCCGAAACGGTGGGCTTTTCCGAATTCCGTGTCGCTGTTGTCGCGCAGGATCTTCATCAGCAGGGCGCGGTTTTCTTCCATTGGGGCTTTGGATGATTTTTCAAGGTGGCGAAGACTTGCCTTGCCTTTCAGCACCATGAATCGCATGGCGGCATTGGTTAGTGTTTTACGAAGCATAGTATTAATTCCTTTACAGGTGAAAAGTGCGTAGTGATCAAAATCATTTGATTAATCCTCTATACTATACCATGTTTTTTCAAACTTTTCAAGACCCGGGCAAAGAAAAGCGACAGAGTTCGCGAAAATCCCCGTTGGGAAGCAGCGTCAAAAAAATTTCCATAAATAAACCCGTCTCCGCGAGATAGAATATCTATTGCAAACGCGAAAGTTTGACGAAAAGGAGGGTAAATCCATGGCAAAGAGCAATCAGAGTTCCGTTCCCGGTGCGCAGAGCGCGCTTGACAGATTCAAGATGGAGGCTGCGGCCGAAGTCGGCGTCAATCTGAAAAACGGCTATAACGGCGATCTGACGTCCCGTGAAGCCGGTTCCATCGGCGGTCAGATGGTCAAGAAGATGATCGATTCCTATGAAAAGAACATGAAATAACCGTTCCATTGTTTTGGGGGCTGTTTTCAGAACAGCCTCTTTTTGCGTTTCCTTTCATATTTTTCCGCCTGCAGGCATACCTATGAAACAAAAACACTGGAGGATCGTTTATGAGCGACAAATCAATCTATGCTTCCATCGCCTCGCGCACGGGAGGGGACGTCTATATCGGCGTGGTCGGTCCGGTGCGTACCGGGAAATCATCGTTTATCAAGCGCTTTATGGACGTGCTGGTGCTGCCGCGGATGGAAGACGGGGCGCAAAAGGACCGCGCCGTGGATGAATTGCCCCAGTCCGGCTCGGGGCGCAGCATCATGACCACGGAGCCGAAGTTTGTGCCCGAGCAGGCGGTGGAGCTTTCCTTCGGCAAAGCGGCCCACTGCAGCGTGCGCCTGATCGACTGCGTGGGCTATATCGTACCCGGCGCCGTCGGCTATATCGAGGAGGAGCAGCCGCGAATGGTCAAGACGCCCTGGTTCGAAGAGGAGGTGCCTTTCAACATGGCGGCCGAAGTCGGCACGCGCAAGGTGATCCGGGAGCATTCCACGATCGGCCTTGTGGTCACCACCGACGGCAGCATCGGCGATCTCCCCCGGGAGGAATATGTTTCCGCCGAAAAGAAGGTCATCGACGAGCTGCGCGAGATCGAAAAGCCCTTTGTCGTTCTGCTCAACAGCGTCCATCCCGAAGCGGGGGAGACTGCGGCGCTTGCGCAGACCCTCAGCGCGTCCTACGGCGTGGCCGTTTTGCCCGTGAACTGTCAGACGATGGACGAGCACACCCTCACAGACGTTTTGCAAAAGCTGCTCTATGAATTTCCGCTGCGCGAGCTGAAGATCGACCTTGCGCCCTGGCTTTCGCGCCTTGACCGGGCACATCCCGTGCGGGCCTCCGTTTTTTCCGCGCTGGAACAAGCCGCAGACGACTTGCACCGGGTGCGCGACGCAGAACCCTTTTTGCGCGCCGCGCTGGAAAACGAGTATCTCAGCGGCGGCCGCGTTGCCGATGTGGATCTCTCCTGCGGTTCCGTCACACTTTCCCTGACCGCCGCGCCGCAGCTTTATTACCGCATTCTCTCCGAACAGACCGGCATTGAGGTCTCCGATGAGGAAACGCTGCTGGAGCAGATGCGCGCACTGGCGCAGACGGCGAAGGAATACGGCCGTTTCCGCGCTGCGCTGGACGAGGTGGAGCAGACCGGCTACGGCATCGTGATGCCCACGATGGAGGAGCTTTCTCTCGAAGAGCCGGAGATCATGAAGCAGGGCGGCCGTTACGGTGTGCGGCTGCAGGCCTCCGCGCCGTCCATCCACATGATGAAGGCAAACATCACCACCACCGTCGCGCCCATCGTCGGAACGGAGAGTCAGTCCGAGGAGCTGATCCTCTATCTGCTCAAGGAGTTCGAGGAGGACCCATCCAAGATCTGGAAATCGGATATCTTCGGAAAATCCTTGAGCTCCCTCGTGAACGAAGGGCTGCACAACAAGCTCTATAAAATGCCGTCCGACGCACGGCGCAAGCTCCAGGAGACCTTGGAGCGCGTCATCAACGAAGGCTGCAGCGGCCTGATCTGCATCATTTTGTGAGCGCGGGGATATTTTGTGAAAACCTGCGAAAATGTACGTTTGTCAATGATGTGAGACAAAGTTGTGAAAAAAAGAATTTGAGATTGGAATAAGCTTAGCGGATGGAAGGAAGCGCCTTGGAAAGCGACCGAAGGCGTAGCCGAGGGAGCTTCCCAAGGCGGCGCGGCGGTCAGGCTGCTTCCAACTGAGCACGCTTTTGAATGGGCGACATCCAGCCGAGCACTTTCATAGGAATACGATTGGATCGGCGCAGGTATCGATGCATTTGTATAAGCAAATCTTTGTAGGAATAAAATTTCAAGAAATTGTAGAACCTTTCCTGATCGTTTCGATGGCTGCGCTCCACTTTACCGTTATGCCACGGTGTGCGAGGACGAATCAACTTGTGATGAATATGATAATGCTCACAAAACACATCAAATGGATGCTTCCTTTGCGTCTGAGATGTGTGTGTGAACTCACCGCCATTGTCTGTCTGAATCGTATCCGGTGCATAGCCGAAGTATGTAATTGCCCGCTTTACAAAATCAATCGTCGAGTAACTGCTCTGCTCCATGTACGGATAGATGAAGCGCTCCCTGGTTGCTTCTTCTATCATGGTATACTGATAAAACTTTTGCTCGTCTTTCCCGGCATAACAAGCATTTGGCACATATTTCACATCCATTTGCCACTTGATACCCAGCTGCTCCGGTGTGTCATGTTTTCCTAAATGCGTTGATTTTTTCTTTGTGGATTCTACCTGCTTGCGATAGCCAAGCCGAACAAACACACGGTATAAGGAACCGGGATTCCTGGTATATCCTTTATCTTCACGCAGCTTTCCGTATAGCTCGCAAATGGATATATTGGGATTTCTTCGGTGATAATCCTTGATCCATTTCAATTCCTGTTCTGTATGAGCATTTGGGTGCGGTGTCAAAGGTCGATGCGATCCATCTTCTAACGATTCCTTTGTTCCATCAAACTTTTTATTCCACCGATAAAGAGATGCTCTTGAGATATGATACCGTCGGCAGACTAAATCCGCATTATTCCATCTCCTGAAAAGTTGAACTGCATGATACTTTGTGCTTAAAAGGTGTGGACTTTTGATCTTGGGCTGTGTTATACTTGTCATGGTGATTGAGTCCTTTCTTGTTAGTTCTGGTTGTGGTAAACTTATTCTAACAAAACTCAATCACTTTTTCTATCTCTTTTGTCTCACATCAATTGTAAACCTACAGGGATATTTTGTGAAAACCTGCGAAAAAATGTTGAAAAGAGAATCCATTTGTGGTAAAATAAACCAAAAGGAAATCGGAAAGGCAGGTGGATTATTATGGGAAAAAGAATTCTTGTGGCCGGCGGCGGGCATGGCGGCATCGGCGCGGCCTATGTGCTGGCAAAAAACGGCTTTGATGTGACCGTGGTTGAAAAGAACGGCCGCGACGCCATGGGCTACGACTGGACGGATATTTTTGACAAAAAGGGCTTCACCGCCATCGGAATGGACGTTCCGCCGAAGGAGCTCTATGCGCTGAAACAGGATATGACCTTCATCGGGCCGGGCAGAACGACGCGCCTGCGCCAGAACACCGACCCCGACAAGCTGGAGATCCAGATGGAGCGAAGGGATATCTACACGTATCTGATCGCCAATGCCGAAGAAGCGGGCGTCAGGTTCCTCTTCGACTGCGAGATCATCGCGCCGGTGCTGCTGGGTTCGCGTGTTGTCGGGATCGAGACCGCGCAGGGGACGATGTACGCCGATCTTGTGATCGACGCCTGCGGCATCCGTTCGCCGCTGCGCTCGCAGCTCCCGGCGTATCTCGGGATCCAGAACGAGGTTCAGCCCTATGAGCAGTTCTATGTTTACCGCGCGTTCTATCGCAAGGCCGCCGAAACCGAAGAAGACTGCTTTGCCGTGGAGCTTTTGCGCGGCGGCAAGCTCGGCATCTCCTGGGTCGCGGCGGAGGAGGACTTCACCGACGTGCTGATCGGCCGCTTTGAGCCCTTCGATATGGACGAGGTGGAGCGCTCGCTCGAAAGTCTGCGCGCCGATTATCCCTCCATCGGCAAAGAACGGCTGCGCGGCGGCCAGTTCGTGCGCATCCCCGTGCGCCAGCCGCTGGGCGTGCTTGTGGCGGACGGCTATGCCGCCGTGGGCGATTCCGCTTTCATGACGGTGCCGATCATCGGCTCCGGAATCGCCAACAGCCTCAAGGCTGCGCGCTGCCTTGCCGATGCGGTGATCGCCGATTCCAACGGCGCTTTTACCGCCGCTTCCCTGTGGAAATATCAGACCGAATTCTACGCAAAGCTCGGCGCAAACCTCGCGCCTCTGGCCTGCATCAAGCTGCTTTTGACCCGGCTGCAGCCAGAGGAGCTGGATTACATCTTCGAAACCGGTATCCTCAACGCGCAGGATATGACGATCGACGCGGATTCCACCTCCATCACCGCCATGTTCTCCGGCATCACCTTTGACGATTTGAAGATCAAGGCCAACGGCATCGTCAAAAACAGCGCCGTGCTCAAAAAGATCATGCATCTGGGCAAAGAGATCGCCGCGGCCGTGGCCGTCTGCGCGGCCATGCCGAAGACCTGGGACGCGGAAAGAGTGTCGCGCTGGGTCAGGAATTACAACGCCTGCTTCAAAAGATAACGAACCGAAAAAGGAAAGGACTTCCCATGACTGAAACCAGAACCGCTTTTGTCGCCATCGTCGGCTGCCCGAACGTCGGTAAATCCTCCGTTCTGAACGCTCTGCTCGGCCAGAAGGTCGCCATCGTTTCCGACAAGCCGCAGACCACGCGCACGCGCATCATGGGCGTGCTGACCGAAGGGGAGACCCAGCTCGTTTTCACCGACACGCCGGGCTTCCATCGCCCGCACAACAAGCTGGGTGAAAAAATGGTCAAGGCTGTGTCCGACGGCATCTCCGGCGTGGACGCCTGTATGCTCGTTGTCGAGCCGACCGGCGAGCTGCGCCCCGCGGAGGAGGAGCTGATCGCCAAGTTCCGCGCCCAGACAATGCCTGTGGTCCTCGTGATCAACAAGATCGACCTCATCCCGGTGAAGACCGACCTCATGAGCCGCATCCTCGCGCTTTCGAAGGTCTATGATTTCGAGGCCGTGGTGCCGGTTTCCGCCTTGAAAAAAGACGGGCTGGACGAGCTGCTGACGGAGCTGAAAAAGCTCTCCTTCCCCTCGGCGCATTTCTTCCCCGACGATACACTGACCGATCAGCCCGAACGAGTCCTCGCCGCCGAGATCATCCGCGAAAAAATGCTGCGCCTGCTCTCGCACGAGATCCCCCACGGCATTGCCGTTTCCGTTGAAAAAATGCGCGAGCGGCCCGGGCAGGACATGCTCGACATCGAAGCGACGATCTACTGCGAAAAGGACAGCCACAAGGGGATCATCATCGGAAAAGGCGGCGCCATGCTCAAAAAGATTTCCACCTTTGCGCGGCAGGACATGGAGCGATTTTTCGGCTGCAAGATCAATCTGCAGTGCTGGGTAAAGGTGAAGGAGGGCTGGCGCAACCGCGAAGGACTGATCCATAATTTCGGTCTGGACTGATCGCGTGATTAAAACG
The DNA here is from genome assembly GCA_902774035.1 of Oscillospiraceae bacterium. Lineage (GTDB taxonomy): Bacteria > Bacillota > Clostridia > Oscillospirales > Acutalibacteraceae > UBA6857. The sequence goes on along the minus strand of CACYHA010000026.1, from coordinate 16,874 downwards.
GAACATTTCCGGCCATAGTAATCATATCTTATGGTTGGGAGATGTTTTGATGACGAAAAAAGACCTTTGGCGAAAATTCATGAAAACGGGGCGCATCGCCGATTATCTCGCCTATCAGCGGGCGAAGGATCTGCCCGGCGAGCCGCTGGAATCCGCGTTCAGCGAAGAGCTGGCGAACGAGTTCATCCAGAACTTTGACGTGGATTTTCCCGATGTGCAGCCGCCGCAACCGGCGGTGACGGACCCCGAGGAGTATTTTGATGAAGATGATCCGAGTTGAAGGGCTGGTGCTGCGCGAGCAGCCGGTCAAGGAGCAGGACAGGCTGGTCACGCTGCTCACAAAGGAGCAGGGTCTGGTGCGCGCTTTTGCCAACGGCGCACGCAACCCGAAAAACCGCAACCTTGCCGCAACGAGCCTGCTGACCTACGGCAGCTTCTCCCTTGCGGAAAGCGCAAGCGGCACGCTCACCGTCCGCGAAAGCAATGTGATCGAAAGCTTTTTCGGCCTGCGCGAGGATCTCACCGCGCTGGCGCTGGCGCAGTACTTTGCCGAAGTCGCGGCCGAGCTTGCCCCGGCAGGCGACCCGGCGGGAGAGATGCTGCCGCTGCTGCTGAACGCCGTGCATCTGCTTTCGCTCGGGAAAAAAGATCAGGTGATCCTCAAAGCCGGCTTTGAACTGCGCTTTTGCGCTTTGGCCGGCTTTATGCCGTCTTTGGTGGCCTGCGCCTCCTGCGGCGCCTATGAGACCGAAACGATGAAATTCTGCCCCAACACCGGGCATCTGTACTGCGAAAACTGCGTGCCGAACGAGCCGAGTGTGCCTGTGGAGCTGAGCGTGATCTACGCCATGCGCCATATCTGCTTCAGTGAGGCGAACCGCGTGTTCAGCTTTCGCATCACCGGCCCGGCGAAGGAGCAGCTCGAGGAGCTGAGCGAGCGGTATCTGCGCGCCGTCAGCGCCCATACATACAAGACGCTCAGCTTTTACAAGTCTATGAAAAGATAGGATGTTTCCCATGAACAAACACGAACTCTCTCTGGAACTCGACAAGGTACTGCAAATGCTTTCGTCCTTTGCCGGTTCCGCCGACGCAAAGGAGGATCTGCTCGCCCTCGAGCCGCTGACCGACCTTGACGACGCGCTGCGACTGCAGCAGCAGACGCTCGATGCCCACACACTGATGGCGCGTTTCGGCGCACCGGGCTTTTCCGGGCTGCGCAACGTCAACAACGCGCTTTCCCGCGCCGCAGCCGGAAGCGTGCTTTCCATGCGCGAGCTGCTGGATATCGGCGGCGTGCTGCGTGCGCTGCGCGCGATCTCGCAGTGGCGCGATTCCAACAGCGGCGTTCAGACTGTGCTGGACTTCTGGTTTGACGGCATCACGCCCAACAAGTTTTTGGAGGATCAGATCTTTCAGGCGATCGTCAGCGAGGACGAGATGAGCGACAACGCTTCCCCTGCGCTGCACGACATCCGCCGCAAGATGCGCGCCGCAGCATCCCGTGTCCGCGAACAGCTCGAAAAGCTGATCCGTTCGCCGTATTACCAAAAGCTGCTGCGTGAGAACATCATCACCCAGCGCAACGGGCGCTATGTTGTCCCGGTGAAGATCGAGCACCGCAGCGAGGTCAAGGGTCTTGTCCATGACACTTCCTCCAGCGGCGCGACCGTCTTTGTGGAGCCTGCCGCCGTGGTGGAGGCCAACAACGACATCAAGGTGCTGCAGAGCAAGGAACGCGACGAGATCGACCGCATCCTCGCCGAGCTTTCCGCGCAGGCAGGATCGTTCTATGAATCCATCAAGGCAAGCTATGAGTGCGGCGTGGAGTTGGACAAGATCTTTGCCAAGGCCAAGCTGGGCTATGAGATGCGCGCCGCCGCCCCGAAGCTCAACGATTACGGAAAGATCGATCTGCGTCAGGCGCGGCATCCGCTCATTGACCCGAAAAAGGTCGTCGCAACGGACATCCGCCTGGGCGACGAGTTTGACACGCTCATCATCACCGGCCCGAATACCGGCGGCAAGACCGTGGCGATCAAGACCCTCGGCCTGCTGACGCTGATGGCCATGTGCGGTCTGCTTTTGCCCGTGGGCGACCGAAGCGAAGTCTCCGTGTTCGACCGTGTGCTTGCCGACATCGGCGACGAGCAGAGCATCGAGCAGTCGCTTTCCACCTTTTCGTCCCACATGACGAACATTGTCGACATTCTTCACGCGGCGGATTCCCGTTCGCTGGTGCTGATCGACGAGCTGGGCGCCGGCACCGACCCCGTGGAGGGCGCCGCGCTGGCCATGGCGATCCTGGAACAGCTCCATACCCAGGGCGCGAAGATCGCCGCCACGACCCACTATGCGGAACTGAAAATGTACGCGCTGAATACCGCGGGGATCGAGAACGCGAGCTGTGAGTTCGACGTGGCTTCCCTGCGCCCGACCTACCGGCTTCTGATCGGCGTGCCCGGACGCTCCAACGCTTTCGCGATCTCGCAGCGGCTCGGTCTGTCGGAAGGCGTGATCGACCGCGCGAGGCAGCTCGTTTCCTCGGAGGATCGCACGTTTGAGCATGTGATCGAATCGCTCGAGGAAAGCCGGTTGTCGTTTGAAACGCGCGAGCGGGAAGCCGAAGCGCTCAAGGCCGACGCAGAACATGCGAAGCAGGAGGCGCAGAAGGTGCGCGACAGCGCAGAGGCGCTGCGCAAACAGGAGCTTGACAAGGCGCAGGCGCAGGCCGAGCGCATCATCGAGAACGCAAAGCGCTCCGCCTATGCGCTGATGAACGAGCTGGAAGAGTTGAAAAAACAGGGCTCAAAGGCTGCCGACAAAGCCGAGCTGGTGCGCCGCGCCAAGCAGTCGATGCGCCGTGCGCAGGGCGAATTTGACGAGATCACGAACCCGGTGACCGCCGCCGTAGATCCGGACGAGGACTATGTGCTGCCGCGTGCGCTGAAGCTCGGCGATACGGTGCTGCTGGTCGATATGGGCAAAACGGCGACCGTGACGGCGCTTGCCGACCGCAAGGGTGAGATCGAAGTGACGGCCGGGATCCTGAAAATGCGTACGCCCCTTGAAAATCTTCGCCTGCAGGAGCAGACCGCGCCGCCGCCCAAGCCGCGCGTCACGCCGCAGAAGGGCGCCGAGTTTTCCGCGGGCTCCGGCGAAAAAGGTTCGTGCGATCTGCGCGGCATGAACGTGGAGGAGGGCATCCTTGAACTGGAACGCTACTTCGACCGCGCCATGCGCGTGGGCCTGCACGAGATCACGATCATCCACGGCAAGGGTACCGGCGTGCTGCGCAAAGGCATTCAGGAGTACCTGCGCAAAAACAAGTTCGTCAAGTCCTTCCGCCTTGGCACCTTCGGCGAAGGCGAGAGCGGCGTGACGATCGCGGAATTGAAATAGGGGAGGAAATCCGATGGTGAAAAAAATCCTTTGCATTGTGCTCGCACTGCTGATCCTTGCCGGGGCGGCTGCCTGTTTTGCGCTCAATCATTACGGCCTTCTTTCATCTGTACATCCTCTGAAAGCCGCCGCGCCCGGACAGATCAAAGTCGCCTGCGTGGGCGACAGCGTGACCTACGGGTACGGCATCAAAAACCGCGCGAAATACAACTATCCCTCTGTTTTGCAGGGAATGCTCGGCGACGGGTACTGCGTCAACAACTACGGCTATTCCGGCCGCACCGTCGGTTCCACCGCCGACCGTCCCTATGCCAACGAAACGCTGTATCAAAAGAGCCTTGCGTTTCAGCCGGATATCGTCGTGTTCATGCTCGGTTCCAACGACTCGAAGCCCTTCAACTGGAACAAAACGCAGTTTAAGAAGGATTATAAAGCGCTGGTTGAAACCTACCGCGCGCTGGACAGCCGCCCGCGCATCTATCTCGTGGTCCCGACGCCTGTTTATCCGGTAAACGGCGCCGTGAAATACAACATCGACGGCGATGTTCTGCAAAACGAGATCGTGCCTCTGACGCGGCAGCTTGCCGACGAGCTGGATTTGCCGGTGATCGACATGAACGCGCCGTTTTTGGGGCATCCGGACTTTTTCTCCGACGGCTGCCACCCGAACCGGGACGGTGCGCTGCTTTATGCGCAGCTTGTTTACGGCGCGATCACCAAAAATTGATGTTTCACTGAAAGATTGCCCTTGCCGTGAAAACGGCGGGGCTTTTTCTTTTGGAACCGAGACGACGCGGCGGGACGCGCCGTGCTGCGCACGGCGCCCAAGGGGGCGCGAGAACGCACGCTTTCCGCAAAGTCGTCCTGTGCCGAAGGCTGCCGCTGCGCCTTCGGACGCACGCCGGCGCCCCCTTTGCGCGCGGCTGCGCCGCGCGGTCCCGCCGCACACGCACTCTGAAAAGAAAAGGCTTCCGCAAGCTTTTGGCCTGCGAAAGCCTTGTTTGGATGGTGTTATGTTTCGTCGTTTGCCGCTTCCTCCTGCGATGCGGAAAAGCTTCCGGCAACCGCTTCGGGCACGTCGAACGGCAAGTCGGCGTCTTGCGCCGGTTCTTCCGGCTCGGCGTCCGGCGCCTGCGTTTGTTCGGATGGGATCTCAATTGTGGGCTCCATGTCTTCCTGCGGCGCGGCGGGCTGCGGTTCTTCGAAAGGCGGCGTTTCGTTTTCTGGCGCTTCGTTCCCGGCGGGAGAAGCGTCCGCCGGTTCCGCCGGAGCGGGCGGCTCGTCCTGCGCCGACGCTGCGATCTCTGCCTGCGGCTTCGGCTGCGCCGGGACGTGGCGCTTGAGGAACAGTTCCTCGGACCAGTTCACGCGCTCTGCGTTGAATGCCGGTTTTTTCGCTGCCGCGCCGCGCCTTTTGCGCAGCTTTTGCACCAGCAGGAACAGTGCCAGCAGCACTGCCGTCACACCGGAGATCAGCAGTCCCGCTTTCATACCGGGAATGCTGTAGCGGAACGTGATGTCGTGGTTGCCCTTTGTCACGCGCACGCCGAGCAGGGCGTCGCCGATTTTCACAAGGTCGCTTTCCGGCACTTTTTCGCCGTCGATGGCAACGCTCCATCCGGTGTCATAGGGGATGGACGTGTAAAGGATGCCGCGTTCTTTTGCGGAAAATCTGCCGTCGATCTCCGTGTCCGTGTGGCGCGTCACCTTCATCGATTGATTGTTCAGCAGTTCGTAGCCCTGCTTGAACACGTTTTCATTCAATGTGTAAGCATAAAAATGTACGTAGCCGTTTTCGCGCTCAAAGGGGATCGTCACATGGACGCTTTCGCCTTCGTCAAAGCGGCCGAGATCAAAAATGCTGTTCTGCGAGGCGTTGCGGTTGTAGGAGCCTTCCTCGGAATTGATCGTGATGTCTTTGGCCGAAGCGCCGTCCACTTGATAGTAGATATAGATGTTCTTGTTCTTCGGTGCCAGCAGAGTGAAGGTGGCGCTGGCGTCGGAATCCGCTTTGCGGTCGGTCTTCTGAAAGTAGAAGCTGTTGCCGGAAAGATCCTCCGTAAAGGGGTCGGTGTTGTTGTAGTTGACATAGGCAACGCCGAGGGGGGAGAACAGCTCTTCGTTGATGTTGGTGGAAAGCGAGAAGAAATCCTGCTGAACGTCAAAGGGGTTCGCGCTGGTGGTGTCCCAGTATTCGAGCGCGCTGTGGGTCAAAAAGCCGAGCGGCAGCGTTTCCCTGACGCTGTAGGCGGTGTATTTTCCTTCGTCGGCGACCTGCTTGTAGTGGGGGCCGGAGATGACGTTCGGCGTGGTGTTGTTGACCACATATTTCAGGGAATGGATCATGTTGTACACCGGCGTCTGAGGGTTGTAAGTGAAGGAGTTGATGCGGTTGCTCATCATGCCCATCTGGGACTCCAGCTTTGAGAGGTTCTCATAAGTCATGGAGGAGAAGGTGGAAACGCCGTTGTAGCCGAACCAGCAGTTATCCATGCGCGTGCGCAGATACGTCAGCTCCATGCGGTAGTATTCGTCCTGCTCGATGGTGTCGAGCTTTTCCTTGAGCAAACGGAACTCGTCGTAATCGTCCTCGTAGGAGGAGCGGGTCACGGAATTCGGAAAGCTCTGGGTGTCGCAGACGATGGCTTCGCTGCAGACGAAGACGCAAAGCAGGATCGCAAGCGACGCGGAGATCGCCCTGCGGCTTTTGAACATCGTCAGCATCACGGTGTAAAGCACCAGATACAGCATGGAGGCATAGACCGTCAGATCGGTGACGTTCTTGCTTTTGATATCCTGCACGAGGATCAGGAAAACGATGAGCGCCGCCCCGGAGACCGCGATCTGCCGCCCGGTGAATTCCCGCAGACGCAGCAGCGTCTTATAGGCCATGACCAGCAGCACGAAGGAGTACATGAAGGAAAAGCGGTAGGGCAGGTCGTTCGGAAAATGGAAGCCGTGCCAGATAAAGTTGAAATCGTTGACGCAGAAGGAAACATAGAAAACGCCGAGCAGAAGCAGGGTCGCGACCTTCTCTTTTTTGCTGACGGTCCGCGTGAAGAAGTACAGCGGAGCGAGCAAAATGGTCAGCGCGCCGCAGTAGACGTTCGGCAAAACGTCGTCGCCGCTGCTGCGGATGGTGGTGGTCAGGCCGCTGTAGTGGTTGGCGAAGAAGTCAAAAAAGGTGAAGTAGGTCTTTGCCTCGGTCGGAAAAGTGCTGCCCGTTGCGGAACAGTTCTGCAGCACAAGGTAGGTCGGGATCAGCGCCGCCGCCATCAGGCAGCCGGCTGCCAGCGACGAAAGGGCAAACATCCAGCCGCTGCGCCAGAAGCGGGAAGAAGCCAGCCTTGCCCGCAGCCCTTTTTGCGTCTGCGCCGCGCCGGGAAGCTGCGATCTGAAACGGAAATGCGCGAAATAATCATAGAGAAAATAGATCACCGCAAACAGGCAGAGCATATAGGTCATATAGTAGTTCGAAAACATGCTCAGCGCCAGAGACACGAAGTAAAGCCCGGGCTTCCCGTAGCGGATGATGCGCTCGATCCCGAGCAGCATCAGCGGCAGCAGCACCATGGCGTCCAGCCACATGACGTTCCAGTAGTAGGCGAGCATATAGGCGCAAAAGGCGTAGAGCACGCCGAAGGTCGCCGAAAGAATGGTGTGGCTGCGCTGCGAGCGTTTGAGGTAATAGGTGAACGTCATGGCGGCAAGCGCGGCCTTGATCAGCACCATGGCGCCGATGGCCTCCGGGACGTGCTTGTGGCCGAAAAAGACCACGATCGCGCCGATGGGGCTGGAAAGATAATTGAAGTAGTTGCCGAGGAAGCAGCTCCCGAGGCCGCTTGTCCAGGAATAGGACAGCCCCTTGCCCGCAAAGATCCGGTCATACAGCTCCGCAAACAGCGGGCCGTACTGGTGGTAGAGATCCATGCGCAGCACCGTGTTGTCGCCGAAGGGGAACACGCCGGTGCAAAGATAAACGATCAGCATGATCCCGGCGGCGATCCCGCCGGCGGCAAAGACATAACGGTTGTCATAGAAGATATGACGCTTTTGTTTTATCATCCGAATTCTTCCTTCCGAATACATATTCATCCTATCATACAATATTTTTCCCGCCCATGCAAGCGTTTTGCGGAGAAAAACGCAATTTTCCCCGTCGCGTGTCCGTTCTATCCCGGACAGGCAGGGCATATGCTTTTATTAGTTGACAGTCGGCAATGAAGAATGGAGAATGATCGGGGGATAATCATGAACGATCGAGCTTTCGAAAACGCCGTTTCCTGTTTGCCGGAGGAGCTGCGGCTTGCGCTGCGCTCCCTTCCGGAAAGTGTACGGCGCGACTGCTTTGAGATCCGCCTGCGCATCGAGCAGCCCGTCGTCCTGTTCGGCGCGTTCGGGTGCCGTGTGCCGTCAAAGGACGGAACGCCGGAAAAAACCGCCGGCGAAAACAGCCTGCTTTGTACGAAAGCGCAGCTCGACGCGGCTTTTCACTGCTGCTGCGAATACTCTGTCTATGCCCATATGAACGACCTGCTTCACGGCTTTCTGACCTTTGAGGGCTGCCGTGTCGGCGTGGCGGGTACCGCGGTGTGCGACGCTTCGGGCGCCATGACCTCCGTGCGCGACGTGACTGCGCTGAACCTGCGCATCGCCCGCGATGTGCCCGGCTGCGCCAGAGCGCTGCTGGGTCTGTTTTCCGACGGCGCGGCGCAAAGCGTGATCCTTGCCGGGCCGCCCGCCAGCGGAAAGACCACCATGCTGCGCGATCTGATCGTCTCGCTTTCCTCTTTGCATCGGCCGAACGCCCAAAAGCTCTGCGTGATCGACGCACGGCGCGAGCTGTTTGCGCAGGCGAAGGCGCTGAACTGTGATTTCCTGCGCGGCTATCCGATGGAGACCGCCATTGAAAACGCCGTGAAGACCCTTTCGCCGGAGCTGATCGTCTGCGACGAGGTGGCGACAAAGGCTGAGGTCGAGGCCATCGAATACGGCGTGAACTGCGGCGTGCGCTTTCTGGTCGGCATCCACGCCTCTTCAAAAGCAGAACTCCTTCGCCGCCCCCAGGTGCAGCGATTGCTTGCCACCCGCGCTTTCGACCGCGCGGCGCTGCTCGCGGCGAGGCCCCCGGGAACCGTTGCGGCGATCCTTGCCGGGAGGGCGCTGTATGAGGACTGAGGTGCTGGCGTTTCTCGCGCTGCCCTGCGGTTTCCTTGCCGGGATGAGCGCGGCGGCGCGGCTGAAGCAGCGGGAAACGGCGCTGCTCGAAACGCGGCAATTTCTGCTGGCGCTGAAGCTCTCGCTGGAATTCAGCGGCGCGCCTCTGTCGGCGCTGCTTTCCGCTTTGGCGGAAGATGAACGCTTTCGCAGCCTTTCCTTTTTGCAATCGCTGTTTCGTCGCCTTGCCGACGGTGCGGCGCTGCCGGCGGCCTGGCAAAAGGCGGCGAGAGACGAGGGAAAGCGGCTCGGTCCGGCGGGAGCGGCGCTTTTGGGGCGGCTGGGATCGCTGCTCGGGACCACGGACAAGCCCGGCCAGCTCGAGGTGTTTTCGCGCGAGCTGGCGGCGCTGGATGAACTGTGCGAGAACGCAAAGGAAAAGCGACGGCGCTGCGCCGGACTCTACCGTGCGGCGGGCGCGTTTGCCGGGGCGGCGGTGTTTTTGCTTGCGGTTTGAGGGTAAGCTATGGAAATCGATCTGATCTTGAAAATCGCGGCGGTGGGCATCATCGTCGCCATCCTGAACCAGCTTTTGCAGCGGGCGGAAAAAGGGGAGTACGCCACGCTGACCACGCTCATGGGGGTGATCGCGGTGCTGCTGATGATCCTGCCGGAGCTGCGCGAGCTGCTGGAAAACGTGCGCGCGCTGTTTGAGCTTTGACGCTGCTGCTGAAGCTGTGCGCCCTTGCGCTGGCGGCTTCCCTCTTCGGGCTGTTCCTGCGCGCGCAGCAATCCGCCCTTTCTCTGCCGCTGGAGATCGCCGCCGTCACGGTCATTCTTCTGACGCTCCTGCTCGCGGCAGGCAGCCGCTTCGCCTCGTTTTTCTCTGTGCTGGAACGTGCGTCCCTGCCGCCCGCGCTGCCTCAAACGCTGCTGAAGGGGGCGGCGGTGTGTCTGGTTTCGGAATTCTGCGCGGCGCTCTGCCGCGAGGCCGGGTTTTCCGCCGCGGCGGACGCGATCTCCTTTGCGGGGCGGCTGCTGACGGTGGTGCTCTCCTTTCCGCTGTGTGAATCGCTGATCGAAACGGTATTGGGGCTGATCTCCGGATGAAACTCTTTGCTTTGCTTTCGGCTTTGCCGCTTTTGCTCTTCTGCGCGGTCCCGGCCTTTGCCGTGCAGGATGACGCGGCCGAGATTTCGGCTTCGGCGCGGGAGGAGCTGCTCTCCGCGCTGGATGCGGAAACCCGTTCCCTTGTGGACGAGCTTTTGCCGGACGAGCGTTCCGACGGCGTGGAGATCTCCTGGAAAAAGCTGCTGAACGGCTTTTACGCCGACGCGCAGACCGCTGTGCGCGAAACGCTGCGTCCCTTTGCGCTGCTGTTTGCGCTGGTGCTGGCGCTGGCCTTTGTCAGCGCCCTGGTCGGCTCGGCGCCGTCTTCCGCGCTGCAGACGGCGGCGCTGGCCGCGGCCGTGCTGCAAAGCGTGGCGGTGCTGCGTCCGCTGCTTTCCGCAGGTGCGACCCTTCTGCACACGGGCGCGACGTTTATGAAAGCCTTTTTGCCGGTCTATGCGGGGCTTGTGGCTTTTTCCGGCGCTCCCGCCGCCGCGTTCGGCGCCCAGTCGCTGGTTTTCGCCCTGTGCGAGACGTTGTCCGCCTTCGCTGAAACGCTTTGTGTGCGTGTCAGCGGGATCTTTCTCGGTTTGTGCTGCGCCTTTTCCCTGAGCGATCATGTGAAGATGCAGCGCTTTCTTTCCGGCGCGAACCGTGCCATGACGTGGGTGCTGGGTCTGTCCTGCACGGTGTTCACCGGCGTGCTCGGGGCGAAAAGCGTGCTTTCCGCCGCTGTGGACACGGCGGCCGGAAAGAGCGTACGCTTCCTTTTGGGCAGCGCGATCCCCATTGTCGGCGCGGCGATGAGTGATGCATATTCTTCCCTCGTGGCCAGTATATATCTTATCAGAGGCTCGTTCGCCGCCGTGGGCGTGGCCGTGCTGTTGACGCTGCATGTGCCCGTGCTGGTGCAAAGCCTTGCGGCTATGTGCGGCTTCAAGGCGCTTTCCGCCGCCGGGGACGCGCTGGATCTGCCCCGGACGTCGGCGCTGTTCCGCGGCTGCGCGCTGGCGCTGCGCTTCGTGCTGCTGCTCGGGGTGTTGGAGCTGTTTTTGCTGCTGATCGCCATCGGGCTGCTGCTGCAGGTGAAGGGCGGTGGGTGAATTGCTGCAGGGGCTGCGCGACCTTTCTCTTGTGCTGATCGTCTGTGCGCTGCTGGACGCTGTCCTGCCTCCCTCGCGCGGGAAACGCGCCTTTCGTCTGCTGTGCGCCGTTGTGATCTTTTGCGCCCTGCTCTCGCCGCTCAAGGGCTTCGATCTTTCCGATCTGCGCCCGGAAGCGCTGCTGACGGAGACTTCGGAGCTTGAAGCTCTTGCGCAGTCGCAAAGCGACGCCGCGCTGCGCATCGCCGCCCGGCGCGGGTGGGAGACCGCCGCCGCAGAGACCTTGCGAAACGCCGGCGTGCCTTTTCGCTTTGTTCGCGCTCGTTGTGAGACCGAAAATGGGCAGCCGCGGCTTTTGTCCCTCGCCGTCACGGGCGTTCCCGCAGCAAAGTCCGAAGCGGCGAGAAACGCGCTCGTCTCCCTTTGCGAGGGCGCACCGCTTTCCATCATCACGGAGGAATCCCAATGACAACGGAAAAACTGAAACAAACCCTGCAGGCCCTTTTGAACAGGCTGAAAACCGACAAACGCGCCCTCGTATTGCTTTGCGCGGCGGCGCTGCTGCTGCTCGCGGTCGTCGGGACGGATCTTCACACCGGAAAAAAAGCGAAATCTCAGGCGGAAGCCGCGCCTGCCCCTGCGGCGCAGGAGAGCGACGAAGCAAGGCTGTGCGCTCTGCTGGAAAGCATTCGCGGGGCAGGGAAGACCCGGGTCATGCTGACCTACAGCGAAGGGGAAAAGACGGTCTATGCCTGCGCAGCCGACAGCGAAAACGAACAGAGCGGCGCATCCTTTCGCAGCCGCGAAAAGCGCGATCCCGTGCTGCTCAAAGGCGGCGACGGGCAAAGCGGCCTTGTGGAGCGCACGCTTTCGCCCGTGGTGCAGGGCGTCGCCGTCGTCTGCGAAGGCGCGGGAGATCCCGCCGTCCGCGCACGGATCGTCGCGGTCGTCTCGGCGCTGTTCTCGCNTATCAGTGTTGCCGAAATGGCAAATTAGCCAATGAATATAGGAGGAACCATTATGAAAAACACAGGCAAAAAGCGCCAGCTTCTCGCCGCGACCCTGATCATTGCCCTTGCGGCGGCCGTCGCGGTGAACTGGTATTACACCAAAGCTCTTCCCGAAAGCACAGCGTCCGCTTCTGCGGAAGAAAACACACGGATGCTCGGCGACACGGTGCTCGTTGCCGCAACGGCGCAAAACGAAGAATCCGGGGCCGACGCCGCGCAGTCGGAAGCGGACAGCGCGGCCTTTGCGGAGCTGCAGATGAAGCAGACGCAGGAGCGCGATCGGCTGCACGAGGAGATCGAAAACATTCTGAAACGCGAACAGCTCGACGAGGCGGCGCAGCAGCAGGTCACAAAGCTGCTCGAGCAGTATCAGGCGCAGTCGCAGGCGCAGACGAACTGCGAGACCCTCATCCGCGCAAAGATCGGCGGGCAGGCTATTGTGCTGATCGACGGCCAGAACGCACAGGTCATTGTGGAACGCGGACGGCTCAACGAGCAGACGAGCCTGCAGATCACCGAGATCCTGCAGACCACGGGGCAGATCCCTGCGGAAAATCTGACGATTCTGGAAGTAAATTCTTAATTATTCTTTAATTTGTCTTGTTATTATTAAAAAAACGTGATATACTATCATCGAGTAACTGTGTTTTTGCAACTTTTTCGATGGGGTAGACATTTATGACAAGACACGAAGCAAGAGAAGTCGCATTCATCATCATCTTTGAAAAAAGCTTTCAGCCGGAGGATTCTCTGGAAAGCCTGCTTTCTGCCGCAGCAGAATCGGAATTCTTTGAGGTCAACGGCTTTGTGAAGACCACCGTCACCAGCGTGTTCGAAAACCTCGAGAACATCGACGCCCAGGTGGAACGGTATCTCGTCGGCTGGTCGTCCGCGCGGATCTCCCGCGTGGCGAAGGCGGTTCTGCGTCTCGCGACCTATGAGATCCTGTTCAGCGACACGCCCGACGGCGTTGCCATCAACGAAGCCGTGGAGATCACCAAAAAGTATTCCGTGCAGGACGAGGCGAAGTATATCAACGGCGTTCTCGGCGCCCTTGCCCGGGCAAAGCAGCAGGCATGAAAGCGTTTTTGGGTCTCGATACCAGCAACTACACCACCTCCGCGGCCCTGTATTTTCCGCAGGAGGACCGCATCGTCCAGTCGAAGCGGCTGCTTCCCGTGAAGGCGGGGGAGCGCGGCCTGCGCCAAAGCGACGCCGTGTTCCACCATACCGTCGCTCTGCCCGAGATGGTGCATACGCTTTTCCGCGAACGGGCGGTCGAGCTTTGCGGCGTCTGCGCCTCCGTGACGCCCCGCCGCGCCGAAGGCTCCTATATGCCCTGTTTTCTTGTGGGCGCCGGGGCGGGAAGGATGCTTGCCGAAACCCACGGCGTGCCGTTTTACGACACCTCCCACCAGCACGGCCACATCGCCGCGGCCCTGTTCGGCAGCGGAAAGCTCGAGCTGCTGGAGCAGCGGTTTCTCGCGTTTCACGTTTCCGGCGGAACGACCGAGGCGCTGCTGATACAGCCGGAGGAAAGCGACCTGTTCCGCTGTACGCTTGTCGCTTCCTCGCTGGATCTCAAGGCCGGACAGGCCATTGACCGGACGGGTGTCCTGCTGGGCCTTCGCTTTCCCTGCGGAAAAGCGCTCGACGCCCTTTCGCTGGAAAGCGCGAGAACATTCAGCGTCCGCCCCTCGATGAAGGGCGCGGACTGCAGCCTTTCCGGCGTCGAAAATCAATGCAAAGCCATGATCGAACGGGGCGAACCAGCCTGCGACGTCGCAAAATTCTGCCTCGTTTCCGTCTGCGCCGCACTGGAAGCCATGACAGCCGCCCTGCTCGAACAATACGGCGGCCTGCCCGTGCTTTTTGCCGGCGGCGTGATGTCCAACACCCTGATGCGCAAACGGCTGCAAGAGCGCTTCGGCGCTTTCTTTGCGGAACCGGAATATTCCGCCGACAATGCGGCCGGAACCGCGCTGATCGGATATTATCAACACCAACAGGAGAAAAAATGACCGCTGTTTTAACTGTTTCCCAGATCAATACTTACCTGAAATCCGTGATCGACGGGGACGAAAACCTGCAAAACATCTATGTTGCGGGCGAGATCTCCAACTTCACGAACCATTACCGCTCCGGCCACCTCTATTTCACGCTCAAGGACGAGCGCGCCGCGCTGAAGGCCGTGATGTTCCGCACGTCGGCACAGCGTCTGCGCTTCGCGCCGGAGGACGGGATGCGCGTCATCATCCGCGGCAACCTTTCCCTTTTTGAGCGCGACGGCGTGTATCAGCTCTACTGCGAGGATATGCAGCCCGACGGCGCGGGCGCTTTGAGCGTCGCCTTTGAGCAGCGCAAGAAAAAGCTCGCCGCGCTCGGCCTCTTTGACGCGGCACATAAAAAGCCTTTGCCGCCGTTACCGAAACGCATCGGCGTGGTGACTTCGCCCACCGGCGCGGCGGTGCATGACATACAGTCCGTGCTGGAACGCCGCTTCCCCGCGGCCGAGATCATCCTCGCGCCCGTGCAGGTGCAGGGCGAGCTGGCCGCGCCTCAGATCAGCGAGGCCATCCGGGAATTCAACCGCAAAAAGGCCGCCGATCTGCTGATCGTCGGGCGCGGAGGCGGCTCCGCCGAGGATCTGTGGGCCTTCAACGAGGAGCTTGTGGCGCACGCCGTCTATGAATCGGAGATCCCGGTGATCTCCGCCGTCGGCCATGAGACCGACACCACCATCATCGACTACGTGGCCGATCTGGCCGCGCCGACGCCCTCCGCCGCTGCGGAGCTTGCCGCTCCCGACTGGCGCGAGGTGCTCTTTGAGCTGGACAAGCAGCTCGACGATCTGACGGGTCTCGTCCTCGGCCGGCTCGAGCGTCTGCAGCAGCAGACGGACCGCTGCGCCGAAGCGTTATATGCGCACAGCCCGGAAAGCTATCTTTCCGCCTGCGCCTCGGGCCTTTCGGTGCTGCGCACCCGGCTGAACGCCGCCGCGCTGCGCATGGCGGAAAGCGAAGGCGCCCGCCTCGCCGTTGCCGCCGAGCAACTGGAATTCGCCAGCCCGCTGAAAACGATGAAGCGCGGTTTTGCCCTTGCCCGCGACCGTCTGCGCCAGCCGGTGCGCTCCGCCCGGTCGCTGCAGCCCGGTGACACGCTGACGCTGAGCTTTTTTGACGGCGACGCGGCCTGTACCGTGCAGGAAGTCACCCCACGAACCAACTGAAAGGAAGTACTTATGGAACAATATACCCTCAACACCGCCATGCAGCGCATCAAGGAGATCGCCGAGCTGCTGGAACAGAACACCTACGATCTGGAAATGTCGATGAAGCTCTATGAAGAGGGCGTGCATCTGGTCTCCTTCTGCAACACGGCGCTGAACAATGCCCGCCAGCGCATCCTCGAGCTTTCCGAGCTCCCTGAAGAGGACGAAGCAGATGCTTAACGAACGGATGCAGCGCTATCTCGAACTGATCGAACCGGCGCTGGAACAGTCTTTGCCGCAGGAAGACGGCAGCGAGGTCTGCTCGGCCATGCGCTACAGCCTTTGCGCCGGGGGAAAGCGCATCCGCCCCGTGCTGCTGCTGGAATCGCACCGGCTCTGCGGTGGCGACGTGAAAAACGTGCTGCCCTTTGCCTGCGCGCTGGAGATGATCCACACCTATTCCTTGATCCACGACGATCTGCCCTGCATGGACGACGACGACCTGCGCCGCGGCAGACCCTCCTGCCACAAACAATTCGGCGAAGCGACGGCCCTGCTTGCCGGCGACGCTCTGCTGACCCATGCGTTCCTGCTCTGTATGCAAAACGATTTTGCCGAGCAGCGTCCGGATCTTGCCCTGCGTGCCGTCGGCCTTCTTGCGGCAAACGCGGGAATCTTCGGCATGATCGGCGGGCAGGAGATCGACCTTGCCGGCGAGGGAAAGCGGATCCCGCTGGAAACGCTGCAGACCATAATGCGTCAGCTTAAGGATAATGCGGACAGCTTGAGAGAGACCTCCGGAGCAATAAGCAAGAGAATGAACGAGGCCACCAACAGCATTAAAAGGTCAAATGATGCCATGGATCAGGTTACTTCAACCATGGTGACAGTGACCGGTACTACGGAAGATATATTCGGAAAACTGGAAGGCGTGCGTGATTCCGTCAATAATATGAGCAAGCTGACAAAGGAAGGCAGCAGATTTGCTTCTGATGTAGTTAAGGAAGCCAATCTGATCCAGAAGGAGGCCGGAGATAAGAAGAATAAGACCGGAAAGCATATAGAAGAACTGAACGAAGTGCTTAAGCATTCTGTAGAAAACTCCGCACAGGTAAGCCGTATAAGTGAGCTTACGGAAAATATACTTGAGATCGCATCCGAGACCAATCTGCTTTCACTCAACGCCAGCATAGAGGCGGCCAGGGCAGGTGAAGCCGGCAGGGGCTTTGCCGTTGTGGCCGGTGAGATCAGCAAACTGGCAGAAGACAGCAGCAAGACGGCCGCCGATATTCAGAATATAAGTAACAACGTTACTTCTGCGGTTAAGGAACTTTCCGAAAATGCCACGGCAGTTATAGAGTTTATAAATGATGTAGTTCTTGGAGATTATGATGCCTATGTGCATACCGGCGATAAATACGAGAAGAGCGCGGCGCATTTCAACGAAGTGCTTACCGGTCTGCTTAAATCTACCGATGAATTGTATACGGCAATGGGTTCCATGAGCAAGGCTGTGACCGCCATAAGCGATTCCGTAGTAGTATCTGCAGATGCCATACGTGAGGCAGAACGCAGCGCAGGCGAGATCAGCGATAATATCGTGGATGTTAATACTCTGGTAGATACAAACCAGAATATCAGTAACGCACTGAACAAAGAAGTAGGAAGATTCGCTAAACTGTAATGTGCCTGAAGCAGGTAACCGCGTACCTTTACGGATTTGTTAAGATTCTTAACACTTTTGTAACGGTAACCGGTCACCTACTTTCAAGGACGGTTGCTAGAATCACTATTGTAAGACTAAATTCAACTACATATAAGTGGAACTTAGGGGGAGATCCTGTAAGAGTAAGATCTACTTAGAGGTATTAGAAGTGGAAT
>CACYHA010000025.1 GCA_902774035.1 Oscillospiraceae bacterium | reverse complement strand
TCAGTTGAATTGGTGTAAAATATTCTTGTGGTGTGTTTTTCATAGCAACTAAAATTATACCACAAAAAAGGCTGCAGTCCCGGTTTGAACTGCTCCAATTTGTACGGACAGTACAAAAAACAGCCTAAATGGCAGAGATGACTAAATAGTTAAGCAACGAACTGGCATCGGTATTCCATCGGTGTCAGTTTTGTCTTGAGTTGGATGCGCTGATAGTTGTAGAAGTGGATGTATTCTCCTATGAGGAGGCGCGCCTCCTCATAGGTGCGCGGCCGTGCCCGGTAGATACACTCTGTTTTCAGAATAGAGAAAAAGTTTTCTGCCAAAGCATTGTCATATGGGTTTCCACGTCTTGACATTGACGGCGTTATGCCGTATGATTGAGTCAGGCGGAAATATGCTTGAGAGGTGTATTGAAAGCCTTGGTCACTGTGGAGTTGCAGCTCTGCAGTGACATTTTCTTTTCTCCGAGCTTCTCTGACCGTGCTCAGCACAAGTTGAATATTCTGTTCTGTACCGGTTTTGTAGGTAATGATGCTATTGTCATACAAGTCCCGAATGATTGAAAGATACAGAAATCCCTGTCCTGTTTTGATGTATGATATATCCGTTACCCACTTCTGATTCGGTCGATCTGCGTGAAAATCTCTGTTCAGCAGATTGGGATAACGGTGTAAACAATCGCCGTAATGCTGATATTTCTTTCTCCGGACAACAGAAAGCAGATTGAACTTCTGCATCACACGCAACACCGTTTTCGGATTTCGATGGATCCCTTGCCGGTCAAGCCATATCTGCACTCTCCGATAACCATAGGTTTGCTTGACCTCTGCCTGACAGGTACGGATCTGCTCTGCCAGCGGCAGATCCCGATCCGGATGCTCCATGCGTTTAACGTAATCGTAATACCCACTTCTTGATACGTCGAAGAATCTGCACATTTCGCTGATCGTGTATTTCTCTCTGTGACGATAGATCACCAGATATTTTACACTTGTTCTCACTTCCTTTCTGTGAGCGAGAGAAAATCCCGCATTAATTCATTCTCCATTTCCAATGATTTGATCTTGGCGTCTCTGCCTTTCTTCTTAATTGCTATCCCCGCTGCAATCTTTTTCTGTTTCTTATTGTAGCGTGTCTTAAAATTCCTCATCTGCGCGTATGTGAAACCAAACTTTTCTCCAATTTCCCTCAATGTATCTCCTTTCTCTATCCTTTCTATGATTTCTTTTTCATGTTCCTGCATATGCCGATACTCTCTTGCCATAACAAAACCTCCTATGGTAGTTTCTTTCATTCTACCATAGGAGGCTGTTTTTTTCTATTGTCCGTTTTTACTGGACTTGTTCATGCGCGTGCGGCTGCTTTTTTCGAACCTTGCGGCGGAACGCGCAGCTTCGCTGCGCAAAGGGGCGCGCAATGAACACGAACCCCAAAACGGAACATCCGCCTGCGCGCTCCTTTGCCCCGCGCCTGCGGCGCGGGGCGTTCCGCCGCATGATCCGAAAAAAGCCAAAAAATGCGCATTTTTTCAAAGTCCTCTTTTTCGGACACGAAAACCGCGATTTTGGAACATTTGTCTTGACTTTTTCTGCTTTTGTGCTATAATCAAAGCGTAAGATACAAAAACGAATGTTTTTTCAGGAGGTAATTTCCATGTTTGAAACCACGCTTGGCTTTTTATGCTTCTTCATTCCCATGGCGCTTGCCATCATCCTCGGCATTCTTTTTGAAGAGCGGCTGATCGCCTTTGAGCAGCGGCTGAAAGCAAAGATTCTGCGCCGTCGTCGCCGCAAAGCCCCAGCCAGACAGCGCACCGCGCTGAAAAAGGTCGCAAAGTCCAACCCCGGCCGCCGCAAAACGACCTGGCGCCCTGCCGCTTAATGAATTTTAACGGTTTTAACGTTCGAATTGTTCTGCAGATTGCTTGACAAGTCCCCCGCATCTCCCTATAATAGATAAGCTGCCGTCCGCAAAGGCGGCACACAGCAAAACAGATCGGGGGACCCTAAATGAAACGAGCAAAAAGATCGGTCTCGATTTTTCTGGTTCTGCTGACACTCGCTGCCTGGGCTGCGGTTTTTTCCGTTGCACAAAGCGACACGGAACCGTCCGACGGCACCGCAGTTGAAGCGGCGCTTGATACAGCGCCTTCCGACGCCGAAGAAACAACGGCGGCGCCGAAAACAGCGAAACCTTCGGAAAGCAAGCCGGACAAAAGCAAAAAGCAAAAAGCTTCCGTTGAACTCACCGCGAGCAGCGTGGAAGTCACCGTGCGCAAAACCATTCAGATGACCGCCGAGCCCAAGGGCTTTGACGGAACGCCGAAAGTGGTTTGGAACAGCAGCGACGAAAGCGTTGCCGCAGTGGACCAGACCGGCAAGGTGACCGGCGTGAAAGCGGGTCGGGCGACCATCACCGCGACGGCAACGTGCGGCGAGACCACTGCAAGCGGCAACATGGTGATCTTCGTTGAAAAGAGCAAAACTCCGGCGAAGCTCCTGCTGCAGAAGTTTCAGGTGCTCGGATACAAATACAGCTTCAAGGACGATTATTATTATGTCAACGACGTCAAATGCTGGCAGCAGGGTTTCGGCTTCGGCCGCTTCTATGATCTTGTGGCGCCCTACATCCTGCTGGAATACGACTATGTGCGCGTGTTCTTTACCTATGAGAACAAGGACTACATGATCCAGCTATGGAAAGGCCAGTACGGTCTGATTTTCTACGGCTGCGAGCAGGGCATCTACTACAAGGCGCACAGCGACAAGGAAGACGGCATTTTCACCTTCTACAAGGCCATGGATCAAAGCGAGTGGCCGCAGATGAAGATGACACTCTACCACGACAAGCAGCGCGACGGCAACTTTACCCGCGAATTCACCCGCGATTTTTCCACGCACTGGTGGTGCAGCGGCTTCAAGCCCGGTCACCTCAAGGTGGAAGAACCGGCAAACGAGCTGCGGCAGGAAGGCACCATCGTTTTCAAAAGCGCTGAAATGGCAAAATACTTTGCGGACGGGCTTAAGATCTGCGGCTTTGGTGAAGCGAAGGACGAAAAAAGCATCGGACTGGATGAATACTATCTGAACGGTTCCACAGTCTCCTTCCTTTGGCAGGAGATCAACGATGCGGAGACCACCATGCCGATCAAGATCGCAGGAGGAACCGCATTTGCAGCCGGCACACTGGCTTTCTTCGTCGGTTTGCTTGTTTTACTTGCCATCTTCGCCATGATGGGCATGGGAATCGTGTTCCTCATTATCCTTCTGTAAATTGTTTTCCAAATTATTCTCTGGTTGTCGCGCAGAATGCACGGCAACCTTTTTTGCTTGCAAGATTCCCTGCAGCGCGGCCGCTGCGGGCGGGACAAACCGCGCTGCGCGCGGTTTTGAAAAGGGGCGCATCACACACTTCTCCCCTCAAAGCCGCCGTTTTGCGCCCCTTTTCGCGCGGCTGCGCCGCGCGTCCCGCCCGCAGCTCAACGCGCTTTCAAAAACAAATCAAAAAAGCGCGCAAAAAAATCCGGACGGTCACCCATCCGGATCGTTTTTTATGAAATTCAGTTCAGGTCTTCTTCCTCGAAGGGTTTCTCCACCGTAAGATCGGGGAAACTGTCGTCGTCCTTCTCGCAATGCTCCTGCTCGTCTTTGCGCTTTTTGCTCCAGACGTAGCCGGCCAGACCGCCGAGGGCGATGATCCCCGTGGGCGCAGCAGCGATCTCCGGGTTTTCCTTGATCGCCGTCCAGGCGCGGGTGCCGAGAGAAGCGTCGTTGCCGACGGGCTTGTCCACATCCAGCGCATTGTCGGAAGGAACCGTGATCTCATCTGCGGCGTAGGTCTCGCCGATGAGCTGGCTCAGATAGCCGGGATCGTCTTCCTGCGGCGTCTCGGTGTCAAACAGATCCTCCTGGGTGGGGATCGGCTCGATCACGATGCTGTTTTCGAAGTTGCCGATGTTTTCCAGATCAAAGACATTGCTGTCGCCCTGGGCCTCCACAACACTGATCACATGATTGACCACGTCCTGCGCCTCCTGCGCCTCCTTGGAGGAAGTGGAGTTCACAAGGGCCTGCATCTGATCCAGCAGATCGCTGTTCTTTCCGGACGCGGCAGCTGCCGTGCCGTCCTTGATCACGTGGAAGGTGTAGGTCACCGTATCGGCGTTGGCATAGGAACCGTCGTTATAGGAGACGACCAGCTCCACCTGTTCCTGTTTCTTTGCGGGATTCAGCACAGCCGCAGCCGTTCCGGAGGAACGCATCTCCGTTCCGTTCAGAAGGATCTGCACATTGGCGTCGTCGCCGCCGAGCTGAGACGCAAGAGAAATGGGCGTAAACCAAACCTTTTCGGAAGCACCGCTCACATACAGGTCATAGTTGAAAATGTCGCTGAAGAATTCCTCGTCCAGTTCGAAGCAGCCGGCCTGACATGCCATATCGAACAGATCACGGGAGGATGCCGTGTTGTCGTAAGGGATCTCCTTGCTGTCCAGCATCGCCTTGAGGATCACATCCTGCACGGCGTTTTCCTTGCCGCTCTTATGCGCCGCAGACAGACGGGCCGGATTGACTTTGACATCGTAGGCGGTGTCAAGAATCGAGGCGAAATAGGCGTAATCCACATATTCCTTCTGCGCGTTGCTGGCTTCCTCATAGGGCGTCAGCGGAACCTTGTAGCTCTGCGCGGCAGCGGTCAGCACCTTGGACCAATGGAAAACCTCAGCGTTGCTCGGGTTCTGGCTGAGCGGAAGCTCCGGGAATTCCTGCACGTGGGTCTTCACCGCCTGCACGGCAAAGCCGTTGATCGTGTTGACGCCGGAGGGCAGGAACACGCCCGTCAGCTCGGAGAGGATGATGATCTCGGCAGCTTCGAGGGTGATGCCCTTGGGCAGGGTGACTTCTTTCTGATACAGGACATACACCGCGTTATAGCGCAATGCGGCGTAGACCACTGCGACCGCCGGGGTGTCCCGGGCCGTAAGCTCCTGCGGCAAAACGATGCCGTAATCCTGCAGATAGGCGGTCATGGTCGGCAGATCGTCGGTCATGCCCATGGCGGTCGCCGTGTAATAGAACAGGGTGACAACCTCGTCATACGCTTGTCCCACGTTGTCTTCGTTCAGATCGTTGAGCTTCGAGTAGCGGTCGACCTCGCTGACAAACTGCTCATAGGTATGGCTGTAGGGATAGTCCGCGCGCGGCACGATCCTCGATGTTGTAAAGGAATTGGCGTTGTCGCGGATGATCACGGTGTCAAGCCACGCCATGCCGGGAACCGACGACGCCCAGCGCGGATGTCCCGCCACAACCTCCGGCGCTCCGTTCTGCAAAGTGACGCCCGCAAACGCAAGCATCGGGGAAACCGCCAGGCATAAAATCAGCAAAGCCGTCAACACGGCTGAAACAGGTTTTATCAATCTCAACGGATACACACTCCTTCGTTTCCTTACACGTTCCAATCAAAAAAACTGTCCGTTTCTATACAATTTCAGACGATAGTCCATGATTATCCTTATACATGCTATATCATACAACGAAATCGAAATAAAGTCAACAACTATTGCCCAATTTTTTGTGAAGAATTTTCGGAAATTCAAGAAAATTTTTCCTTTGAAACAAATATCACCGGAATTATTGAAACCTGCCGTCAAGATTTGCACATCGGGCGAAGCAGTGATTACCTTGTAAAAACGCCCCGGCCGTGCTGCGGTCGTAGCGTTTTTTCTATTCGGTGAGATTCAGGATATCGTCAGTGGAGGCAGGATAGAATTTTGCATAAAAAACTACCTTTTTTCTTCATAAAAACAATTCATACTTGACAAAGATGAATGATTATTTTATAATAATTATGGAATTTTGCCTGCACCATGCAGGAAAAAAGGAGGAATTTTGCAAATGAAACACTCATTCACAAAAAAATCCATCAGCGTTTTGCTGTCTTTGCTCATGGTGCTGTCCGTTTTTGGCGCCGCGGCATTCACAGCGAGCGCGGCAGACATCGTTGTAACCTTTGACAGCGATGGCGGCAGCCCTGTCGGTGCGCAGACCATTGCCGCAGGCACCGCCGCCGCAAAACCCGCCGACCCCACAAAAGAAGACTGCTTCTTCAGAGGTTGGAAGCTCCCGGACGAATACAAATACTACGATTTCAAAACGCCGCTGAATGAAGCCACAACCCTGACCGCGATCTGGGAAGAGGGCGTCAGCTTTTTCCGCGATGATTTCCAGGATCCTTCCGACACCCGGATCGCAGCCCAGCAAAACGGATGGAGCCTGACGGATGAAGGCGAAAACTCTTTCATGAGATTCTCCGGCGGCGCCGACACAGGGTATCTCACAACGCCCGTTTTTGATGTGAGTTCGGTGAAGAACGACTACTGGTATATGTACGTCGAGTTCCTTTATCGTAATCCTGCGGTCCGCAATGGCGATGCGGACGGCCACAGCGAGATGGAAGTCAAATATCGTTTTGCCAACACTGACCCGGAAGATGAGTGGAGAACTGACAGTCTCTATACGAATACTCGTGAGGCGCACGACGGCTGGACAAGCGCGCACGCCATGCTGTTCTTCTATCCGGATTATTTTAGCTATGAGGACATCCAGTTCGGGTTTGTCACCGACGGGAACGAAGGCGTCTTTGATATTGACGACATCAACATCTACTGCGGCGGCCATGATTTCCGGTTCAATTTCTTTTATGATGAAGACGCCGACAAAATGATGTACAACAAAATTGTCGGATACTGTGAGAACGACTTCTGCACGCTTCATGAAGGGCTGGCGCTGACAATCAATGCGCCCGAAAAGAAGTATACCGACGACGATAAATCTCCTGCGGCAACGCTGGACGGCTACGATTCTCTCGTTTTCTTCCACGGCGGCGCAAATTTGTCGGATGAGATCCTGTATTTCAACCAAGAGACCGGAATGGCCAATCCTCTTTCCGGCCCGCCGACGGATCCCGGTTTGTATACTGCTTCTTTGATTATTTGGAATGCCGATCTCGGTCTTGAGGCCGGGTCGATGGATGTTGAGTATGCCATCGGCTACACGCTGACCTACGGCCAGCCGATCAGTGACATTGTGCTTCCGTCAAGAGCTTTCCGCTGGGGGGACAGCGTCGATGTGAATCAGGTCCTTCCCGTGGGTGAATATACCTTTGATCTGGTCATGATTGATTCTGAAGAAAACGCAGAATATCCGCTTCCTGGCGTTCTTCCCGTTCGTGTGGTTCCCAAGCCGGTTACCGTGACCGCGAAGGCCGCGGAAAAGACCGAAGGCGAAGCCGATCCTGCGCTGGCATACACCGCGGAAGGTCTTGTGGGCGACGACAGCCTGCAGGGTGAACTGAACCGCGCGGAAGGCGAAGCTGCCGGCACCTATGCCATCCAACAGGGTACTGTGACCAACGAAAACAACCCGAACTATGCAATCACCTTCACGGGCGCAACCTTCACCATCAACGCGAAGCAAACGCCGGACAATCCGCCCGAAGACCCCGAGAAACCCGAAGATCCCACAAATCCCGCACATAAATCCTTCATCTGTGAAATGTGCCCGATGTACAAGGAGTGGAAGGATATTCCCTATGTCGGCTGGGTCGTCAGTCTGGTGCACATCTTTGTCCATCTGGCTGCCTACATCGGTTATATAACCTGACGAAATAATGAATCTTGATTTGACAGGAAAGGATGTGAACAAAATGGCAAGTGACGTGATCGCATCGGTTCGTGAGACGCTTGAATATTCATGGGAAGTGATTACCCGTGCTTACAACGCTATCATGGAGTTCATCGGTTTCTTTGAAGATGCCGCGAACAAATAAATAGTATCCGGTTTTCCGCCGCAGACAGAAACGCTGCGGCGGATTTTTTATGTTTTTCAGTGCGGAGCAGGCGAAGGGTGCAGATACGCGTGTTAAATTTCCCTCTTGACAGACAAGAACAAATGTGCTATTATAAACATACAGCGAAAAACAAATGTTCAAAAGAGGGATCATCATGGAATCGCACATTTATCTCTGCATCGACCTCAAGAGCTTTTACGCCTCGGTGGAATGCGTCAGCAGAGGACTCGACCCTTTTCAAACCAACCTCGTTGTGGCGGATGCGTCCCGGGGCAAGGGCGCGATCTGTCTGGCCATCACCCCGGCGATGAAGGCGCTCGGCATCCGCAACCGCTGCCGCCTGTTCGAGATCCCGCCGGACGTGGACTACATCGCGGCCAAGCCCCGGATGCGCCTGTATATGCAGACCTCGGCGGAGATCTACGCGGTCTATCTGCGCCACGTCAGTCCCCAAGATATCTACGTCTATTCCATTGACGAATGCTTCATCGACGCCGCGCCCTACCTGCAGCTCTACCGCACCACCCCCGTGGCGCTTGCAAAGCGGCTCATGCAGGCGGTCTTCGACGCCACGGGCATCTGCGCCACGGCGGGGATCGGCACAAACCTTTTTCTGGCAAAGGTCGCGCTGGACATCACCGCAAAGCATTCGCCGGATCACATCGGTGTGCTGGACGAGGACAGCTTTCGAAAAACGGTCTGGTTCCACCGGCCGATCACCGACATCTGGAACATCGGGCGCGGCACGGCGCGGCGGCTGGAAAAATTCGGCGTCCGTGATCTGCACGGCGTCGCCATGCTGCCGGAGGACTGCCTGTTTCGGGAATTCGGTGTCAACGCCCGGTTCCTGATCGACCACGCCAACGGCCGCGAGCCCTGCACCATCGCGGAGATCCAGGCCTATCAGGCCAAGAGCCTGTCGTTTTCCAACAGCCAGATCCTGTTTTCGGATTACACGGCGCAGGACGCTTTTACGGTTCTGCGGGAAATGATCGACGCCCAGACCCTGCGGCTGGTGGAGGCCGGGATGGTCGCCGGGTCGCTGTCGCTTTCGGTGGGCTATTCCAAAGATGTTCTGCCGCCCAGCGGGGGCAGCCGCACGCTGGAGGTGCACACCGATTCCTACCGGAAGATCATGGCGGTCTTCACCGAGCTTTACGAGCGCACGACCCATATGGAAAAGCCGGTGCGAAAGCTTTCCGTCGCTTTTGCCGACCTGAAGCCCAAGGCGGCGGCGACCTTTTCCCTGTTCGATGATCTTGCCGCCCAGCAAAAGGAGGCAAGCTTGCAGCAGGCGCGCATCCTGATCAAAAACAAATACGGAAAAAATGCGTTGCTGCGCGGCGTCAGCTATACCGAAGCGGGCACGGCACGGCTGCGCAACACCCTGATCGGAGGTCATAACGGTGAATAAGGATCCCAACAGAGCCACACAGTTTTTGGCGTTCGCGGCCCTTTCGGGCTTTGAGCGGCTGCTGGAGGAGCAGAAAAGAACGCAGGAAAAAGCGGCAGAGCAAAACACCTGCCCTGCCGAAGAGAAAAACCAACAACGATCAACGAACGACCCATCATGAAATCACGGCACATATACCGCTTCCGAGCAGTAGAAAAACTCATACGGGTTTTCGATTTCGCCGAAATCCGGCACCAGCTCCTGCCCCTGCGGGTTGCGCACCTTGCCGTCAGGTGTGAGCACAAATTCCGTCTGGCCGCCGAAATACAGGAACAGCAGCTTTTCGCCCTTGTGCATATTCAGAAAATCGCCGAAGTCTTTGAACCACGTGCCGCCAAAGGCCGGATTGGCGTGGATTTCGCCGTTTTCCAGCACCAGCGTCACGATGGCTACCAGCTCGTCGCCGTTCCAGACCGGATAATCGCGGAAGTTCTGCCGCAGGGCGCAGACCGGCATCTGACCGCCGACGCAGCCCGCATCGGTCGTCATGGCGTAATACTGTGCGCCGGTGTTGTTATCAAAGGCGACGTGGCTGTAGCCGCGTTTGCTGATGCGCAGAGCATCGGCAGGCACGCCGCTGGCGGAAAGCGCGCTTTGCAGCCAGGGCAGGTTCTCTTTGAAAAAGCGCTGCGCTTTTTTGTCGGTCAGCTTTTCGCCGCTGCGCTCCAGTTCTTCCCGCGCCGGCTTTTCCGGCAAAACGTAGAGATAGCTGCTGCTGCCGGAAAGATAATTGCTCGTTGTGCAGTTCTGCGTGGTGCTTGGCATTTGAGCGGCCTGTGACGTGCCGGCGGTGTCGTAAACAATGGCAGGCACAGCCGTGGTGGTCGCCGCGCCGGAGGTCACGCCGACCGTCGTTTCAAACAAGGGTTCGTCTGTCGCGGGCGTGGTCGTGGTCTCCTCCCCTGCCGGCTGTGCGGCAGGCGTTACCGCAACCGCGCCGCCGTAGCCGTCGGGCGCGGTTTCCGGGGTTCCGCCCTGGATCGGCGCTGGATCGTCGGCGCCGAGGGCGGGGTTTGTGGCTGCGCTTGTGCCGGGGATGGGGTCGGCGGGCTTGCGGTGCACGCCCCAGACGAGGCCGGCAGCCAGCACGACGACGGCAAGGGCGGCAGCGGATGTGCCGAGGGCGAGGCGGCGCTTTTTTTGCGCGGCGCGGCGCGTATGCAGCTCCCGCAGGATCTCGCCTGTCATTTCCGGATCAGTTTTCATAGAAATCGTCCTCCTGTTCCAGCAGTTGCCGCAGGGACGCCTTTGCGCGATAGAGCAGCGCGGAGGCGTTGTGGCGGCTTTTGCCCAAGATGGCGGCAAGCTCTTCGGTGGAGAAGCCCTCATAGTAGGTCAGATACAAGGCCTGCCGCTGGGCGGACGGAAGCGCTTCCATGGCCTGCGCCAGCCGTTCGCGCTGCTCCGCCTTCAGCGCGGCGGTCTCCGGTGTGGGCGCGGGGTCGCTGAGGAAAAAGCAATCCTCCAGCGGCGCGGCGGCCCGACGGTTTTCGCGGCGCAGGTGATCGCGGGCGAGGTTGCCGCCGATGGCGAACAGCCAGGTTTTGAACGACGCGCCGCCTTTGTCGCGCGGACGCCGCAGCAGCAGACGCACAAAGGTCTCCTGCGTCAGATCCTCGGCCGTGTCCATATCATGCACCATGCCGCAGAGATAGCGCTGCAGACCCGGCCGAAAGTCGGCCACAAGCTCCTGCAGCGCGTCCTCGTCGCCGGAAAGAAACCGGCGGTAGGCGTCGGAACCGTTGTCCATGGAGAGTCCTCCTCTTTGATGAAAAGCTTTTCATCTCTTACACGAAACGAAACGGGAAAAATCACGGAAAATGGAGTTAAAAAAGAGCACCGCCCAAGGGGCTCCTTTCGTAAAGATGTGCCGCCCGTAAAGCGTCTCTTTTCCGCGATAACAGCGTTAAGAAAGCCGACGAGGCGTCAGCCTTTGTCGGTTTTCTGTGCCTTGTTCTCACGAATAATAGTCTGCTTTACGGGTGCGAAGCAGTTTTTGAAGTGCAAAATTTCTTCAAAGGCAAAGCCAAAAGCCGCAGGAAACCTGCCGGTTTTCAAGGGTTTTGGCACAGCATTTGGGAATTTTTGCCTTCAAAAACCGACACATTCTTACGGAAGGAGCCCCAAGCAGTGCTCTGTCTTTTTTCGGGTTCAGTTGCTGTTTCTTGTGAGATATTCCTCCAGCGTCAGACCGCTGTCCATGATCTGCTTTGCGATCTCCGGGCTGTCGATGTAGCGGAAATGCCAGGGTTCATAGGCGTAGCCGGTGATCTCGTCGCGGCCTTCGGGGAAGCGCAGGATGAAGCCGTACGCCGCGAGCTTCGCGTGGATCTTCGCAAAGATGTCCTTTTCGGCGATCATCTGATCGTTGTCGTTGATGATCACGCCGTCCTTGATCAGGCAGACGTCGATGGCGAGCGCGGTGTGATGCTCGGAATAACCGGGCACGGCAACATATTTCTTCGTGTATTCGATGCCCTTGTCCGCTTCAAACTGCTTCCAGAGCTCTTCCTGGCGGGCAACGGAACGGTAGGTGCTGTCCAGCAGGATGGTGATGCCTTCCTTCGCAAGGTCTTCCTGCAGGGCGCGGAAGGCTTTGAGCGCTTTGGTCTCGACCTTGAACACGTCGGTAGCAAGGTACTCGTTGTCTTTGTTCAGCTCCACGCCTTCGGGAATGGTATTCTGCGCGTCCTCCAGCACGATCACGGATTCCCAGTTGTCGGGCAGCTTGTTTTCTTTGTTCACCAGCACCATGTAGTCGTAGGGCGCTTCGGCAGAAGGCTCCGTCGGCGCGTTGGTTTCCGCCGCAGCGCCGGTCGTTTTGTCGTCGGCGGGCGTTTCCGGAGCACCGCAGGCGGTCAGCAGAGCGCAGACGCACAGCGCAGCCAGCAGGCAGGCGAGCACACGTTTGAACATGGAATTTTTCATAAAAATACCTCCGTTTTATAAGATAGTTTTATTATACAGATGAAATAAAACAAGTCAAGCCGTCGTTCGCAAAAAGGCCAGCACCCGCGCCCGGTAATCCGGCGCTTCGTCGTAGACGGCGTGGCCGTAGCCCTCGTAAAGGAAAAGCTGTGCGTGCAGCAGCGCCGCAAGCGCCTCGCTCGGTTCGGCGCCGAACACCCGGTCTTCCCGCGCGCCGAGCACCAGCGCCGGACAGCGGACCGCAGACAGCCGTTTTGCGGCGTCAAAGCCGAACGTGCCCTCCGCCAGCCGGACAAAGCGCGACAGCTCCTCCGGCGTCACGGTCTGCGCCAGCCGTTCAAACGCGGTTTTGTAGCGGGTGTAAAAGGCGTCGGTGTAGATCGTTTCGGCAAAGGCGCACATCAGCGCCGCCGCGTCCCCCGCCCCGGCAAGCGCGATCCAGTGTTTCAGCACACGGGCGCTGTTTTCATCCAGCGCGGCGGACGTGGAACCGAGCACCAGCGCACCAACCAGCTCCGGCCGCTGCAGCGCAAGCTCCATCGCGATCATGCCGCCCTGCGAGACCCCCATCACGGCGGCGCCGCGGATACCGAGCAGCTCCAGCGCGGCGGCAGTGTCGCCCGCCATGCCGGAAATCGAATAAGCCTCGGGCAAGTCCTCCCGACGGTCAAAGACGAAGACCTCGAACGCTTCGGCAAAAAGCTGAAACGCTGCAGCGACGGCGTCGGCGGAATCCATGACGGATTTGACGCTCAGGCCCGGCAGCACCACCAGCGGACGTGCGCCCGGCTTTCCAAAACGGAAAAAGCGCATCCGAAACGCTGCGCCGGGTACGGTTTCGATTGGAATTGCCATGGTGAGAACCTCCCGTTTTTCAGTTGCCGGCGAACGGCTATCGACTCAGAAAAGGCAAACTCCCGCCGCCTGCGCGACAGGAGTTTTTGTGGCCCGCCCGGAGGGATTCGAACCCCCGATCTTCAGAATCGGAATCTGCTGCGTTATCCAACTGCGCCACGAGCGGATAAAAGCGCCGGGACCCCGGCGTTATCGGTCTCAGCCGTTGACGGCACGCTCCAGCCAGGTGCGGCCGATGTCGATTGCGGCGGAAAGGCTCTTCTTTTCGGTCTTGTGGGCGATGCGGTCGTGGGGACGCACATTCGGGTCGGTATTGATGAGCTGCACGGAGACCTTGTCGGCCACCTGCAGGCCGTTGACATCCTTTGTGGAAAGGATGGTCAGCATCAGCACGAACGGATCGCTCATCTTGCCGTAATAGATGGTGTTGCCCTTGCGCACCAGGGGCTTGCCCTTATACATCAGAAATTCGCTTTTCTTTTTTTCTGCCATCTTTTCTGCCATCGCGGTTCTCCTTATTTGTTCAGATAGTTGCGCACCAGCTCCCGCAGCAGTTCATCGCGGTCGATGCGGGTGATCAGGCTGCGCGCACCCTTGTGGTTGGTAATATATGTGGGATCTTCCGAAAGGATATAGCCGACGATCTGCATGATCGGATCGTAGCCCTTTTCCACCAGAGAGGCGTAAACAGCGTCCATGATCTCCTTCATATCTGCCGGCGTGTTTTGGCCGATCGTAAATTGTCTTGTCTTATCCATATTCAAAGCCTCCTTCGGGAAACATTTATAGTATTATAACGCAAACGACCGAAGAAAACAAGGGGATTTTGAAAAAAAGCGGAAACATATAGAAGTTTTTCGAAAACAATCGGCGCGGGAGACGGGAATTTTTCAATTCATCCTTATGCTTTTCCACGCCTGCGTCAGCCGCTCAAGATCCCACTGTGCGTTGGCCGGACTGGTGGAGGGCAGGCACGTCGCTTCCGCGCCGGTCTGCGGCAGAAGGAAACGGCGGTAAAGGCGGTCGGCGGTCTTGCCGTTGGTGAAGATCGCGCGGATGGAGGCGGTTCGCAGGATCGGGCCGAGGTCGTTCGGCACGGCGTTTTTGATGGAACTGTCGGCGCTGCCTTCGATCTCGCACGAGGCGATCACATCCCACAGGGCGATATGATTGCGCAAGAGAAACGCGGTTCTGGTCTGCGGCGTTTCGCCCGGGTCGTCGTCCGTGACGGCGGCGATCACGCGCCAGAACCGGTTTTGCGGATGGCCGTAGAAAAACGCGGCCTCGCGGGACTTCACCGAGGGGAAGGAGCCGAGGATCAGCACGCGGCTGTGCTCGTCAAAGACGGGCGGGATGGGGTGGATGACGGGCATGGGAACCTCCGGAACAGACTCAAAAATGGAAAATTGAAAGTTGAAAAATGAAAATTGGGCTGTCGCGAGTGTTGGATCCGCAGCGCGGCAGAATGGTTCTTTTGCATAAAAGCCGCCGAGCGGTTTGGCTCAAGGGTCAGTCCAACGGAAACCGATTGATTCCTTCGTCATTCGGATCGGATATCAATCAATCTTGTCGGTCATAGCATCCTGTTCTTTCCAATGGATGAATCATCAACACTCGTTTTACCGCTTTCCTTTTCTTTTCGTATTTTACCCCATTTCATGCACTCTGTCAACAACTATCCACTGTCAACTTTCAACTGTAAAAAACACCGCCGCATCGATCCTCAGACCGACGCGGCAGCGCAATTTTCAATTTTCCGTTTTCAATTTTCAATCAGTTTTTCCGCCGCGGCGATCTTCACGCAAAGGCACAGCAGCTTTGTGGCGGTCAAAAGCTCATCCACGGGCGGATAGGACGGGGCGATGCGCAGATTTTTGTCCTCGGGGTCGTTGCCGTAGGGGAAGGTCGCGCCGGCCGGGGTCAATGTCACGCCCGCCTTTTTGCAAAGCTCGCACACGCGCTTCGCCGTGCCGGGGTAGACGTCGAGATTGATGAAATAGCCGCCCTTGGGATAGGTCCATTTGGCGATATTGAAGCCGCTGAGCTTGAGCTCGAACTCATAGAGCACGATTTTGAACTTCGGGGCGAGGATGTTGCGGTGCAGGCGCATGTAATTCTTCAGCCCCTCCACATCCCGGTAGAACTTCACGTGGCGGTACTGGTTGAGCTTGTCGTAGCCGATGGTCTGATACTTCAGGCGGCTTTTGATGATCTCCACGTTGCGGTCGGAGGCGGCCAGCGCGGCGACGCCGGCGCCGGGGAAGCTGATCTTCGACGTGGAGGTGAACTCGATCACCATGTCCTCGTGGCCGTACTTTTTCAGCAGATCGAACACATTGACCAGCGTGTCGCCCTTGGCGGTCAGGTCGTGGACGATGTAGGCGTTGTCCCAGATGATGCGGAAATCGTCCGCCGCCGGACGCATGGCCGCGATACGCTCCACGGTCTCGTAGCTGTAGGTCACGCCCGTGGGGTTGGAATACTTCGGCACGCAGAACATGCCCTTCACCGCCGGGTCTTTGATGTATTCCTCCACCTCGTCCATGTTCGGGCCGGTCTCGGTCATGTGGATGGTGATCATCTTGATCCCGTAGTATTCGCAGATGGCAAAATGGCGGTCATAGCCCGGGGACGGGCACAGGAATTTGATCTCGCCCTGATCCTTCCACGGCGTACCGTCGGAGCCGGTGAGCATACACTGGGTCAGATAGTCGAACATCAGGTTCAGACTCGAGTTGCCGCAGACGATGACGTTCTTCATCGGCACATCGAGCAGGTTCGCAAAGATCTCCTTGCACTCGTCGATGCCGGTCAGAAGGCCGTAGTTGAGGTAGCGAAGGCTGTGGTTGTTCTCGTCGTCCCAGTCGTGGGAGGTGATGGCGTCCAGCAGACCGTTGGACACGGAGAGCTGATCCACACCGGGCTTGCCGCGCGACATATCGAGGGTCAGGCCGAGGGACTGGTAGTTTTTATAGGCGGCGTTCAGCTCCGAAAGCTCCTGCTTGAGCTGCTGTTTGGTCATGGATAAATAGTCGGGCATGTAAAATGGTCTCCTTGTGGTAGTCGGATAGTCGTTAGTCGTTAGCAGCGTTTTTGAAACAATGAAGAATTGAGAATGGAAAATGGAGAATTGCGGTCGCGGGAAAACAAGTGAAAAAAGTCAACGCTTACTCCGCGCAGAAAAGAAGGTTCTCTTTTTTCTGTTCGTCGATTGTAAATAAAATATCTACCATTCTATATCTGATTCGGCGCATCGCCGCAGGCGGCGCCCCTCAATTATTCATTCTTCATTCTTAAGTCTTAATTCTCCGCTTCTCAGTTTCTTATTTCCTCAGCATCAAAAGTCCGCGGAGCCGGTGGTGCGCGGGAACGGAAGCACATCGCGGATGTTGGCGATGCCGGTCAGATACATCACCAGACGCTCAAAGCCGAGGCCGAAGCCGGCGTGTTTGGTGCCGCCGTATTTGCGCAAATCGAGGTACCACCAGTAGTCCTCTTCCCTGAGTCCCAGCTCACGGATGCGATCCAGCAGCACGTCGTAGCGCTCCTCGCGCTGGCTGCCGCCGATGATCTCACCGATGCCCATCACGAGGCAGTCGCAGGCGGCGACGGTTTTGCCGTCGTCGTTCAGACGCATGTAGAAGGCCTTGATCTCCTTGGGGTAATCCGTGACGAAGACGGGCTTTTTGAAGATCTGCTCGGTCAGGAAACGCTCGTGCTCGGTCTGCAGATCCGTCCCCCATTCCACCTTGTATTCAAACTCGTCGTTGTGCTGCTTGAGGATCTCCACCGCGTCGGTATAGGTGATGCGGCCGAAATCGGAGGACGCCACGGCGTGCAGGCGCTCCAGCAGACCCTTATCCACAAACTGATTCAAAAATTCCATATCCTGCGGACAGGCTTCAAGGACATAACCGATGACATATTTGATCATCGCCTCGGCGAGGGCCATATCGTCGTTCAGGTCGGCAAAGGCGATCTCCGGCTCGATCATCCAGAACTCGGCGGCGTGACGCTGAGTATAGCTCTTTTCGGCGCGGAACGTGGGACCGAAGGTGTAGATCTTGCCGAAGGCCTGCGCCATGATCTCGCCCTGAAGCTGGCCGGAAACGGTCAGATAGGCGCTCTTGCCGAAGAAGTCCTGGCTGAAGTCGATCTTGCCGTCTTCGGTGCGCGGCGGGTTTTCCATGTCGAGCGTGGTCACGCGGAACATTTCGCCTGCGCCCTCGCAGTCGGAACAGGAGATCAGCGGTGTATGGGCATAGACAAAGCCGTTTTCATTGAAGAATTTATGCAGTGCAAAGGCGGCCGCGGAACGCACACGGAAGGCCGCGGAATAGATGTTGGTGCGCGGACGCAGATGGGCGATGGTGCGCAGATATTCCAGCGAATGGCGCTTTTTCTGCAGCGGATACTCCGGCGTGGACGCGCCCTCGACCTCGACCGTGTCGGCATTGATCTCAAAGGGCTGGCGCGCTTCCGGCGTCAGGATCAGGCGGCCGGTGACGATCACGGCCGTACCGACGTTGAGCTTTGCCACGGCGGCATAATCGGCGACCCTGTCGCGCTCAAACACGACCTGCACGCCCTTGAAACAGCTTCCGTCGTTGATTTCCATAAAGCCGAGCGCCTTGGAATCGCGGTTCGTGCGGATCCAGCCGCAAACAGTCACGGGCGCGGCAGTATATTGTTCCGGTGCAGCGTAAAGTTTGGCAATTTCTGTTCTTTTCATATCAATGCCCCCAAACTGCGAAAAATGAGTTCTTTTTATTATAGCACACTTTGTTCAAAAATCAAGCGTTCCGCACACTTTGTGAAAATAAAAATGAAAAATTAGGGGAAAGCGCTTGACAAACGCGGCGGTCTATGATAAAATTTCATGGCAAATACGGAGAGATACCGAAGCGGTCATAACGGAACGGTCTTGAAAACCGTCGTACGCCCTGCGTACCGTGGGTTCGAATCCCACTCTCTCCGCCATATTTGAAACGATCGACACCCGGAGAAGTACTCAAGTTGGTGACGAGGCGCCCCTGCTAAGGGCGTAGGTCGGGTAACCGGCGCAGGAGTTCGAGTCTCCTCTTCTCCGCCACGATAAAAGCCTCTTTTGTCTACCATGGCAAAAGAGGCTTTTCATGTCATAATAGAATAATAAAGCAAAAATATAAGCAAAATCAAGCAAAATCGGGCTTTCGACCGGTCGATCGACTGCCTCGAGGCCCGATTTTTAGCTTTCAGGGGTGATAACACCCCCAAAATGCTGGTGTACTTTTTTGGCTTTTTAGCTCTGCAAAAAACTCCTAAAAGAGTTGAGGGTTAAGGACTCGAACCTTTGCCTAAACAAGATTCGATCATTTATGAATAGTTAATTAGGCAAAACCACTTTTTCATTGCATGATACCTCGTTTCTTTTAAGGCGACACCGCACAATTCGGGTGTGCGGATTGCGCAGCAGATTTTTTCGTCAGATTGCACAGCTTTTCCTTGCCAACCGACAACCGATTAACGAAGATGCGCAAATCCTGACGGCAAATTTATACACGCAGAGTGAATCATCGGTTCCTTAATCACGGGCGGCGCGTCGGCAGCCACACCGTGATCGCGGCGGGGTTCTCTGCCCAGTGCTTTCCGCAGGAGGCGTAGTTTGTGAACAGGACCGAGCCGTCCTCGGTCTCCAACCGCAGGCGTACAGCCTCTCCGCTTGCGCACGGCAACAGCGTGTAGCACAGGCTTTCGCCGCACCGCAGCGGACAAACGGACGCGGGAGGCTTACCCGGAGATTTTGCTCCGTCATACGCAAGGACATACGGACCGTAAGTGAACGCAATGCAGCCGTTCAAATGATGCTCCCGCAGCGCAGGCGCGGGCGGCGTCCCCTGCCGCAGCGATTGAACCAGCGGATAGACCGCCAGCCCCGCCGCGCCGATGGCGGCGCAGCAGCCGTAAAACGTTCCGTCCTCAAAGAACTTGAGGCCGCCGACCCCTCTGCCGCGCCGGTTCATAACCAGCGGGCTGTAGCTGTCAAACGGAAGCGCGGGAATGTTTTTGCCGGTCTTCGGCAGCGTGAACGGCTGAGTGAAAAGGTTGACGCTGCCGTACAACGCGTTCAACGCGGACTGCTCCACGCGGTCGGCATATTTTTCTTCACCCGTAAGCAGGAACAAGCGGGCGCAAAGGCGCATCCACGTCACCGTCACGCAGGTCTCCTGCATCTCTTTTTCGCTGAATGCTGTCTGCCGGACCGCCGCGTGGTCAAACTGCTCGTGCGTACAGCCTGCGCAGCCGATCAGCGTGATCTCGGTTTCAAAAACCTTTTCGGTAAAGCGCAGAACGGCGTCAAGGAACCTTCGCTCGCCCGTCGCCTCATAAAACGCCAGCACGCCCTCAAAAAACGACATGGTCTCGTAGGCCTTCGTTTCCGGATACCGATCCGGCGGCGTTTTCCCGTCCAGCGCCAGCGCGACCAGATCACCGCCGCTGCACCCACCGGTACCGATGATGTACTGCGCAAAGCGCAAAAACCGCGCCTGCGGTCTGCGACGGTACAGATCCATCACAGGCTCCAGAAGACTGCAGGAGTTCACCCCGCGCCAGAAATCGCTCGTTTCGGTGATCCCGATCTGCCCCGGATCGGGCCCGACGCGTTCGATCAGGCAGTCGAGGTGCCGTTCCATGTCGTCAAGGATGCGCCTGACAAGGGCGTCGTCGCCGCAGATGTCACAGAAATGCAGCATCCCGGTCAACACATACTTTCGGCACCAGAGGTCCCAGCCGCAGCATTCGCTTTCGCGCGCGTAGGTCGAGATCCGCCCGTCGGGTTCGGCGGCGTCGAGCAAAGACAGGACGGCACGGTGCAAAACGCCGTACAGCCGCGCGTCGGCGGTACAGCGATAGACCAGACACCCGCCGCGCATCATCTTCCCCCAGTATTCCCCGCGCCAGCCGCGGTCGGCGGTGTCCGCCTTCGTTTCAAAAACGCGCACAAACTTCGTCCAGAGCGATGCGTCGAGCAACTGCGTCTTGGTGATAAAATCAAGATATGCCCGTTCACGGCCCGTCAGAACGCATTCACCGGGCCGCGGGAGCCGTTCAATAGAAGGAATCATACGCCACCTCACAGGAATTCGTCGATGCTGTATGTCGCGATCATGGCGGCCGGCTGTTCCTTCGCAGTCACAGTCACACCCGTCTCCATCAGGACTGCGCCGCTCTCACGCACAGTGAACGTCGGGTCGTCCGCGTCGGCGAGCGTGTAGACGCCGTCTTTTGAAAGACCGTTCAGCCGCAGCAGGAAGGTCCCAGGGGCGTCCGTTCGCACATAGATCACCGCCGTGCCCGCGCGTTCGGTCCCGAACTGCATTGCAAGCGTTCGGTCGCTGTCAGTCCCGCCGTCGGTCAGCGGAAAATAGTTGTCGCACAAAAAGGCGCGCACAGCGTCCTCGGCTGGGTCCCGTACCGCATCGGGCGACATACGCATCGGGTGCGTAAGCAGACTGCTGCGCATGGCGTACAGCGATTCAACGTGCTGCACGGTTCCGCTGTACGGCAGCCAGAACGACAGCCCGTGGGTCATCGCCTGCGTCGCTTCAAGAACGTCCGGTGTTGTCGTACCCGCAGCGTCCACACAGTTATAGTCGCTGCGCCAAAGCGGAACGCTGCGGCGGCACATCTCAAGATCCAGCCGTTTTCCGCCGCTGGCGCAGTTGTCGATGGTCAGCCCCGGCACAAGGGATACCAGCGCGTCCAGATACCGGTACAGATTGGTCACATAACGGTTTTCGGTGATCCCGATGGAAAGCCCCTGCGCGCGGTCCGCCTGATGCCAGTAGCGCAAGGGATAGAAGTTGAAATCCTGCCGATAGACACTGACGTGATTCTGAAGCAGAGACGCTGAAATATACGCGATCAAATAATCGCACGCGTCGTCGTTCGCAAGATTCCAAAGCAGGTTGTCGTCCTGCGTTACGATCCAGCCGTCGTGCCGCTTTCCTTCTTCATACAGGCGCGTTCCTTCGCGGACCCGTTCCGGCTCGTACCAAAGCAGAAAGCGCTTCCCTTTTTGTTCGATCGCGTCGGCAAGCGGGGACAGTCCGCCCGGAAAGCGCGCTTCGTCCGCCGTCCAGTTCCCGACGCCGTCATACCAGTCGGTCTGATACGTGTACCAGCCGGCGTCCATCCAAAAGACGTCCGTTGCGTCAAGAATCTCCGCAGGCGTCGCGTTCACCTGTTCGACCAGCTCATCGCAGGTCAGCGTACAGAATTCGTTGGCGAACACCAAGCTGCGCATGGGCTGTACGGACGCGGGGTACACACAGTGCAGCAGCATCTGACGGAACGTCTCAAAGCCCTTGAGCGCATTTGAACCGTTGTAAAACGTCAGCGAGACCGACGGTGTGCGCACCGTTTCGCCCGGCTCCAGCGCGGCGCAGAACTGTTCCTGCTTGACGCGCAGGGCCACCCCGCGCAGCGTCTGACGCAGGGAAGTGTACCATTGCCCCGTCCATCCGACCGCGACGATGGCGCCCGCGTTCTTTCCGCAGAGGTTGAAGAACGGCAAAAATGATTCGGTCCGCCCGCAGGTGGCGTTGAAGATCATCGTTGTCGGACACACGGCAGAGCGCTGCAGCGCATAATCGTCCGCAGCGGGCGTGCTGCCCTTGCTGTAATAAACCTCCGTCTGCCCGGTCTCGAGGGTACAGTCCGCAGCAAAAAAGTTTCGCACCGTCGGCGAGCGCGTTTCGCCCGCGTTCTGAAGGTGTACCGTCCATTCGCAGGCGGCAAAGGCCTCATAGATCGTCGCCTCCACCCAGGCGTGCAGGCCGCTCCTTTTGTGGCGCAGAGTGATGACCGTTGTTTCCCCGCCGCGGGCAGTGTCGGACGTGCTTTGGGCGCCGATCTCGATCTCCCAATCCTCCGGATGACGCTGCAGGGACCTGGCCCCGACGGTCAGGTCATAGGCCGGGCTGTCTTTCGTTCGAAGATGCGCGTCGTACCACGCACGGCAGCGCTCCCGTTCCGCCGCGGTCACCCGCAGCGCTTCGGCGTCGATCGGCGCGAAGGAACAATCACTGACGCTTGTCAATGCCAGCGCCGCACGGTCCGCCTTCCGCTTCAGGCCGTAGTTGTAGACCGAAAGCTGTGAGACCAACAGTAACAGCGCCTGCAGGCCGCACAGCAGAGATTTCCATTTCAGCATGATGCACCCCTCTCTGCGATCCAAGGAAATTTTAACACAAACGAAAGCGGTTTTCAATACAGTTTTTAAGGTCACACCGCACAATTCGGGCGTGCGGTGTTGTATTATTTGTCTGCAACGGAAAAAGAGGTTTTTCTCGTGTATCTTGAATCGGTCGGTCGGCAACTTCGAAACGCGGCTGTCTTCTCGGTCAGGACTCGATCTTTGCTTCCGCGAAGCCGATGCATTCCCTTCCGAAAAGCGGATTGGCGGTGTTGCGCGCGTTGAAGTACAATCGCAGAACGTCGCCGCAGCGGACAAGATGGCTTGCATAGACGAACTGCCCCATCCAGCTCCCGTCGAAGCGCGGCGCAACGAGCGTTTTTTCATACCGGAAGCGCAGCCCGTCGCCTGACGAAAGCAGCAGGATCGCGGACGCGCTTTTTCCGTCCTTTTCAAAGATTCCGTTCTGGACCCCGATGAAGCAGTCGCTGAGCCGGTAGACCTTCAGACAGCCGGCGCAAAGGTTGAGGAAGGGATCGTCCCGGTCGGGCGCGAGGATCGGGGCGGATGCGGCGCGATAGCCCGAAAGCAGCGCTTCGCTTTCGGCGTAGTTCACGTAAGTCGGCTCACAGAAGCCGCAGTCTCGGATGAACGTCAGACCGCAGGAGTAATAAAGACGGTTGACCGGTCCGACCCGCAGCAGATAGGGGTTGGAAAGTGAAACGCCGCGCACGCTTTCTTCAAAGCTTCTTGTGTGACGGAGCACGGGCTTCGGCACCGACCAGGTTTTGAGGTCGCGGCTTTCGATCGCAAAAATCTCGCTGTTCCATTTTGCCGCGCCGACGAGGTTCAGCGCGTTAAACACAAGCGGCCGCGTCCGTTCGAAGAACAGCACATAGCGGCCGTCGATGCGGTTGATGTTCGGGCGCATCGCGCGTGAAAGGAGCTTTTCCCCCTTCGTGAAGGTCACGCCGTCATCGGAAACGGCCGCATGGACGCCGAAGGTCGTGTGAAAAAAGAGATGCCACTTTCCGTCGGGGCTTTCTTCGGGGAGAAGCAGCGACGGGTCGGCAACAACGAACGAGCCGCCGAAGGGCCGGAGCACGGGTTCGGGGCGAAGATCGAAAGACATGCTTTTGAGTTGTGAAAGCGACAGCGTTTGCATAGGATCCTCCGGACATGAACGGTTGTGAAACGGTTTTTTGGGCGAAGAAGACTATAGTTTTTTAAGGCGACACCACACAATTCGGGTGTGCGGATTGCGCAGCAGATTTTTTCGTCAGATTGCATAGATTTGACGTGGGCAACCTGTCGGTTGGCAAGGAAAAGCTGTGCAATATGACGGAACAAAGATCAAGCAAGGCGTGCGGCCGCATTTGTGCGGTGTTGCCTTAAATTAAAAAAGCGCGGCACACCCCCAGCGGGCGCACTGCGCTTGTGTTTTATTCAGCTTTGAAAAAGGACAAAGTGATCCTGTCTTTCTGTCTGTAGAAAATTGTCGCACGCATCGCCATGCCTGTCAACCCTTTTCGCAAAAGTTCTTTGTAGAAATATTATATCAATTTATGGGGGCATTGTCAAGGCTGATATCATGTGCAATTCGCAATTGGGAACCTCAAAAACACTTCGTCTTTTTCGCCGAATACTTCTTGCTGCTACGATGGGTACCAGTTGCATCCTTTACAATGTTGCTGCGCCGAAGTTTCTCCGCCTGCACAGCATCAAAAACCTCGCGTTTGATAATCGCATCATGTGACTGCTTCACCATAAACATTGGATGCATAGGATCCACGTTCAGATTCTTCATACGCTTATTATCTGGAAAGCCAGAAGAATACGATTTGAGCACCATAACGTCACCTATATATTTTTCATTGCTGAGCATGGTGTCAATACTGCGTTTGCACCAGCGATCTTTCCCAGTCGGTGATTTGATGCCACGGGCTTCAAGTTCGTTCAGGATTTTGACAACGCTATACCCCTTCAAGTATAGATCGAAAATCAGACGAACATTTTCTGCTTCTTCGGGAACGATTACTAGTCCGCCGTCCTCGGTGCGATATCCATAACACTTTCTGCGATATAGGGATGATTTGCCTTCCTGAGCCTGATGTTTTATCCCCCACATGATGTTTTTGCTTCGGGTTCGATTTTCATCCTCGGCGATCGCAGCCGCAATTTGAATCTGTAGTATGCCGCCTGCATCATCCGTACTGATATCGTAATCGGAGAAATGCACCAGCACTCCCTCCAAGATGAGATCCTGTATCGCCCTTATGGCCTCAAGACTATCACGCCCGAAACGACTGACGCTCTTTGCATATACGACGTCGATTTCACCGCAATGGCAGTCTTTCAACAGACGCCTGTATTCTGGACGACCAGAGACAGAGGAACCAGAATGGACATCAATATAGATACCAACAATGCGGTAGTCAGGATTGGAGCCGACCTCCATCGTAAGAAATGAAATCTGATTAATCAGGCTATGGATCTGATCACGGCTGGTAGAACTAACGCGACAGTATATCGCGACCCGCTTCTGTGGATCGATTCTCTGTAGAATTGTTACTTGTCGATCAGCCACTTACATCACCTCACAATATCAAAAATAAAATACCACGCATTGTCAAAAAATGAAATAGCCTTATTGAAAAATTAACAGATCCATAATCAAACGAGTTTAGATCACACATGATAATGATTATCAAAAAGTAGTAAAACCCGCTTAATATCAGGAAATATCTCTTGCTTTAGACTGATTATTATGGTATCATTTTCCCTTTTAAGAATGGCCTAATTAGCACATATAAAAAACGCCTTTTGTCTGCTACGGCAAAAGGCGTTTTTTCGTGCGTCATGGCGCGGAATAATGGACAAAAACGTGGTGAGTCGCAGTCGGTTCGATCTTTTATCTTGCAAAGCATTCAGCCAAATGCTATAATATATGTATATGTATCTGTTTCGTATAAATGGAAAGGGGTTCAACCATGCAAGGCTTTTTTCAGAAAATCATTGCTTTTTTCATGGCGATCGGCGTGTTTTTCACCGGCCTGTTCGGCTGGAACAAAAAACCTGCCGACCCGGCAACGGAACCGACGACGGTGATTGAACAGACGACGGAGCTCGAAACCCAGACACAGCCGGATGTACCCGCTTCCAATATCGTTTATCAGGCGCACCGGGGCTTATCTTCCTCCTACCCGGAAAATACGCTCGCGGCGTTCCGCGCAGCGGGCGAAAACGGCTTCGGCTGCATCGAGGTTGATCCCGCCGTGACGAAAGACGGACAGGTCATCGTGATACACGACCGCACAGTAAACCGTACCTGCCGCAATCCCGATGGGACATCGCCGGCCGCAGCTTCAGCAGTTTCAGATATGACGTATGAGGAGCTGCGTTTGCTGGACGCCGGCATATTTAAAGGCGAAGCCTTCCGCGGTGAAAAGATCCCTCTGCTCATCGAGGCGCTCTCGCTTGCCCGGGACTATGGAATGAAAGTGAAGATCGACAACAAAGTGGAGAACTTTTCCGCTGCCGAACGGGAGAGCGTATTCGCCGCCGTGACCGGCTTTGAAGATACTGCGGAGTTCACCGCCAAAACGCTCACCTACGCCCGTGCGGTGCTGGAACAGTTTCCGGCTTCTTCTTTGCACTACGACGGTCCGGTAACTGCGCAGATCCTTACGGAGCTTGCCGGAATCTGCCCGAAGGAACGCCTTACGGTGTGGTTGCCGTTGGATACGCCTGGCACAGCGTGGAGCACCCTGCCCAAGGCGGACTCCGAAAGCTGTGCGCTTGTAAAAAATTACGCCCGTTTGGGGCTATGGATCCTGACGCTCCCTGCGGAACTCGAAAC
This sequence comes from Oscillospiraceae bacterium, assembly GCA_902774035.1. Taxonomy (GTDB): domain Bacteria; phylum Bacillota; class Clostridia; order Oscillospirales; family Acutalibacteraceae; genus UBA6857. The sequence continues at coordinate 8,232 of CACYHA010000025.1, read as the reverse complement.
TGCCGCCGAATACGGAGCGGATATCATTGAAACCCCCGGAGACCTGCTGCCGGCGCCGACTGCGTAAGACGGCATATTTGTAAAAAAGGAGCATTGAAAATGAACGGCCTTTTTCAAAAAATCATCGCTTTTTTCATGGCGATCGGCGCGTTTTTCACCGGCCTGTTCGGCTGGAACAAAAAGCCCGCCGAGCCGACGCCGGAACCGTCACAGCCTCCGGCGATCGTGGAACCCGCGCCGCTGGATCTGACGGGATACACGTTGTATGTTTATGATGAATTTGACGGCGATTCGCTGAACCGCGAGCTGTGGGGCGATGTGAACGTCGGACCGCGGGGACCATGTTTCCTTTCGCCGGGTCAGATCTCCGTAAAAGACGGGAATCTGGTCTTTACATCCGAGCATCTTACAAACGGCGAATACGGCGAGGGCTGGTACACCGCGCGGCTGCGGCTGATCAAAGAATACGTTCGCGGGTATTTTGAAATCCGCTGCAAGTGCAATGAATACTCGCATATTTATCAGGATTTTTGGAGCAGTCTTTGGCTCCAAAGTGTTCATTCCAATGCTCAGGATTCAAACGGCGGGATCGGCGGCGCGGAGATCGATATCATGGAGGCGTACCACTGGGAAGGCGGGCAATGGGGCTCGGTGACATGCAACATTTTCTGCAACGGCGCGGACGACCGGCCGGACGATTACGAGCATCTGGAGGTGGGCAGGTTTTTCGTTGATAACCTGTATACCGAATATCATACGTTCGGCCTGAAATGGACGCAAAGCGAATATATCTTTTATATCGACGGCAAAGAAACGGCGCGCAGCTCCTTTGAAAACGGCGTTTCCGAAGTTCCGGAAACGCTGCTGCTGGGGATGTCATACGGAACATTGGATCAACCGAAGGATTACAAGGCGGAATTTCTGGTCGATTACGTGAAGGTATATCAGCAGGGGCCCGAAACGTACGAGATCGGGCATAATACTGCGATCGGGTACTGATTATTGATGCGGGAGTGAGACGCGAAGACAGCCGGTACAATTGCATTTGATTCTTAAATCGGTACGATTGGGGCGGTCTTTGACAAAAACACTGCTTGGAGCGCCTTACGGGCGGCATATCCTTACGGAACGCGCCCCTTCGGCAATGCTTTTTATGGCGGAATGATGGTTGCCCTGTCGGGCAATGATGCGTGCTTCGCACACGATGCCGCTTCGCTGATGATGTATGCCCGGGCACATGAAAAAGGAGTTTTTCTCTCCCGAACACCGAAACGAAGCCGGAAAAACGCTATGGCCATCTTGATTTTCACCGGCACATATGATATGATAAAGGATGCAAGCAACAACAGACGCACTTCAAAAAAGGAGGATAACAAATGAAAAAAAATCGTCCGGGCTTTACGCTCGATTTCAAATGCCCCGCCGCCATTCTCAGCATGATCGCCTTTGCGCTGGCCGTGCCGTTCCGTCTGCTCGGCTACGCCGACAAGCTGACAGATCCCCTTTACGGGATCACACAGGTGCTTCTGCCTGTGCTCTGTTCCGTTCTGATGATCGCCGTGATGATCAAATGGGGCAGGAACGCCCTGTGGCTTTCCGTGATCCCCGTCGCCCTCGGCGTGATATCCTTTATGGTCAAGCTGTTTATCGATCCGCGTAAAGTGAGCTTTTTGCATCATTTTGCCGCGGTCGTGCTGTATCTCGCCGTGATCGTGCTGTGGCTTTTGACGGTGCTGTATTTCATCAAAACAAAATGGGTGCTGGTCGTTCTCTTCATCCTGCCGTTTTTCAAGCACCTGCTGATGGACGATCTGCCGATCTTCCTCGGCAAGGCGCCGATGATCTCCACAGACATGTGGTTCAAGGAGCTGAGCATGCTGCTGACGATGGTTGCGCTCTCCCTTTGCGCCGCCGCGTTCCAAAAGCCCGTCGCCCCCGCCGCTTCGAGCGATTCCGCAAGCTGAGCGTATGCGCGTTGCAGAAAACGGGATTCCTGTTTATTGATAAGCAAAAGCACTCCGGGCCGGAGTGCTTTTGGTTTGTTCGGTGACTTTTATTCCGCTTTGGACGCTTCGTCCTCGGCCGCGACCTCCACGCAGAAGCCTTTGTGTCCGCAGTGGGTGCAGGTCAGCTTGCGGGTCTTGGGCGTGTGACGCGCAAAGAACATCTCCTTGAACGTGGGCTTGAACACCGTGTGGCACTGGGGGCAGAGATAGGCGACGTTCTTGTAATAGTAACGCGAGATCACAACGCCCCAGGGGATCGCAGCGACGACATAGAGGGCGAACACCCACCAGAGCCCCTTGAAGATCCACAGCAGGATTCCGGCCAATTCGAGGATCGTAACCGGGATCGCGGTGAGGGCCAACGTCAGACGGACTTTCTTCAGTTTGTTTTGATTGGTCATTGTGTAGGCTATGTCGCCGATGGATTCGACGGAGATCTCGTTTCCGCTCTTCAGTTCCCGGCGCAGGGTCTCCAGCTTTTCCAGCTTTTCGGTTTTCGTGTCGATCTCTTCCTTCAGCGCCTGCTCCTGCTGTTCGAGCAGGAGGGTGATCACGCTGCCCGGATCCTCTTCGGCAAGCAGCTTTCCGATGGAATCGATCGGCAGACCCAGCTCGCGCAAAAAGCAGATCACGCGCATACGGCGCAGATCGTCTTCGCTATAAAGCCTTCTTCCGCCCTCAGACAGCTCCGTCGGCACGAGAATGCCGCGGGTGTCGTAGTATTGGACGGTGCGCACCGTGACGCCGCAGAGCTTTGCGAGCTCTCCCGTTGTGTATTTCGACATAGCTTTTCACCTCCTTCGCGTTCAGTTTAGCACATGACGCAGCGTCATGAGCAATACCTGACGCAAGGGGATTTTTTGTTTTTATGATTCTTTTTTCAAAACCTGCAGGGAATCGCCCAGATCCGCAAGCGCGCGGAACACCGGCCGTTCAGAAAGCGAGGTGTTCGGCGTGTGGAAGGTGAGCATCAGCTTTTCCCCGGCGCAAAAGATCATGCCGTGACCGCCGTCGTCGGTGATCAGTGGCGCAAGATGCTCGAAGGGGCCTTCGATCTCGCCGCTGACCGAACGCGCGACACACTCGGCGTACCTGCCGTTCGGGAAGGTCGACCACAGCATCAGCAGCGTGCCGTTCTTTGTGCGGAACAGGAACGGACCGTCGGTGACATAGTGTTCCCCTTCGACCGGCGCGGGCATATAGAACGGATCGGTCGCCCGGAAAAGGTCGACCGCCTTCCCTTCCGCGGCAGTCAGGTCGTCTTTCAGCGGAATATAACAGATTTTCCCGTTGAGAATCTGGGTGTGTTCATGGCAGAAGACGAGAAAGGGCTTGCCTTCTTTGTTCACATAGAGCGTTCCGTCGAGGCACTCCCAGCCGTCGGGCGTCAGCGCACCGTCCGAATGCGGGCGAAAAGGACCCTCGGGACGGTCGGCAACGAGGGCGTATGTGCCGCGCAGACCGTTCTCCTGCGTGAAGGTGGCGAACATATAGAATTTGCCCTTGTATTTGTGCACCTCCGGCGCCCAGTTGACCTCGCGGTTCAGACCGAAGGCGGCGGAATCGAAGCACGGCACCGGGTCGCTCCAGGTCTCCAGGTCGGTCGACAGATAAACGTCGAACCCGGCGGTCTCACGGCCGAAGGCGCTCGCCCGGGTGCCATAGAGATAGTAGACGCCGTTTTCAACCAGCACAAAGGGGTCGCGGATGTTGATATCGGTCAGTTTCAAAAGGCTCCCTCCCCCGGATCACTTCTTTTTCTTCGGCGCGGGAAGCTCGGGGAGCATGGCGTCGAACAGCGTTTTCAAGAAGGCTCTGTCCTCCACATTGTCGACCAGCAGCATCTCCTTTGCGCCCTCATAGGGCAGTTCGAACGCCGCGTCGGGCATGAGGGCGCGGGCGGATTTTGTCGGCTTCACAAGAAAGCGGTCGTCATAGATGCCGCCGATCACCCTGCCCCGATAGTAGAGAATGTATTCTCCCATCATGGCGCGATAGGATATGTCGTCCAGCTCGCAGAGCTGTTCCAGAATAAAATCGAGGTATTCTTTGCTTGATGGCATAAGGTATGCTCCTTTCTCATGGGAACGGGCAGCGTCCCGTCATTCCAGTTGTTCTTTCACAAAAATCACCGCGCAGGGCGAAACGGTGACCATGACGCTTTCCTGATGAAAGAACGCGCAAAGATCCTTTGCGATCTCCGTCACGGTCTCTTTCGGAACGCCCAGCAGCATCAGCGCCAGCGTGTTTTCCTCGGTGTAGCGGCCGTCCTCGTGAAAGTAGCCGCCGTTCAGCCGGTGCATGGAAAAGGCGACCTGATAGCTGCGGCAGACGTTTTTCAGGATGGAAACGTACTTTTCGGTGTCGAATTTCTGAACGCCGGTCTCCGCGTCGTTCAGGCCGATGTAGATGGTGGATTGCAGAGCTTGTCCTTTCATGGGGGTCTCCTTTTGTTCGTTACCATTTCAGTTCACCGTCGCCGCCCATCAGCCGCGTCATTTCTTCGAGCCGCTCCAACGGGAACGGAGGAGATGAAACCGGCTTCATGGCAAGGGACATCAGCTTCATGGGGTTGTCGTCCGCCGCGATGCGGTTGGAGCTTAGCGCCCCGCACACCCTGCATCGATGGATGATGGCCCATTCGCCGTTTTCCCTGACCCACACCGCGATCGGCTCCATCGCACCGCCGCAGTCCGCCGCCCGGTCTCCCGGTTCGTTGTCCAGATGCCGGCTGCAAAGGCAATACGGGCAGTGGTTCCGATGCTCGCTCCCCGCGCCTGTCGGGACGACCGTCCGGCCGCAGACCTTGCAGACGAAGGCCTCGTTGCTTGGGTGTGTCTTATAGTAATTCTTCTCGAATGATTTTTTCTTATTTTCCCGATTCATGGGGATCGTCCTCCTAAAAGTAAAATCATAAACCCTTTAGGAGGATTGCGGGATCGTTGGCAAACCTCCCGGTTATGCCACAATCTCCATGGATTTGCTAAATATCTCCAAAAAGCAGTTTTCCTTGTTTTTTTATGGAATCAAGCCTGCAAAGGCTGAATCTCTTCTTTTCCTTTCATCTTGGGATCAGTAGGCGTTTTATGACCAAGCAGACGATATCCGCATAGGGTTACTTCGATTTTCGGCGAGCCAGCACTCGGCTTCGTTCTGCCCGTTCTGTGAAAGCCATTTGCGAATGGCAGAACGATTGGTGATATGAGGGAGAAGGTTCATGGAGTGTCCTTTAAAACAAACAAAAAAACAATAGCTACTATATCAAGAAAACCATAAGATATGATAAAAATATAGGGTAAGTTTTTTTCGCTGTCAGTAAAAGAGACATATTTTTCTTTGCTGTATTGATTCTTCATAGCTTTCCATTCCGCATCATATAGAGAAACTGGTAATCGTTTCTCTATTATGCTTAAAACCTTCATCTTTCCCCTATGAGTAATAAAATATGATTTAAGCGTTTGTCTCCATGACATATTTAGTAAAAATCCAGGAATCGACAATGCTAAAAGAATAAAAAGTTTTATCGTCAAGTTCCTCTCATCGCTTAGCGCAAACACGGTTGCTCCCACTGTTATCAATGCTGTATTTGCGGTTATATAAAAACTATGCATATTCTGTCGCCTTGTAACAAGCATTTCAGCTGTATCAGAAAAAATCTTATATTGTTCGAGAAGCGACTCCTTGTTTGCTTCTACATCTATTTCTTTATTGAATAGTTTAATAAAATTCCCACTATTGTAATTAGAAATAATCTCAAATAGATCATCTTCATTTTTCAGTAGTTCCGCATAACACTTTTCTTCTTTTTCAAGCTTATCATAAATATATAGACCAGAATTAAGAGTGCCCTTTTTATTCCAATCTATCAACGTACAATCTCTATTTGTATCAGGCAAACATACAATATGTTTTTTATACTTCATCGCTTTTGATATCTCCCAGTCAACATTTTTGTTTGACACAGAATATGGACTTACAATATACACAATCATATCAGCCTGTTTCATCATTCGACATGCATCTCTATGCCAAGAATGTTTGACAATCTTTCTTTTATTCTTACTCTTATTGTCTCTTATTCTTTCTCTTGAATGCATACGTAATATCGTAGAATGACCAAATTGTTCTGCAATTCTTTCTCTTAATTCTTCGACATATTCTTTGCTGTTGCCATCATAAATAATTAATACTTTCATTAATGTCACCTCTAATTTTATATACATTACTGCTCATTATTCGAACAAATCAACTCTATGCTGCACATTCGACCCAACCTTCAAGCGGAAAGCCTCTGTCACGCGAGCATCAAAACGAGTTCGATCTCGTCTTCATCCTCAACGCCGGTTGCAGAAAAGCCCCTGCTTTCATACAGTCTTTTTGCAATGGGGTTGTTTTTGTTACAGGTCAGCGCGACTCTGCCGGAATCGCCGAACGGCTTCGTTTGGATATACGCGATCACACGATCCAGCGCTTCGCCGCCGAAGCCGCGTCCCTGTTTCGATTCGTCGATCATCATGTGCCAGATGTCATACTCCGGAACATCATAGTCATAGATCACCATTACGTATCCGACCATTTCCCCTGCCGCAAAGATGCCGAAGGGCCGGCACTGATCCCGGTAGACATAGGCTTGCGCAAGACTCCGGATCGGGTGCGAAACAAACGCTTCCTGCCCCGGCGCCAGCTTGAGACGGAACGCGTCGAGAAAGTTATCTTCTGTGATCAGTCCGAGTTCAACCATCCGTTCTCCTCCTGATTGGTTTCGTTTTTTCAAACGTTTTTTCTATTGGAAACCCGCCGGTTCCGCAAGTCTTCCCGGCAGCGTCCCGGCACGGCGCATTCAACGCGCCCGGGGCAATGAAGCAAACAAAACGGGATACATCTGCGCTGTCCACACGGCCCTCCTCGCAGGAATATGCCGTTGACCGGTTGCGTCAGAGCGCGCGGATCGCTTTCACTGCCTCGGCAAACCGGAATTTGTCGTTAAGTTGTTCGTTTCGCCTGGATAGAATACCCTTCGTAAACAGCCGCTATCGTCGCAACCAAGCAGACACCTGCGGCGCTGTACCTCAAATCTATGCATGTCAGTGTCAGCGGAAAAACGAACAGCAGCCCTCCGGTCACCTTGTTCATTACGGAATGCACCGAAAGAAACTTTTTCTGTCGGATATATCCCACCGCGATATTCGCTGCCTTTATCAATGCTATGACGGCGATCCATAGACAGAGCCAGACCGGAACGTGCAATACAGGCAACAATTTTATCAGGCATACCGCCGCGAATACGATATCCGCAACCGTATCCAGCTTTGAACCGAACGCGCTGACCGTGCCCGTTCTCCTCGCCACGGCGCCATCGACCATATCGGTGATCCCGGCAATGATATAGAGCACAAAAAATGCCGGAGACAATGCCGGAAAGAACAGCAAGGCGACGCTGAGCACGATTCTGATTCCAGTGATCGCATTCGCCATTTTACATCGGTGTCCCCACTTCGATCAGATTTCCGTCCGGATCGTAGAAGCGTATGACTTTCTGCCCCCAACTGTGGGTCATGAGTCTGTTGACGTATTTCACTTCCGGATAACAGCGCTCCAGCTTTTCCGCAAAGCTTTCTATGTCACGTTCCTCAAAATAGAGTTCGCAGGAATTATTCTCCGGAACGATCTCCTTGCCGAGGAACTTTTTCCAGTACTTCTCTTCCTGAAGAACCAAGCCTTCTGTCAGAATCATATTTCCGTCATTGTCAAGGAGCATCTCAAGACCAAACAGATCGTGATAGAACTGTTTGGATCTCTCGATATCCTTAACTACAATCAGTACGTTTTTCAGTTTCATCGTTTTCCTTCTTCACATATCGTGCCGGGGCATATCGTATTCTGCAGGGATATACCGCGAATTCCGTCAGGAATTCATTTCGCTCCGAGAGAGTTGAACAACCGTCTCGACATGGCTCGAGAAAATGAAACTACTAATTCATACCTGCGCCAGTAAGCGGGAATTTGTCCACTGTCTGGTGCCTGTTCGCAAAATCGTGCCCAGGAACATATCAACGATTTGCCTGTTCGTCAGGAACATATCAACCGATTTTGGGCACTTGCCCGTTATCGGGAACATGTCGACAAGCTTGAATTTATTTTAAGCTATCACGTTTTACCTTCTTAAGCCTTACTATCATTACCATAGGAATTTCTTTGTTGGTTTTAAAACATTCTTCATAAAATC
>CACYHA010000024.1 GCA_902774035.1 Oscillospiraceae bacterium | reverse complement strand
GAAGAGCGGCTCGAGCCAATTCGGCACATTGCCGGTGTACTTGCCGCAGACATCGCAGAGCTTGTTGCCGTCGGAATCGGTGTGTTTGCCGGTTGCCGGGCCGGTCTCAATGACCTTCTTGTTGCCGCAGATGCTGCAGGTGTACGTATCGGTTGCCGGGTTGACGCAGGCTTCCTGATGCTTGGCTTCGCCGTAATCATGCGCGCCTTCGTGAGCAAGCTGGCCGTTGGCGAAGAACGCATAGGTCACGCCGTCAATCGTCGCTTCATCGGTCGCCATGAGTGCGGTCGCTTCGTCGAAGTAATAGGTCTTGCCGTCAATCTCCTGCCAGCCGGTGACAGGATCCTGCGCCCAGTAATAACGGGTGCCGGCTTCATCGGTGACCCAGACGTAGTCGAGCAGGTGGCCGTCCTTCTTGTCGAAGTTGTAGGTGATCTCCTGGCCGGTGAAGATCTTGATCGTGGTCTTGCCGGTGAGCATCTTGCCCGGATTCTTCGCGTTGGTGGAGAAGAAGTAGGTCTTGCCGTCGATGGTGTTCCAGCTTGTCAGATAGCTGCCGCCGCGATAGCAGCGGGTGTAGCCGCCCGCCGTCTTCACGAACGCGCCGCCGACCTGTTTGCCCTCTTCGTCGAAGGTGTAGGTCACGGTGTCTTCCAGCTCGCGGATGGTGAGCTCGCCGGCAGCGATCGGCAGACCGTCTTCGCCGAAGTAGTAGCAGTCTTCGCCGTAGTTGAGCCAGCCGGTCTTTGCTTCGCCGTTCGTGAAGTAGCGGTTCTTGCCGGTGGCCTCATCGGTCGCAAAGCCGGTGTAGCCGTCGACCGGACGGGTGTAACCGCAAACGGAGCAGGTCAGGAAGCCGTCGGTGGTGTAAACGAACTTGTGGCCGTCGTCCATGCAGACGGATCTGGTCTTGGTGTAGGTGTCAAGGATGCTGCCGTTGGCTTCCTTAGTGGTCACGGTGATGTCCTTGTCGGTGGTCTCAACGGTCAGATAGATACCGTTGTCATAGTCCTGCGTGCAGACTGCGTTGTGGTGCGACGGCATGTCGGTCGCGGTGTAGGATTTTTCACCCGTGGAACCGCAGACATAGTAGACAACGCCGTAGTACGGATCGACCTCGCCGCCGGTGAGCGGTTCGGTTCTCGCGTATGCGTGATCATGGCCGGAGAACATGAAGTCGAAACCGAGTTCTTCGAGCACCGGAGGCACAAGTGTTGTGAAGTGCTCGGTATCCATCGATGCAGCATTGGTGCCGTAGGCCGGCTGGTGCGTCAGGAGGATCTTCCACTGGCAGGTCGTCTTGGCGGCGTCTTCCTTCAACCAGTCAAGGCAATTCTGCAGCACGGTTTCACTGTTGGTGTAGCCGATCACTGCGACATAGGTGTTTCCGTATTCTGCGGAGTAGTACTTGCCGTTAGGCATGTTGAAGAGGGCTGTGGAGAAAATGTCATCCACATCCACGCCGTCGTCATAACCAAAAGCTTCGTGGTTACCGTTGACATGGAGCTGATCCATCGTCTTCATCGCATCCACATCGTAAGCGGTGAGAATGTCTTCCCAGTCGGCGTACATGTTGCCCTTTTCGACGAAGTCGCCGAGCTGTGCGCCGAAGTCATAATCTGTGCCGTCTGTAGCAAGACAGTTCTGGATAGCCTGGATGTTTTCGATCTCACCTTCGGTCGTCTGGGTGTCACCGATGATGAAGAAGTTCACGTCGGTGCCATTGCGCAGGGTCTTGAAGGTATAGACCGGGCTGAAGATCTCGCCGTCACCTGCGCGATAGACGTATTCCGTGCCCTTGTCAAGGCCAGAAACGACGACCGTGTTCAGATAAGAACCGCAGTTGTTGTTGACATCGGCAGAACCGAGGAAGTCGACCAGTTTTGCAGTGCCGACCGCATTCTGGAACGCAGCTTCGCCATTGGCTTCATAGTCGGCTTTCCTTGCGTACTGAACCACAGCGTTGCCCGCAGCAACATCGGGGTTGGACAACCAGGTAAAGTTCTTTTCCGTTTCGCTGTTCTTGGAAGCGGTAATCATCAGGCTGAACGGGGTGCCGTCGGCTTTGCCCGCCGCGGAAACGCTCTGCACCTGATAATTGAAGGAACGAGCGCCGTCTTTTTCCGCAAAGATTTCAAATTTTGCAACGCTTGCGGTAAGAACGTCCGTGGTCAGTTCGCCGTTTGCATCCGTCGTACCGATCACATCGTCGCCGCGCTTGATGTTCACGTCGGCGGCGGGATTGCCTTCGCGGTCGGTCACAGTGATGGTGACAGGCTTGCCGACAATTGCAGCAGTCGCGGCAATGTTATAAGCGGCAACCACAGGAAGATACTTCGGTGCGCAGGCAAAGGAACCGATAGAATCGTCAGACATGGTGAACTGACCGTCTGCAACGCTGTAGGTAAACTGAGTGCCTTGAGCGCTCGAAGCGTCAATCGGGAAAACAAGCTTTGCGATCACATCGCCCTTTGCTTCGCCGTTGGCAGCAACATCGAGAGAAATCTCCTTGGAAAGGCTGTTGTAGGAGGAGGTTCCTTCAAAGCCATCGCCGTAAACGACACTGTAGTTTTTGAACGCGTCGTCAATCTTCACCTTTGTGGAGACAGCGGAGATTTTGGAGATGTCGCTGGCTTTCAGTTCCAGTTCAAAGTTCTGGCCAAGCACAGGATCATTCACTGGCGCAAGCGTGACATTCGTGATGTCGGACGCACCGGCAGTATCCACGGTGAAGTAACGGGTCTCACTGTTCTCGTTGCCGAACTTGTCGCGGACAAGGATCGTCATGCTGTGGTCGCCGTCGGCAAGCTTCAGGTTGTAAAGGTCGATACGGCCGTCGCCCTCGGTGATGACGCAGGCGTCGGTGCCGTCGGGGTATTTGTCATAGGTATGGTTCACACCGTCCACATAAATACGGAGAACACTGTAATCCACGCCGGTGGTGTACTTGTTCTGCACGTCGCTGACATAGGCGTTCAGGCTGACGTCGCTGGTGTTCACAACGGTCTTGCCGCTTTCGAGCGGTTCGTTGTTGATGGACATAGAGTCGATGACCGGGTTGTCAACGTCGTCGTTGTTCGCGCCGTAAACAAACTGCAGGTTATCCACATAGACGCTTCCCTTGCACGCAGCACGGCTCAGCTTAACGGAGTTTGCATTCGGGCCGGCTGTCGTTACAGTACCGGCAAGATAGTCACCCATGCTGTCATAAGCGCTATAGGTATGCATCACACGGATGGTTTCACCGCCGAGCAGTTTGAACGGACCCTGATGGGTGGTCAGGTCGCATTCCACATACTTCCAGCCAAACCAGTTGATGCCTTCCTTCTGTTTCGTGAAGTCAAGCGTCAGGATGTTGTCGTTACCATCAAGCAGACGGATACGAAGCCAGAAGTTGCGGCCGCCTTCGGGATTGTACAGCCACAGACCGATACCGGTCGGGTTGCCCGGGATAGGCTGGCTCTGCTCGGTGAAACCGACGCAGGCTCCTTCAATGCCGTTGATATTCGAAAAGTCATAATTGAGCTTGAGGGACTGGTTGCCGAAGCGAACAGGCTCGCCGGAGTCGACGTCCACGGTCTCAGCCGTTTCCATGCCGCCGCGGGTCGTGCCATCGTTGTTGAAATAGTGTCCGGTCACAAGGTCATAATCTCCGGGTGCAGATTCCCACTGCAGCATACCGCCGTTTGCGTTGAACGCCCAGCGGCCGATGGAAAGATCTCCTTCAAAGTCTTCAACGACAACAGGAAGACGACCAATGACAGCATGGATGGATGCGGTCAGATCCTCGTTAAATGCGGATGTAGCAGTGATCGTTCCGTTGACGGTGTTGCCCGGGGCAGAAGTGAAGTCATTACCGTTGAAAGTACCAAGAATCGTCGGATAGAAGTTTGCCTTGTCGGCTTCCGTCAGCGCTTCGTCAAGCACCACCATGAGTTGGGTGGGAATTTTATGGCCCTGAGCGTCTAACGCATAGGATCCGTCCGCATTCTTCTTATATTCCTGTTCGGAATGGTAATAGCGGAATTCGCCGCCAGAGAACACAACGCCTCTGTTGTTATATTCAAACTTGTCGCCTTCGCTCGGCGTATCGAACGAGGTTGTCCAAATCAGATCGCCCGGCTTGATGATCATGTCTCTGTCCTGATAACGGACAACAAGGCTGAGCTCTTTGCTTGTCTTGGTCTCGTCATAACCGAGGCTGACTTCTTCGTCGGAGAAATAGATCTCGTCGGGTTTCTGAACTTCAATCGTGGTAGTACCCTTCACGGCGCCGCCGGAGGTGTAGTTGACCTCCACCGTGCCGGTCTTGTCGTTCGCGGTAAACAGACCGTCTTCGGTGATGGCGCCGAACGAATCGTCCGCAAGAGCAAAAGCGCCGTCTTCCGGAAGGCCTGCGGGTTCGCCGGCAGAGTCAACACCGACAGCGGCAAACTGCACTTCGGAGCCGGGGGTGTAAACGTCGTTGTTCGGCGTCAGGGACGCATGGTCGAACACGCCGGAGGGAAGCGCGCTGCTCGTCACGAACAGGCAGGAGGAAACCTTGCGTTCCACCGTGTCGGACGGGTTGTTCTTCAGGTTCAGCGCACCTTCGCCTTCATACTTGGCAAGGTAGGTCGTGGAGCCGCCGCCGTCGAGGTTCAGCACGTCCACGCAGCCGAGGTCGAGCATGATCGTTGCAAGGTCATAGTCGCCCAGGGAGCTGGAGATCGGATAGTTGCGGCCGTCGACCGTGACGATCACGACGGAGCCGTCCGCCTTCATGCCGACGCAGGTCTTCGGCGCAACGTTGGAGTATTTGTCGTTGCCCGGGCCGACACGGCGGCCGTTCTGAACGATCATGTAGAAGCCGGAAACCGCTTCCTGCAGCGTTGCAAGCGTCTGCTCGGTCAGGCTGTCGCCGATCACGACTTCGCCGCTCTTCGTGATACCGAAGTAGGCTCTGCCGATGCCGCGCTGATAAATGTTGCCGTTCATCACGAGCACGCCGGCGGGTTCACCGGTGGACATATTGAAGATGTCAGCGTTGACAGCAACAACGATGTTGGCGTTTCTGGCTGTCGCAGCGGCCTTCGCCTGGTCGCGCACGCTCTGCATCTTCCATTTGGAGCCGTTGTAGTCGGCATAGCCGGCAAGGAAGCCGGTGGTCGCGGACGCGGCGTCCACAGACACAGCGTAGACCATCTCCTGCTGGGTGCCGGAGGCTTTGTTGACAATGACGCGGTTTTCCGCAATGCCCGGCGCGATCTTATACTGCGTCTCCGAGATCTTGTAAAAATCTCCGGTCGGCGTGTAAACACCCGCGGCCGAAGCCAGCAGCGTTACACTCGAAAGCGCGAGCACCAGCGTCAAAAACAGCGCCAGTGTCTTTTTGAGGGTCGATGATTTCATGGTAGGGGTTCCCCTTTCGATTGATTTTTTCTTTCCATATGAAGGCCTCCGGCAGTTTCTCAACCTGCAGAAGTTATAGAAAGTCAACACTATTTTAACATAGGCTTTTCGGATTTTCAAGCATTTTGACGAAATTCTTTCGTTTCTTCTTTTTTTGTAAAGGAAGAACACGCCTTTGCCGACGTTCGTCAACAAAAGCGTGTTTTTGTAGGTTTACTCTGCCGAATCTGCCGCGTCGATTTTCAACAACTGTCGCAAAAGGCACGGCAAGCGCGCTCAAAGCAGCATGGAGACCAGCTTTTCCTTCGGCGTCACACCGAGCGCGGTGTCCGTCACCTGTCCGTTTTTGAAAATCAGCATCGTGGGGATGCTCATGATGCCGAACTGTGCGGCAAGGTCCTCGTTCTCATCCACGTCGACCTTGCCGACGACGATTTTGCCGTCGTATTCCTGCGCGATCTCTTCCACGATCGGCGCCATCATGCGGCAGGGGCCGCACCATGTTGCCCAGAAGTCCACCAGCACGGGAAGCTCCGACTGCAGCACCTCTGTTTCAAAATTCGCTTCTGTCAAAATGATTTCCGCCATGGTTGTCTTTCCTTTCTGTCTTTTTCATTATTATACCCGTTTTTCCGGAAAAAGTAAAGGCTTTTCCGGAAACGTGCTTCACCTGTCCCCTTCCGCCTGCCACATCCGCTTTGCCGCACTGAGAAAATCGGCGCGGGCCGTTGCGCGGATCGTTTCAAACGGCAGATGCCGGGGATTGGTCTCATACACGGCGGCGATGCCGGCGCGGCGCAGATCGGTTTCGTTCGCTTCCAGCAGACCGACGACGGCGATCACCCGGGCTTTGCCGCTGCGTTTTGCAACGCCGAAGGGGGCTTTGCCCATCAGACTCTGGGCGTCCATCTTGCCCTCGCCGGTGATGACAAGGTCGGCCGTTCTCGCTTTCTCGGAAAACCGCGCCGCGTCAAGGATGCAGTCGATCCCGGGGGTGAGAACCCCGCCGAGAAAGGCGATGCAGGCAAATCCCAGGCCGCCGGCCGCACCCGCACCCGGCTCGGCGGAAACATCTTTGCCGAGCGTTTGTGCGCTCACGGCCGCCAGATGCCGCAGTCCACGGTCAAGCTTTGCCGTCATGGCGGCGTCCGCGCCCTTTTGCGGCGCAAAGACCTCCGCCGCGCCGAGCGCGCCGAAAAGCGGATTTTTCACGTCGCACAGCACGGTGAGCCGCGTTTTTGAAAGCCGCCTGTCCAGTCCGGAAAGGTCGATCTGCGCCAGGTCTTCCAGCGCGCCGCCGCCGGGGGCGAGTGCGTTCCCGTCTTTGTCAAGAAAGCGTGCGCCGAGGGCGCTGAGCAGACCCGCGCCGCCGTCCGTCGTTGCGCTTCCGCCGAGGCCGAAGAGGATCCTTCGGCAGCCGCGGTCCAGCGCGTCGAGAAACAGCTCGCCCGTTCCGAAGGTGGAGGCGCGCAGGGCGTCGTTTTTCTGCTCAACGGCGATCCCGCTGGCAGCCGCGGTCTCGATGACCGCCGTTTTGTCGGGCAAAACCGCGTAATCCGCATCGATCTCATGCAGCAGCGGGCTTTTGACCCGCACGGTGATCCGCTCCCCGCCGAAGATCGCAAGGCAGGCGTCCACCGTACCCTCGCCGCCGTCGGCGATCGGAAGACTCGTCACGTTCGCATCCGGCGACGCGGCAAGGATCGTCTCCTTCAACAGGGCGCAGACCTCCGTCGCGGAGAGGGTGCCCTTGAAGGAATCGGGCGCAAGAAGAATGTTCATGCCGTCACCAGCCTTTCGCATAGTTCCCCGAGGGAATCGTAGACCGGGCAGCCCGTGGAAAGCAGGCGGGCGCGGGAGTTGTGACCCCGGGCAACGAAAAAGCAATCGCAGCCCAATGCCTCGGCGGTCTCAAAATCGTGGGTCGTGTCGCCGATGAAGGCAGCATAGGCGGGATCCAGCCCGTGGCTGCGCAAAAAGGCGCGGGCGTTTTCCACCTTGCTCTGCCCGAGGTAGTCGCTGCTGCCGAGCACGGCGTCAAAATAGCCGTCAATCCCGAACTCGGCCACCTGCTGTCGCAGCATGGTCTGTTCAGCGGCGGAGATGATGATCTGGCGAAACCCGCTGTGCCGCAGGGTCTCCAGCACGGGTTTTGCGTCGGCAAACAGCCCCGCCTCGTGAGAGAGGCTGCGCAGGACCTCGATGTATTCGTCGGCCACGTCGGAATAGCTTTCCTTTGTGAAATCGAAGCCCAGCCGCTCATAAAAATGAATGATCGGAAAACCGAAGTGTTCCAGATAGATCTCCCGGGACCCCATCTGCTGCAGACCGCGCCGGGCCAGCAGCCGGTTTTCCACCTTGAGATTCAGCGCGAGATCGTCCAGCAGCGTGCCGTTCCAATCCCATAAAATCGTGTCGTATCGTTTCATACGGCCTTGAATTCCTTTCAAAAACGTGTTATGATAAACCAAGTAAAGGTTGTGATATCCATGAAAACCCTCGATCTGATCATTCCCTGCTACAATGAGGCGCAGGTGCTGCCCCTGCTGATGAATGCGCTCGGCAGCGTGCGCGCCGGGCTCGGCGGCTATGACTGCCGTCTGATCTTCGTGGACGACGGAAGCAGCGACGAAACGCTGCCTTTGATCAAAGGCTTTGCCGCGGCGGACAGCGCCGTGCGCTATCTTTCGTTCTCCCGCAATTTCGGCAAGGAGGCGGCCATGCTCGCGGGGCTGCGCGCCTCTTCGGCGGAAATTGTCGGCATCCTCGACGCCGATCTGCAGCACAGCCCGGCGCTTTTGCCGGAGATGCTGGCCGCGCTTGAGGAGGGCTATGACGTTGCCGCCGCAAAACGCACCGACCGCAGCGGAGAAAACAAGCTCAAAAGCCGCCTGTCCGACAGGTTTTACCGGATCTCCAACCGGCTGACCGATGTGCAGCTCGACCCCGGCGCCCAGGATTTCCGCGTGATGCGCCGCGCCGTGGCGGACGCCCTGCTTTCCATGCCGGAGCATCACCGGTTCACAAAGGGGCTGTTCGCCTATGTCGGGTTCCGCACAAAGTGGTTCCCCCACGAAAACGCCGAACGCGCCGCCGGAGAGACAAAATGGAATCTCAAAAAGCTGGCGGACTATGCCTTTGACGGCATTCTCGCCTTCTCCGACCGGCTGCTGCGTCTGCCGCTGATCCTCGGCGCATTGTGCTGCTGCGGGAGTCTGCTCGCGCTGCTCGTGCAGCTCATCGTGCGCCTTTGCGGCGCTGCGGTAGCCGCCGTGCATCCCCTCGTTGCCGTGGCGTTTCTGCTCGCGGGGCTGATCCTGCTCTCGCTCGGCGTGCTGGGACTCTATCTTGCCCGGGTGCTGGCGGAGGTGCGTTCCCGGCCGCAGTACATCGTGCGCGAAAGCAACCTGAACGCGCGATGAACCGACTGTCGGAACTGCTGTTTCCCCGGCGCTGCCCGCGCTGCGGCGAGGTGCTCCCCTTCGGCGCGAAGGGCTGCGCCTGCCACAGTCTGCAGATCCGGCGGATCGCGCCGCCGGTTTGCGTTCACTGCGGCGCAGAAGCCGAGCGCTGCACCTGCGGCCGGCCGGGAGAGCTGACCGTCGACTGCATCGCCGCTCCGTTTTATTACACAGGGCAGGTGCGCGACGAGCTGCTGGAGCTGAAGTTCCGGGGCGAGCGCCGCCTTGCAAAAAAGCTCGGGCGCGAAATGGCGCTGTGCTTTGCCGAACGCTGCGCCGATCTGCAGCCGGACGTCGTGACCTGGATCCCGATGACGAAAAAGAGCGAGCGCAAACGCGGCTTCAACCAGAGCGCGCTTTTGGCAAAGCAGGTCGCGCAGCAGCTCTGTCTGACCGCCGCGCCGCTGCTGGAAAAAACACGCGAGACCGAAACCCAGCACACGCTGGGAGAGGAGGCGCGCAAAACCAACCTTTGCCGCGCCTTTGCCCTGCGGAAGGGCACCGACGTGCGCGGAAAAACCGTTTTGCTCGTGGACGATATCAAGACCACCGGCGCGACCCTTTCGGAGGGCGTGCGTGTGCTGCGCGAAAGCGGCGCAGCAGCGGTCTGTTGCCTCTGCTGCGCAATCACAGAATATTTTACGGATCAGTCCGCCGAAACCAGCGGGATCACATAATCGTAATTTGCCAGCCAGTTGTGCAGATAGTAGCTGCGGCAGCGGAAGGTCACGCTGTCGCTGCGCACTTCCATCACATAGCCCGTGCCGTTGACGGCAAGACCCACCGGCCAGTTGGGCATCAGATAGGACGGCAGATTCAGATAATGTACGCCGTTGACGCATTGATAGGTCGGCGTGTCCTGATTTTTGGAAAGCGCCTTGTGAAGATGACCGGACAAACAGAAGACGTTGGAGTGCTGCTCCAGCGTTTTTTTGATGGCGCTGTTCCAGGGCTCCTCCGTGCCGCCGCCCTGATAGAAATTCTCCTCGCCGTGGATACCGGACAGGGGCACATGCAGCAGCACGAAGACGGGCATCCCCCGGTCGGCGTAGGTGTTCAGCTCGTCCGAAAGGAACTGCAGCGCGGCATCGCTGTATTCCGGGTTGTCCCAGTTGTCGGCGCTCTCGTCGTTCAGGCAGAGGAAGGCGTAGCCGTTTACCAGCCGGGTATAATAGGGCACGTCGATGCCGTAATCGAAGTACTCGTTGCAAAGGGTCATGAAATCCGCCAGCGCTTCGGGGTTCATGCGGCCCCCGTCGGCCTCCTTGGCGTGGCCGATGTCGTGGTTGCCGGAAATGACCACGGGCTGCATGTCGCCGAGCTCGTCGCGGGTGATCTCAAAAAAGCGTTCCAGCGTGGCGCGGTCGCCGTAATTCGTCAGATCGCCGAGAACGACCGCCGCGTCGGGCGAAAGGGAGCGCATATCGCTGTAGCAGTTTTTCAGCGCGAGCTGGCCGATGGGGAAGCGCCGGTCGATGTGCACGTCTGATACGATGGCGGCCTTCAGGCGGACGCTGTCGTCGGCCTCCTCCTTTACGGCGCCGGAAAACGGAAGCAGCGCCAGCACAAAGGCGAGAACCATGGCGGCATAGCGGCGCAGTAAAAACAAAACGTGGCTCATGGATGAAATCATCTCCCATAAAACTTTCTTTTTATTTTAACTTGTTTCTTTTCAAAAAACAAGCGCGGCCTCCACATATTCACAGCGTCTTCACACATTTCGTCAAAACGCATAAAAAAATCTCCGCCGTTTTGGCGCGGGAAACGTCCGCCGAAAACACTTTCGCAGCAAAGCGGCAAATCGTTCGTAAAAAGCAAAAAAGAAATGAAGGGAACCGTTTTGTGCGGACAGCACAAAACGGTTCCCTTCAAACACGCCGCGTCGGGGTTAAAAGTATCTAACGTCTAACGTCTAAAATCTACTGTCTAACTTGGCATATTCCAGCCGTAATGGTCGGTGTGCAGCAGCTCGTGCGCCTTATGGGAGAGCGGCTGTTCCATGAAATCCTTATAGAGCGCAAGCACCTCGGGGTTCTCGTGGGAATAGCGCAGCGCATAGCTCTTGTCCAGATCATACAGGATCTGCCCGCGCTCGCCGGCTTTTTCCTCTCCGTCGTGGATCGGCTGTCCGCCGCCGCCCGCGCAGCCGCCCGGGCAGGCCATGACCTCGATGAAATCATATTCCACTTCGCCCTTCTTGAGCGCTTCCATCAGCTTGCGGGTGTTGCCCAGACCGCTGGCCACAGCCACGCGCACCGGGGTGCCCGCCACGTCGTAGGTCATTTCCTTCCAGCCGTCCAGACCGCGCACGCCCTTGAAGAAATCGGCGTCGGCATTCTTGCCGGTGACCAGATAATAGGCCGAGCGCAGCGCCGCTTCCATCACGCCGCCCGTGGCGCCGAAGATCACGCCTGCACCGGTGGCGGTGCCAAGGGGGCTGTCGAATTCAGCTTCGGGAAGGGCTTTGACGTCGATATGATCCGCGCGCAGCATCCGCGCCAGTTCGCGGGTCGTCAGCGAAACGTCCACATCCGGATCGCCGCAGGCGTCGTTGAGGTTCGGGATCGCGACCTCGTGCTTCTTTGCCGTGCAGGGCATGATGGACGCGCAGAAGATGTTGTGTGGGTCCACGCCGATCTTTTCGGCAAAATAGCTCTTGGCCACGGCGCCGAACATGCCTTGTGGCGATTTCGCCGTGGAAAGGTTGTCGGTGAATTCGGGATACTGCCCCTTGAGGAACCGGACCCAGCCCGGGCAGCAGGAGGTCATCAGCGGCAAGGTTCCGCCGTTCTGCAGGCGGTGCAGGAATTCGCTGCCCTCTTCCATGATGGTCAGGTCGGCGGCGAAGTCGGTGTCGAACACATAATCGAAGCCGAGGGCTTTCGCCGCGGCGACCATGCGCTTTTCGGTCGCTTCCTCTTTTGTCAGGCCGAGGCTCTCCGCCCAGGCGGTACGCACGGCCGGCGCGATCTGCAGCACGGTGACTTTGCTTTCGTCCGCCAGCGCGGCATAGACTTTGTCGGTGTCGTCGCGCACACGCAGGGCGCCCACGGGGCAGTGGGTGATGCACTGGCCGCAAAGGGAGCAGTCGGTGTCCCAAAGCTTTTTGCCGCCCTTGACGCCGATGGTGGTGCGGCCGCCGGTGTTTTTGACTTCCCAGATGTTCAGGGACTGCACCTTGTCGCAGACCTGCACGCAGCGCATGCACTTGATGCACTTGCTCGCCTCGCGCACCAGCGGGAAACCGCCGGAGCAGACGTTCGCTTCGGGGGCGTTTTCATAGGAAAAGCCGATGATGTTCAGATCGTTGGCGACCTTCTGCAGACTGCAGTTGCCGGAGCGCACGCAGGTCGGGCAGTGGCAGTCGTGCTGGCTGAGGATCAGCTCCACGTTGACCTTGCGCGCCTCGCGCACGCGGGGACTGTTGGTGAAAATCTCCATCCCTTCGGCGGCCACGGTGTTGCACGCGGCGGCAAGGCGCTCGTTCCCCTTGATCTCCACGACGCAGACGCGGCAGGCGCCGATCTCGTTGAGGTCCTTGAAATAGCAAAGGGTCGGGATCTCGATGCCGATCTGCTTTGCGGCGTCGAGGATCGTGGCGCCCTCGTTCACCTGCAGGGCGATATTGTCGATTTTGATGTTTACCATGAGAATTCTCTGCCTCCTTTGAATGCGCCGAAGCCGTAGTGGTCGCAGCGCAGGCACCGCGCGGATTCCTGCGCGGCCTGCTGCAGCGTCATCGGGAATTCCATCAGCTTGAAATCGAATCTCCGCTCGGCAGCCGGACGCTCGGGCAGATTGATGCGGCCGCAGGGCGGCTGGGGCTGTGCCGGCGGGGCCGGGATCTCCACATCGACGGAGATCTCATGGCGGAAGCCGAAGTAGGCGTCGATGGCGCCGGCTGCGGCTTTGCCGGCCGCGATGGCGCGGATGGCGGTGGCCGGGCCGGTCACGCAGTCGCCGCCGGAGAAAACGCCGTCCTGTCCCTTGACCACGGTGTTCATATCGGCAACGATGCGGCCCCATTTCGTCTCGAGGCCGTTTTCGGCAAAGTGTTCGGATTCGATGGCCTGTCCGATGGCAACGACGATGATGTCGGCCGGGATGCGCTGATGTTCGGCGTCAGCCTTGATCGGCGCGGGACGGCCGCGCTTGATGTCGCTGATCATCTGCGGCTGGACCCAGAGCGCGGCGGCGCTGCCGTTCTCGTCGAGCTCGATCTTTTCGGGCGCGGCAAGCTCAAGCACCTCGCAGCCCTCGGCGATGGCGCCCTCGACCTCTTCGGGCAGGGCGGTCATGTCCTCCTTGCGGCGGCGATAGACGCAGGTGACCGTCTTCGCGCCAAGGCGCATGGAGCTTCTCGTGCAGTCCATGGCGACGTTGCCGCCGCCGATGATGACGACGTTTTTGCCGCTGAAATCGGGCAAGTCGCCATCGCCGATGCCGCGCAGCATCTCCACGGCGGAGATGACGCCCTTTCCGCTCTCGCCCTCGATGCCCAGCTTGTTGTCGGTGTGGGCGCCGATGGAGATGTAGACCGCGTCAAAGTCGCGCCGAAGGTCGGCAAAGGAGAGATCCGCGCCGACGTCCACGCCAGTTTTCGCGGTGATGCCCGCGGAAAGGATGGCTTTGATCTCGGCGTCGAGGGTCTCGCGCGGCAGGCGGTAGCTGGGGATGCCGTAGCGCAGCATACCGCCGAGCTGTTTGCGCTTTTCAAACACGGTGACGCTGTGGCCCATCAGGGCGAGGAAGTAGGCCGCGGTCAGGCCGGAGGGGCCGCCGCCGATCACGGCAACGGTCTTGCCGGTCTTTTCGGCCGGGGCGGGAACGGGCACATCCCCCGCACAGTCGACCGCCATGCGCTTCAGGCCGCGGATGTTGACCGCGTCGTCGAGCAGTCTGCGGCGGCAGTGCGTCTCGCAGGGATGCTCGCAGATCAGCGCGCAGGCCGAGGGGAAGGGGTTGTCCTTGCGGACCAGACGCACGGCGTCGGCGTAGCGGCCGGCACGGACAAGGCCGATGTAGCCCGGAATGTCCACATGGGCCGGGCAGTGCGACAGGCAGGGCACCGGCGCGGCAAACGAAGCGGTGCAGCCGCCCTTGAGGTGGGCTTCAAAATCGTCGCGGCAGGCGTCGAGAGCGCGCAGCAGCAGACGTGCGCCCTCATAGCCGATGGCGCAGTCCGCCGTCGCCGCGATCACGCGGGCGGTTTTTTGCAGCAGCGAAAGGGTGGCTTCCGTCGCTTTTCCGTCGAGCACCTGCGTCAGCAGGGTCTGGAGCTGGCCGAGACCGACGCGGCAGGGCGTGCATTTTCCGCAGGACTGGCTGTGGCAGACGTCCAGAAACGCGCGCGTCAGATCCACCGGGCAGATGCCGGTCGGGTTCGACTGCAGACGGCGGCCGAGGTCGGCGTACAGCCCGTCGATCACACCTTGCGCACGCGCGGGCGTGGGGATGGTAAATCTGTTCAAATGAAAACCTCCGTTTCCTCGTTTTTCTCTTGGATTATAGCATACCCTTCGGCGTTTGTAAATCACTTTTCGCGGGCAGAAGAAAATTAGCGAGAGCTAACTCGAGCGGTCGATTTTGCGCCCGGAACGCCTTTTTTGGCAATCTGCACAAAAACGGAACGAAAACTTTGTGCGCAATCGCGCGGCGTTTTTGGCCGAATCGCCCCTTTGGGCTATAGACAAACCGGAAAAAGGATGGTAAAATTTTCATACGGATTTCTTTGGAAAGGGGTTGGCAGACATGGCGAAGCTTCCGTCAGTCAGTCAGTCAGTCAGTCAGTCAGTCAGTCGAGCGTAACGCCGCCCGATCTGTTTGTCAAGCCCTTTTCTGCAAAAAGCAAAAATGCAGCGCAGCGCGCCCGTTTGGGTGTGCTGCGCTTTTTGATATATAAAAAATATTTTTTATGAAAAGGAGAAATGTCAAATGAAAACCACAAGAAATGTTTTGTCCGTTTTGCTGGCGGTTTTGATGCTGGCAGCCACGCTGGCGGTTGCTGCCGTACCTGCCCAAGCCTACAGCACCATTCAATTTGGCAATTATCCGCAGTCGGAGGTCAGCGAGACCACGGCGCTCAAGAACGCCGCCGACGCCGCAGAGTGGAAGAGCTACGGCTATTATACCGGCACAGGCGGATATTACAGCCTTGACGGCAGCATGACCGCAAAAGATTATTGGAAATATGCCGATTTCTTTTTGAACGGCGTCAAATACCGCGCCGTGAAGTTTACGTGGCTTAGACCGCGGTTTACCGACGATACCCCCAGCTTTTCCGAATCCTATCAGGGCGACAACGGCTATTCGCGGAACACGACCTATTATTTCAAATATGAGCCGCTGACCTGGCGCGTGCTGGATGCATCCACGGGTTTGATTCTTTGCGACAGTATCATTGATGCGCAGGCTTTTCAGAACGTCGTCTGGAAAAACGGCAGTGAGTACTATCTTGCCGTCAACTCCACCTTTTACGCAAACAATTCCACAAAGTCCAGCATCTCACACTGGCTGAACAACGATTTCTATGAAACGGCGTTCAACGCATCGCAGAAGAATAATATCAAAACAACAGCGATCCACTACACGGCCTATTCCTCAGATTATTCTGAGTTCAATTCCGCGTCGGCCAACAGAAAGATGTTCCTGCTCTCTTATGACGAAGCACAAAACAGCAGCTACGGTCTGTCTTCCGCTTCTGCAAGAAAGGCAAAAGGTACCGACTACGCAAAATGCCAGGGCCTTCGGGTGAACAGCAGCACCGGTTTTTCCGATTGGTGGCTGCGCTCCGCCGGCTGGAGTTCCAGAAGTGCATGCATTGTAGAAAGTGACGGCGACCTCTTCAGCGGCGACAATGTCTACTCTACGTCCAACGGCATTCGGCCCGCTTGCAAATTATCAAATCTGACCTCTGACATCTCCCAATCTGGCATTTACACCATCAACGCCTCCGCCGACCCAGTGAATGGCGGCACGGTCACCGGCGACGGCACCTACGCTCCCGGAACCCGCGTAGAATTAACGGCAACGGCGAAGCCCGGCTACTATTTCTATGGCTGGTACAAGGGCAACGACAGAGTCTCCGGCAATTCGGACTATAGCTTTGACCTGAACGAAGATGTATCACTGACCGTAAAGTTTGAATGCGATAAAAATCTCGTCAATTTAAAGATCGGCAACAAGGATCTTCAAAACGGCAACTGGTACTTTGATTTTTCCGCATGGGTCGACTACATGGTGACGCTGTATGATCTGGAACCGTCTTCTCAGGAGGAGGCCGAGGAATTCTTTGGTCAGGCCTTCATCAACGGGAATACTCTTAAATATGATCCGGAAAGCCGCACGCTTGTGTTTCTTATTGCAAACGATGACGGCACAACAACCGTGGATGTGCTCACGTCCGGTGACGAAGAATACACGGCATATAAGCCCTTTGTCAAGCAGTACAAGGATACAGGCACACCCGACCAGCCCGACAACCCCGGCGGCGGAAACGACCAGCCCACCAATACCAACCCCGACAACGGCGGCCAGTCCCAGGGCAAGGTCTGCAAATACTGCGGCGAAGTCCACAAGGGCTTCCCCGGCGTGCTGATCGGCTTCTTCCACAGCATTCTGGCGCTGTTCGGTCTGCACAAGTAATCTGCCTCACCCACCGCAAGCGGTCCCCCCTCCCCGTGCACGGGGAGGGCTTTTTTGCCGCAACGCAGAAATGGACTTGTCAGAGCCTTCCCCGCCGGCGGGGAAGGGGGACCGGCGAATGCCGGTGGATGAGGTGGGGAAAACGCGCTTTGCTTTCACACTCCCACCCCTTCCGTCACGCGCTTTTCATACGCTCTTTTTCCCGATGGTCGTGCAGGCGCGTGACAGCTTCCCCATGAAAATGGGGAAGCCTTTTTCCTTTTGCCGCAATGTGGGCTTTGCCGGGCGACCCGAACGGACACAGCAAAAAAAGCAGAGCCTTCCCCGCCGGCGGGGAAGGGGGACCGGCGAATGCCGGTGGATGAGGTGGGGAAAACGCGCGTTCGGTTTCTCCACGCTCCACATCCGCGACCGCAATTGCGAATTGCGAATTTCTCATTGCGAATTATTATTCACTGTCCCCTGCTCAATACTGAAACAATCCGTCCAGCACGCTCTTTTTCGGCCCCTTGGGCGGTTTCGGCGGCGGCGCAGGCGGCAGCGCGCGCACCAGAATGGTGTCCTCGCCGATCACGGCAATGTCCTCCCAGCAGATGCGGATGTCGCACCCGCGGGACGCAAAGCCGAACCTGCCGCGCCCCCAGATGAGGATCGCCGTCAACCTCCCCTCCTGCAGGTCGATCTCCACATCATTCACATAGCCCAGCCGGCAGCCGTTCTTTTCGGAGATGACCTCCTTGCTTTTCAGTTCGCTCACACTGCAGCAGCGCATGGTTTTGCCCCCTTTTCCTCTTTATTCTATGCCCGGCGGAAAAAAAGTTTCCGCAAAAAAGCAAAAAAATGCGCAAATAAATTGACTTTAAGGTAAAATTATATTATTGTTATTATATTAGTCTCACAAAAGGAGCGTGGAACCATGAGTGCATGTAACGGGGACTGCGGCGCCTGCAGTTCCGACTGCAAGGACAGAAAGCCCGCCCTGCTGGAACCGAACGAGTTCAGCAGCATCAAAAAAATCTATGCCGTCGTCAGCGGAAAAGGCGGCGTCGGAAAATCCTCGGTGACCTGTATGCTCGCTTCTGCCATGCAGCAAAGGGGCAAGCAGACCGCCGTTCTGGACGCCGACGTGACCGGCCCCTCCGTGCCGAAGATGTTCGGCCTGCATACGCGCGCCGAGGCCGACGCTTCGGGCATTCAGCCCGCTGTCACGACCACAGGCATCCGCGTGATGTCGGTCAATCTTCTGCTGGAAACGGAGGATGCCCCCGTCGTCTGGCGCGGCCCGGTGATCAGCGGCGCCATTCAGCAGTTCTTTACCGAGGTCGCCTGGGGCGATGTGGACTTCATGTTCGTCGATATGCCGCCGGGCACCGGCGACGTTCCGCTGACGGTGTTCCAGAACCTGAAGGTGGACGGCGTGATCGTTGTCACCACCCCGCAGGATCTGGTGGGCCTGATCGTGAAAAAGGCGGTCAACATGGCGAACCTGATGCACATTCCCGTGGTCGGCATTGTGGAAAACATGAGCGTTTTCACCTGCCCGGACTGCGGCAAGCAGCACCGCATCTTCGGCACCAGCACCGCAGACGAAGCGGCGGCCGCCGTCGGCACAAAGGTCATTGCCTCTCTGCCGATCGACCCGCACACCCCGGCGCTTGCCGACAAGGGCGCGATCGAGCTGGCGGACACCGACGCGCTGAACAGCGTGATCGACCTGCTGCTGAACGAATAAACCGCACCGAAGCCACATAAATTGATTCCGGAAACGGAGGTTGAATTTCATGAAAAAAATCATTCGAGGGGTCCTGCTCGGCGTTTTGGCACTGGTCATCATCGCCGGCGCCGCGGTCGCCGTCTTCCTGTTCGGCGGGAAAAAGCCCGACGTCAGCCCCCAGCCTTACATCGTTGACAGCGCCGGCACCTCCTATCTTGCCGTTGTGGACGAGGACGGCGTGACCTACGCCGCCGTGACGGACGCCGTCGGCAACATCTACGCCGCCGAAGTGGACGAAAGCGGCAACATCGGCGAGACCAAGGGCCAGATCAACGACCAGGTCGACCCGGCGAAGCTGCCCACCAACTACACCGGCGAGCACATCGACGTGACCGCGGACATCAACGCCTTCACCGGCAGCGCGGAAACCGTGGACGAGCCCGCGACCCAGGGCGGCGACACTCAGCCCACCACCGTACCCTCCGGCGCCGACACCCCGACGACCACCGCTCCGGGCGGCGGCACAGACGCCACAAAGCCGAGCGGAAACGGCGGCCAGGCCACGACGACCACCCAGGCGCAAAAGCAGCATTACCGCATTGAGAAATATCAGGAAATGTTCAAGAGCGGCCAATACCTGATGGAGTTCAAATCCTCCGATCCCGAGCTGGGCGACACACCGATCACCCTCGCCACAAAGAACGGCAACATCGTGATCGACAGCAAGATCCAGAACTTCAACTGCAAAATGCTGTATCTTTCCAACGAGGACAAAACCTACATTCTGATCGACAACATGAAGAAGTACAGCGAGCTGCCGCCGGAAATGATGGGCGACGAAGGCTTCGACATGAGCGAAATGACCAAGGGCTTCGCCAAGGAGATGGACGGCGACTACAAGGTTTCCACCGTCAAGGTCAACGGCAAGACCCTCAACTGCGAGACCCGCGTCAATCCCGACGGCTCCGAGACCAGGTACCTGTTCGACGGCGACACCCTGGTGCGCATCGACGACGTTGCGGCAGACGGCACTCTGAGCTCCACCTACATCTCCCGTCTGACCAGCGATGTGCCGGATTCCACCTTTGAAATTCCGAAAAACTACAGCTATCTGAACCTCTCCTGGCTGGCGAACATGGCCGGGTAAGAAAAAGCTCCCACAAAGAACGGGAAATCAAACGGAAAATCCACGACGAATCCGAGCTGTTTGCTCCCCTGGATCCGGAGCAAACCATGATCTCGGACGAGGTGATCGCCTATCTGACCCGGGTTTTTCTCAACAAACACAGACGTCTGCAGGAGCAGTTCGTGCTCCGCATCATCAGCGATACGCCGGTGAACGGAACGCGTATCAAAGACGCGATCCGCTGTGAGTTTGACCGGCAGAAGGACGATGTCCGCTATGCCCTGCGGCGGCTGATGGTCAAGCTGATCGTTCTGGCCGTGCTCGGCGCGGCGATCCTTTCCCTCTGGCTGTATCTTTCCGCCACGACGGAAACCGTCGGCGTTGAGATCCTCTCTATCATGGGCTGGGTCTGCGTCTGGGAAGCCACCAGCATCGCCGTTCTGCAGCAGCCGGAACTGCGGCGGTTGTGGTTCAATCTGGAACGGCTGACCCGGGCAGAGGTCATTTTTGAAACCGCATCGGATTGATCCGCCCGCAGCATTCAAAAGCAATAAACGCCGAAAGCCCTTCAAGCTCTCGGCGTTTTTATTTGTCTGAGTAATCACTGATTATTCAACATCTAACATCTAACATCTAATATCTATTATCTTTTTTGGCACCCCCTGCGGGAATTCCCCGGCGCGGCCGCGCCTATCGCCTCGCTTCGC
The DNA here is from genome assembly GCA_902774035.1 of Oscillospiraceae bacterium. GTDB lineage: Bacteria > Bacillota > Clostridia > Oscillospirales > Acutalibacteraceae > UBA6857. The sequence continues at coordinate 7,383 of CACYHA010000024.1, read as the reverse complement.
TCGTTGCCACGTCGGCGAAAACAGTCCGCAGGACTGTTTTCTTCCGCTTCGCTCCCTCCTTGTTCGATTCCCGCAGGGGCTGCAACAAAAACCCGGCCTTCAGCCGGTTTTTTGGCACCCCCTGCGGGAATCGAACCCACATCTAACCCTTAGGAGAAGGATTCCACCAACACAACGACTTGATTTGTAGTGCTTAAAAGTCCTTAAGAATCAAGGAATTCTGAGGTTTGTCGAGCGACTTAAATTAAATGGTTTAGCATTGAAAACAAGCATTTATAATCTGTATAATTAGCAGGAATGATTAGCTGAAACATGAAAAAAGTCGTTTGATACACAGTTAGCCAAAAGTTCTAATTCGACGTGGAACGCAATAGTAACCAATGCCAATTATTCAGATCAATTGTATTTTTTGTTTGTCATAAGCATAATATAAAGAACTATTGATAATTTTTATTCTCTCGCTCTTGCAGTGGAAAAGAATCTAATCCAATAATAACAGCAATAAGATATGATTATACTTGCCGCAAGAATATGATGTTGGAAGTATTGTAACGATGCAAGAATAAAAGTTTAACACCCTAACATCTGCTTCTTCATTTTGCGAGCAAAAGCGGTATTTGCAGTGGTCCCATTTTCCTTTCACGAACAGGCAAGCCGATGAACCGCACAACCGTTTGGCGAGAAATGAAAAGCCTTTGCAAAGCTGCAAAGGTTAATCCCACAAAAGTGTTTCCGCATAATTTGCGGCATTTGTTTGCACGAGTTTTCTACAAATTAGAAAAGGACATCGCCAAACTGGCAGACATCCTCGGACATAGCAGTATCAATACTACACGCATTTATATTATATCAACAGGACGAGAGCATCAACGAAAGATGGAAAAGATGGGGCTTATCGTCCCAATGAGAACGTAAACATAATTTTCATTACGTTTCACAAAGAACTTACTTTTGCATTTTTCTCTTTTATTACCAGTTTCTATTGTTACATAAGAAAGCACTGCTCTCAAAAATCCAGTAGAACAGGGCCTATGCAGCTATTTCTATTTCAAAAACATTCTCTTCAAAAACCGATTTTTTCTATTGCATTAATACAATATTTTTGGTAGAATAATTTATGAAGACACAACAGTAACAGCAACCTATATCTCCGAGTCGGATGTTACATCTGTTTCGTTAGATCAAGAGAAATTGGTCTTGAAAGAAGGCGAAGAATCTGAATTGATCGCAATGGTTGCTCTTGGGAAAGACACAGAAAATGATCAAGTCATTTGGCAATCAAGCAACGAAGAGGTTGCCACTGTTGATGACAATGGCACTGTAAAGGGAATCAAAAAAGGTACCGCTACCATTTATGCTATTTCCGAAGACTCTGGTATGAGCGACGCCTGTGAAGTAACGGTGAAATATGCTGATGTTTGTCAGGAAGACGGCCACAACTACGGTGCTTGGACAAAGCTGAATGACAATGAGCATCAGCGCGTATGCGCAAACAATCCGGCACATGTTGAAAAAGCAAATCACACATGGAACGCAGGCGTGATTACCACAGAAGCAAAATGTGAAACGGCTGGCGTCCGAACATATACTTGCACAGTTTGTAACGCAATCAAAACCGAAACCATCAATGCCCTTGGTCATACAAATCCTGACGGTAGTGGTAATTGCTCGCGTTGCGGTAAGCATTTGAAGGACGTTGATTCCGGCAACAGTAGTCCTGCTGGTGCTTGCAAGTATTGTGGCCAAGTTCACGGTGGTGCTTTTGGTTGGTTGATCAAGTTCTTCCATAGCATCCTGGCTTTGTTTGGCTTGAGAAAGCACTAATATTCTCATTGAGATAACGGTAAAGTATAGTGTAAAAGTGTCTAGTTGAAAGCTAAACAGAACCATTATACTTTTTGGATTAAGAGCAGAATAAAACCAAAAACGAGTCAACGGTAATATTGATTACATGTAAAAAGGAAGCTGTCGTAGAGGCGGCTTCCTTTTTTAGTTTAACTCAAATGGTAGTTTAAATCAAGGAATTCTGAGGTTTGTCGAGCGACTTGAATTAAATGGTTTAGCATTGAAAACAAGCATTTATAATCAAAAAAATTAGCAGGAATGATTAGCTGAAACATGAAAAAAGTCGTTTGATACACAGTTAGTCCCATACCAACTGTAGTCAGCAGTACGACTATGCTAATATTGTACCAAAGGAAGGATCATGATGCAAAGCCAAACAAACGCCCCAAGGAATCCCGGCTCTGCCGGCGCTTCAAAGAGCAATCTCACAAAACTCACCATCATTGCCATGCTCTCTGCTGTTGGCGTCATTCTGCAATATCTTGAGTTTTCCGTTCCGCTTGTTCCTTCATTTTTAAAATTGGATTTTTCCGACATTCCCGAGCTGATCGGCGCGTTCGTGCTCGGCCCCGTCAGCGGCGTTGTGATCTGCCTGATCCGCAACCTTGTTCATCTGCTTGTTTCTCAATCGGCATTCATCGGCGAGCTGTCAAACTTCATGCTCGGCGCGTCCTTCGCCGTCACTGCCGGTTTGATCTACAAAGCACATAAGACCAAAGAAGGAGCGCTCGCCGCCTGCATCTGCGGTGCGTTTGTTATGGCTGCGGTCAGCGTACCTTCAAATTATTTTATCGTCTACCCGGTTTACGCGCAGCTCTTCGGCGGCATGGAGACCATTCTCGGCCTGTATCAGACCATCCTTCCCGCTGCGGACACCCAGCTCAAGGCGCTGCTCATTTTCAACTTGCCGTTCACACTGATGAAGGGCTTGCTTTGTGCCGCCGTGACCATGATCATCTACAAGCCGCTTTCCCGTCTTTTTGTGCAGATGAACGCTGCGATCAACAACCGTCGTGCCTCATAACTTGCAAATTATGCCCGTCAAACATAGCCTTTCACAAAAGTGCCTGCGTCTTGGGATGAACCGAGATGCAGGCACTCTATTATTCAACTATTCTGTTTTGTATTCTGTTTTGTTTCTTCTTAAATTACAGGCATATCTCTTAAAGGCCTTGGTATTTTACCAGTATTTCAATGTTTTCCAATTCAATATCATTGAATAACGCCTGCACGCTGTCCATGTCGGAATTGGTGCCGTGATACCAAGACTGTTTTTCAAAATAATCTTTGTATACTTCTTTTTTGAAGATATATCCGTGCCGTGCATAGATCTCGTTTCTGATCAGATTGATCTGCTCCTCAGAAAGCGTATCCAGATAATCCGTTGTGAGCAGCTGCGTATCCGAAGGGAAGAGGTAACCCGACGCATCCTCTGAAGAGACCTGCTCCTGCACAGATTCTGTTGTGGTCTGCGACGCAGCGGTGGTCTGTTCAGGCTCCGTTGTAGTTCGTGCTTCCTCAGTTGTCTGCGGCACTGTTGTGACTTCGACATCACTGCTGCCCGCAGCGGTGTCAAGTTCCGAAACGATATTTCTCCCGTCGTCTTCAAAGTAGCTGGTCATCTCTTCAAAATCGCTGTAGCCGCCGTTATAATCGTCGTAATAATTCTCCGCCGTTTTAAACAGTTTGCCGTCGCTGATGATGATGTCGTTAAATCTCACATAAACATACTTTCGGGATTGTCCGCTCCACCAATCGTTGTAGTCGTAGGAATAAACAACATACAGTTTGTTGACACCGCGGCTCGGCAGATTGCTTTTGTCTTTTATATCCGCAAAATAAACCCCGACAAAATGGAAATTACTGGTTCTGTCACTGATGAAGTTTTCTTTGATCTTATCTTTTGCACAAATGACAAACGCAGAGACATCCTTGCCGCTCAACCGGTCGGCCATCGTGAGATATTCACCCAGTCCGGAAACGGTATACTCTTTGAAATAGCGCGCTATGTAAACTTTGTATTCCTCTTCAAAAGTTGAAACTTCGCTTGAACAATACATAGAAACGGTGTCTCCGTTCCTGAGCCTTTCGCCGCTGTTGTTGATGCCGAAGGAGATCTTATTGACGATGTAACCGTCCTTTTCTATACTAATGGCATGATCGGATGCATAGACCGCACGGAACCCATCCAGACCGTTTATCTCTTTGCTGAGGTTACTGTCAACCATGCAGCCGGCCGTCGCGTTTCCGTTTGGCCCGTATGTTGCCAGCTGAACATAATCAAACGGATCGAGCGCCGTTACGGTTTCAAGCCCCTTGATCTTATAGGCATGCTCACCGCCGGAAACTTCGATGGTGACCGTATCTGTCAGGAAAGAATCCTTCGACGGATTCACAGAGACAGTTACGACCTGCTCGTTCGACAGATCCTCAAAAGAGTCAATGGAAAAAGAGAATGCGTTTTCATCAAAGAAATCCTCAAATTTCAACGGTGTGCTCCGCTCGGTTTTTTTGCGCGCCAGCGCTTCATTCACATCATTCACAATCTTTTCCCAATCAATTGTGTTATAGAGCAAGGCGGAGTCTACGGATGCATAGTCATTGTAGCCATCAACATACAGACCGGGTCCATAGATCCCGTTTACAAACACCGAATTCTTCGATCCGTCATAGTAACCGTCATAATAATAGGAATCATCATATCCCCCGTCCATGTAATCGCCTTCGTCTGTCTCTTTCCGATCCGCATCCGTCAAAATGGTATTGGAGAAGTATTCAGAAAGCGAGAGCTTGATCGGCGCCTTGTTGATCTTATCGGAAACCACGCGAAACACGATCAGGCCGAGAATCAGCAAAACAATCAGGATCCCGACAATGATAAGGGGCTTTTTCGCCTTTTGAACATCAAATCCGATCGTGATTTTATGGCTTTCCGCCTGCTTCGGCGGCGTATAGCGGGGCGTTTCATCGCCGCTGTCAAAACCGCTTGGGTTCCACGGGGAGGAAGCGTCCTGCCCGCCATCGGCGTCCTGCCCATACGGCCTGTCGATTGTCACCGTGTCCTGCGTGTTTTCATACGGATCAAAATAGTTCGGATCCGTTTCGGACGGTGCGTCGCTGAACTCCGGAATGTCCACAGCCCTTGAGCCGCAGAGGTCGCAGAAAAGATCGTCATCATTCAGCTTTCGATTGCACGATTCGCAATATTTCATTGTTTTCAGTTCCTTTCCTGTCTGATTCTGTATTCATCAAATCGGAACACAAACGGCAATGCGTTCGGCATTCCGATAATTGCCTGACCGATCAGCAGATTGTTGATTTCCCAATCCTCTATGACCCATGCCTCCCTCTGCGCCTCAATGATCCCGTTGCTCTGGTTCGTGGGAAGATAGGATTCGATTTTTTGACAGCGTCCGAACCGCTGCTGGATGTATTCCCTTGAATGGCCGTCATTCACCCTGAACATGATCCCGGTCAGGAATCCGCTCATGATGCTCCTCGCTCTTTCCTCACCGTAATTCTCATAAATCTGTTCCACATTCTGAATGCCGATCATGAATTTGATTCCGAGACTTCTGCCGAAGTTGACGGCATCGTCGATGTGCTCCAGATTCGGCAGCAGGCTGAACTCGTCGGTGATGAAGTAGACGTTGCCGCCGTTTGCCCTGCGGGACAAAGCCTCCTTGATCGCAAAATCAAACATCAGGCTGTAAACTGGCGTCAGCATTTTGCCGATGGAAAGGTCATATTCGATAAAGACCCTCGCGCCGCCTTTCTTCTGCACCAGCTTTTTCAGCGCGAGCGTTCCGGTCTTTTTGAAATTGCCAACAAAAATCTCCCGCACCGTTTGGTCCAGAACAGATTTTACGCCCTGCGTCTGGTTGGAATCGTCCCGCTCGATATAACTCACCATGCCCCGCAGATCCCGGTGCTGAAGCAGCATGGCTCTCAGGTCTGCCGTGGTAGATGAATAGATGAACTCCATCAGGTTTTTGTTCGTTCTCTCTCTGGGCGGTTTGTTTCTGATAAAATGAAGCAGGCATGCCATAAAAAGATCCTTGGCAGCATTCGGGAAAAAGATCTGATTCGTTTTCTGAATCTGTTCGGCAAACAGGCTCTTTGAGATCTCAATGATGCTTTCCATCATGTTTTCGCCGTAGTCGATCTCATTGAAGATGTTCCAATAATCCAGTCGTTCCGCGCCGGTCGCGTGCCTGTCGTTGCTGATCACGGTGTCGCCTTTTTGATAAAACTCATTGTAAAAATCGCCTTTTGTATCAAAAATAATCATAACATCATCCGGGGTTAAGTTCCGGTTGATCTGCGAAATGATTTGGAAAAACGCATTGGTCTTGCCTGTGCCGATGCCGCCGAGCAGCATGATATGCCGACTCAGCAGGCTCGCGTCAAACGGAATGAACGCCTTGACGCCGCGCCCGTCCTTGCCCTGCAGCACACAAACCGGCTTGTTGGTATGAATCATCGGAATTTCGCGGCAAAGCTCGTCGCCGAAGAGAACGGCAGAATTCTGTCTTTTTTGAATTGGCATAATCATCAACCTCCTGTCAAACTTACACATCCATGCCGGATGAACCGGAATCCATAGAACCGCCGCCGGATGAACCGGAATCCATGGAGCCGCCGCCGGATGAACCGGAATCTAACGAACCGCCGCCGGATGAACCGGAATCCATGGAGCCGCCGCCGGACGCATCTTGTTCGCCGCCGTCGGAAAGGCCGTCGCCGCCCGAATCGTATCCATCGCCCTGATCGGGCGTTTCACCGTTTGTGCCGTTGTTAGCACCGCCGCCATCATAGGAATCACCCGCATCGGGATACGCTCCGTTTGCGTCGCCATCCTGTCCATTGGAAGCAGACGGATCCTCACCATCCGGATAAGCGCCGTTCGCTTCTTCTTCGTCGTCATTTTCAGGACTGTCGCTATCCTGTTCAGGGAAGGAACCGTTCGTATGATTTGAAGAATTATTCGGGCCGTCTTCTCCTTGCTCGGACTCATCCGGAAAAGCACCGCTCTCCTCTTCACTCGCCTCGTCTTCCTCGCCTTGAGATTCATCCTGATCTTGGTCGTCTTCCTGATCTTGGTCGTCGCTTTGATCTTGATCGTCTTCCTGATCTTGGTCATTACCTTGATCTTGATCGGCGCCTTGATCTTGGTCGTCGCCTTGGTCTTGATCTTCGTCCTGATCTTGATGGTCATCCTGATCTTGGTCGTCGCCTTGATCTTGGTCGTCACCTTTATCTTGATCGTCACCTTGGCCTTGGCCGGCTTCCTCGCCCTGCGGCTTATCCTGACCTTGAGCGTCTTCTTCGCCCTGTGGTTTATCCTGACCTTGAGCGTCTTCTTCGCCCTGCGGTTTATCCTGACCTTGACCGGCTTCCTCGCCCTGCGGTTTATCCTGACCTTGACCGGCTTCCTCGCCCTGCGGTTTATCCTGACCTTGAGCGTCTTCTTCGCCCTGTGGTTTATCCTGACCTTGAGCGTCTTCTTCGCCCTGCGGTTTATCCTGATCTTGACCG
>CACYHA010000023.1 GCA_902774035.1 Oscillospiraceae bacterium | reverse complement strand
TCCGGTCGCCGGGTCAACAATGCTTTCCACTTTGACCTTTTCGCTGTTGAACTTCTGGTGGCAGATGGAGCATTCATAGTAGGCGATGGTTCCGTCTCCTTCGCAGCTCGGGGCGACCGCGCCGATCAGTTCGCCGTAGGTGTGTCCGGTCGCCGGGTCAACCACACTGCTGACTTCATTTTTCTCACTGTCAAATTTCTGGTGGCAGACGGAGCATTCATAGTAGGCGATCGTTCCGTTTTCTTCGCAGCTCGGGGCGACCGCGCCGATGAGTTCGCCGTATCTGTGTCCCTCCGCCTCGATCACGTCCACCTTTTGTGCGGTGAAGGTCTGGGTGCCCGTTCCGGTCTCGACCGTGACGGACGCGGTGAAGGTCTTGCTGCCGTTCGTGGTGTGGCCGGCGTCAACGATCACGGGGTCGCTCACGGTCGCGGCAACATCCGTCAGGGTGCTGTCATTCTCTGCGCAGGTCAGGGTGACGGTTACGGTGTAGCCGCCTTCGCCGTCCGGCGTCCAGACCCAGTCGCTTTCCGCCGGGGTGTTGTAGTTGTGGCCGGTGGCGGTGTTCTGAACATAAGCGGTGTACGTCGACGGGTTGGTGTAGGTCGTGGAATTGTTTTCCACGGTTGCGGTGTAGGTCGTGAAGCGGTTGGCCGTGCAGGTCTCGCCGGTGGTTGCGCTCGCAACGCTCACGGTCGGGGTGATCGTCTTTGCGCAGCCGCTGCAGGTGAAGGTTGCCGTGCAGGTGTAGCCGTCGCCGCTGGCCGTCCAGTTGCTCCAGACCGGCGCGCCGGTGAAGCTGTGGGCGGTCACGCCGTCGATGGCGTCGCAGTCCGCGCACTTCATCCAGTGGTTGGTGTCGTCAAACATCGGAACGGTGAAATGGTGATTGCCGGTGGGCGAAACGGAGGCGGTGTAGGTCGCGCCGCAGCCCTCAACGGTGCAGGTGAAGGTCTTGACGCCCGCTGTTGCGCAGCCGGGCTCCTGCGTCACAACGCCTTCTTCGCTCCATGTGTGGGGAACGTCGGGGCCGTAGGTGCCGCAGCCGTTGGCGCAAAGGAACTTGTGTGTGCCGCTCTGGCCGTTGCCGTTGCTCTGAACGGCGCCGGTGAAGTTGTGGTTGGCGGAATCGTAGCCGGCGGCCGTGTCTGTCCAGGTGCCGACGCTGGTGTCAAGGATGTCGCAGCCGTTCTCGCAGGCCAGATAGTATTCCGCATAGTGGCAGCAGTCCGCCGCGGTGATCCGGTATTTCACGGCGTTGTTGTGCATGGTGTAGCTGTGACCGTTCGCAGTGTCGGGATCGGTGTAGATCTCGTGGCAGTATTCGCATTCCTTGCCGTGGACACAGTTCGCTGAGCCGCCGGAGCAGGCGTTGGTCGCGCCCGCAGTGGTACCCCAGCCGTAGACGGCGCAGTCTCTGCACTTCTGGGCGTGCGCGCCATTGCCCTCATACCGATAGGTGCCGGAGGTGAAGTGGTGGCCGTTGGCCGCGCCGTAGGTGAAGGTTTCGCCGGTGTAGTTTTGCGAGTTCTTTCCGCAGCGGGAGCAGGTGCAATAGTAGACTGCGGGATCGGTGCAGGTCGCGGCGGTTTTGAGGTTCCCGCTCGAGTGATCCTGCACGGTGAAATCGTGAACACTGTCGTCCAGCGGAAGCACCCAACTGTTTTGCGCGATCTCAGTGGTTCCCGCGTCGGAGAAGTATTTGCCGCAGGCGTCGCAGTACCAGTATTCGCTGTTGCCCGCAGTGTTGCAGTTGGAGGAAACCGCGTCCGTCTTTGTCAGATGGAGGCCGCTGTGCGTGCAGGTACCGATAATCGTCAGATCGGTCCACTCGGAAAGGATCTGCAGGTTTGTGGAATTGTATCTCGCGGCGCAGATTGCCACAATGCGCAGCGTCACGCTGTCGCCCGCGTCGGGAACGTCGCCCTTGAAGTACCACTTATAGCTTCCGTAGCGGCATTCGACCTGCGCCTGTCCGGTCGGCTCTGACGTGAAGTCACTGTTTGTTTCCGCGCAGCGGTGGTCGCTGCCGTTGACATTGCTGAAGCGCTGCTCATAATGATAGGATTTTCCGCTGGTGCCGGCAACGTCTGCCTGCCAGTGGTCGTTGTTCAAAACATTGGATCTGTTGAAAGCACTTGGGTCAAAAATCTCAACGCCCCAGCGCACGCCGCCCGGTGCGGTGTAGATGAACGGATAGTAGTCGATGAAGACGCCGGTGTCCTTGAGGTCGCTCATCTTGGAACGGTCGATTACCAGCGTTGCTCTCGCGTTGCCGGTGCCGGCATGTTGGAAGGTCTTGAAGTATTGACCGCCGCTCGACACATCCGCCGTTGTATTTCCGTTGGCAGTCGTGAAATAGGAATCGTGCCCGGTGGTCAGGTTATAGATCGTATAGTCGATACCGGTACGGAAACGGTCGGTAGCCGCGTTCACATCGTCGTTTGCATACGCCATGGCGTACATATTCGCCGCTGCTCCCTCATTCCAGGTCAGGCCGTAGGTGCGGGTGCTCTTGATCTCCGTCGGCTCCGTAAGAGACTGCACAACGGTGTTGGTGTTGGCCGGACCGACGTTTTTGTCGTAGTTCGTGTTCGTTAGGTAGGAGTCGCCTGCTGTGACGGTCTGGCCGCGCACAAGGCGATGGGTATTGCCGCTAAGCCACTGACCTGCGCTGTAGCCACTGCGGGTCGGGTTGGGAACGGTGAAGGATTCGCCATAGGTCTTGGTGATGGTCTGGTTCGTGCCGCTCGCGCTGTCAACGAACTTCGATTCAAACGTGAACATATCGCGGTACCACGTCAGAATCGGATATTTACGGATGGTTCCATTATTGATGGAAACGCCCCAGGTGTTCTTGCAGAAATTGGAGGAAATGAAGGAACCGTTCTGGTTGTTGTTTTTTTCAAGGAGGTCACCGCTGATTGAAGTCGCGCTGCCGCCGCCGTTGTCTTCGTTCCAACGATAGGAACCGCTGTCGATGGCGCCGCCGTGACCCACGCCGGAATATCTTGTGCTGCCAGTCAGCGCTCCGGCATTGTAAGATGTTTTGACAAAGTAATTTGTGTTGCCGCCGTTAACATAGCCTGCTATGCCGCCGACCGTTCCGGCAGAGATCGCGCCCCAGTTAAAGCAGTCAACCACTTGCGGATTGCTGGAACTGCTGCCGTTGCCGTTAAAGCTGGTGTAGCCGATCATACCGCCGGCGGATTTCCCGCTGGGAGCCGTCACGTCGCCGGCGTTGAAGCAACGGTAGAAGAAGGTGTGATAGTCAATGCTGCCGACAAGGCCGCCGGCGTCGTTCCCGCCGCTGACGACAGTGCCGACATTGAAGCATTCCGTGCAGGTGAGCTGTTTGCTTCCGCGGCCCGCAATGCCGCCGGGATAAGAGACGTCGGAGGTGATGTTGCCGGTGTTGAAGCAGCGGGTGAATTCATTTTCATTTGCGGTGTTCAGCCAGCCGACGATGCCGCCCGTTGAGTTTTTGCCGTTGATCGCGCCGGCATTGGTGCAATTGCTGAACGTCTGCTTGTCGTCTTCAATTTCGCCGACGATGCCGCCCGCGTTGTCGCCGCTCGCTGTAACCGCGCCGTAGTTCTTGTTGTTCGTCCAGGTTCCGAAACCCTTGTTTCTCGCAACGATGCCGCCGGCGTCCGTGGTCGCGGAGATCTCGCCGCGGTTGGTGTTGCCTGAAATCTGATGCGCGTTGTTGTCGGTTTCAAGGTGCGCGGCGATGCCGCCCGCTCTGCCGTTGGTGGCGGTAACGCTGCCGGTGTTGGTGTTGTTGGTCAAGATCATTCTCTGATCTTGGGCGTCCTTGCCGAAATAGCCGACGATGCCGCCGACAGCGTCTTTACCCTGCACGTCGCCGGAGTTGGAGCAGCCGGTAAAGCTGGACGGGTCGTCCTCGATCCAGCCGACGATGCCGCCGACGTCGGTCGAACCGCCGGTCACGCTGCCGGTGTTGGTGCATTTCGTTGCGCTGACCGCAGGAAGCGAGCTTCCGCACAGGCCGCCGATGCGCACGTTGAGCGCGTTGATGGTTGCCCCGTTGGAGCAGTTGTTCATGGTCAACTGGTTGCCGCTGCTGTTTGCGCCGATCTCGCCGACCAGTGCGCCGACATAGTTATAGCCGTAGATGTTGCCGCTGTTGACGTGCACGTTGTCAAAGGTCAGGTTGCCGGTACCATGGTAGCCGGACAGCACGGCAAAGCCGTTTTTTTGGTTGCTGTCTGAAGCGTCGTCAATAAAAACTCTTTCAAAATTCAGATTTTTGAAGGTCGCGTTCTCTGTTGTTCGGAACATGGCAACACGGTGATCGCTGGAAACCATTCTAAAATTGGAAATCGTCTTATTCTGGCCGTCAAAGGTGCCTTTGAAGCGGTTGCTGTCATTGTAACTGCCGGACAAAACGCCGTCTCCGAAATTGCGGTTGTCCAGGTCTACATCCACATCAAGATAGACCGTCTGGCCCGAATAAGTGTTACCATTGCGGTTGACGTCATAAACAAACCAGGCAAGCGCCCGCGCGGATTTGATGTGGTTGTTTTGAAATTCGCTGCTGTCACTGTAATTGCCGTCCCAGACGCTGGCCGCCGCGCTCGCCTTCGGAAGGGTGTCGGGCGCGACAAACACCCATGCCGTCAGGATCATGAGCAGACACATGGCGACGCTGAGCGCACGTTTGCAGATGTTTGAATGATGTTTCATGAGACATTACTCCTTTCGATGTATAGCTCAAATCTATTTTACTCCGATTTTTCGCAAAAAGCAATTGGTGAAATCTCTAAAATCATGATGCACATACTGGGCAATATAGACATACTATTATATGAGAGAATAGATGAGCGAACGTGCAAAGGCGTCCCCATAGCCCGACAGGGCGTGATGGGGAAGCTGTCGCGAAGCGACTGAAGGGGTGGGAACTTGGAGGATCGCTTGCGGTGGATGAGGTGGAACCAAGCCTTCCCCTTGGCAAGGGGCGCGGGTGTCCTGCGGACACCTTTGCGCAGCAGAAGCGCCGACCGAGGCGGCAGCCGAGACCGAAGGTGGCCGAAGGCCGGATGAGGTTCGAAGGCCGGATGAGGTTCAAAAATAATTTTGTGAAAAACTTCAAAAAGTTCTTGACGTTTTGACTTTTTTCCTGTAAAATAATCCTGTGGAGAACTATATCAAACCGAACATATGTTTACAGGAGGTAATCTTATGGTGAAAAAGTTTAATCACGGAGCGCGGCGCGTTTTTGCGGTCGCCCTGTCGGTGCTCATGCTGCTGAGCGCCTGGGTGTTCGTTGCGCCCGATACGCTGCCGAAAGCGCATGCTGCCACCGCATACGAATATCGTGTTCGTGTGAACAGCAGCAATAACACCGGCGGTTGGAATTCTGATCACTTATTCACGCTTTATGGAAAGTCCAATAATGGTAAAGGCTCTGAATCTTCTATTGCAACAAAGGACATGAAAATCGATTTTAAAGGTGAAAAAACTGTAATGGAAGGTTCGTCTGCGAAATTTCCTTCAAAAGTTACATATAAGTATAGTTTTGGTGGTGGTATTACCCATAGAGAAATGTCTGCTACCTGCTATATTGACGTGAAAAAGAATGGTAGCTGGATAAACGTCGGTTCTGCTGGATTCAACTCTAATGAGTGGGGCACGAACAGCGGTACGAAGACCTGCAGCACTTCCAGCGGCTGGCCGTCCTATACGCTGACAGCCATCGGCGGCGGCTCGGACATCACGGTTCCGAAGGTAAGCAGCGGTACCGGTTCTACTGTTAGTTGTACTGCGTTTACCTACCCGGATACGCTTGAAGACGATTACGGCGTTACATGGTACGAATCGCTGACTTATTCCACGTCTTCCGGTACGGGTATCAGCTATTCCAACAAGCAGTTTACATTGAATTGCGATGCCAACCGCGCAAACCATTATCAGCTTACTGTGACGCAAAAGCTCGGTGGCACTGAAAAGTCATCAAAAACGATCAACGTCACGACCTGGGACTACGAGGTCACCTTCAAGGATGCGGACAACTCCACGGTACTCAGGACCGAAACCGTGGACTACGGCCAATCCGCAACGGCGCCTGACACGGCGAACAACGTCCTGGACCACGGCGCCGGCGTTGCCGCGAAGAACGCGGACGCGAACTATCACTATGCGTTTGCCGGCTGGGAAGGCGACGGTTACACGCACATCACGTCCGGCGCTCAGGCGAAAAACGTCCACGCAAAGGCTTATACGTCGTCTGCCCACAACGAGGATCCCAATTACACCATAACCACCACCCACCACAAGAAGCTCTGCACCGTCTGCCGCTATCAAATGTCGAGCCAGACGCACCAGCCGAAGAGTACCTACGAAACGAGTTCGACCCAGCACTGGAAGCTCTGCAGCGTCTGCGGCAGCGAATTGACCTCTTTCCCGAAGACGAACCACGAGCCGAAAACGAAAAAAGTGAACGGCGTTGATGTCCCGTTCTACGATTCGGATGAAGACGGCGACTGGATCGAGTGCAAAACCTGTGGACGCAAGACCACGCCGAAGGCCGGCCACACCTGGGATTTCAGCAACATCGCGTGGGATTGGGACGGCTATGCCTGCGAAGAAGCGACCCTGACCTGCACAAAGTGCGGAAGAACCAAGACGGTGGATGTCAACGTCACCTGCGTGAACACGCCGGCAAAGTGCGAAGTGGACGGCAGCAACGTCTACACCGCCTCCTTCACCCTGAACGGAACGACTTATACCGACACCCAAACGGAAGTCCTTGAGGCTTACGGCCACGATTACTCCGGCGCTTACCATGCGCTTGCAAACGGCGAGCACAACCGCGCCTGTGTGAAGCCCTGCAACTGCGGGACTTACGGTCTGAACGCCGAAAAGAACGCGAAGGAAGCCTGTACGCCTGAGGATCATTACACCACCGACGGCAGCCAGCACTGGATCAAGTGCGAGTACTGCACGAACCTGACCACCGCGAAGGCGAACCACACCCCGAAGGCCACCTACGACACCGACGACGACCAGCACTGGATCGAATGCTCCGTCTGCGCATACATCACAACGGCGAAGGCGAACCATGCCTGGGAGTGGGTCGACGATGTTGCAGAGACCTGCACCACCGACGGCTCCAAGCATGAGTTCTGCTCCACCTGCGGCCTTGTGCGCAGCGAGGGCACCGTCCGTCCGCAGTGGGGTCATGACTGGCTGAACCCGGTCTACACCTGGGACGACGAAGACTTCCCGACGAAGCTCACCGCGACCCGTTCCTGCTCCCGCGGCGACGCGACCGAGACCGAGACCGTGAACGTCGGCTACACGGACGACGTCGCGACCTGCACCGAGACCGGTATGCGCCACTTCACCAGCGCCAACTTCCACAACGCCGCCTTCTCGGCGAAGACCAAGGACGTGGAGCTCCCGATCAACCCGAACAATCACGATTTCACAAAGCGGACAAAGAACGCCGACACGCTGAAGAAGGCCGCGACGTGCGAAGGCGACGCGATCTACTACATGAGCTGCTCCCGCTGCAACGCGATCAGCGACAGCGTGACCTTCGTGGATGAAGGCTCCGCCCTCGGCCACGTGTTCAACGGCGACGTTGTGAACGCCGGCACCGGCCTGCACTACTACAAATGTGAACGCTACGATGACTGCGAAGCCTGCGGTATCGGCACAGAAAAGAACACGACCGAAGCCTGCTCCGGCGGCGAAGCGACCTGCACCGATCGCCCGGTCTGCGACCTTTGCCACACGATCTACGGCAACATTGACCCGGATAACCACGCGTTCACCCAGCAGTCCGCAACGAACACCTATCTGAAGACCGCCGCGACCTGCGAAGACGACGCCGTGTATTACTACAAGTGCCTGCGCTGCACAGCCAGCACCCTCGATTACAACGGCGAGACCTGGACCAAAGACGGCACCGCCAGAGGCCACAAGTACACCGGCGACTACAACGCCCTAGACGGCAATTGCCACAACAGAGCCTGCCGCAACGGCTGCGGAACCTTCGGTCTGGAAAAGGACGGCGTGATGACCAAGGACGCCTTCGAAGCCTGTACGCCGAGCGTCGGCTACGGCAAGGACGAGAACCAGCATTGGGTCAAGTGCAAAAACTGCTCCAACCTCACCACCCCGAGAACGAACCACAATGTTCCCGCGGAATATTACACCGACGCCAACAACCACTGGAAGGCCTGCGCCGACTGCGGCTACAAGACCGTTCCGGAAGCGGCCCACCAATGGGGCTGGGTCATTGACAGCGAACCCTCCTGCGTCGCCGACGGCGTGAAGCATGAGGAATGCTCCGTCTGCCATATGATCCGCAAGGCCAACACAGTCATCCCGCAGACCGGCCACAACTGGGGTGAAGTGACCTACACCTGGAACGCGGACAACACGGAAGTCACCGCGACCCGCGTCTGCCAGTATGTTGCCGCCCACGTGGAAACCGAAACCGTCCGCGCGACGAAATCGGTCACGAAGGAGACCTGCATGGCCGACGGTCTGATCACCTACACCAGCAAAGCCTTCCAGAATCCGGACTTCAATGTTCAGATTAAGAAGGAGACCATTCCCTCCAACCCCGCCTCCCACGGCCTGCACCTGAAATCCGTTGCGCTCAAGAAAGCGACCTGCACCGTGGACGGCGAAAGAGCACATTACTACTGCGACCTTTGCGAAAAGAAATTCAGCGACAACCTCGGCACGGTCGAGGCAACTGCGTCCGAGCTTCTGATCCCGGCGCGCGAGCATAGCTGGGATGCCGGCGTGGTCACAACGGCGCCCACCTGCGTTGCCGAAGGCGTCAAGACCTTCACCTGCCAGAACACCTCCGCAACGAGCGAATATGCCGCCTGTCACGAGACCAGGACCGAGTCGATCGCCATCAACCCGGCGAACCACAACGGCCACCTGAGCGCGGTCGCGCTTGTGAAAGCAACCTGCTCCGCGGACGGCGAAAGAGCCCACTGGTTCTGCGACGCCTGCAACACGAAATTCACCGATGAGAGCGGAACCGTTGCCACAACGGATGAAGCGCTGAAGATCCCGATGCGCGCCCATGTCTGGAACGAAGGCGTGATCGAACCCGCCCCGACCTGCTGCGCAACCGGCGTGAAGACCTTCACCTGCACCTGCGCGGAGACCGATGAATACGCGGCCTGCACGGAGACCTACACCGAGACCCTTGCGAAAGATCCGAACAACCACAGCGGCGGCACCGAGCTGCGCAATGTGGACGAAGCGACCTGCTTTGAAAACGACACAGGCTATTCCGGCGACCTCTACTGCCTTGGCTGCGGCGAGCTTCTCGAACTCGGCCATGTGATCCCCGTCCAGTCCCATACCTACACGGCGGAGACCGTGAAGGAAGAAGCGTTCGTGAGCGCTGCAAACTGCGCCAGCCCGGCGATCTACTTCAAGAGCTGTAAGTTCTGCGGCGTGGTCAGCGACACCGAAACCTTCGCCTATGGCGAAAAGGATCCGACCAACCATGCGGCCGAGCTTGGATTTACCGCATACAAGGCGGCGACCTGCCTTGCCGACGGTAACGAAGCCTATTACAACTGCGCGGCCTGCGGCCTGAACTTCTCTGACGCGCAGGGTCTTGTCCCGATGGAGAACGTCGTGATCGCTCAGCTTCCTCACAGCTACACCGGCAACGCGGTCGACCTTGGCGACGGCACCCACAAGGTGCAGTGCGTCAACGGCTGCGAAGGCTATTGCGAACCCGTTGCCCACACCTGGGATGACGGCGTGACGGTTCCCGCGAAGTGCAAGACCGACGGACACACCGATTTCACCTGCACAGCTATCGGCTGCGGCGCCCAGAGACACGATGTTCTGCCCGAACTCGGCCATGACTGGCAGAAGGCGGAATACAAGTGGGCACCCGATTACTCCTACTGCATCGGCACCAAGACCTGCGCCAACGACATCAAGGGCGACGGCGTGGAAGATCATACCATCACCGAGCGTGTGGACAACATCAAGATCTCCATCCCCGAACAGCCCACCTGCCAGAAGGCCGGCAGATATGTCTACACTGCGACCTTCACCAATTCCAACTTCACCGAACAGTACACCTCTGAAGTGATCCCGATGGGCACGCACGTCCTCACCAAGATCGACGCGGTTGCGCCGACCTGCACCGAAGACGGCAACAGAGCCTACTGGATCTGCACCGCCTGCGGCCATTATTTCAGCGATGCAGACGGCGTGAACGAGATCACCCTTGCTTCGACGTTTGTTTCAAGAGTCGGCCACGACTTCTCCGGCGATGTCAAGAACAACAAGAACGGCACGCACAGCTACGCCTGCATCTATGACTGCGGCACCTACGGCAACAAGACGGCGCACGCCTTCAACCGCATGGTGGAGAGCGACCTCTATCTGGAAACTGCCAGCGACTGTGTCACCCCGGCGACCTACTTCTATAGCTGCGAATGCGGCGAGAAGGGCACCAGCACCTTCGAAGGCACCCCGATCGGCCATAACCTCGTTGACCACGAAGGCAAAGAGCCCACCTGCACCGAGGCCGGCTATACCGCGCACAAGGCCTGCACACGCTGCGATTACACAGAAGCC
This sequence comes from Oscillospiraceae bacterium, assembly GCA_902774035.1. Classification (GTDB taxonomy): domain Bacteria; phylum Bacillota; class Clostridia; order Oscillospirales; family Acutalibacteraceae; genus UBA6857. Next base: position 67,359 of record CACYHA010000023.1, on the reverse strand, counting down.
AAGAGCGAGATTCTGCCGCTCGGCCACGGCAAGTTCCTCTTTGACCACGAGAAATCCGGCAGAGTCTATGACGGAACCTTCGAATGGAGCACCTATAGCTGCTCCAGAGGCTGCGGCGAGTGCTACACACTGTTCACCGTCTATGCAAAGGATACGAAGGGCAACCCGGTCGTCGGCTCCGAAGTGACGATCAAGGATCAAAACGGCGCTGTTCTCGCAACCGGCATCACCGGCAACGACGGCTCCTACACCTCCGATGTCCACTTCTCTGACGGCGAATACAAGATCGACCTCGCTTACACCAGCGGCAGCGACGTTCTCACTGCAGACGGCACTGTCCGCGTGATGGGCAGCAGAGGCAGCGGCGGCGTCGGCGCACTCTCACTGAACAGTGCGACCGAGCCCACCAACCCGGGCGGAAACACCAACCCGACGAACCCCTCCGGCGGCGACAACACGCCGACGAATCCCTCCGGCGGCGGCGACAATTCCGATGGCGGTTCCTCCGGCGGCTGCCGTTACTGCGGCGGAACCCATGATGGTCCGTTCGGCTGGCTGATCCAGCTCATCCACAACATCCTTGCAGCGTTCAGCGGCAAATAAGCGCAACCGCTGCAGAGATATTTCCCGCAAATAAAAAGCGGATGCAGAGCAAATCTGCATCCGCCTTTTTGTGTCCGGCTTTGCGTGCTGCCGGCGAAATGAAACAAAAACACAGAGCTTTTTTCAAAACAGCCCTGTGTTTTTTCCTGTCACGCTTTTTTTAGATCCTGAAGCGGGCCTCCGCTTTCGGAAACAGAGCGGGAAAGGCGCAAAAGCGATCAAACATCTTTCCGAACAGGCCGATCAGCACACCGTTGCATCCTGTCATGATCAGCGTTCCGACGCCGATGCCGTTAAATCTGCGGAAAAACAACAGCGTCATCGCGCTCGCGATCGCAAGGCTTCCTGCATCAAAGCAGATCTTGAATTTCGTGCGGTCAAGAGCATAGCGTTCACAGACGGCTTTGACAAAGAAATCGTAGACCTGCGGATAGAGGTAGGTGCGGTAAAAGAGTGCCACGGAGAAGGCGGTCAGCAGCATACCGACGCCCAGCAGCACGCACCGCAGCGGAAAGCGCATACTGCCCGGCGGGGTGATATCCGGGTTGAACAGGGGAATGATCCTGCGCCAGAGATCCAGCACTGCGCCGTAGATCAGGCAGGTGGCAAAGGAAAAGAAATAGGGCAGGCGAACGCGCCGCAGCAACAGGCACAGCAAAAGGAAAAGCAGCGCCTGTACAATGTATTCGCTCTGTCCGAAGGTGAGAAAATCGAACCGCAAGCTGAGTATGTATGCGGGAGCAACGATCATGGAAACGCCGAAGTCTGCGCTGGCGATCATTGCAACGGAAAAGGAGAGCAGGACGATACCGATCACATAAGCGATCTCGGACGGAATCCGGAGCTTTTTCTTTTTCATGGAACGATTCCTTTCTTTGTTCTGCAAATCATTATACGCATGACTGCAAAAAGTTGCAAGTATTTTCTTTGCGAGGTTGTTTTTTTTCGATTCTTATGATAGAATAAACTGAATATCGCATGGAACGCCTTTCTTTTGAAGAGCGTCCAAATGAGAGGGATCCCAATGAAGAAAACCCGCAGTGCAGGCGTATTGCTGCACATCACTTCTTTGCCCGGCCCCTTTGGCACCGGCGTTTTCGGCGAGGAGGCCCAAGCGTTTGTAGGCGCGCTTGCCGAGATGCATTTCCATTTCTGGCAGGTCCTGCCGCTTTGCCCTGTGGATGCGAGCGGCTCGCCCTACTGTTCGTTCAGCGCCTTTGCCGGCAATCTCGCCCTGATCGATCCGCGCCTTTTGCAAAAAGACGGGCTGCTGACGCAGGCCGAGGTGCGCGAAAACGAATATGACGGCAGTATCTACACCGCCTGTCATGCCTTTGCGCTGGAACGCCGCACGGCCGCGCTGCGCAAGGCCTTTGCCCGCTGCGACGACGACACGAGCGCACTGGTCGCCCTGTTTGCCGAACAAAACCCCTGGGTGTTCGATTATGCGCTGTTCATGGCGCTCAAGGACGCCAACGGCCAAAAGCCCTGGTGGGAGTGGCCGGCGGATCAGGCGGATTTTGCAAAAGCAAAAGCAAGGGCAGGGGACTTCCGGAACGAGATCGACTTTTATATTTTTTCCCAGTATATCTTTTTCACGCAGTACCGCGCCTTCAAAGAATACGCCAACAGCCGCGGCGTCTTTCTGATCGGCGATATGCCGATCTATGTCAGCCGCGACAGTGTGGACGTCTGGAGCAACCGCTCGCTCTTTGAAATGGACAGGGAGACCTTCTCACCTGCCCGCGTGGCCGGTGTCCCGCCCGATTATTTCTCGGAGGACGGCCAGCTTTGGGGCAATCCGCTCTATGACTGGAAGGCGATGAAAAAAGAGGGCTACACCTGGTGGATCGCCCGGCTGCGCCATGCAGGCAAACTCTATGACCGTGTGCGCATCGACCATTTTCGCGCTTTCGCCTCCTATTGGGCGATCCCCTTTGAGAGCGAGACCGCCAAGGTCGGCGTTTGGGAAAAGGGTCCGGGCATGGCGCTGTTCAAGGCCGTTGCCAAGGCTTTGCCCGACGCGGATATCATTGCGGAAGATCTTGGCGTTTTCGGCGAAGACGTGGTGCAGCTTTTGGCCGACAGCGGTTTTCCGGGTATGCGCGTGGTGCAGTTCGGCTTTGACCCGTGCGGCGACAGCACCCATCTGCCCCACAATTACCCGAAAAACTGTATCGCTTATCTCGGCACCCACGATAACAACACCCTGCTCGGCTGGCTGTGGGATGCTTTCCCGGCCGAACGCGATTACGCGCTGCGCTATTGCTGCTTCGGCGGCCGCGAATGGGGCGAGGGCGGCTTTTATTCCGGCTCCTGCCGCGCGATCATCGAAACGGTCTGGCGCAGCGCCGCCGACACGGCCATCGTCGCCGTGCAGGACATGTGCGGCTTCGGTAAGGATGCGCGCATGAACATTCCCGGAACGACCGGCGAAAACTGGACCTGGCGCATCAGCGCCGATGCGCTCTCCATGATCGACAAGGGCTATTACCGCGAAATTAACGATATTTATCGAAGATATTATACCCCGGAAAGGACTGTGTAACATGATCGAAGTACTCAGACACGGCGTACATTACGCGAACGGCGCCCTGCTCTTCGGCAGCGAGCGCGAACAGGCCGAACAGCTTGCCGCCCTCGGCTGCGCCGACAAAGGCCGCGACGGCACGATCGCCTATTCCATTCTGCGCGCCCACAACCAAAGCGGCGACGCGAACGCGCTGCAGATCCGCTTTGATTCCCTGATCTCCCACGACATCACCTATGTCGGCATCATCCAGACGGCGCGCGCCAGCGGCCTGAAGGAGTTCCCGATCCCCTACGCGCTGACCAACTGCCACAACAGCCTTTGCGCCGTCGGCGGAACGATCAACGAGGACGACCACGTTTTCGGTCTTTCCGCGGCGAAAAAATACGGCGGCATCTACGTCCCGGCGAATCAGGCGGTCATCCACCAGTACGCTCGGGAAGAGATGGCAAAATGCGGCAACATGCTGCTCGGCTCCGACAGCCACACGCGCTACGGCGCGCTGGGTACCATGGGTGTCGGCGAGGGCGGCCCGGAGCTGGTCAAGCAGCTTTTGAAGAACACCTGGGACATTCCGGCGCCGCAGGTCGTCTGCGTCTATCTCGAAGGAAAACCGCCCAAGGGCGTCGGTCCCCACGACGTTGCGATCGCCCTTTGCGGCGCGGTGTTCAAGGAAGGTCTCGTGACGAACAAGGTGCTGGAATTCGTCGGCCCGGGCGTGAAAAACCTTTCCGCCGATTTCCGCATCGGCATCGACGTGATGACCACCGAGACCGCGTGCCTTTCCTCCATCTGGGAGACAGACGACGAGATCCAAAAGTTCTATACCGTTCACGGCAGGCCGCAGGACTACAAAGCGCTGCAGCCGCAGGACGGCGCGTATTACGATATGGCCATCCGCATCGATCTTTCCAAAATGGAAAGCATGATCGCTTTGCCGTTCCACCCCTCCAACGCCTTTACCATCCATGAGCTTCAGGCAAATCCGGGTTTGCTGCGCGATGTGGAAGCAGCGGCAAAGGCCCAGTTCGGCAGCAAGGTCAACTTCTCCCTGCAGGACAAGATCCGTCCCGAAGGCATCTATGTCGATCAGGGCGTGATCGCGGGCTGCTCCGGCGGCATGTTCGAAAGCATCTGCGAGGCGGCTGCGATCCTTGACGGAAAATCCACCGGCGACGGCTATTTCAGCCTGTCGGTCTATCCTTCCAGCGTGCCGATCAATCTGGCGCTGCTGAAAAACGGTGTCCAGCAAAAGCTGCTGGAGGCCGGTGCGGTCTTCAAACCCTGCTTCTGCGGTCCATGCTTCGGCGCCGGCGACGTTCCGGCCAACAACGGCCTTTCGATCCGCCACACCACGCGCAACTTCCCGAACCGCGAGGGCAGCAAGCCCGGCGACGGCCAGCTTTCCTCCGTTGCGCTTGTGGATGCCCGCTCCATTGCCGCCACGGCAGCGGCAGGCGGCATCCTCACCGCCGCGACCGACGTGGATTACGACAGTGTTTCCTATGAATACAGCTTCGAAAAGGGCGTTTACGACCGCCGTGTCTATCAGGGCTTCGGCAAGGCCGACCCAGAGGCGGAGCTGCGCTTCGGCCCGAATATCACCGACTGGCCGCAGATGTACGCCCTGGAGGAGAACCTGCTGGTCAAGCTCGCCGCCGTGCTGCATGACGACGTGACGACCACGGATGAGCTGATCCCCTCGGGCGAAACCTCCTCCTACCGCTCCAATCCGCTGCGCCTTTCCGAATTTGCCCTTTCCCGCCGCGAACCGCAGTATGTGCCCCGCGCCAAGGCTGTGGCCGCCGAGGAGGCAAAACGCCGCGCCGGCGGTTCCGACGAGGTGATCGCCGTGCTTTCAAAGGTCACGGACGACGCCGCCGAAACCGCAAAGCACACCCAGTTCGGCTCCTGCGTCTTTGCCAACCGTCCCGGCGACGGTTCCGCCCGCGAACAGGCCGCTTCCTGCCAGAAGGTGCTCGGCGGCTTTGCAAACATCTGCTATGCCTTTGCCACGAAGCGCTACCGCTCCAACTGCATCAACTGGGGCATTCTGCCGTTCACGCTTGACAAGGACACGCCCTTCCCCTATGAGGTCGGCGATTATGTCTTTGTGCCCGGCATCCGCAGCGCGATCCAAAACGGTGTGGAGACCATTCCCGCCAAGGTGATCGCAGGGGACGGCGTGAAGGACATCACGCTTTACGTCAAAGGTCTGACGGAGGATGAAAAAACGATCATCCTCGAAGGCTGCCTGATGAACTACTACAAAGCTCAGATGAAATAAGGTGAAAAAATGAAACGGAACGAGGCTTTCTGTCATCTGCCTGCCGGGTTTACCGTGACGGCGCATTCCGGCTGCATGGATACCCCGGCAAATTCGCTGGAATCCCTGACGGTCGGTCTGCAGAACGCGGACATCGTTGAGGTGGATATCTGCACCTTTGCGGACGGCGAGCTTGCCCTTTTTCACGGCCATCAGGCGCCGGACGACGCCGTGCCGCTGCGGGCAGCCTTTGAAGTGCTTGCGCAGTATCCGGACAAGCGGATGAACCTTGATCTGAAGGTGTTTGACCGTTGCGCCGCCCTGCAGGCCCTTGCCGAAGCATGCGGCGTGCTGGAGCAGGTGTTTTTCACCGGCGTGCCGAAGGGCGAAACCGAACGTGTGCGACGAGACGCACCGAAGATCCCGTATTATCTCAACATCAACATCAATCCGTTTTTGAAATTCAGCGTTTCCTATGCGCATCGGCTGGTCAAAACCACGCAGAGATGCGGTGCCATCGGCATGAACTGCAACTTTTTGAACGCAACGCCGCTGCTTGTGAACACGTTCCGTAAACACGGACTGCTGGTCTCCATCTGGACGGTTCGCAACGACTGCCAGATGAAAAAAGTGCTGCGCCTTGCGCCGGACAATATGACGACCACGCTGCCGGATCAGGCGAACGCCCGGATCAGGAGCCTTTCAACAAAAGAACCAACCAAGTAAGGGGAGAAGAACCATGGAAAGAATCAAAATGAACACCATCGTGGAGATGGACGGCGACGAAATGACGCGCATCCTCTGGAAAACGATCAAAGAGGAGCTGCTGCTGCCGTTTGTGGAGCTGAACACGGAATACTATGATCTCGGTCTTCCGTACCGCGACGAAACGAACGATCAGGTCAGCATCGATGCGGGCGAGGCGATTAAAAAACACCATGTCGGCGTCAAATGCGCAACGATCACGCCCAACGCCCAGCGTGTGGAGGAATATCATCTCAAGGAGATGTGGAAAAGCCCGAACGGTACGATCCGCGCCATTCTTGACGGCACTGTGTTCCGCACACCGATCCTTGTCAGCGGCGTCAAGCCCGCCGTGAGAAGCTGGGAAAAGCCGATCACCATCGCCCGTCACGCCTACGGCGACGTTTACAAGGCAACGGAGTTCCGCGTCACAAAGCCGGGCAAGGCCGAACTGCTTTTCACCGCCGAGGACGGCGAGACCAAACGCGCAACGATCTATGACTTTGAGTGCGGCGGCGTGCTGCAGGGCATGTACAACAAAGATTCTTCCATCGAATCCTTTGCCCGTTCCTGCTTCAATTATGCCCTTGATGCAAAGGAGGACCTCTGGTTTTCCACAAAGGACACGATCTCCAAGCAGTATGACCAGACCTTCAAGCTGATCTTTGCCGAAATCTTCGAAAAGGAATACAAAGAAAAGTTTGAACAGGCGGGCATCACCTACTTCTATACCCTGATCGACGACGCCGTGGCCCGCGTGATCCGCTCCAAAGGCGGCTATATCTGGGCCTGCAAGAACTACGACGGCGACGTGATGAGCGACATGGTCTCCACAGCTTTCGGCTCCCTTGCCATGATGACCAGCGTCCTTGTCTCTCCCGACGGCAACTTTGAATATGAGGCCGCCCATGGCACGGTGACCCGCCACTATTATCGCTATCTGGAAGGCGAGCAGACCTCCACCAACCCGATCGCCACGATCTTTGCCTGGTCGGGCGCGCTGCGCAAGCGCGGCGAGCTGGACGGCAACGCGCCGCTGGTCGACTTTGCGAATAAGCTCGAAAAAGCCTCGCTTGCCGTGATCGAAAGCGGCCGGATGACGAAGGATCTTGCCCTCATGTGGCAGGGGAGTACACCGCGCATTTTGAACAGCGATGATTTCATCAAGGCGATTCGCACCGAGCTGGAATCGTATATGAACTGATTTGACCTTTGCCGCATAGAATACCCTGTAAATTTCCGTTTGGAGGGGTTCTATGCGGCTTGTTTTTCTTGCGGCGCTGCTTGTCGGCGGAACAACGATGCTCGGCGCAGTGTGCGGCTTTTTTCTGAAAGGCGCGTCCGAGCGTTTCGCCGGCCACACAATGACGGCTTCGGCAGGGGTCATGCTCGCGACCTCGGTGGCCGGGCTGCTGCTCCCGGCGATGGATCTCGGCGGACGCTTCGCTCTGTTGGTGCTGTTCGGCGGCGTCGGGTGTGCCTGTGCCTTTCTTGCCCTTTTTGACCGTTTGTCGACGCGGCTGACCCGGCGGTTCGGCGCGGCGCAAAACATGCGCAGTGCGCTGCTGTTCGCCGTGGTGATCGCCGTGCATAATTTCCCGGAAGGGCTTGCCGCCGGCGTCGGCTTCGGAACGGAGGACACCGCCCGGGCAATGGCGGTCGCCGTCGGAATCGCGCTGCAAAATCTGCCCGAGGGCATGGTCACGGTCACGCCGCTGCTGGCCGTGGGCGTTCCGCCGGTGAAAGCGCTCTGCTTCGGATTGTTCACCGGCGCCGTGGAGATCTTTGCCACCTTTCTCGGCTATGGAGCCGTGCGGGTCTGCGCGGCGCTGCTGCCGCTGGCGCTCTCCTTTGCGGGCGGCTGTATGCTCTATGTGATCTTCACCGAAATGCTGCCGTCGGCCGAAGAGGAAAACGCCAAGCGCGGAAAAACGCTGGCTCTGCTCGGCGGGTTTTGCGCAATGCTTGCAATGGATCATCTTCTGGCTTGACAAGGCGCAGTTTTCAGTGTAGAATGAAACCAGAAAAACAAAGGAGGTTTATCCGATGTTCAAACGAACCCTCTCTCTGCTGATCTCGTTTTTGATGCTGTTTACCTCTGCCGCGCCGCAGTTTTTCGGCCTTCCGGCGAAAGCGGGCAAAAACGAGCTGGATCTGAGCAAATTCACGCTGACATGGAACGACGAATTCGACGGCGACGAGCTGGACAAGACCAAATGGGACTACGAATGGTGGGTCACCGAGCGCAAGGGCGGATTCTGGCACGAAGACATGGTTTCCGTGCGCGACGGCAATCTCATCATCAAAGCGGAATACCTCAGCGAGCCGCTGACCTGCCGCTCGGACACAGATTGGATCAAGCCCTACAAACCCGGCTATTACTGCGGTCAGGTCGTCACACGCGATAAATTCGAACAGTGTTACGGCTACTATGAGTGCCGCTGCATTCTTCCGGCGGCATACGGCCTCTGGTCGGCCTTCTGGATGATGAATGAGGGCGTGTTCAACGTGGACGGTTCCGGTGAGGACGGCACGGAGGTCGATGTGTTCGAATCCATGTACTACAAGGATCACTGGTGGGGCGCCGACGCGGTCGTGACCGGTATTCACTACGACGGCTACGGCGACGGACACACCGGCGCGTCCATCGGCAAATACTTCATCGAGAACGATCCCTATACCGAATACAACACCTACGGTGTGGAATGGAATCCCGACGAATACATTTTCTATATCAACGGCAAGGAGACCGGCCGTCTTTCTGCCGGCGGCGTGAGCGACAATCCGGAGTATCTGCTGCTTTCCGTGGAGATCGCGGGGGAAAACGGCGTTGCCGACGCTGACCGCCACGGCACCGGCAAGATCACCAGAACGCCGCAGGGCAACTGGCCGGTGGAATTCAAGGTGGACTACGTGCGCGTGTACCAGTATAACGATCTGCTGGCAAAGCAAGCGCAGGCAGAATAAAACGGTTTTTTGCCTCGTTACGGGACGCCGCCGTTAGATGAAAACGTCGAGTCAAAGCAAATCATCCTGTCTGTTTTGAAAAACATAAAGAAAAGAAAGCGCTGAAATCACAGAATCACTCTGCAAAAAGCGCTTTCTCTTTTTTTCGGTTCTTGGCGGGCGGTGGGGCGGAACCGCGCGGCAAAAGCCGCGCGAAAAAGGGGCGCAAACGCGAGCGGCTTTTGCCGTGCGCGTTTGCGCTCCTTTTTGCATCGTGCTGCGGCACGATGCGTTCCGCCCCGCTTTTTTGGGACGTCACCGAAATCCGACAGCCCCAAAATCGCACGGCGCCTGTTGCAAATCGGCTGCAACTGTGGTATAATCGGTCCGGATTCTGAAAGGAGGTTCCCATGGACACAATGCTTGAACCTTTTGCCCCGCAAACGCAGGGGCTGACGGAAGAAGAAGTGCGCCGCCGCGTCGCCGAAGGCAAAATCAACGCTTTGCCCGACAGTGCCACCGGCACCGTTTCCGATATCGTCAAGAAAAATGTTTTCACTTATTTCAATTTGATCTTTGCCATCATCGCGCTGCTGCTGATCATCGCCGGTTCCTTCAAAAATCTGACGTTTTTGCCGGTGGTGATCGCAAACACCGTGATCGGCATCGTGCAGCAGATCCGTTCCAAGCGGGTGCTGGACAAGCTCTCTCTGCTTTCAAAATCCACCTGTGTGGCTTTGCGCGGCGGAAGCGAACAAAAAGTGCCGACAGATGCGCTGGTGCTGGACGATCTCATCCTTTTGGGCGAAGGCCAGCAGATCCCGGCCGACGCCGTGGTCGTCAGCGGCCGCGTGAGCGTCAATGAATCGCTGCTGACCGGCGAAGCGGATGAGATCGAGAAGAACGCCGGAGACGAGCTGAAGTCCGGCTCCTTCGTCGTGAACGGGCAGTGCCGTGCGCGGCTGACCCATGTCGGCGCGGATTCCTACGCCGCAAGGCTGACCGCCAAAGCCAAACAGATGGAGGAAAAGCCGTCTGAGATCATCCGCGGCATCGAGCTGATCATCAAGGTCGCCGGCATCGCGATCATCCCCATCGGTCTGATTCTGTTCATCGAAGAACTCGCGGTCAACCACAAGGTCTTCTCCGAAGCCATCGTCTCCACGGTCGGCGCCGTGATCGGCATGATCCCGGAGGGGCTGTATCTTCTGGTGACGATCGCGCTTGCGCTGGGCGCCATGCGCCTTGCAAAGCAGCAGATTCTCCTGCACGATATGCGCTCCATCGAAACACTGGCCGGGGTGGATGTGCTGTGCGTCGACAAAACCGGAACGATCACCGACAACCGGATGAAAGTCCTCGAAGTTTTTGCACCCGAGGGCCTCTCGGAAGACGGCCTGCGCCGCAACGAGCATCTGCTTGCGCAGTATGTCGCAACGGTTCCGGACGGCAACGCCACCATGCAGGCGCTGCGCGCCTTTTGCCCGGAAAGCACGCCCTTGCAGGTGACCGCAATATCGCCGTTCACCTCCAAAACCAAGTATTCCGAGATCCGGACCGACGCCGGTGCCTACCGTCTCGGCGCGCCCGAGATCCTGTTGGAACCCACCGTCTTTGAGCGCAACCGGGCGTTGATCGAAGCACGCGCCGCAAAGGGAAGCCGTGTGCTTGCGCTGGTTGCGGTGCGAGACCGCGCCCTGCCGCTGCTTTTTGTCTCGCTGGAAAACTCCATCCGCAAAAATGCCGCCGAGACCTTTGCCTTCTTCGGTGAGCAGGGGGTGCAGATCAAGGTCATCTCCGGTGACAATCCGCTCACGGTATCGCGGATCGCTTCGCAGGTCAACATTGCCGACGCCGAAAAATATGTCGACGCCACCACCCTGCGCGACGACGCGGCGATCCGGGAAGCGGTCACGGAGTACACCGTGTTCGGCCGTGTCAAGCCCGAACAGAAAAAATCCATCATCCGCGCCCTCAAGGAGACCGGCAAGCGTGTTGCCATGACGGGCGACGGCGTCAACGACATCCTTGCCATGAAAGAGGCGGACTGCTCGATCGCCATGGGCGCCGGGTCGGACGCCGCGCGGCAGGCGGCGCAGGTGGTGCTGCTGGATTCCGATTTTTCAAAAATGCGTCCCATCGTGGCGCAGGGGCGGCAGATCATCAACAACATCACCCGTTCCGCAACGCTGTTCCTGTATAAGAACATGTTCTCCATGTTCCTTGCGGCATTTTCGATCATCACCACCTTCTCCTATCCGCTGAGGCCTTCTCAGGTCTCGCTGGTCTCCGGCTTCAACATCGGCGTTCCGGCTTTTCTCCTTTCGCTGGAGCCGAACATCCGCAAACAGGAGGGACACTTCCTCAAGCGGACGCTTTTGACGGCGCTGCCTGCCTCGCTGACCTCGTTCTTCTCGATCGCGGCCATGGTGGTCTTCGGCAACGTCTTTCAGATCTCCGAGCCGGACGTCGGCGTCGCGAGCACCTATCTGCTTGCCATCGTCGGTTTTCTGATCCTGCGCAACGTGTCAAAACCCATGAATCTTTACCGAACTGTGGTCATCGTCGGCTGCGTCGCGGGCTTCGTGGTCTGCGCCTGCGTTCCGACGCTGCGGACACTGTTCATGATCGACGAATTCGGCGCCAAGGGCATCATGCTCTGCGTGGTCTTTGCCTTTGCCGAAGCGAGCGTGATGCGCTACATCACCTTCCTGTTCAACCGTGCGCCGGAGTTCGTTTTGCAAAAGCGCGCCCAGTGGGCGGCAAAACAGCAGACACTTTGAATGCAGTGATTTTAGAAGAAAAGGCCACTTGACAAATTCCCCGGACTTGAGTAGAATAATAGATTGAATCGGAATAATTAACATCGGAGGAAAATCTTATGGAATGGATGGGTCTCAACGACATCCGAGAAAAATATCTCAGCTTTTTTGAAAGCAAGGGCCATCTGCGTGCGCCCTCGTTTTCGCTCGTGCCGCAGGGCGACAAAAGCCTGCTGCTCATCAATGCGGGCATGGCGCCGCTGAAAAAATACTTCACCGGCGAGCTGACCCCGCCGCGCACGCGCATGACCACCTGCCAGAAGTGCATCCGCACGCCCGACATCGAGCGCGTCGGCATCACGGCGCGTCACGGCACCTTCTTTGAAATGCTCGGCAACTTCTCCTTCGGCGATTACTTCAAGCACGAGGCCTGCCCCTGGGCGTGGGAATTCTGCACCGAAGTGATGAAGATGCCCATCGAGAAGCTCTGGGTCACGATCTATCAGGACGACGACGAAGCGTTCGACATCTGGACAAAGGAAGTCGGCGTGGATCCTTCGCACATCGTGCGGCTGGGCAAGGAGGACAACTTCTGGGAGCACGGCGCAGGCCCCTGTGGTCCGTGTTCGGAGATCTACTTTGACCGCGGTGAAAAATACGGCTGCGGCTCGCCGGACTGCGGCCCGGGCTGCGACTGCGACCGCTACACCGAGTTCTGGAACCTCGTGTTCACCCAGTTTGAAAGCGACGGGGCGGGGAACTATACCCGCCTGAAGAGCTGCAACATCGACACCGGCATGGGTCTCGAGCGTCTTGCCTGCATCATGCAGGGTGTGGACAACCTCTTTGAAGTGGATACCGTGCAGAACATCATGAAGCACGTCATCCGCATCGCCGGGGTCAATTATCACGAGGACAGGAACAAGGACATCTCCCTGCGCGTGATCACCGACCACATCCGTTCCACGACCTTCATGATCGGCGACGGCGTCATGCCCTCCAATGAGGGCCGCGGCTATGTGCTGCGCCGTCTGCTGCGCCGCGCCGCCCGCCACGGAAAGCTCCTCGGCATCGACCGCACCTTCCTGTATGAGGTCTGCGAAACCGTGATCAACGAGAACAAGAGCGCTTATCCGAATCTGGAAGAAAAGCACGATCTGATCGTCAAGGTCATCAAGGCCGAAGAGGAATCCTTTGCCAAAACGATCGACACCGGTCTTTCCCTGCTGAAAAACCTGATCGACACCATGGACACCAGGACCCTCTCCGGCGCGGACGCCTATAAGCTGCAGGACACATACGGCTTCCCGATCGACCTGACAAAAGAGCTGCTTGCCGAACGCGGCTTCACCGTGGACGTCGAATCCTTCCGCAAGCTCGTCGAGGAAAACCGCATCCGCACCCGGAACGCCCGCAAGGACGCAGGCGCCGAAGCGTGGAAGGGCGTCGGCACCGTGACCAAGGGACTGCCGGCCACAACCTTCCGCGGCTATGAAACGCTGAAATCCGATGCCCGGGTCGTTGCCGTGATCGCCGACGGCGCGCGCGCCGAATTCGCCGAAGAGGACAAGGATGCGACTCTGGTTCTGGACGAAACGCCGTTCTACGCCGAAAGCGGCGGCCAGGTGGGCGACACCGGGTTCATCAAGACCGAAACCGCGACCTTTGAGGTCGTTTCCACAACCAAAACCGCCGACGGCGTCTTTCTGCACCACGGCCGCGTGATCGAGGGCGATTCCATCAGCGTCGGCCGGAGCGTCAGCGCCGAAGTCAACACCTTCCGCCGTGTGGCGATCACCCAAAGCCATTCCGCCGCCCATCTGCTGCAGGCTGCTCTGCGCACCGTCCTCGGCACCCATGTGGAGCAGGCCGGTCAGCTTGTTGACGAGCGCGTGACCCGCTTCGACTTTGTCCATTTCTCCGCCATGACGGGCGAAGAGCTCGCCGCCGTGGAAGCGCTGGTGAACGAGCAGATCCTTGCCGCGCAGCCGGTGCAGACCATGGAAGTCCCGATGGACGAGGCGAAGAAAATGGGCGCGATGGCTCTGTTCAGCGAAAAATACGGTGACGTGGTCCGCGTGGTGAAGATGGGCAATTTCTCCATCGAGCTCTGCGGCGGCACGCATGTCCAAAATACGGGCAATATCGGCCCCTTCCACATCCTCTCCGAGTCCTCTGTGGCCGCAGGCGTGCGCCGCATCGAGGCGGTGACGGGTCTCAACGCGTTCAACTATTTCCACGACACGCTGAACCTGCTGAACGAGACCGCCGCCGTCCTCAAGTGCGGCAACGTGCGCGAGCTTTCGGCCAGAGCTGCCGCTTTGACGGCGGAACTGAAAGCCAAGGATAAGGAGATCGAAAAGCTCTCCGGCGTGATCGCGGGCGCCAAAACGCAGACCATGCTGGAAAACGCGGCCGACGTCGGCTCCTGCAAGCTGGTCACCGCCTTTTTGGAGGAGACCACCGTGGATGAGCTGCGCAAGATGTGCGACCTTGTCAAAAGCAAGGGCGAAAACTACATCGGCGTGATCGCAGGCGTCCAAAAGGCCAAAGGCAGCGGCAACATCTGCGTCTGCTGCGGAAAAGCCGCCGTTGCGGCGGGCGCCCATGCGGGCAACATCGCCCGGGCAGTGGCGCAAAAGGCCGGAGGTTCCGGCGGCGGAAAGCCCGATTCCGCCATGGCCGGCGCAAAGGACGTCGCGGCCTTGCCGAACGCCGTGAACGCGGCAAACGAAATCATCAGCGCCATGCTGAAGTAAGGAGAACCACTATGAGTGACTGTATTTTCTGCAAAATCGCGAACGGTGAGATCCCGTCCACCAAGGTTTACGAGGATGATCTCGTCCTCGCCTTCAACGATCTCGAGCCCCAGGCGCCGATCCATGTGCTCATCATTCCGAAGCAGCACATCACGTCCTGCGACGACATCACCGCCGACAACAGCGCCGTGATCGCCCACATCTTTGAAGTCGCATCGAAGCTCGGTAAGCAGTTCGGCCTGAAAAACGGCTACCGCATCGTCAACAACTGCGGCGAAGACGGCGGCCAGACCGTCAAGCACCTGCACTTCCACTTCATGGGCGGCCGCGCGTTCGGCTGGCCGGCTGGCTGATTTTTGCAAACCTGTGTTTGGAATGTGAATGTTTCATAAAAAGTTCACAAACCCTTGCATTCCCGGCGGGAAGATGCTATAATGCAGATAAGCGAAAGCTTAAAATAAACGCAGGAGGATCCTACCATGGAAAAAATCTTTGAAGTTTTGAAGAACCTGTTCCAGGATATCATCAACATCGTGACCGGCAGAGGCGAAGACAGCGACGTCGCCGCCCAGGTGCTCGGCGCGATCAAGGACATCTTCGGTTCCGCTTCCAAGGACGCCGAATAAGTTCGTTCTCAATCAAAAGTGAACCGCAGGGTCTTCCTGCGGTTGCTTTTTTCTATCTTTCATAATGAAGCATTGGTAATACAATGATCTTTTTCTATGGGTTGTTATTATTGTCAAACTTGTCCTGCTTGTGCCGAACATGCTGTGAAAACGTGAAAAAAATTAAAACTTTGTTCATATCCGCTTGCGTTTCCTTTGGCAGGGTGCTATAATACGGGTGAGCGATGGCTCAAAAAAATGAATCTCATGGAGGATCACATCATGGCAAGAGTTTTCAAAATTTTCGCAGATTTCTACACCGGCATTCTCGAGAGCATCTACAATATGCTTGATTCCTTTGACGGCCTCGGCGGCGAGATCTTCGCAAAGCTGAAGGACGCGATCGGCGAGATCATCGGCAAAGCTGCCGAAGCTCAGACTGAAGAAGCCGAATAATTGAAAAACCATTGCAAGCCGTCGGTCGCACCGGCGGTTTTGTTTTGGTCACTGATGATGCACCCGGTGTGTAAAGATCGGCGAGCAAAGTTGCCCCGGGGTTGTGCTGCTGAGCGCATCGTCGCTGACTTTGACGAAAAATTTACAATTCTCCTCTTGCGCGGCGCACGGGAACGTGATATAATATATACAACACGAAATGTGTTGTAAGGAGGAATACATTATGGCAAAGGTTCTCAGAGGCATTTCCGATTTTTGGAACACGATCATGGAAGAGATGCAGCGCGTGATCTCCGCGTTCGATCCGTCGAAAGGCGATCTGTTCAGCAAGCTCAAGGATCTGATTGCGTCCCTGCTCGGCAAAGCAGCCGAAGAAGCGGAAGCACAGGAAGAAGAATAAGGCAACCAAAGATTGAAAAACGAGCGCTCCGGATTTCGAGCGCTCGTTTTTTGCGTTTTTGGTTCCTCGCGCAGAGGCGGCTCCTCTGCGGTTCGTCGGAATGACCGTTTTCTTGCTGGAGCATTTTTGCGTGGTTCAGCCTTTCAGATAAACTCTTGTCTCATAGGGCCGCAGCAAAAAGCCGTTGTGAACGGTCATGTTCCGCTCATAGTTGGCCAGCGCCAGCTCGTCGTCCAGCAGCTCAAAGTCCTCCGGCGCGCGGAATTCCTGGGGCTGCTCGCTGAAGGAGTTGACCACCAGCAGCTTTTGTCCTTTGTAGGTGCGCAGATAGGCAAAGACCTCCTTATTCGTCTTGAGCAGCTTGAAATCGCCGTAGCGCACGATGGCGTTGTCCTTGCGGAACTGCAGCAGCTTGCGGTAATAGTGCAGCAGGGAGTCGGGGTCGGCTTCTGCAGCGGCCACATTGATCTCGGTGTAGTTCGGATTGACCTCGAACCATGGTTCGTCCGCCGTCGTGAAGCCCGCGTTCTTTTCGTCGCTCCATTGCACCGGGGTGCGCGCGTTGTCGCGCGAGGCGTATTGGATCAGCCACATGGCGAATTTGTCGGGCACATGCAGCTTTTTCATCAGGTTGTAGGTGTTGATCGAGGACACGTCCTTGTAGCGGTCGATCGTCGGGATGTTCGCGTTGAGCATACCGATCTCCTGCCCCTGATAGATGAACGGCGTGCCGCTCTGCAAAATGTACATCGTCGCCAGCATCTTGCCGCTCTTGACGCGGTATTTTTCGCTGCCGTAGCGGCTGATGATGCGCGGCTGGTCGTGGTTTTCAATGTAGTTTGCGTTCCACGCCTTGCCGTAAAGCCCGGTCTGCCAGTTGTTGTAGACCTTCTTGAGCTTGCCGGGGCGGAAGGGCGTGCGCAAAAAGTTCGTCATGATGTTGTCGCAGTTCATGTGCTCGAAATGGAACATCATGTCCAGCACGCGGTGGCCGTCTTCGCCGATGAACTGCAGGGCGCGCTTCGGCGTCATCATCGGCGCCTCGCCGACGGTGAAGCAGTCATATTCCTCCTGCACGGCGCGAAACTCCTCCAGATACTTATGCAGGTGCGGGCCGTTCATGTAGTGCTCGATGCCTGTGGCCGTCGGCAGGGGGAAGCCGTTTGGCAGGCCCTCTTTTTTGGAGATGAAGGTGATCACGTCTTCGCGGAAGCCGTCCACGCCGAGGTCGAGCCAGAAGCGGATGATGTCTTTGACCTCTTCGCGCACCTTCGGGTTGTCCATGTTCAGATCCGGCTGCTCTTTGGCGAACACATGCAGATAATACAGGCCGTTTTCTTTGCAGAATTCCCACGCCTTGCCCTGGAAGGTGGAAAGCCAGTTGTTCGGCTCCTTTTTGCCGCCCTTGCGGCCCTGCCGCCAAAAATAGTAGCTGTGATAGGGGCTGGCGGGATCCTTGCTCGCCTGGAACCACTTGTGCTGGTCGCTCGTGTGGTTGATTACAAGATCCATAATGACCTTCAGATCGCGCTTGTGCGCCTCGTCAAGCAGCGTTTTGAACTGTTCCAGCGTGCCGTAGTCGCTGCTGATGTCGCGGTAGTCAGCGATGTCGTAGCCGTAGTCCGCGTTCGGCGAGGGGTAAAGCGGCGAGAACCAGATCGCGTCCACGCCAAGGCTCTTGATGTAATCCAGTTTGCCAATCACGCCTGTCAGATCGCCGATGCCGTCGCCGTTGCCGTCGCAGAACGAGCGTGGCCAGATCTGATAAACGGCGATATCTTTGTACCATTGTTTCCGTTCCATCCAAACATCTCCCTGTCTTTTTTTACATTGTAACACAATCCGCCGCGAAAAACAAGCCGATTTTTGTGAACGCGGCGTTGAAAGCTGTTTTCGGAACAGCATCATTTTGCTCCTTTGTGATCAGTGATTGCCTTTTTCTTCCGGTTGTTCTTTTTGTCGAAAAACCGCGCGTTTTTGGAAATACTATCGGAAAAAGGAAGGAGCGATCCCATGAATGAGTTCCCATCTTCGCCCAACGAGGGCAAAGCGCTGACCATCGAAACCGACCGGGGCGTCTTCGCCCGTTATCCGATCCGCACCCATGTGATCCGCTGCGGCGAAAGCCTTTCGGAGATCATGCGGCAGTACGTCTGCGGAAAAACAAAGCCCGGCGATTTGCTGTTCGTCAGCGAAAAGATCATCGCCATCTGCCAGAACCGCGCGTTCAACATTGACAGCATCCGGCCCTCTCCGCTGGCGAATCTGCTGTGCCGTTTTGTTTATAAATCTCCCTACGGGATCGGCCTCGGTTCGCCGTGGACAATGGAGCTCGCTCTGCGCGACGTCGGTCTGCCGCGGATGCTGCTGGCCGCAACCTGCTCCGCGGCGACGAAGCCCTTCGGCGTGCGCGGGGTGTTTTACCGCGTGGCCGGAACGAAAGCGCGCGCCATCGACGGCCCCTGCGACTGCACGATCCCGCCGTACAACCACTTTGCGAAGCTTGCGCCGAAAAAACCGAACAAGGTCGCGGGCGAGCTTGCGCAGCTTGTCGGCTGCGGCGTGGTCGTGATCGATGCGAACGACATCGGCGTCAATGTTCTCGGCCGCAGCAGCCGCGACATCCCGGCCGCATTCTGCAGGCAGGTCTTCCGCGACAATCCGCTGGGGCAGGGGAGTCAGAGCACGCCGCTGTGCATCGTGAGAAAAATAAAATAATAAAAATCGGCCGCCGTTGGGGCTCCTTCCGTAAGGATGTGTCGGTTTTTGAAGGAAGAAATTTTTGCACTTCAAAAACTGCTTCGCACCCGTAAAGCAGACTATTTTTCGTGAGAACAAGGCACAGAAAACCGACAAAGGCTGACGCCTTGTCGTTTTTCTTAACGCTGTTATCGCGGAAAAGAGTCGCTTTACGGGCGGCACATCTTTACGAAAGGAGCCCCTTGGGGCTCTGTTCAGAGTTTTTTCGGCGGTCGGTTTGTTCAGTTGTTTCCTTATTCGCAGAACACGTCGCGCACGGCTTCCAGATAGCCGTAGCCGTACACATCGTCCGGCTCCAGATAGCTCATCTCGGTCCATTCGTTCCAGGAGTTGATCGTGATCAGCGGCACGTCGCCGCAATAGCGGTCGACAAAGTCCTTCGCCATCTCCAACCCCTTCTTGAAATTCTCCGGCGTGTTGTTTTTCATGATCGGCCACGTCAAAAACAGGTGGCGGGGGTTGTTGTCCCAGCCGATCGTCATGTGCGGATAATAGGGGACCTTGTATTCGGCGCGGATGCGATCCCACTCCTTTTGAACATCGGGCAAAATCTCCAGATAATCCCGGTTGCAGTCAACAAAATGGCAGAACTGATAGTGCGTCACGGAATCGAAGCCCAGCAGCTCCACCATGTCCTTTGTGGAGCCCTCCCGCGCGGAATCCACACCGCTGACATTGACTGCGTGCTCGGAATAGATCGTCGCCTGCAGATGCAGACCGGGGAAGCCCGCTTCCTTTGTCAGCGTACGGAAATGCTCCAGCGCCTCCCGCGTTTTTTCAATGCTGCCGAGCCCTCTGACAAGGTTGCTCATCTCATAGATCATAAACACCGGGCAGCCGTTGATCTTATAGTAGTTCGGCCGTTTGAAATAAAGGTCGATCACCCGGCGGCAGATGCGGTCAAATTCCTCGCGTGGCTGCGAGCCGAGCCAGATGATCTCGTCAAGTCCCGATTGCCGCTTGTCCCAGGTGTAGCCTGCGTCGTGGTTGGCCCACATGAGATAGAACTGCATGTCCGTGTTGTTCGGCGCGCCGAGAAAGCCCTCGTCAAGGCACTGCTCCAAAAACGGGCGGCGGTCATACCAGTACCAGTCATAGATGAAGACGTTCACGCCGTGGCGCAGCGCTTCTTTGATCTGGAACTCCATCACCTTCGGGTCAGCCTCGTCCACCGTGCCCCAAAGCGGTCTGCGCGGCAGGATCTGCCCCTCGACGCGGCTCTCGGCCGAAAGGACGGACTGCCATTCGCCGATGCCCTGCTCCCAGAACTGGCGCGAACGCGGTTCTTTTCCGGTATAGGACGGCCAGATGTAGGCCGCAACATCATATCGTTTCATTCTAACGACCCCCTTTTTCTGCATTATACCATCCGATCTCCCGCTGCGCAAGGACATTTTACAGTTTTTTTACAAAGCGCCGTCTTTTTTCGGTGCTTTTTCGGTTGCAATTTAAAGACGGCAGGTGTATCATAAAGCTATCACGGCGAAGGGAGACGGACAATGAAAAATAACGCAAAATCTGTGCTCGCGCTGCTGCTGGCTTTGACGCTTCTGTTTGCGCTCGGTGCGCCGGCGTTTGCCGCGGTGGGAGAACCGGGCGCCGAAATGGCCTCATCCGGGGAAGAAAACAAAAACGGGTTTGCTGCGTTTTTTCAAAACATCGGAAACGGATGCAAACAGTTTTTCAGCAACGTCAAAGGAGGCTGGAACGCCATGAAAGCGCGTCATGAGGTGAAAAAAGAGGGCGTGCAGTGCACGATAAACCGCAACGCCATCCATCAACTCAAATCGGTTCGGGATACCATCTTAGACAGCTACATTATCACAACAGAGGACGGCAAGGTGTTCGTCATCGACGGCGGCCACAGCTTTGAGACCGATTATTTCCTTGCCTACCTGCGCGCAGCGACCGGCCAAAAGCAGCCGCACATCGACGCCTGGTTCCTGACCCATCCTCACGACGATCATGTGCAGGTATTCTATGAGATCGCGGAAAACCGCGCCGACAAACTGACCTTTGACAAGGTCTGCCTGAACTATGCGCCCGTCGGCTTTTACGCCGCCGTTGACGACACGGAAAGCGAAAACGACGTCTGCGAATTCGAACGTCTGCGGCCGCAGTTTGCCGAAAAGGTGCAGGTTTTGCACGACGGCGACAAATTCAGCATCGGCAAAGCGGATTTCACGGTGCTCTATACATTTGACCCGGCGTTCACGGGCTGCAACGACAGCTCTTTGATCTTCCGTATGGATCTCAGCGGAACGAGCGTGCTGTTCACGGGCGACGCGGGCGTCAGCGCCGGCAAAAAAACGCTGGAAAACTGGAAGGACAGCGGCCTTTTGAACTGCGACATCTGCAAAATGGCGCACCATGGGCAGGAAGGAGTGGATCGCGATTTTTATGAGGCGGTCGCGCCGGAGATCTGCCTTTGGCCGACGCCCTCCTGGGTCTGGGATAACCGGAACGGCAATTTGCTGACGTTGGAGGTGCGCGATTGGATCAAGCAGCTCGGCGTGAAAAAAAGCTATGTCGCCATGGATGGCTCGCAGGTGATCGCCATGACGCGCAGGATCGTCACGACCACGGATGTGTTCGAGAAAGGCTACCCGGCGGAAACCGCGGTGGATCGTCTTGCGTCCCTCGGCTATGAGGGCATTGACATGGGCTTTGATTACTGGATCTATGACGAGACCTCGCCCTTCCTTTCGGATGATTATCTCGCTTGGGCAGAGGCACTGAAGGATCGCGCCGAAAAAGCCGGAATCGTTTTCACCCATGCTCACGCGCCCGGCGAAGCGGACGGCGCATGGCTCGGCCGTTCCATCGAAACTGCCGCCGCCCTCGGCGCAGCCTATCTGGTGGTGCATCCCATCTGGCACGACGAAAACGGAAAAACCATCAACAGCGTGCGCCGTTTTCTTTCTGTCAATGCCGACGCGATCCGTCCCTGGCTGCAAAAGGCTGAGGAATGCGGCGTGGTTCTGCTTTCCGAAAACATTCTCTGGGGCGCGTCAAAGAACCCGCGCAACATCGCTAAGCTGGTCAAAAAGGTGGATTCCCCGTGGTTCGGCTGGTGTTTCGATGTGGGTCACGCCTGGTGCTGCGGTTATGCGCCGGACATACTCAAAAAATGCAAAACGGTTCCGCTCTCGCTGCACATTCAGGACAACGACGGCAGCGGCGACGGCCACCTGATCCCCGGTGACGGAACGATCGACTGGAATCTCTTCAGCCGAACGCTGAAGGAGATCGGCTATCTCGGCGACTGTGTGCTGGAAGCACACCATCAATCGCTGGAAGCGCCGGACGGGGAACGCGACGGGATCCTGACAAGGCTGCTGGATGTCGCAAAGCCTATGCGCGACGCAATGGATTGAGCAAAAACATAAAAATGCAGCGCCTGCAAACGGCCGAAACGGCACAGCAGGCGCTTTTCTTTTTTTAGAAGGGGAGGAGGGGAGAAGCTACGCTTTCATTCTTTCGCCAAGCAGGACGAAGAGATCACCCAGCAGTCTGCGCAGCGCTTCAAAGAACCCGGAAAGGCGCTCCAAAAAGCTCGGCGTTGTGTCTGCCACGGTCTCCCAGTTTTCCGTGGCGGAATTCTCCGCCGTCATCGGCACAGGCGTATTGGTTGTCGCGTCTTTTTCCTTGACGAGGAACTGTGTGCAGTCAAAATCATCCACAGTGTATTGCTCGTCGCCGGTGATCACGGTGTAGAGCAGTTCGTATTCTTTTTGAATGTAGGTTGCGTGCTCTATATTCTTGATGAACCAGGTGTAGTCCGGGAACATACACGTGGAAGCGTCGATCTTTTTGTCGGGGGAAATATATTTGCCGAGACCCAGTGCTTCGCGGCTGCTGATGTATTCTTCCGAAAGCGTGTTGTAATTCAGCGAAGTGGTTGCGCCGAGAGAGGCGTTTTTCACGCTGACAAAGGTGTCGGCGGCCAGATTTCTGGAATCGCACATCGGCATGAGCTGATAGCCGTATTTCACAACGAGCGCGAGCTTTCCGCCGTCCGCGGCGAATTGCTTCAGCATGTCGTCCATCGGAAGCTGTACCTGATGGTGGTAGGCTTCGATTTTTTGGATCAGACCGGCGTATTTTTGCCGCTTTGCGCTGCCGTTTTTGCCGAAAACATAGTTCATCGCCGCGTCATAGTCCCGGTTGCTCACGCACGTCCAGAAGCCAGGCATGGTGAAAAGCGTGGACATGGCCAGCGCGCTGGTCACGCCTTTTGCGGTTTTGGCATAGATCTTTGCTTTGACGGAGGCGTTGATATTGTCAAAAATATGCGCCCGTTCCATAAAGATGATCAGATCCTTCAGCCAGTCGTCGGGGGTGATCTCCATGTCGGCCAGATAGCGCAGGATCGCGTTGCCGTCGGTGGAAAACTTGCCGCTGATGGATTCGCTCAGCGCGTCCTGACCGTGCATCATGCCAACGTCCAGTCCGAGGCCGCGAATGCGGTTCTTGTAACCGTATTTTGTGAGATACGCCAGCACAAAGTTTGTCCCGAGGCAGCGGCCGACGAGGCTGATCTGCTGCTTCCCGGTCATCTCGCAGACTGCTTCGATGAAGGCGTCCAGCTCGTCCGCGATTTCCATCGGCGAGCGTCGCCAGTCGTAATCGAAAATATAGGAGACGATGTTGTACGGACCGTTCGGGTTCGGCGTTGTCATCCGCTTTTCGTTGGCTTCTTTGTCATGCGCCGAAACGCCGGAGTTGTTGCGCGGATCGCCGTTTTCATCCATCTGGATCGGCGCGGTGAGCTTGCGGACCTCCGCTTCCAGCGCGTCGTAGAATTGCTCTTCGCGGAACGTGAGGATGCCTTTCACATAGGTCTTCAAAACAGTCGTGAAGGATTCCTTCAGATCGAACCCGTCGGGGATCACGCCTTCCTGTCCCGTTGCAAAGGCAGCGATGATCTGCGGGAAGGTATAGAGCTTGTTGCCGTCTCCGTCATACAGATCGTTGCCGTCGCCGCCGAGCATCACAACGGGAACGTCGCCGTTGGATCGCAGCTCCAACGGTGTTTTTTCCGGCTCCTCGGTTGCGGGTTCCTCGGTTGCGGGCTCTTCCGCCGCAGGATCCTGCGCTGCGGGTTCCTCCGGGGTCGCCGTGTCCTGCGCGGCAGGCGTTTGTGTGTCATCCGCTTCTTCCGAGAGAACCCGGTTGCCGATCTGCGGCGCTTCTTCCGCCGCCTGCGCAGCCTGTTCCTGCGCCGCTTCTTCAAAAGACGGCGCTGCGCCGAAAAGCTCGCCGCTTTCGGCAAATGCCGGAATCATTGTTCCCAGCAGCAAGATCAGCGCCAGAAGCAAAGAGATTGTTTTTTTCATGGGTTATCCCCCTTAATTTTTGTTTCCGATGGATCGCCGGATCACCGGCGGTCCATGACGATCATACACTGAAAAGATGACATGCGCGGGTCAATTCTGTGAAGCTTGTGTAAAAACGCGTAGCCATTCGCGCTTAATCAGCTCGTGTCCCTTTGCGGTGGGATGCACGCCGTCGGCCAGCCAGTAGGAAGGCTCCGCCTTCTTTGCCGCGTCGTCAAACGCGCTTTTCAGATCCAGGAACAGCACGTTCCGCCGTTCGGCAACGCGCTGCATCTGTTCGGCGAACGAACGGACGCCGCTGAAAAACGCGTCGAAGCGGCCGGGCATATCGGGCAGATCTTCGGTTGCGGCGCCGCGCAGAATAAACGGGGCCATCAGCAGGATCGTTGTTTGGGGCAGGGCGCGCTGCACTTCGCCGACAAGGGCTTCCAGCAGCGCAGCCAGCTCCACCGTGTCCGTGATGATGCCCTGATCCAGCGGATGCCAGATATCGTTGACGCCGATCAAAAGGCTCATGAAGTCGGGCTTGACATCCAAAATGTCAGCCTGCAGGCGCTTGTAAACGCTTGCGACCTGGTCACCGCTGATGCCGCGGTTGACAAACCGGTAGACGCCCGGAGCGTCAAAGCCGAGGGACGCTTCGATCAATCTCGGGTAGCCGTCGCCGAGTTCGGCGTCGCTGCAGCGGTTTCTGCCGCAGTCCGTTACGGAGTCTCCCTGAAACAGAATGGTTTTTTTCATGTAGTTTCTTCCTCTCTTTCCAGTATCTCGGGCGCTTTCAAAATCCCGGTGCGGCGCAGCATATAGGCGTCGCTCCAATCGTCGCCTTCGGTGCGCCACGCGTCCGGCCCGTGCCATGTACGTTTTTCATTCACAAGGTGCACCGGGCCGAAAGTGTTGTAGCGGTGCAGCAACAGCTCGAGCACGATTATGTGTTCGCCGTCCGCAAGGCCTTTGATCGTCAGATCATAGGGCGGGTAGAGGATCGCGCCGACGTCCTTTCCGTCGCAGAAAACCTTGATGAGGCCGCCGCGGTAGCAGGAGGCGTGGACGGTCAGCTCGCCGTTTTTCGCTGCTGCTTTGAATCCGTAGCGCACTTTGCCGCCGTAGAAGGGGAGTCCCTGGGTTGTCAGGTCGCCGAAGGTCGGCTGCAAGTCGGATCCGCTGAGGATCGCTTCTTCGCCGATCACGCGCACGTGAAAATCACCAAGCAGATACATTGCTTCCGGATTTGTGCGCTCGCCGAACGGCTGCGTCACGGTGAGAATATTTTCACCTGTTTTCAGCCCGGGCAGCGCCACTTTTTGGATGGCGATGTCAGCAAAGCAATCCTTCGGCGTGTTGTTCACAGGTTCGCCGTTCAGGGTGATCTCGGAAACCTCAGGATCTTCCAGCGCGAGGTGCGCCTGCGAAAGCTCGACTTCGCTTTGGATGCGAAAGCGCAGCGTGACGGTGTGCGTCGGCGGCGTGTCCTTGATGGTGTAGGGCTGGGCAACGTGGCCGCTGCGCCGGGGGAATCCGAGCCGGTCGCGCAGGCGGTCGTCCAGCCGCAGAATGTTCTCCTTTGCCGCAAACGGGCCGCCGTCAAGGGCATATTCCGCCGTGTCCAGCAGCAGCACGTTCTCGTCGTCTTCGCCGAGGGTGCAGAACAGCGGGCGGTGGATCACCGCAGCGGTTTTGAACGCGTGTTTTTCCGCGTGTGCCGGCCGGTCGGCTTTGCCTGGAACCAGCTTGATCAGCAGGGAGTCGTAGTCATACAGCGCCGTTTTGACCACGGTGCAGCCGTTCTCATAATCCGCGCCGAGGGGGCGGATCTCGCCGTTGGTTGTGTCATAGAGCAGGGGCGCAAAGCTGCCCTTGATCGTCAGATCAAGTTCGCGCCGACGGGAAAGATCCTTGCAGTTCGGTTCTGTGCTGTGGGCAAGGAAGAGCCAGTCGCCGTCCGTGTCGCTGCGAAGCTGGTGCAGCAGTCCGCCCGCAAGCCGTCCGTCAGCGTCCCGAACGGTCAGGAACCGGTCGCCGTCCAGCGAATCCAGCAGCGCCGCGCGGGCGAATTCCACCTGCTCACTCCGGTCAAACAGCGCTTTCCCGCGCACAGAGGGAACGGCATTTTCCAGTGTGGGCGCTTTGCCGAGGAAGATCAGTCTGCCGCCGGCGGCGCGGAAGGCTTCCAGCCGTTCCAGCGTTGTGGAGCGCAGGGTTTCGCAGGCGGGAACGATGACCGTGTCATAGCGCATTTCGCCGACATGCAGAGGCGCGCCGCCCTGTTTGCAAAGCCGGGGCAGGAGCGATTCACAGAGAAAGTCGAAGTCGATCATGCCTTCCAGCAGCCAATTTGTCAGATCCTGAAACCGCGTGTCCATGTCTTCGCGGATCCCGGCGGTTTTGTCGTTCGGCCCCCAGTGCAACCAAAAGGACTCCACGGGATGCACGACCGCCACCTTGACCTTGGGCTTGCCGCGGGTCAGTGCGGTGTTGATCCGGGCGAAATGATCCTCCAGCAGATGCCACTGTGTGTGCCATGCGGATTGATAGCTGATGGAAGCGGGATAATCGCGCTTGGCTTCGCCCTGCATGGAGTACCAGGACAGGTGCGGCACACGCACGCTCACGCCGAGCGCTGCCTGCCAGTCGCCCTGGTGCTTATAAAGCCGGAAATCCGCGTCCCAGCTTGTCACGCCGTAAAGCTCGGAAAGCACGCCTTCTCTGCCGAATTGATGTGCGGCGGACTGCGCCTGCTTTGCGGTGGTGAATTCGTGATAGTTGCACAGCATGTCGATGCCCGGAATGCCGAAGGATCGGTAAGAGCGCATGGCTTCGCCGATGATCGCCGTCTGGCTGCGCAGCGAAGGCTCCTCCATCATATGTCCGGTCAGCGCGATGCCGTTTTTGTCGCACCATCCACCGATGGTGTCCGCGAAAGAGGAGGCAAAGAGCTCCGCAATGAAATCATGAAACCGATACCGCGCTTCAGAGATTCTGCCCTCCGGCAGTTCCCAGATCAGTTCCGGCAGGGTCTCGAAAATGTCTTCGCCATAGGCCGCGCGGTACAGCTCGGGAACACGGTTCGTCCACGGAAGACGAACCCAGGTCTTGCCCTGCGCAAGGCTGTGTTTCAACGTGCTTTTGCTGGTGAACTGCGGCTCGTCGGTGAAGACGGAGGGGATCGTTTTGTCAAACTCGTCGCCGACCGTCGCCTTGTATCGCTCATGCGTCACGCGCACAAACTGTTCGATCGCTTCCTTGTTCAGCGTGTCCACATAGGTTTGGCCGTTGTACCAGGAGGATGGGGAGCTGATGCGCAGCACGGCGAACCATTTTTCACCTTTGGCTTCATCTGCCCGGCCGATCTGCCGGAAGGTCTGCAGGGTGCCGTCGCCGCCGAGCACAACGTCGTAGCACGTCAGCAGCCTGTCGCCCGCGCCAAGCGCGTCGGCGTCGTTTTCGTCGTTCGTGAAATACAGCGCACGGGCGCGAAAACGCTCGTCTTTGGTCACAAGACCGCCCGCCGCACCGGAGGGCCAACGATCCTCGTCATAGAGCCACGCGAGCATCTGATTCTCTTTCGCCTTGTCGACGCAGGCGCGCACGAGCGACATGAATTCGTCGCTCAGATACGTGTTTTTCAGCCCGGTGCGCACATGCATATGAAAGCCGCCGAACCCCATGGCGCGAAACACGTCGATCTGCCGTTCCAGTTCTTCCTTTGTCAGCAGATCGTTCCACGCCCAAAACGGCGTGCCGCGGTACTCCGCGGTCGGGTTCTGAAACAGCGCCTTTGACAGCGTTGATGTATGGTTCTTTTTGTAAAGCATGGCTGTTTCTCCCCGTTTACGCAGCCACGGCAACGTCGCTGATCTTCAGATCCTTGTCAACCGTGATGCAAACCTCATAGGACTTGATGGGCGGCTCCTTCTCCCAGGGGCGCGCATAGTCGAAGGTCAGCGTGGTTTTGCCCGCAGCAACGGCCTGATAGGTGTAAAACTGTGTCCCGCTTCGGCCGGCGATGGCAATGTCGCCGCGCTCGTCGGTGCCGCTCTCGTACCACGCGCGGCTCTGCTTAACGCTTTTGCCCTCCTGGCGGACCTCCCAGGTGTAGCCGGTGGAGGGGTTGGACGCAAAGGCGAAGGTCACGGTGCCGTCGTCGACAGCGTAGCTGTCGTTTTCCGAAAGGGTGATGGAGGGCGTTTCAGGCGTTTTCAGACTGATGCCCAATGCGGCGAGGATCGCCAGAAAAAAAGCAACCATTTTTTGAAAAAACTCTTTCATATTGTCGAATCTCCTTTGACGTTTTTTTGCTTTTCTCTTAATTATAGTATGAAAACCGCGCTATGTCAACGAAAACCGCGGTTCTGTGTCTGAAAAATCGACGTTCGTTGCAGATCAAGCGCCGGCGCCTTGTGAAGATGTGCAAAGCGCAGGGGGCTGCCGCCGATTTTTCCGCGTCTGCATGGAGCATCGGGCGCAAAAGGCTTGCAATCGGAACGAGAATCCGTTACAATAGAGTACGAAAGGGCGCGATGAAGAATGAAAACACAATGGAAATCCCATGTCAAAAACTTTTTGGTGCTGACTGCCGCCGGCATCATCAACGCCTGCGGCGTCGTCTTTTTCCTTTATCCGGTGCATCTTTACGACAGCGGCATCTCCGGCACCTCCATGCTCATTTCGCAGCTCACGCCTTCGTTTTTGCCGCTTTCGCTGTTCCTCGCCGCGTTGAACATTCCGCTGTTCCTTTACGGACTCAAGAAGCAAGGCGCTGTGTTTACCGTGAGTGCGATCTATGCCGTCGCGGTCTATTCCCTGACCGCCTGGCTCATCATGGAGGTTCTGCCGATCGACGTTTCCTTTGCCTCGCCCCTTGCGGGCAGAGATCTGCTGCTTTGCGCTCTGTTCGGCGGAATCATCTCCGGCATCGGCAGCGGACTTGCCATGCGCTACGGCGGCGCGATGGACGGCATCGAGGTCATCGCCATGATCTTTGCAAAAAAGCTCGGCATCAGCGTCGGCACGTTCTGCATGGTCTATAACGTGCTGCTGTACATCGTCTGCGGCGCCGTGCTGCGAAGCTGGATCCTGCCGCTGTATTCCATCGTGACCTATGCTGCCGCGCTGAAAACCGTGGATTTCATCGTGGACGGTATCGACCGCGCGAAGGCGGCGATGATCGTGACGGTGAAACCGAATGAGATCTGCGAAACCCTTTCCGCCGCGTTTGAAACCGGCGCAACGGTGATCGACGCGCGCGGCGGCTATTCCGGGCGCAAAAAGACGCTGGTCTATTTCGTGGTGAACCGCTTTCAGGTTGCAAAAATGAAAGCGCTGGTGCATCAGATCGACCCTTCGGCCTATATCACGATCACCGAGGTGGCAGACGTTTTTTTGAGTAATCAGAGTTCCGAAAGGAAGGAGGAGAACGGCGTTGTTCCGGAAAATGCGAAGAACGAAGCAAACAATCCCTGAAGCCGATTGCCGCGCATTTCTGGAGTCTGCGGGGCGCGGTGTGCTTGCCGTGCACGGCGACTGCGGTTACCCGTATGCGGTTCCGCTGAATTATATCTATGACGCAGCAGAAAACTGTCTGTATTTTCACTGTGCAAAGCAAGGCCATAAGCGCGACGCGATCCTGCGGGATCCGAAGGTGTGCTTTACCGTGTTCGGCGGCGACGAAAAGCGCGGCGACTGGGCATGGTATGTGAAGAGCGCGGTGGTTTTCGGAACGGCATCCATCGTGACGGACGAAGAAAAAAAGAACGCCGTTTTACGCGCGCTTGCAAAGAAGTATTTTCCACCGGAGGAGGATACGGAGGCTGATTTGGCCCGAAATGCCGTCCGCGCCGACGTTGTCAAAATCAAAGTCGCGCACATGACCGGCAAACTGGTACATGAAAAATAAAGATAAAAGCCGCAGAGGCATACAAAACGTGTGCCGCTGCGGCTTCTTGATGCGTGGTTCCGGGCTTCGGCCGGGGCAGATAACGGACGCGGCGAACCTTCACCGCGCCAGGTCAGATCTGCTCCTGCGCCGTCAGTTCCTCCTTCAGCCGCGCGAGAATCCGTTTTTCCAGCCGCGAGATATAGCTCTGTGAAATGCCCAGCCGGTCGGCGACCTCTCGCTGGGTGTATTCCCTGGAGCCGAACAGGCCGAAGCGCAGGGTCATGATCTCCTTTTCCCGTGCGTCCAGCCGCTGGACGAGCGCCAGCAGGCGCGTTTGTTCGTCGCGGCTTTCCAGGTCGCGGCTGACCTCGTCGCTTTCGGAGCCGAGCACGTCGCACAGCAGCAGCTCGTTTCCGTCCCAGTCCACGTTCAGCGGCTCGTCGATGGAGACCTCGTTCTTGCGGTTTGCGCATTTGCGCAGATACATGAGGATCTCGTTTTCGATGCAGCGGGAGGCGTAGGTGGCGAGCTTGATCTTTTTACCCGGACAGAAGGTGTTCACCGCCTTGATGAGCCCCACGGTGCCGATGGAGATCAGATCCTCGATCCCGACGCCGGTGTTTTCGAATTTTCGCGCAATGTAAACCACCAGACGCAGGTTGTGGACGATCAGTCGGTCGCGGCTGCCCGGTTCGCCGCGTTCGAGCGCTTCCAGCGCCCGGGCCTCCTGCTGCTTTGTCAGCGGCTCGGGCAGCGTCTGTGCGCCGCCGATGTAGTGGATCTCTCCCTTGAACAGCGCGGAAAGGCGAACCAGCTTTTGCCGCAAAAACGCAAGGGCACGCTTCATTTTTTGCATAGAATCACATTCGTTTCTTCCATCAGATTCGGGTGCAGCAGCGCGCCGTAGTCGCCGCCGCAGAGCGGGGTTTCGGAGATCGCGACATAGACGTCCCCGGTGCGCAGCGCTTCTTGTGCGCTGCGGATCACGATCTCGTCCGGCCGAAAGCCGGGGAGGGTGCCTTCGCCGGTCAGGACGCGGCAGGGGATCTGCCGCAGATGCAGCCTTGCGGCGGTTTCGGCGTCGCTCAGGTCGGCTTCGCCAAGCAGCGGAGCGAGCACGCGCTTTTCAACAACGATTGCCGGAAGCCCGGAAAACGGTTCCTGCAGCCGGTTGCCGCTGTCCAGAAACGCGGTGCAGCGGGCGCTTTTTCCGCCGAGGGTCACGGTCAGCCGAAACAGACTGCGGCGCGGCGGCCTTGCTTCCAGCAGGCGGTGGATCCCGTAGAACACCGCGTAGCAAACGGCGGTCAGGGTCACCAGCAGAAGAGTGTCGATGTTGAAATAGACCACGCTGCCGAAGCAGAGCAGCGACTTCGGGCGCAGCGTGTGCCAGAGGGCGAACATCAGCCCCGCAAAGACGAAGTTGACCGCGAAGAAGCCGCCGTAAAGCAGCAAAAACCGCTTGAGGCCGCTTTTGCCGTAGGCGGCAAGGAGAAAGACCGCCGCAGCCGCAAGCCTTGAAAGCGCGAGCACAAAGCCCGGGAGCTTCGGCACAAAGATCACGAAGGCGTAGGCGCCGCCGAGAAGAGCCGCGAGGGCGCGCCGCAGACGGCTGCCCTTTGCCCGGCAAAGCAGATCCGTCACCAGCAGCAGGGCATAGGTGAGGTAGGCGTTGAGTACGAACAGAATGTCTGCGTAAACCACAACGCGCATTTTCTCACCCCGCAAACAGTATAGCACCCGGCAGACGCAAAGCATGTCGCGTTTTGTCGGCCTGAACGTAAAAAAAAGAAGCCGCAGCCCGATCTGACTGCGGCGTTTTCAACGGTATTATTTCACTTTGCATTTTTTTGCGGCGGAA
This sequence comes from Oscillospiraceae bacterium, assembly GCA_902774035.1. GTDB lineage: Bacteria > Bacillota > Clostridia > Oscillospirales > Acutalibacteraceae > UBA6857. The sequence continues at coordinate 35,450 of CACYHA010000023.1, read as the reverse complement.
AGCTCGCCCTTGTAGGCTTTGCCGTCCACCTTGGCGCAGGCGCGTACACGGAAATAATAGACCGTGCCCGGCTGGAGCTTCCGAATGGTTGCGCCGGCTTTTTTGGTACTGCCGATCTTCTGATACGGCTCGTTCTTGTCCGTGGTGTAATAGACCGCGTAGGATTTGGCGCCCATGACGGGATCCCAGCGCAGGGCAACGCTTTGCTTTTCCACCTTTGCGCTCAGACCGGTCACCTTGGCGGGCACGATTTTGAACGCGACCTTTTTGCTGCCGGTGTAGTTGCCGAAAAAGCTGACCTTGACCCGGTAAGTGCCGAGCTCTTTGCGGCCCTTGCTGTAGGTGAGCTGATAATCCCGACCCTGCTTCAAAACGCTGCCGCTGCCGTCTGTGACGGTGACGGACGGGGTCTTGACCTTGCCGTTGCAGATGTATTTGGTTCTGGAAAGCGCGATGCGTTCGATCTGCGGAATCTTCTCCGTTTTTTGTTCGCCGCAGGTTCTGCAGGTCATGACCCGCTTGCCGTTTTTGTGATATTGCGCGGGCGTGACCATGATATCAAACGCGTGGGTGTGGGTTGTGGTCGGCTGCGCGGAGGGCTGCGTGGACGGTTCGGCGGACGGTGAAACAGAAGGCTCTGCGGAGGGCTGTGAAGACGGCTCGGAGGACGGCTCGGAGGACGGCTCCGGCGGCTGCGTCGCAGGCTCGCTCGAAGGCTCTGTCACAGGCTCCGGCGCGCCTTCAACGCGCACGGGAACCTCGAGCGTTTTTCCGCAAACGTCCGCGCGCAGTTTGGTGCTGCCGGCGGCCTTGGCAACGAGGTTTCCGTCCTGTGCCGCGGCGATTGCAGTGTTGTCGCTGCTCCAGACGGGATCTGTTTTCAGCGTGCGTTCCGTGCCGTTCGGCCAGGTTTCTGCCGTGCGGGCGCGCAAGACCGCGCCGGGCAGCGCGGCGCTTTTTCCGGCGACGAGCTCCATGCTTTCCGGAGTCGCTTTGCAGGCAGTGGCGGTCACCGCGGCTTTGGCGATCTCCAGCGTGACTTCGGCCTTGCCGTCGGGCGCGTCGATCGCCTCCGCGAGGCTCTGGGCGCCGCTGAATTCTTCGGCCCAGTAGCAGACGCCCCCAACGCAGACGCAGCCGATGCCGACGGCGGTGAAGTCCGCGTCCAGCATACTGCGACGGTGTCCCTGCCCTTCATAATCCTCGTTGTCTTCGCGCCAGTCCGTGTGGGCTTCTTCGGCGCTCATCTGTCCTGCGGCAATATTTTCGCCCACGCCGAAGTAGAGGTATCCCTCCGGATAGGCGCTGTAGAACAGGGAGCCGTTGGGGCGCATGTGGGAATAGGAAAAGGCGATCTCCGCCGCGCGCTGCATGGCGATCTGTTCAAGAGAATAGTCGTAAGCCAGGTCCTTCAGATCGGTGACCCTGATCTTTTCGGTGTTGGTCTGGTTCCAGTACCAGGCGTCTTTGCTTTTGCGCATCTCGTTGATCATCGGAAGGATCTTCCGCGCTTCCGTCTGCCGGAATTCGACTTCCATGCTCGCCAGAAGCAGCTCGGCCGCCCCGGCCTGCAGCGGCGCAAAGGCCGAAAGGCACAGCAGAACGGCGAGCAGAAAGCTCAGTGCTTTTTTCATGCCTGCGCCTCCTCGCCTGTGCCGCGGAATGTTTTTTGCATCTCGTCCATCTTGCCGCAGCACATCCGGCCTTCGGGACATTTGCCGTCGATGACGCAGCTCGGGCCGAACGAAGCGAACAGCAGGGGATTGTCTTTTCGCAGCAGGAACAGCAGCTCGGTCGCCAGCGCACGGATCTCCCACTGGGCGCGGGTGCAGGTGCGCAGCTTCAAAAACAGCCGCAGCTCCCTGGCATTGAGCGTGGTCACAAAGTCGATCACATTGCCCGAAAGCAGCACATAGATCAGATCGTCTTCGGAAACGCCCTCGCTTTTCAGCGCGTCGTAAAGCGCCGCTGTGGAGGAAAAGGCGTCGAGATAAAGATCGAGCAGCTCCGCATCGGCTTCCAAACAGGGCGGAATGATGTGGTTTTTCCGTCTGCAGGTCGTCAGCGAGGGAATGGCGATGCTCTGGATCCGGTGGCGGGCAAAGTGGGTGAGCGTGGAAAGCGAAACGTCGCAAAAGCGCACGGTGAAGCAGGCTGCCTCCAGCGCGCGGGGACGTCCGCCGCCGACAACGGCGTCCAGCGTCCGGCGCAAAACGGTTTTGTCGGCGAGGGCGGCTTTTGCCGTTTCCGGCGTGCAGCCGTAACGCTCCATGAGCGCGGTCTGCGCAACGAGCAGCTCCGCGTCGGGCGTCTGCGAAAGGACAGCCACCGGGGGCTGCGTATCCGCTTGCGGGTCGTCCTGCACTTCGGGCAGGGGCGGCAGATCGCAGTAGCCGGCGTTCTTCGCTTCAAAATCGCCGAACACGCCAGGCGCAGCCTCTTTGCACTGGGCAAGCAGGTCTTCGCCGATGGCGCGGATCTCCGCGTTTTTGCTGCCGCGTCCGTAGAGCATGGCGCGCAGCACGTTGATCAGCTCGCGGCCGCCCAGCGAACAGAAGAAGTTGGAATAAAAGCAGTAGGGGAGCACAAAACGCGCATCTTCCTTGGGAATGCCGCGTTCGCACAGTGTGCCGTAAAGGGCAAAGAGCTTGTCCATCTGCGAGGTGTAGCGGGCTTTCTGCGCCTCGTTCAGCGCAGCCGGAACATGATAGCCGCAGTCGGCAAAATCCACATAACGGCGGGATTTGACCGTGAATGACGCCAGACGGAATTCGATCATGAACTGTTCCACCACGACGGAAACATTTTCAAACGCGAGGTTGAAGAATACATGCTCCACGGTGGAGGTGTGGCCGGAGGCGGTCACTTTGGAGATGAGGTTTGCGTTTTTGTCTTTGTCGCGCGAACGCTCCATAATTTCGAGCGCCGTGCCCTTTTGCGTGGAGATCCTGCCGGCGGCCGCGCAGACCGCTTCGCCGCAGGAGGAAACGCCGATGATGAATGCGCCGTGTTTCATGAGACAAACTTCCTTTCTATCCAGTCTTTGGTCGGGAACCAGCTATTGTCGCTGAAGACCCATCTGTTCTTTTCGCGGAATAACGTATAAGCGCCCATGACCGGGAAATCGCCTGTATATGTCGTCCAGGTTTCAAGCACGGAAAACGATGCGAAATCATCCTTTTGCGCGATATCCCGAATCGTGAATTTGTCGTAGATTTGACCGACGCCGTCAACGAAAGCCGGCTCACGCGTATAAAGACGTCCGTTGCGTTCCACATAATAGTCATCGACAAACGAGCCGACGCACCAGTAGGCAAAATGCTTGTTCAAGTACTTCTTGATGGCCTTCTTTGTTGTGAATGTTTTGTCCTTTACAAGATAGTAGGGCGTCAGCAACCAAAACTTTTGACCGTCGTCGCCTACAATTGTTTCCTTGTAAGTGACTGCTTTGTTGTAGTTCAGCTCCAGTTCGTCCCGGGTGATCCATTTCCGGTAGATCTCGTAGCCCTTTTTCAAAAGCTTCGCGGCATACGATCTGGTGAGCTTGGTGCAGCAGTCTCTTTTGGCGATCGGGCTGTAAAGGATCTTACCGCCTCTTTTTGCATAAGCACGTACCGCATAAAAATAGACCGTTTGATTTTTGAGACCCGAATCCGTGTAGGTCGGCTCCGTCGTTGTGGCAATTTTTTCATACGTACCCTTTTTACCGCTGTCGCTGCGGAATATCTGATAGCCGTCCGGCTTTGTTTCTTCACTTTTGTACCAGGTCAGACAAAGGGTTTTTGATTTGTTCTCCGGAACAAAAACGTAAAGATCATAGATCTCTTCGAGCTGATCTTTTTTTGCGGACGCGGTCGCGGGCACGGCCGCGCAGGAAAGCAGGATCAGCGCCGCCAGCAGAACGGAAATCATCCGTTTCATTTGAATCGCTCCAATCTCTCATAGTTATCTTCATTTTAATAGATTCTCTCTCCTTTGTCAATCAAAACTTGCCGCCCTTTCGAAAACTTCTTTCATTTTTCTGAAATTGAGCAAAAGAACTTGATAAAAATGGAATTTGTTGCTATAATAAAGTGAATAACTATAAGAGGAGACTTTACCATGATTAAAAGAGCCAGCGATATGACTTCCACCGTCAAGGTGAATATGCGCGGCGGCGACGGACAGGCCGTGGTCACCGATATCCTGAACAAGGGCGAATACAAGGGCGCGGCCCGGCTGCTGGGCACGATTCGTCTGGAACCCGGCTGCTCCATCGGCGCGCATGTGCACGAGAACGAGGAAGAGGTCTTCTATGTGATCGAGGGCACCGCGACCTATGACGACAACGGCAGAACCGAGATCCTGCAGCAGGGCGACAGTTGCCTTTGCCTTGGCGGCCAGAAGCATTCCATCGCCAACCGCGAAGAAAGCGGCAGCCTTGTGGTCTTCGCCGCGATCCTGACCTATTGAAATGGGAAAGCTCCTTGTGATCGAAGGGCTGGACGGCAGCGGCAAGGACACGCAGACCCGGCTGCTTTCCGAGCGTCTGAAAGCGGCGGGGCAGGCGAACACCGTGATCAGCCTGCCGCACTATGAAGACGATTCCAGCGCCCTCGTCAAGCTCTATCTCGGCGGCGCCTTCGGCAGCAAACCGGGGGATGTCAACGCCTACGCCGCCTCGTCGTTTTACGCTGTGGACCGTTACGCGGGCTACAAGACGCGCTGGGGCGCTTCTTACGAGAGCGGCGGCGTCATTCTCGCCAACCGCTACACCACATCCAACGCCTGCCATCAGATGACAAAGCTGCCCCGCGAAAACTGGGACGCTTATCTGGACTGGCTGTTTACCTATGAATACGACCTGCTCGGCATTCCGAAGCCCGACGGCGTGATCTATCTCGATATGCCCGTGGAGGTCTCGCAGAAGCTCCTTGCCGGGCGCTATGCCGGCGACGAGGGGAAAAAGGACGTCCATGAGCGCGACGTGGCCTATCTCGCCGCCTGCCATGAAGCCGCCGCCTATTGCGCAAAGGCGCTGGGCTGGCAGACGATTCGCTGCGCCGCTAAGGGAGAACCGAAGCCGGTTGCGGCGATCGCCGACGAAGTCTTCGCCTGCGCAAGGGCGATATTGAACGAAACAATGGGAGAATAACTATGGTTTATTGTTATCTTGCAAACGGATTTGAAGAGATCGAGGCGCTCGCGCCGGTGGATCTTCTGCGCCGCGCGGGCGTGGAGGTCAAAACCGTCGGCGTCGGCGGAACCGTCGTCACCGGCTCCCACGGCATCCCCGTGACGGCTGACCTGACGGAAGCGCAGGCGCTTTTGACGAATGCGCTTGACGCGGTGATCCTTCCGGGCGGGATGCCGGGAACGCTGCATCTTGAAGCCTCGGCGTCTGTGCAGGCCGCGCTGGATTTCGCAAATGCGAACGGCAGACTGATCTGCGCCATCTGCGCCGCGCCCTCCGTGCTCGGCCACAAGGGGCTTTTGAAGGGCAGGGAGGCGATCTGCTTCCCGGGCTTTGAAAAAGATCTCATCGGCGCGACTGTCAGCAAAAAAGCCGTTGTGAAAGACGGCAATTTCATCACCGCCAAGGGCGCGGGCGTCGCCGTAGACTTCGGTCTGGCGATCGTTGCCGCCCTTCGGGATCCGGCAACCGCGAACAAGATCCGCGCCGCAATTCAATGTCAGTCCTGATGCAGAAACAAACGCTGCGAAGACTCGGAAAACAAAAACGCGCCGCGTTCGATCATACGGACGCTGACCGGAAGATCCTACACCTGCTGCTGGAAACCGAGGAGTTTCGCGCTTGCGATCTGCTGCTGTGCTATGTCAGCGTGGCGTCGGAGGCGGATACCCGCGCATTGCTCGTGCATTGCTTTGCTGTCGGAAAGCCGGTGGCTGTGCCGCGCTGTGAAGGCGGCGGTCTGATGCGCTTTCACGAGATCCGTTCGCTGCGGGAACTGACCGTTTCGGCTTTCGGCATCCCCGAGCCGGATCCGTCCGCGCCGGAACCGGTCTGCAGCGCAAAAACACTGTGCGTCGTTCCGGGCTTGCTGTTTGACCGCGCCGGGTACCGCATCGGTTACGGCGGCGGCTATTACGACCGGTTTCTTGCCGGCTTTCCGGGGAAAACGATCGGGCTTTGCTGCGAAGCTCTGCTTTGCCCCTGCCTGCCCCGCGAACCCTTTGACTGCAGCGTCTCAAAAATCATAACGGAAGAACGAATCCTCACGATCAGATAAAAGGAGATCTTGTATGGACAACGAGAACAAAATCCCCGAAAAGACACCGGACCCGAACCGCTCGGCGATGGATACCTATTACGCCAACCGCAACGCAAAGCGCGCGGCGTTTCGGGTGAACATTGAAGGACTGGACAACGAGCCGCCGGCCTATGTGCCGAAAAACGGCGCCGCGCGGCCGCAAAATCAGCAGCAAAGCGTTGTGCGTCAGACCCGCACGCAGTCCGCTGCGCAAAACAGCGTTGTGCGCCAGCCGAACCCGGCTTCCGACGCCCAGCGCCGCGCCGCCGCGGCCTCGCGCCCGCCGCGCCAGGCGCCCCAGCCGCAGAGCCGAGAGGCGAAAAAGCGCAAAAAGAAAGAAAAGCATCGCGGCTATAACTTTGCCCGCGGCCTGATGATCACCCTGATGTGCCTGATCTTTATCGGCATCCTCACGGCGGCGGTGTCCACGCTGGCGCTCTCAACGATTAACGACATCCTTGCCGTCAACAAGGACGGCGGCACCACGGTTTCCATTGTGGTGCCGGAGAATTCCGATTTCGACGATGTATTTGAGATCCTGTGCAACAACGATCTGATCCACCAGAAGACGCTGGTCAAGCTGTTCTGCAAGTTCCGCCATTACGACATCAAGCGCGGCAAGCCTGTGAAATATGAACCGGGTGTCTATTATATCGAGACCGACAGCGGCGTGGAAGCCATGCTCGAGATGATCAAGGCGACCACCAACACCTCCCGGGAAACGGTGCGTCTGACCTTCCCCGAAGGTTGGACGATCGCAAAAGTCTTCGAGCGGATCCAGAAATACAATGTTTGCGACGCCGAAAAGCTCTATGCGAATCTGGATATCGTCGGCAAACAGTTCAAGTTCTATACGAAGATCCCGAACAAGAGCGGCCGCTATCTGAAGGCGGAGGGCTATATCTTCCCCGACACCTATGATTTCTATCTCGGCGAGGCGGCGTCCTCTGTTTTGAAAAAGCTCTACGGCAACTTCGAAAAGAAATGGACGAAGGCGTATTCCCAAAAGGCGAAAGCGCTGGGCATGAACATGGACGAGATCATCACCCTCGCTTCCATCATTCAGCGCGAAGCCAAGGACAAGACGCAGATGCGCAACGTCTCCTCTGTTCTGCACAACCGTCTGAAGGACAGCGCGACCTATCCGCAGCTGCAGATGAACTCCACGAAGGAGTATATCGACGCTGTGAACGAATACGGACGGTTCAACGAGGTCTATTACTCCATCTATCTCGACGCCTATAACACCTACAGCGTGACCGGTCTGCCGGCAGGTCCTATCTGCAACCCGGGCATCGACGCCATCGAGGCGGCGCTGGATCCTGCGGATACCGACTACAAGTTCTTCTGCCACGACAGCCAGGGCAACATCTACCTTGCCGCGACCGCCGAAGAACACCAGCGCAACACCGAACTCGTTCTGTTCAGCTAAAATGAAAACGATCCGAAAACCCGAACTCCTCAGCCCCGCCGGAGATATGGCGCGGCTGAAAGCAGCCATACAGTTCAAAGCAGATGCCGTCTATTTGGGCGGCACTGTTTTCGGTATGCGCTCCGCGCCGGAAAACTTTGACGAAGCAGGGCTGGAACACGCCGTCGCCCTCGCCCATGAAAACGGCGTAAAAGTCTATCTGACGGCGAACGTCCTGCCCCGCAGCGACGAACTGGCCGCGTTGCCCCGTTTTCTTTCCCATGCGAAGGACTGCGGCGTGGACGCCCTGATCATCTCCGACCTCGGCGTTCTGGACTACGCAAAGCAATACGCCCCCGGCGTGGCAATCCACATGTCTACCCAGACCGGCATCGTCAACTACGCCGCCGCGAACGCCTGCTACCGCCTCGGCGCAAGGCGCATCGTCACGGCGCGGGAGCTGTCGCTCGCAGAGATCAAAACGCTGCGAAAAAACATTCCGGAGGACATGGAGATCGAATGCTTTGTCCACGGCGCCATGTGCGTGTCGTTTTCCGGGCGGTGTCTGCTTTCGAATTATCTCACCGGGCGGGACGCCAACCGCGGCGCCTGCGCGCAGCCTTGCCGCTGGAAATATGCGCTGACCGAAGAAAAACGCCCGGGGCAGTTCTTCCCCATCGAGGACGCCGAAGACGGCGGAACCTACATTTTGAACGCGCGGGATCTCTGCATGATCGAGCACATACCGGAACTCGTCGACGCCGGGGTGTCCTCCTTCAAGATCGAGGGCCGCGCCAAAAGCGAATACTATGTTGCGGTGATCACCAACGCTTACCGCAAGGCCATCGACGCATATTGCGCCGACCCGGAAGGCTTTGCGCTCCCGGATTGGCTGCGCGAGGAAGTGACCCGCGTCAGCTATCGCGATTACTGCACCGGTTTTTATTTTGACGATCCGGGCGAAGCCGCTCAGATCAGCTTTCGCGGCGGCTACGACCGCAATTGGGACGTGATGGCCGTTGTCGAACGCTGGGAAAACGGCGTGGCCCACTGCACCCAGCGCAACCGCTTTTTTGCCGGCGATACGCTGGAGGTGCTCACACCGCAGGCGGTTCCGTTCCCTGTGACGGCGCGGGAGATCTGCAACGCCGAGGGCGAGCTTGTTCAGGCGACCAACCATCCGATGATGGCGTTTTCCTTTCCGTGCGAAACGCCGCTGCCTGTCGGTGCGATCCTGCGCAAACGGCGCGAAGAAAGCTAAGTGAATCATCGGGTACGAAGAAAAGGAGAGATGGATATGCGGCAGATGGCGATCCTCGGCGGCGGCGCGGCCGGGCTTTGCTGCGCCTGTGAAACCGCGTTTCTGGCGGCGCAAAAGAACAGACCGCTGCAGATCTCGGTGTTTGAAGCTCTGCCCCGGGTGGGCAAGAAGCTGCTTGCGACCGGCAATGGCCGCTGCAACCTGACGAACCTCCACGCTTCTCCCGCAGATTACAACGAAAACGCCCGTGCGTTTGTCGTTCCGGCGCTCACGCGCTTCGGGCCGCAGAGCACCCTGGATTTTTTTGCGCGTCTGGGGCTGTTTACCCACGCGGACGCCGCCGGCCGGGTCTATCCGCTTTCCAATCAGGCCGCCGGTGTACTGGATGCGCTGCGGCTGGAAGCGGCGCGTCTGGGCGTGAAGCTCCGCACGGACACATCCATTGAAACGATTCAAACAAAAAGCGGCGCTTTCATTTTGAACAAAACGGAACGCTTTGATCTTCTTGTGCTCGCCTGCGGCGGAAAAGCCGCCGTGAAGACCTACAACGCCGAATCGCTCCTGCGGCAGCTCGGCGTCCCGATGACGAAAACCGCGCCCTCGCTGGTGAAGCTGACCACCCCCTCGCCGCTCCCGAAGCAGTTGGCCGGGATCCGTGCGGCGGCAAACCTGCGCCTTCTGCTGAACGGCAGACCCGCAGCGCAGGAGACCGGCGAGCTGCAGTTTGCCGACGGTGTGCTGTCCGGCATCTGCGCGATGAATCTTTCCCCGGTGCTGAACCGCTTCCTTTCGGGCGGCGGAACCGAGGCCGCCGTGGAGATCGACTTTGTGCCTTCCATGACAGCGGAACAACTGAAAGAAACCCTCGGCGGCCTTTGTCGAACGGGTCAGCGGGAAACGTGCGAACATCTGCTTTCGGGCCTTTTGCCGAAGCAGGTGGGTCTGGCGCTGCTGAAAGCGGCCGGGCTTTCTCCGTCCGCGTCCACAGCCTCGTTGACCGGCTCGCAGCTTTCCGCGCTCTGTTGCGCGTGTAAATCGCTGTCGCTGCCGGTGAACGGCACACGCGGCTACGCCGACGCCCAGGTCATGCTCGGCGGCGCATCGCTCGACGCGTTCCGTCCCGAAACGCTGGAGGCAAAGAGCCTGCCCGGCCTTTTCTGTATCGGTGAACTGCTGGATGTGGACGGCCTGTGCGGTGGCTTCAACCTGCAGTGGGCATTCGCAAGCGCGCGTCTGTGCGCTTCGGCCGTTGCGGAGGGCGCGTTATGATCCGTATCCGTGAACTTCGCCAGAGCCTCGACGCCGACCGCGACGATCTTTTGCGCGCGGCGGCAAAGGCGCTGCGGATCGAACCGCAGCAGATCGCTTCTCTCGCCCTTGTGCGCCGTTCCGTTGACAGCCGAAAAAAAGAGGACGTCCATTTTCGCTTCACGGTGGACGTTCAGGTTCGCACCGACGAAGACCGGCTGCTGAAAAAATGCGCGAATCCGAAAATCGAAAAGGCGGCCGACCCGGTTTATAGCTGCCCGGAAAACCGCCGCGTGTCTTTGCTGCGCCCGGTGGTCGTCGGCTTCGGCCCCGCCGGGATTTTCGCCGCGCTTGTGCTTGCCCGGGCAGGGCTTCGGCCGCTCGTGCTGGAACGCGGAGAAGACGTGGAGACCCGCACGGCGGACATTCTCCGCTTTTTTGCGACGCGAACGCTGAACACGGAATCCAACGTGCAGTTCGGCGAGGGCGGGGCGGGGACATTTTCCGACGGAAAGCTGACCACCGGGATCAAGCACCCCTTTTGCCGTTTTGTGTTTGAAGAATTCTTTGCTCACGGCGCTCCGGAGGAGATCCTCTGGTCCGGCACGCCTCATATCGGCACAGATAAGCTGGTGGGTGTTATCCGCTCCATGCGCGAGGAGATCCTTTCTCTCGGCGGAGAGGTGAGATTCGGCGCACGGTTGGACGATCTGATCATCTACAATGCCTCGGTGCAGGGCGTGACTTACACGCAGAACGGCCGCGCGACCGATTTTGAAACCGACACGGTGATCCTCGCCATCGGTCATTCGGCGCGCGATACAGTGGAAATGCTGCATCGGCGCGGCCTTTCCATGCAGCAAAAGCCCTTCTCTGTCGGCGCAAGGATCGAGCACCCCCGCGAACTCATCGACAAGGCGCAATACGGCGCCTTTGCCGGCCATCCGAAGCTTCCGGCCGCAGTGTATAAGCTGGCCTGCCACGGCGAACACGAACGCGGCGCCTATACGTTTTGCATGTGTCCCGGCGGAATGGTGATCTCCGCCACCAGCGAAGAACACGGCGTCGTCACCAACGGCATGAGCGAATTTGCCCGCGACAGGGAAAACTCCAACAGCGCCGTGCTGGTCAACGTCTATCCCGAAGACTTTCCCTCGGCGCATCCGCTTGCGGGCTTTGACCTGCAGCGCAAGATCGAGCATACTGCCTTTGAACTCGGCGGCGGAGATTATGCCGCGCCCTGTCAGCTTGTCGGCGATTTTCTTGCCGAACGCCCGTCAAAGCGCCTGTCCTTTGTCAAACCCAGCTTTTCCACAGGCGTCACTCCCACGGACATCCGTCGCTGCCTGCCGAAAAACGTGACGGACACCATGGCTTCCGCTTTGCTGCAGATGGACAGAAAGCTGCACGGCTTTGCGCTGCCGGACGCGGTTTTGACCGCGCCGGAAAGCCGCAGCTCCTCCCCGGTGCGCATTCTGCGCGACGATATCCTGCAGTCAAACATCCGCGGCGTATATCCCTGCGGCGAGGGCGCGGGTTATGCAGGCGGCATTGTCTCCGCGGCGGTGGACGGCATCAAATGCGCCCATGCCGTGCTCGAGGACGAGAGCGAATGGAACAAAAGGATATAAATGTGCGGCTGTATTTCTTAAACGAACCGTGGCAACCGGAAACAAGGGCGCTTTCAAAGGGAACCCCTCTCTGAAAGCGTCCTTGTTTTGTGTATCAATCTGGATAAGTTTGCTTTACTGAAATGCTCCTTGCGAAAGGAGCTCCTTTCGCGCAGCTTCGCTGCGCGGCGAGGCGGCGGCGGAACGAACCGTGCATGGCACGGTTCAAAACGAAGCCCTGCTTTGTTTTCGCGCGGCCCGGGCCGCGCGGTTCCGCCGCCGCTTGCGCACGGCAAAGCCGTGCGCAAAATGGATGCTTCTGCTTTTCGATGATCCGGGATAGAATAACGAAATCTATGTCCGGAAAAACGCCAGGTCGATCGCGTTTGCAACGGCGCTGCCGCCCGTGGCGTTGAAATGCATCTTGTCGCCGCCCACATAATCCGGCCGGGTGTGCTGCGGATGCTCCGGATCGGCGGTCACGGCGGCCAGATCAAGGAAGCCGTCAAAGCGATCGGCATTGGCGCGGATCAGCGTGTTCACCAGATCGCACAGGTCGCTTTTTTCCTGTGTGGCGTCCACACAGTCGCGAAAGTTGACCAGGGTGCAGCCCATAACGCGGATGCCGTGCGCCTGCATCTCCTGTGCCAGTGCAAACACGCCCTCCACAAGCTGCATCGGTGAGGGCTTTTCGCTTGGGCGGCCGTTGATGGTTGCGTAATGCAGCAGATCGTTCGCCCCCAGCATGAGGATCACGTGCGACACATCGGAAAACTGCAAAACGTCTCGCTGCAGTCTGGTCAGCGCGCGGGTGCCGTAAAAGCCTTTCAGCGGAAAAACGGGGGAGGCGTCGCGCAAGATCCGGTTGCCCATGATGGAACGGTTGATGACGCTGAAAGCGCCGGGATAGGCTGCGTGGATGCGCGCCGCAAAGGGGTTCACCCAAAAGCCCTGCTGACACAGGGAATCGCCGAACACAACGATGGATTTTGCTCCGTCGCCGTTCAAAAGCTCCACCGTTTCAAACAGAGGGATCGGCGTCTGCAGCGGGATCTGCAGAAGTCCCGTTGCAAAATGGCGCAAGCTGTCGTTGAAGCGCGGCTGCGCCTGCGGAAAAATGCTGTGGCGGCGGTCGCCGGGCAGAAGCAGACATTGTACGCCGCTCATGAGGTTGCCGCTTGTCAGCCTGCCTTCGCGCACGCAGACGCTCACACAGAACCGGTCTCCGGCGGCGAGGTTCAGCCGGCCTTCTCCGGTGGTGATGACCTCGCCTGCGGCAAGCGTCTTCGGCGCGGGAAGATCCACGCTGTCGCCGGTGAGCGCGCCGTCTTCGCTGCAGGGCGCGGCGCAAACGCCGGAAAGCTCCACATCCTCTTTGCCGAACTCGTTGGAAAGCCGCACACGCACAGCCGAACCGCCGATTGCGCTTTGCAGAACCAGCCGCACCGTGCGGCAGTGGTTGTCGAAGGAAAACGCCGAAAGCGGCGCGTGCGCCTGTCCCCAACATTGGACCCATTGTTTCATTTGCTTCACCTGATTTTTATGGTTATTCAGAATTTTGTAATCAGCGCTTCCATCTGCGCTTCGCTCATGCCGCCGGAAAGCAGGTAGTCCTTTGCGCATTGGGAAAGATCCAAAGAGCGCAGGTCGGTCGTTTCCCCGTCGGTCAGGCTCCTGACCATCGGATCCAGCAGACTGTCCACAAGGGTATCGTATTTTTCCTTCTCGTTGTCCTGCGTGATCCGATAGTAGTTTCGATAGGTCAGCATGTAGTCGTTTACGATCTCATCATAGCTTGCGCCGCAGAGCGCTTCCAGCAGCATACACACAAAGCCCGTGCGGTCTTTTCCTTTGGTACAGTGGACAAGACATGGCCTCTCGTGTTCGGCAAGGGCAGCCAACCCGAGCGCAACCTTTTCTTTGAATTCCTGCGAGGAATAGTTCATGTTCAGCCCGATGGGCAGCACCAGCCCTTGGTCGAGCAGCGTCCGGAAATAGGGAGAATTGAAATCCGGGTCGGCAAGGTAGCCCCGGATCTTCTCTTCGTTGTCGGCAAGATCCAGAACAAAGCGCACGCCCGCCTCGGCGATCAGCTTGTCAACAAAGGGTGCGCGGTTGTGCCGGTTGTCGCAGGGAGAAGCGGAACGGTAAAGCGAGTTTTCGCGGATACCCGTGACCTTGACGCTTCTGAAGTTCGCAAAGATCTCGTCGCTTTCGTAATCGCTGCGGTTGTCGGTATAGTGGATGTCCCGCGCATTCTGAACGGCGAGAAACACGCCCGCCTCGCTGCGGGTGATCGTTGCCGTGTCGCCCTCCTGCAGTCCGGCGACCGCCCAGAGGGAATTGCCGTTGTTGATCGCCGCCTCGATGTGAGGATAGTCCGGAAACGCGACAAGCAGGGGAGCGCCGTTTTCCGAGTAGTAGCCGTTATAATAGGGAATGTCGATCAGGGTGTAGCCGTTGGAGAAGGCGACCGTCAGCTTGTCGCCGTAGGCGAAGCCCAGGGCGTTGAATTCCTCGATCGTTTTGTCGATATAGACGCCGCCGAATTCAGTTTCGTGCATGACCGGACAGGCTTAGAGGATCGGTTCGGCTGCGGGCTGCTGCGTTTGGCAGCCGGTCAGCCCGGCGGCAAAGCACAAAAGGAGCGCAAGCGCAAAGGCAACGGTTTTTTTCAAAAGGATCCGCCTTTCTGTAATGATGTTTGCTGCAGATCCAGTTTACCACGTTTTTTTGGAAAATGGAAGCTGTTTCTTAACATTTCTGTGAACAAATCTCAACCTTTCTTGACAGGCAACCGAATCAGTTTATAATAAAGGAGAAAAGGAGTGTGCAGTATGAATCTTCCCCGACCCGAGCATCCGAATCCGCAGTTTGAACGCGAGCGCTGGCTTTGCCTCAACGGCGCATGGGAGTTTCAGAAGGATCCCGGCAAAAGCGGAAAAGCCCGCGGACTTTTTGCACCCGACGCTGTTTTTTCCGAAAAGATCACGGTGCCCTTCTGCCCGCAGAGCCGGCTTTCCGGCGTGGGCGACACTGACTTTTTGCCCTGCGTATGGTATCGCCGCAGCATCAGCGTCACACCGGAGCAGCTCTCCGGCCTTGTGATGCTGCACATCGGCGCCTGCGATTATCGCACGACCGTCTACGTGAACGCGGTCTGCGCCGGGACTCACAGCGGCGGCTATGTCTCCTTCGGATTTGACATTACGGAATTCCTCCGCGCCGGAGAAAACAAGCTCGTGATCTGCGCCGAAGACGACGAGCGCGACCCGATGATCCCGCGCTCTACCGGATCTTCTGCTGTTGAAATATTAGTTTCTACAGTGTTGAGGATGCTGAGTCCGGTATTCACGAAGCTCTTTCCGGATATCCGCGGTGCACTGACTGTGAATGCAGCGCTCTCCGGCGCGGGAACCCTGACGGCAAAAGCCTGTTATGAGGGCAGGATTGTGGGCGAAGCTTCGCTTTCCTCCGGCGGCGGCAGCGAAACGCTGCACCTTCCTTTGGACGAAGTCCACCTCTGGGAGCCGGGGCAGGGCAGACTGTATGATCTCCTCCTGACCTACGGCGAAGACAGCGTCAAGAGCTATTTCGGTCTGCGCTCCGTGCAGTTGGACGGCTATAAGTTCCGCATCAACGGTCGCTCCGTCTTTCAGCGTCTGATCCTTGACCAGGGCTTCAACCCCGAGGGGATCTACACCGCGCCGACGGACGATTTCCTGCGCGGCGATATCGAGCGCTCCATGGCGATGGGCTTCAACGGTGCGCGATTGCACGAAAAGATCTTTGAGCCGCGCTTCCTCTATCACGCCGACAAGCTGGGCTATCTCGTCTGGGGCGAATATCCGAACTGGGGGCTGGATCACACCCGGCCGGAAAGCGTTTTCCCGATGCTGTATGAATGGATGCAGGAGGTCGAACGCGACTTCAACCACCCCTCGATCATCGGCTGGTGCCCCTTCAACGAGACTTGGGACCGCGAGCGCAGAAAGCAGTGCGATGATGTGCTGCGCACAGTCTACCGCGTGACAAAGGCCATGGACCCGACCCGGCCGTGCATCGACGTCAGCGGTGGCTACCATGTGGAGACCGACATCTTTGACGTTCACGACTACGATCAGGACCCGGCGGTGTTCAAAGCCCACTACGACAAGCTCATGGAAACCGGGGAGCTCTTTGACCACCTCGGCGACCGCCAGCATTACCGGATCGGTCAGGCGGCCTTTGTGAGCGAATACGGCGGCATCCGCTGGAGCGAGGGCGACGGCTGGGGTTACGGCAACGCGCCGAAGACCGCCGAAGAGTTCCTTGCGCGTTATCGCGGTCTGACCGAAGCGCTGCTGCAGAACGACCGTTTGTTCGGCTTTTGCTATACCCAGCTCACCGATGTGGAGCAGGAGCAGAACGGCCTTTACACCTACGACCGAAAGCCGAAATTCGATCCGGCCATCCTCCGCGCGATCAACGCGCAAAAAGCCGCGATCGAAGACGATGAAGTATAAAGCTCCAAAAAAGGAAAAACGACCCGTGCAGAGAAACGGGCCGTTTTTTTGATGGTTTGCTTTATCATCAGGTGAATTTGCCTCGGAAAGGGCGCAGACTTCGGGCCAAACGCCGATTGTTCCGGCGGCTGCCCCTATTGCGGCGGCACCCACGGCGGCATGTTCGGCTGGCTCGTGCAACTTCTTCACACAATTCTCGCTGTATTTGGGTTCAAGAAATAACAAACCTCATACAGATACACCAACCCCGCCATGGAACTCAGAATCCACGGCGGGGTTGACTTCATCCACCACAGACTGCGTCCGCGGTCCCCCTTTCCTGCCTGCGGAGAAGGCTTTTACGGTTACGAAAAAAGCTTCCCCGGATGCAGGGAAGCCTTTTCAATCAATTCATTTTCAATTTTCAATTTTCAACTTTCAATTTACACAGTGACTCTCCAGCCGCGCTTGTCTTCCAGCTTGCCCCACTGGATGCCGGTCAGTTCGTCATAGAGCTTCTGGGTCAGTTCGCCGATGCCGCCGTCGCCGATCAGCATGACGTCGTCCTCATAGCGCAGCTTGTTGACCGGAGAGACCACGGCGGCCGTACCGGTGCCCCAGACCTCTTCGAGCGTGCCGTCCTTCGCGGCGGCAACCAGCTCGTCCACGCTGATGCGGCGCTCCTCGACCTCGTAGCCCCATTCGCGGCAAACGGTGAGGATGGAATCGCGGGTGATGCCCGGCAGGATGGAGCCGTTGAGCATCGGGGTGACGACCTTGCCGGCGATCTTGAACATGATGTTCATGGAGCCGACTTCTTCAATGTATTTGCGCTCCACGCCGTCCAGCCAGAGCACCTGGGAATAACCGTCGTCGTGCGCCTTGACCTGGGCGATCAGGCTGGCAGCGTAGTTGCCGCCGGTCTTGGCAAAGCCCATGCCGCCCTTGACCGCGCGGACATATTCGTCTTCGATCCAGATGCCGACCGGTTCCAGACCGCTCTCGTAGTAGGCGCCGGAGGGGGAGAGGATGATGATGAACAGATAGGTCTTGGAGGGCGCAACGCCGAGGAATTCATCCGTGGCGATGATGAAGGGGCGGATGTAGAGCGAGGTGCCGGGATCCGTCGGGACCCAGTCGCGGTCCACGTCCACAACGGCGCGCACGGCTTCCACAAAGTCTTCCACGGGAAGCTGGGGGATCACCAGGCGCTCGTTGGTGTTGTTGGTGCGCTTGGCGTTCATGTCGGGGCGGAACAGATAGACGGTGCCGTCTTCGCCCTTATAGGCTTTCAGACCCTCGAACATCTCCTGACCGTAATGGAAAACCATGGCGGAGGGAGCGAGCGAGAGATTCTGATAGGGGACGATGCGGGCGTCGTGCCAGCCTTTGCCCTCGGTGTAATTCATCACGAACATGTGGTCGGTGAAGATTCTGCCGAACCCGAGCGGCTGACCGGGGACGGGTTTTTGCTTCGGAGAAGTTGTTCTTGTGATTTTGATTTCCATAGAAATGCACCCTTTCTTTCAATAATAATTGCGAATTGCGAATTTCTAATTACGCATTGTAATCATAGCCGGTTTTCAGCGCCTGCAGATTGACGTCCAGCAGGTTCATCTTGCGCGCCGGAATGACCTTTTTCAGCGCGTCCTCGGTGTCGTCAAAGCTCATGTCGTCGCTCTCTTTGAGGAGTTTTCCCATGAGGATCATGTTCGCGAGGGTGGCGAAACCGGCGTTCTTGGCCAGCTCCGTGGCGGGAACATAGCAAACGCGCACGTCGTTTCGTTCCACCTTGGCGGCGATCAGCGAGGAATCCACAAGGATCAGGCCGCCGGGAACCACGCTGTTTTCATATTTTTTCAGCGAGGGCAGGTTCATGGCAACGAGGGTGTTCGGCTCGTTGACGATGGGGGAGCCCACCGGTTCGTCGCCGATGATCACGGAGCAGTTGGCGGTACCGCCGCGCATCTCCGGGCCGTAGGAGGGCAGCCAGCTCACCTGTTTGTCTTCGATCAGACCCTTGTTTGCAAGGAATTTTCCGGCAAAGAGCACGCCCTGGCCGCCGAAGCCGGCGATCAAAATCTGGTTCATCATTTCGATTCCGCCTCCTTTTGTGCCGTTCTGTCTTTATAGACGCCGAGCGGATAATAGGGGATCATGTTCTCTTCCAGCCACTGCAGGGCTTTTTCGGGCGAAAGGCCCCAGTTTGTCGGGCAGGAGGAGATCACCTCGATCAGCGAAAAGCCCTTGCCCTCCACCTGATTCTGGAAGGCTTTTTTGATGGCTTTCTTCGCCGCGCGGATGTTCTTGACGTTGTTGACCGCAACACGCTCGATATATTCCGGGCCTTCGAGCTGCGAGAGCATCTCGGAGATCTTCACCGGATAGCCGCAGTGCTTGACGTCGCGGCCGTAGGGCGAGGTCTGGGTGATCTGGCCGGGCAGGGTGGTCGGCGCCATCTGGCCGCCGGTCATGCCGTAGATCGCGTTGTTGACAAAGATCACGGTGATGTTCTCGTTGCGGGTCGCGGCGTGAACGGTTTCCGCCGTGCCGATGGAAGCGAGGTCGCCGTCGCCCTGATAGGAAAAGACGATATTTTCCGGGTCAGCGCGTTTGATGCCCGTCGCGACCGCCGGTGCGCGGCCGTGCGCGGCCTCCACCATGTCGCAGTTGAAATAGTTGTATGCCATCACGGCGCAGCCGACCGGCGCAACGCCGATGGTGCGGCCTTCAATGCCCAGCTCGTCGATCGCTTCGGCAACCAGGCGGTGAATGATGCCGTGGGTGCAGCCGGGGCAGTAATGCAGCGGCACATCGCACAATGATTTCGGTTTTTCAAAAACGACCATTACGCTTGTCCTCCTTTGTCGGCTTCTTCAATCGCCGCAAGCACCTGCTGCGGAGAGGGGATCATGCCGCCCGTGCGGTTGCAGAGCGTCACAGGCTTTTTGCACTTCGTTGCAAGCTCGATATCCTCGACCATCTGGCCCATGTTCAGCTCCACGGAGATGAACTGCTTGACCTTGTCGGCCGCGGCGAGCAGAGTCTTCTTCGGGAACGGCCACAGGGTGATCGGGCGGATCAGACCGACCTTGATGCCTTTTTTGCGCGCCTCGTTGATGGCGTTCTTGGAAACACGCGCGGCAATACCGAAGGCGACCACACAGATTTCGGCGTCGTCCATCAGGTATTCCTCGACCATGACCTCGTTCTCTTCAACTTCTTTGTAGCGCTCAAAGCGGGCAAAGTTGTATTTTTCCAGCTCTTCGGGCTCCAGGAACAGGGAGTTGATGATGTTGTGCTCACGCTGCATTTTGGTGCCGGTCACAGCCCACGGCTTGTCGTAGTGCTGGACTTCGACTTCGCTGAGGTTCACGGGTTCCATCATCTGGCCCGTGGTGCCGTCGGCAAGGATCATCGCCGTCATGCGGTATTTGTCGGCAAGATCGAAGCCCTTGACGGTCAGACTCGCCATTTCCTGCACGGAGGAGGGGGCAAGGACGATCATTTTGTAATCGCCGTGGCCGCCGCCCTTGGTCGCCTGGAAATAGTCGGACTGGGAGGGCTGGATGCCGCCGAGACCCGGGCCGCCGCGCTGAACATTGACCACGAGCGCCGGAAGATCGGAACCTGCAAGATAGCTCAGGCCCTCGCTTTTCAGCGAGATTCCGGGGCTGGAGGAGGAGGTCATCACGCGCTTGCCTGCGCCGGCAACGCCGTAGACCATGTTGATGGCCGCGATCTCGCTTTCCGCCTGCAGGAAGCAGCCGCCGATCTTGGGCATTTTCTTTGCCATGTAGGCGGCGATCTCCGTCTGCGGGGTAATGGGATAACCGAAGTAATGGCGGCAGCCGGCAAGGATGGCGGCTTCGGCAATCGCTTCGTTCCCCTTCATCAAAACTTTCTCAGACATGTTCACACCTCACTTTTCCACTTTGATGATACAATCCGGACACATGGTGGCGCAAAACGCGCAGCCGATGCACTTGCTTTGATCGGTGATCTCGGCAGGGGAGTGTCCTTTTTGGTTGATCTTGTCCTTGGCGATCACGATGATCTGCTTCGGACAGACCAGGGCGCACAGACCGCAGCCTTTGCACCAGTCGGTTCTGAATGTGACTTTGGGCATACGTTACCTCCTGTATCAATGAACTTACATTTTTATGACTGAACTATGTTCTGCGCCGCAACCGGCGTTGGAACTGTATATTGATTGCCGCCCCAAGTGTAAGATGTTCCGTCTTGCGTTGAGGCAAAAACTGTTTGCCGGTCTTCTGTTGTCCACACGTTCAAAGCGTTTTCAAGCACTGCATAGGGTTCGGGAACATTGCTTGTGAACGTCGTGGGGAATCCGTTTCCCTGTTCTCCGTTGCCGATTTGACCAAAAGAATTGTCGCCGCAAATATAAAGCGTATGCTCTTTGTCAATCCATGCGGAATTATACAGGAACGCTTTGATTGCAATTGCATCCTCCGCAATCTGAATTGGGGAAAGAATCTGATCCGCAACTTCGGTGCTCTGCCCGTTTTTGCTCTCGCCCCAAAACCAAACGGTTCCGTCCGCTTTTCTTGCAAGGGCGAACCTTGCGCCAAGTGAAATCTCGGCCGCATCAGAAAACAACAAAGCGGGCTGCGCAAGACAGAGGGTGCTGTTATTATCATCGGTTTCAATTTGCATGACGCCGCCTTCCATGAGACCTTTTCCAAAAACCTGTCCGTCCGTCGTCAGATAAAGCAACACACTGGGATTATAGTCGAATGCAGCAACATTTGACGCAATCTCGACCCAATCGTTATAGAAAGCATCGGAACCTATCGTTTGAAAGCTGTTTTCACCTTTTCCATACAGAACACGGTTTTCCAACTTGTAATGTGTATCAAGAATGTCGCCGAAAACAACTTCTGTCTGCTCAATGGATGCATCCGTCGTGTCGGAAACAGACAGAGACTCCTGCAAAGCGGGTTCAGGCAATGCGCTTTTCCCGCTGCAGCCGGTCAAAAGCAAAAGCAAGCATAAAGCAATTATTGGAACGGCTTTTTTCAAATCGAAAACCTCCGTTAAATCGGTTTTTCCTGCAAACGCAGGGGAAACACGGTTTCGTTCTTCAGCGCCGGATCTGTTGCCAAATCTTCGCGCACGGTCGTCATGACCAGCGGCAGGCCGGAAAGCTCGCTCAATCTGCGCGCCTTTTCGCCGCTTGCAAGGATGTCTTCCACGGTCGTTTCGTCACCGATGTTGGAATTGTTGACGATGCCGGTGAAGGGCAGATGGCAGGCGTTTTCAATGTCGCGCAGCACTTCCAGCGCATCTTCCGGCGTTCTCGTCAGCGGACGGAAAAAGCTTGCCACAAACAGCATCTCATAGTCGTTTTCGGCTTTGATCTGGTCAGCGAAACGGCCGAGTGCCACGGCGCCCTGATCGTCGCCGCCGATGTCAAGCACGCAGAAGGTGCTGCGGTCGGCAATGGGGCGCTGCATGGCGGCCGGGAGGGCGGGAATATCGAGGTTGGAACCGGCATAGTCGGAGCAGATCAGCTCCACTCCGGCGGCTTCCAGCTCCTTGCGGCTGTCCAGTGTGCGGAAATAAGGGTTCACGATATCGAGGTCAATGATCGCCACATGAGGCAATTCGCAATTCGCAATTTGCAATTCGCAATTGTTTTTCAGGTGCAGCGCATAGTTGACCGCAATGTTCGTTTTTCCGCTGCCGTAATGGCCGCAGAAGATTGAAATGCGCTTGGGGCGGTGGATCATGGGGACCTCCATTGTTGGGATAATTCCGAATTCGCAAACTGTAAAAGCTTCGCTTTTACAGTTTGCTGCGGATGATCTTTCCGCTGATCGTTTTCGGAAGGTCGTCGCGGAAGACCACGATGCGGGGATATTTATAGGGCGCGGTGTTGGTCTTGACGTAGGTCTGGATCTCTTTTTTGAGCTCCTCGCTGGGTTCGGTGCCTTTGGTGAGCACAACGCTCGCCTTGACCACCTGGCCGCGGACTTCATCGGGCGCTGCGGAAACGCCGCATTCCAGCACGTAGGGCAGCTCCATGATGACGTTTTCGATCTCGAACGGGCCGATGCGGTAGCCGGAGGACTTGATCACGTCGTCAATGCGGCTGACATACCAGTAATAGCCGTCCTCATCGCGCCAGGCGGTGTCGCCCGTGTGATACATGTTGTCGCGGCAGGCTTCCTCGGTCTGTTCGGGGCTGCCGCAGTATTCCATGAACAGGCCGCAGGGCTTGCCCTTGTCAAGGCGCACAACGATCTCGCCGGTTTCGCCGGTCTCCACCGGGTTGCCGTCGGGATCCACAAGGTCGATGTCATAGGTGGGAATCGCCTTGCCCATGGCGCCCGGTTTCGGCGTTGTGCCGATCAGGTTGCCGATGGTCAGCGTGGTCTCCGTTTGGCCGAAGCCCTCATAGATCGTGAGACCGGTCGCCTTCTTGAACTGATAGAAGACCTCGGGGTTCAGCGCCTCGCCGGCTGTGGTGGCATATTTGATGGAGGAAAGGTCATATTGGGAAAGATCCTCCTTGATGAACATGCGGTACATCGTTGGCGGCGCGCAGAAGGTCGTGATGTGATATTTTGCGAACATCGGCAAAATGTCGTCGGCATGAAAGCGGTCAAAGTCATAGGTGAAGACCGCGCCTTCGCACATCCACTGACCGTAGAGCTTGCCCCAAAGCGCCTTGCCCCAGCCGGTGTCGGAGATTGTGAAATGCAGGCCGTCCGAGCGCACAGTGTGCCAGTATTTGGCAGTGATGTAGTGACCGAGGGCGTATTTGTAATCGTGCAAAACGATTTTGGGATAACCGGTGGTGCCCGAGGAGAAGAACATCAGCATCGGGTCGCTGCCGCAGGGCGTGTCCTGTGTGCGCGGAAAATGACTGCGGAACATGGTATATTCTTCATCAAAGCAGTGCCAGCCGTCGCGTTTGCCGTGAACAATGATCTTGACGGCGCGTTTTCCGACCGTCTGTTCCGCTTTTTCCACTTCACCGGCGGTGCTGTCGTCGGCGGTGCAGAGAATGGCCTTGACATCGGCGCGTTCAAAGCGGTATTCAAAATCGTGGGCCAAAAGCTGATGCGTTGCAGGAATGGGGATGGCGCCGATCTTGTGCAGGGCAAGGATGGAATACCAGAATTCGAGGTGGCGCTTGAGCACCAGCATCACGCGGTCGCCTTTTTTGATGCCGAGGCTCTTGAAATAGTTGGCAGTACGGGCGGAGTTGCGCTTCATATCGAGGAAGGTGATGCGCTGTTCCACCTTGTCTTTGGAGACGTGCAGCATGGCCAGCTTGTCCGGCGCACGGTCTGCAATAGCGTCCACAACGTCGTAGGCGAAGTTGAATTTTTCTTCGTTTTTGAAGCCGAGGGAGACCAGGTGGCCCTTTTCGTCCTCTTTCGCGTCGATGAACGGGCTGATCGCCAGAGTCTCGGCTTTTCCGGCGGAAACGATGGTCTCTTCCACCTTGGTGTCGCTGGTCTGCTTGTCGTCGGGCATCACGACCGCGAGGAAGGAGCAGTCCTTGCCGTTCATGGCGATCATGCCGTGGGGCAGGCCGCTGTTATAGTAGATACTGTCGCCTTCTTCCAGCACGACCTCATGGCCGTCGACGACCACCTTGAGCGTGCCGCTCAAAACGAGGTCGAATTCCTGGCCGGCGTGGGTCGTGGTGTGGATCGGGCGGTTCTGCAGTTTTTCGTCGTAATCGTATTTTGCAAGATAGGGTTTTGCGATTTTTCCGCGGAACAGGGGTGCAAGCTTGCGGATCTCGATGCCGTCCTCTTTCGCCGTGCGGATCGCCTGACCCCTGCGGGTCACGGTGTAGGTGGAGAGATGGGCGGAATGCCCTTCTAGAAGATCGGTAATGCCGATGCCGAACGCGAACGCGCACTTGTGGATGAAAGTAAACGGCAGATCAGCCGTCGCAGTTTCATAGGCAATGTACTGCGCTTCGGTCAGTTCGGTTTTTTGCGCCATCTCAGCGGTGGTATAGCCGTAGATCATACGCATCTCGCGAATTCGCTCGGCCACCTGCTGCACTTCGTTGGAAAGGTGGGATGTTTGCATCCTGATGTCCTCCTTTGCGGAAAAATAAAACTCGTCTCAAAGAATTTCTTTGAGACGAGCATTTCAACAATACCCGCGGTACCACTCAAATTGCGGAAGACCGCCACTCTCGGGTTCCGGCAAACCCTATGCATTCACGCAGCAATCACGGAAGACACTACTTGCATAAGCTTTTGCATCTTCAGCTCAGAAGGGATGGGACCTGAGAGATGTTCTTACCGGGCTTTCACCGTCCCCGGCTCGCTGGAAGACCACTGCTCTCGTCCGTCTTCGTCAACGCTTTTGTCAGCTTTTACTGATTATTCACTTGAAAGAAGTTTAGCACTTCCAAACGCAATTGTCAAGTATTATTTACTCGCTCAAAAAAATTCCGTTCCGGCGCTTATTCCGCGAAGCCGGATTCAACAAGCTGCACCAGCGCGTCAACAGCTTCCTGTTCGTCGGCGCCGCCGGCAATGATGCGGATATCCGTGCCGCCCATGATCCCGAGGGAAAGGACGCCCAAAAGGCTTTTGGCGTTGACTCTTCTTTCTTCCTTTTCCACCCAGATGGAGGATTTGAATTCGTTCGCCTTCTGAATGAAGAACGTCGCAGGACGCGCATGGAGGCCGACCTGGTTCTGAACTTTAACATCTTTCACGTACATAGGCTCTATCTCTCCCACATAAAAATTATTATTTCATTTAATGCATATTATATCACAAAAAAATTCTTCGTCAACAGGTAAAAACGAGGAAAAACCCCATTTTTCGATATTTTGGCTGTTAGCCCGAACATTGTCGGCTTTCCTCTTTGTGTTTTGTGCATTTTGACAAGATACTGTTTTCCCGGTTTAGCAACCTGCACAACTTCTCTGCGGAATCTGTCGATGCGGCGGGAAATCAAAAAACGGTGAACCGTCGGAACACCGTTTAATGCTGGCTCAATATATCGTATGCGGACTTACTTCAGATGATACAGTGCAATGTAATCCGAGATCTTTTTGAGCGGGTTGAGATAGGGGCTGACCGTCTCGTCGTGGTTGAGCGCGTTGATGATGAGCGCGCAGTATTTGGACATATCGACGGAAACGTGCCATTCGCGTTTTTGAAGCTCCTGGGGCACATGGATGAGGTTCGTGGTGAAGATCTTGTCGAACAGGCCGGCTTCAAAGGCTTCGTCAAAGCGCTCGAGACCGGAGGAGAACAGGCCGAAGGTGGCGAACACGAAGATACGGCCGGCTTTGAGGCTCTTGAGCTGGCGGCAGACGTCAATGATGCTGTCGCCGCTGGAGATCATGTCGTCGGCAACGATCACGTCCAGACCTTCCACATTGGCGCCGAGGAACTCGTGCGCGGTGATGGGGCAGCGGCCGTTGACGATCTTGGTGTAGTCTCTGCGCTTGTAGAACATACCGAGGTTGATGCCGAGCACCTGGGAGTAATAGACGCAGCGGCTCATACCGCCTTCGTCGGGGGAGATCATCATCGTGTGTTCCGGGTCGAACTTGATTTGGTTGTTGGTGCTTCTGGCGAGCGCCTTGATCATTTGATAGGTGGGGGAAACGCTTTCAAACCCGATGCCGATGGCGTTCTGCACCCGCGGGTCATGGGCGTCAAAGGTGATGATGTTTTCCACGCCGAGCGCTTCCAGCTCGCGCAGCGCCATGGCGCAGTCCAGCGATTCGCGCATGGAGCGCTTGTGCTGCCTGCCTTCGTAAAGCATGGGCATGATGACGTTGATCCGTTTCGCCTTGCCCGCGCAGGCGGAAATGATACGTTTGAGGTCTGCAAAATGGTTGTCGGGACTCATCGGGACCGCAAGGGGATTCCCGTCCTTGTCTTTGAGGTCGTAGATGTTGTAGGTGACGCTGTAGTTGAAGCAGTCGGCAACGATGAACAGGTCATAGCCGCGGATGGACTCGTTGATCACGCATTTGCCTTCGCCGGTGGAAAAACGCGGGAACTCCACGTTGATCACATAGTTGTCCTTGTGGTAGCCGCGGAAGAAGAGCTCGTTCTGGTGGGCGATCTCATATTCTTTCCGGCAGGCGACGATGTAATCGTTGATTTTTTTTGCGAGTTCTTCACTGCCTTTGATGGGAATGATGCCGAGTTTGCCGCGCGGCATGTTGGTCAGTTCTTTGATGGATGGGCTTTCCATGTGCAATTCCCCCTGCAACATCAAATTTGCAAAAGTAAACTTTTGCTTAATCTTATTCTACTTTTTTCGACGTTGAGAATCAAGCATTTTTTCAAAATTCGCGGCATAGAATATCTTTGTGGAAATGCCGAGATTTTGGTGATTTTGACGAATCAGTTTTTTGGGGCGTCGATAATGTGTACGTCGAGCTGATTGAAGGGGATGGTGACGCCGTTTGCGTCAAAGGCGAGCTTCACCCGTTCATACAGCGCAAAGGTAACGTCCCAGTAGTGCTTGCTCTCGCACCAGACCAGTGCGAGCAGCTCCACACTGCTTTCTCCGTGTTTGCCGACCGCGATCGTCGGCGCCGGGTCGTCGAGCACGAATTCGGTGCCGCGCACCGTTTCTCCCAACACCTGCTTGGCCTTGGCGATGTCGTCGGTATAGCTGATGGAAAAGCTGAAGTCGATCCTGCGTCTGCCCTCCACGGAGCAGTTGACGATGTGGTTCTTCGTCAGGTGGGAATTCGGCAGAACAATGCGCTTGTTGTCGAGCGTGCGGATGATCGTGGTCATGAAGCTGATCTCGACCACATTGCCCGAAACGCCGGCCACCTCAATGAAATCTCCGGTGCGGAAGGGATGGTTGATCAGAATCTGCACACCGCTGACAAATTGGGCGACGCTGTCCTGCAGACCGAGACCGATCGCCACGCCGACAGCGCTGAGCGCGGCGATGATGGAATTGATTTTGATAAACATGGAAACCGCGATCAGCACAAAGGTGATGCGAATGACAAAACGGACCATTTTGGCGATGAAATTGTAGACGGCATAGTCTGCCCTTTTTCGCCGCATGGCGCGCACGAGCAGCTTGGACACGAAATGCGCCAGCAAGAAGCCGGTCAGGACGATGAGCGCCGCGGCTATGATTTTCGGAAGCGCGGCCTGCGTCTTTCCCCAAAGATCCCACTCGGCCCAGAGCTTCGCAAAGTAGCCGAGCGTCTCCTTCGGCTTGGTGAGGTCGATCTCGGGGTCGGTGAGGATATCTGCAAGGCCCGTTGTCGCCTCCTCCGTGGTCATAACGGCTGTTTCCAAAAGCTTCAGCATAAAATCTCCTCCTGCGAATATACTATATTTATATATGTCTGCGAAAATCATTCTATCATGAACCCCGGCAAAATGCAAGCGGAATCTCGGCCTGAAAAAAATTAAGAAATCGTGAAAAAGGGGTTGACAAATACAGTGCGCGGGAGTATAATAGCAAAGCACTCGAGAGAGCGAGATGACGCGGAGTAGAGCAACCCGGTAGCTCGTCGGGCTCATAACCCGGAGGTTGTAGGTTCAAATCCTACCTCCGCAACCATGCCGAAATCCCTTGTTTTTATTGGGGTTTCGGCCTTTTTTATTCCCGATAAAAACCGAGAAAAACCGGTCAAATTTCGGCTTTTGGGGTTTATTTGGGGTTTATTGCCCTCATTTTTGCGGTTTTCAGGTGGTTTTTCGCGTCCTGTCATTTGCGCCGGGTCTCCCCTGTTTATTCCCATTGAACATATAAAAAACGGCTGACTGCTCCATGGAAACAGTCAGCTTTTCTTTTTATCCGTTTCGTCATTGATTTTCGGGAGCTATTCGTCGATGTAGGTTTTTACCCTAACATTTCCTAACATTCTGCACCCGGCGGCGCCGGCCGTTTTATCGTCGGGTCGCTGCCGGGGAAAGCAGATCGTCGATCACCTGGGCGGCTGCCGCGTCTGCGGACTGGATGGCGTGGGCGTAGATCTTCGTGGTGGTGGTGGCGTTGACATGGCCGAGGCGGTGGGCAACGGTGGTCAGCGGAACGCCGTTTGCAATTTGCAGCGTGGCGTTAGTGTGCCGCAGGCCGTGGATCGTGATCCCCGTCAGACCGTGCTTTTGCCGGAAGGTGTCAAACGCGCAGGAAAGTGTGGTCGGGTTCAGTGCCGCGCCGTTCCATGCCGTGAAGATGTAGCCGGTGGCCTGCCATTGGTCGCCGAGCTGCAGACGTCGGGCGGCCTGCAGTGCCTTTTGCTCCCGGAACAGGTCGCAGACAGCGGGCGAAACCTTGATCGTGCGCTGTGACATGGTGGTTTTTGTTTCGCTCTCAAACGTGCCTTTGTGCGGCAGGTAGAGCAGATTCCGCTTGACCGAGATCAGGCCGGTGTCGGTGTCCACGTCTTCCCATTTCAGACCGAGCAGCTCCGCACGGCGCAGGCCGGTGAACATCAGCACCGTGATCATGATGCGAAACTGCGGCGGCTCCCCTTCCAGCAGCGTGAGCAGTTCCCGCGCCTGCACTTCGTCAAGATACTTCGGTTCCGGCTTGTTTTTCTTCGGCGGCTGCACCCGGTCGCAGGGATTGGAGAATATCACCTGCCATTTGACCGCTGTATTGAATATGGACGAAATCAATTCATGATAGCGGTGGATCGTGGTGCCTGAAAGTGTCTTTTCCGGGTCAACCGGCTGAAACAGGTCTTTGACCGGCACACCGAGAGCGGCGCAGATGCCGTCGGCGGTCTTCTTCATCACGTTTTGACCGTGCGCGGCGCTGCGGACAGTTCCGAGGGATATGCCGCTTTTGTCGGAAAGCGCCTGCAGGGTGATTTTTTCGGATTTCATGAGGGCTTGCAAACGCTCGCCCGCATTGTATTTTGTATCCTCCCGGATGCCGGATTCTGCAAGATTCTGATAGAAAGCAAGCAGATGCGCGGGCTGGATCTTGTCAAGGCGCAGATGGCCGAACGCCGCATTGATTCGCGGGAGCATACTTTCATAGCGGGAAAGTGTGGTCGCTCTGATCTGCGTTTCGGCGTATTCCTTCATCCAGCGCTCTGCAAAATCGGCAAATTTCACGTTGCCGTCAAGATAGACGCCGGTTGCGACCTTTTCTTCAAACATGACCGCCTGCCGGTTCAGCTCTTTTTCGATCTGCTTTTTTGTCATCCCCGGCGCGGGTTTCCATGTCATTTTCTTTCGGATCTGCCTGCCCTGCAGGTCATACCCGGCAGAGACCGTGATGCGGTAGGTGTCGCCGCGCTGTTCAATCGTCGGCATGATTCTTTCTCCCCCTTATTGACTGTGAATCTAACCACTGCAAAACATCTGATTCTGTGATTTCTCTACGTTTATACTTGGTCATTTGTTTTTGATATTCGACGCTGAATGATTCCACTTGTTCGTCGATTATTCTTTCATCTACAGGCGTTACGTTCTTTTTGTTCTTTTGGTTTGCAAGTGATGTTCTCACACAGTTATATTTCTTTTGTATTTCAGTAGTGCCGCGCTCTTTTCTCTTTTTCGCCTTGGCTGCTTCTTTGCAAGTTTTTCCGTCTGTGATCCGTGAGCAGTATATTTCTTTTCCATTTGACGGAACAAACCATTTTCCGCAATGCTCACATCGTTTAAGATAGATCCCGTTTTTTGAAAGTTCATATAGAATAACGAGCGCAATCTCTGATAAATATTCACAGGTATAGTATGTGCCGACTGTATCGACTAAATAGCCTTCAAAGAGTTTATCTCCGATCTTCCATTCGTTTATCAAGTAATACCATGGATCGCTGTCGGGTGCATTGGATGTTGGTAAAACAAAGTGTTGATCCTTTATCATTTTTGTTATAAATGACCTTGTTAACTGATGTCGTTTTTTTTCGTGGAACCTTAAACAGGCTTCAATCAAATGTAATGTGTACACGTCCTCTAAAGATAGACATGACCAGTCATAAACCAAAAACTGGATTGGATTTGTAGCTAGCAGTTCTTTCAATTTGATATCGTTATAATTCTTTTTACCAGCGAGAAACATCGCGACGGTTGAATCCGGGTTGTCAGCTAATTCATCAGTTATAAATTCATCGTCTAAATCCGGAAAATGGAAGGAATAATCATCGTTAAAGTTTGACCTGTGCAATAGAACAGTCTGATCGAGCAATTCTGCAAGCAAGGCAACCGCTGAACACTCAAAACTACTTATTCCGCCGAAAAAATGCAAAACGATATTGTGTGGTTCCGTTTCAGTAGACTTGAATTGAATGTTGCAAGTGATGCTGTGTCTCAACAGTTTTATGGTACGGCTGTAATTTGGATAGTCATCTATCTGCTCAATTAAATACTTCATAAAGCACCTTTTATTGTGTCCTTAAAAATCATAATTTCAAGAACAAAAATTTACAATTGCAAAAAATAATTTTGTCCTGTATTCTGTAGTTGTTGGGAACACAAATATTATATCAGTTTCTAATCGTGTTGTCAACAACAATTCCGCAAAAAGGAGCAAAGCTATGCAAAAAAATCATCTTATCCGCGAAACATCAAAAAAGAAAAATGTCAAACTGTGGCAGATCGCCGACGCGTTGGGCATGAACGACGGCAATTTTAGTCGAAAACTTCGGCATGAGCTGCCGCCGGAGGAAACGGCGCACATTCTCGCCCTCATCGACCAGCTGGCAAAGGAGGCGCGCAATGACCCGGCAAAGTGAAACCATCAACGGCGAGGAGCTACACGTTGAAAAGGCAAACGGCTTTTACAAAATCAACGGCCTGGGCGTGGTTCCCTTCGTCACTTATGAAGCGCTGGGCTGCCGCCTGGACAGAATCAACAAGCGCCTGACGCTGGCGCTGATCGGCGCGGTCGCCCTGTTTGCTGCGGCTGCTGCGGTGTGCCTGCAACGGAAGGAGGGCGAACGATGAGCAGACTATTACAGATCGAACGGGAGACCATCATTTTGTTTAACGAAGCGGAAACGGCCGCAACCGTCGAAACCTGCAGCCCTGCCCTGCAGCGACGCATGGACGCATTTTGCGCCAAAAGCCCCGCCTGCTGCCTGCTGCGCGAAGACGAACACG
Source organism: Oscillospiraceae bacterium (assembly GCA_902774035.1). GTDB lineage: Bacteria > Bacillota > Clostridia > Oscillospirales > Acutalibacteraceae > UBA6857. The sequence goes on along the minus strand of CACYHA010000023.1, from coordinate 4,120 downwards.
CGAAGAAATATCGTTGCCCGAAAAGCTGGATAAAAGTGCAGATGCCCCGTCAACTCACGGAGGAACAACGCCAAAAACTGCGGGAACGTGCGCTGAAAACATTGAAAGGGAGGAAAGAAGCATGAGCATTCCACGCATGAGAACCGTGCCGGAGGCGTTCCGGGAGTTGAAAGCGGCTGACCCGAACACCGCCTACACCCTGCGGGCGTTCCGCGCTGCCGTCAACCGCGGGGAGATCCCTGTGGTGCTGGTGGGCAATAAACGGCTTGTCAACCTTGACCAGTTTTTTGCCATGCTGAACACGCCCACGGCAACCCCGAAGCCCTGTGAAGGCAAAATCCGACCGCTGTGAGGTGAAAATTATGGCAAAAGAAAAAAACAGATTCGTTGTAGAGCATTCCTATGCCGCGCTGATTGCAATGATGGACGATTCTCAAATTGCAAATCTTGTCAAAGCGGTGTTTGTAAATGAAACGGGAGTACAAATGCAATACACGCTTGACGATAAGACGGAAACCGTCTTTACAGTGGTAAAGGCTGATCTTGACGCAAAACGCAAACAATACGAAGAAACGAACCAAAAGAAGCAGGAGGCCGGCAAAAAAGGCGGCAGACCGAAAAAAGAAACCGCCGACACACCGACAAACAATGCACCCCACGGTTATTCGTGACCGTGGGGAAATCTATAAAATGAACAAAACCATATGTTATGCTTTTTTTACAAAAGAATCTAAAAACCTTATGGTTTTTATAGGTTTTCGCAAAAAACCTGAAAGAAAGATAGATAGAAAGAAAGATAGTTATATCTTTTCTTTCTATCGTAAAAAATATATGGGCTTCCGCTCCCGCCTGAAAGGGCGGGGCGTCGCCCGATTTGGAAGGTGGTTAGCTTTTGAAATATCAGTTTACCAAAGAGGATGCCTACAGGTTTGCGTCATTCGTCGGCGCTGAAACGAAAGAGAAAAACGACGAATTGACGTTCAAATATTGCCCCTCTTGCATGGGTGGAGATCATAAAGACAAAGAAACATTTTCAATCAATCTCCAAAGCGGTGCATATTGCTGTCACCGCTCCAGCTGCGGAATAAGCGGCCATTTTGTTCAGCTGGCGCGTGATATGAATTTTCCGCTGGATCTCGACAACATGACGCGGCATTATAAAAAACTGCCGCAAAAGGATCTTTTCACAACAGATGCAGCGGTTCGTTTTTTGGAAAAGCGCGGGATTCCCGAAACGATCACGCGAAAATACAACATCACAACGTCAAGCAAAGAAAAAAACAAGCTGGTGTTCCCATTTTATAACGAGCACGGAAAACTTGAATTTGTAAAGCTCCGCGACATGAATTATAAACCCGGTGACAAAAACAAAGAACGACCGTTGAAGGACACAAAGCCCATTCTGTTCGGCATGAATCACTGTTCAGGCTTTGAACAACTCATTATAACGGAAGGTCAAATAGACGCGCTGTCAGTTGCATCATGCGGCATGAACAACGTGGTTTCGGTGCCGATGGGCGCAAAAAATTTTGCATGGGTGGCGCATTGCTATAACTGGGTGCAACAGTTCAAAAAAATAATCGTGTTCGGAGACTGCGAAAACGGCGCGGTGACTCTTGTTGACGAAATTATGAAACGGTTCACTGTTCCTGTGTACGTCGTCAGAATGCAGGATTATATGGGCGAAAAAGACGCAAACGACATTTTGACAACATTCGGAACGGATGATGTGATCCGATGTGTAACAAATGCAGAACCGGCAAAGATCAGAAACATTGTCTTTCTTTCTGAAATCAAAACCAAAAGCCTTGAACAGATCGACAAGGTGCAGACAAATATTAAACTGTTGGACTCTGCACTTGCCGGGGGTTTTTATTTCGGCGATTTGGTGGTTATTACAGGCAGGCGCGGCGAGGGGAAATCAACCTTCGTTTCACAATTAGTTTGTGAGTTCTTGGAACAGGACGAAAGAATCTTTCTTTATTCCGGGGAGCTGGACGCGGAAAACGTGAAGCGGTGGCTTTTGTTTCAGCTTGCCGGAGAAACGGGGATTGAAACCGTTCCCGGGTCTATGTATAACTCTTTCAAGCCGGGCGTTGAAGCTCAAATAGACGCGTGGTGCGGTGATCGTGTGTGCGTGTTTCAAAACGATTACAACGGAACAGAGGATGAAAGCGCGAACCTGCTGCAAACGATTGAAACGGCAATCTGCTCTTTGGGCGTCCGCGTTGTTGTCGTTGACAACTTAATGTCGGCAATGGAAAATGTAACGGACGAAAACGGATTGTATCAGGCGCAAAGCGGTTTTGTTGGAAAACTAAAAAAGATTGCTTTGAAGTATTCCGTGTTGGTGCTGCTGGTTGCCCACCCGCGAAAAAACGCCGGGAACAACTGCGACAATGATTTTATAGCCGGAAGCGGCGACGTGGCCAACAAAGCCGACGTGGTTTTGTTCTATCAAAGAGCGGACGTTGATACATTCGACAGCTTGCTGTCTCTCACAAAAAACAGGCACAACGGCAATCTTTTGAAAGACGGCAATGCGGTGAAGCTCATATATAACCCGATGTCAAAACGAATCAAACCGACAGTAAACGCTATGGGGGTTGACTATGGTTGGAAACATGACAGCCTTGCAACAGTAGATCATGGGGATTTCATCGAATTTCTTGAAGAATAAAAAACGGCAAAAAGAAAAGCCCGGTTTCGCCGCCGGGCGTCGGCGTTTCGTTTTGTTTCGTCAATACACATCCACCTGCAGACCTTCCATCTGCTTGTGCGCGTCGCAGATCAACGTGTTCACGCCGAGCATGAGGGCGCGGGTGCGCGTGTATTCATACAGAATGGCGGTGCGGTCTTCGTCCTTTTGCGCGTCATAGCGGTAAAAATATTCTGTCATTATCGCGTCGATCGTGTAATACAGGCTTTCCAGCGCGTTTGCAATGCCGACAAGATCCAGCTTGTCCATCTTTTCGGCCATCTCCTCTGCGGTGAGTGTGAACATTGTTTCTTCTTTCATGGTGATCCGTCCTTTCTTGACAGGAAGGGAGCGGGCGGTTATAATAGCTTTACCCGCTCCCGTGGTTGGCGGTGGGTTTGCCCTTGCAGCCGTTGGCGCGGTTTTGCAAGGGCGTTTCTTATGCAACGGTGAAACGGCGGGTTTCGGTCTGCCGGGTGTACTGTGCATACAGGTCGGCGTGCGTCTTTTTGAATGCTGCCGTATCAAAGCGGCTGCCCTTGACGATGGCATATCTGATTTTGAACACGTCCACGCTCATTTCATCCGTGCCGGTTTCGATCATGAGGGCTTTCAGATCGTCCTTGATTGCTTCGGCTTCGGCCTGGGCCTGCTCCATAAGTGCCTGCAGCTCTTTCAGCTCTCTGATCTTTTTGGTGATTTCGTTGGTTGACATTGTGAACATCCTTTCCTTTGTTGAAATACTTGAAAGTCAAGGGGCGGGCGGCGTTAAACATCTAGCGTTCTACTCAGTGCGTCTCACTCTCTCTTATCCGTTCCCGCTCTTACGTTGCAGTCTTGGTCCGGCGGCTGCCTTAGCTGTCTACCTTCCCTTAACTTTCTGTATTCATTATACACGAATTATCGTGTATTGTCAATACTTTTATACACTTTTTTTCGTGTATAATTGCACAAAGATATGGTCGCATTTTCGTGCATATTGTACATTGATTTTCGTGTACATTTCTGTTATAATGATTACGCTGGGAATAGAAGCAAAAATAAACTCCGGGAGGTGAATCCATGCCGCTGAAATATCGAATTGATGTGCTGCAGGCATTGAAAGAGAAAGGGTATAGTGCTTATTCGATCCGCAAAGAGAAGCTGCTTTCCGAAAGCACCCTGCAGAAATTGCGCTGCGGTGAACCTGTGAGCTGGGCGAACATCGGTCAGCTTTGCAAGTTGCTTGGCTGTCAGCCGGGTGATCTGCTGGAATATGTCGGCGAAGCCGTCAACTGATGGCTTGCCCGCATAGACGAAATGAAAAAGAAACCGCTCACCTGCGTGAACTGCTCCAATTTGTACGGACAGCACAAAAACAGCCTAAATGGCAGAGAAGATTAAATAGTTAAGCAACGAACTGGCACCGGTATTCCATCGGTG
>CACYHA010000022.1:7429-56662 GCA_902774035.1 Oscillospiraceae bacterium | reverse complement strand
CTGCGCGTATCCGATCGAGCGCGACGGCACCGAGATTTTCACCAACACCGAAAAGATCCGCAATTCCCGCCGCAAGACGCTGGAACTGATCCTTTCCACCCACAATCGCAAGTGCCTGTCCTGCGTGCGCAGCGGCGAATGCGAACTGCAGAAGCTCTGCAAAGAGTACGGTGTGGAGGATGAGGGCGTATTCGACGGCTTCAAGCCGCACTTCGAGCTTGACGATTCCGCCGCCCACATGATCCGCGACAACAACAAGTGCATCCTTTGCCGCCGCTGCGTGGCCGCCTGCAACAACCAGGGCATCAACGTCATCGGCGCGAACGCCCGCGGCATCGACACCCACATCGGCTCCGCGTTTGAGCTGCCGCTGGGTTCCACGTCCTGCGTCTCCTGCGGCCAGTGCATCGTTTCCTGCCCGGTCGGTGCGCTCTATGAAAAGAGCAACATCAAGGAGATCCAGAAGGCCATCGCCGACCCTGAAAAATTTGTGGTCGTCCAGGCTGCGCCGTCCATCCGCGCAACCCTCGGCGAATGCTTCGATATGCCCGTCGGCACCGACGTGACCGGCAAGCTCTTTGCTGCCATGCGCCGCCTCGGCTTTGACAAGGTCTATGACACGAACTTCGGCGCCGACCTCACCATCATGGAAGAGGCCACCGAGCTTGTCAGCCGCGTCAAGAACGGCGGTGTGCTGCCGATGATCACTTCCTGCTCCCCGGGCTGGATCAAATACTGCGAACACTATTATCCCGATCAGCTTGCGCATCTGTCTACCTGCAAATCTCCCCAGCAGATGCAGGGCGCCATCATCAAGACCTACATCGCCGAAAAGAACGGCATCGACCCGAAGAACATCGTTTCCGTTTCGGTCATGCCCTGCACGGCGAAGAAATTCGAGATCGGCCGCGACGATCAGAGCGCCAGCGGTTATCCCGATGTGGATTATGTGCTCACCACCCGTGAACTCGGCCGCATGATTAAAACGGCGGGCATCCGCTTCACCGAGCTGCCGGATGAAAATCCGGACGAACCGCTCGGCCAGGGCACCGGCGCCGCTGTCATCTTCGGCGCGTCCGGCGGCGTGATGGAAGCCGCGCTTCGTACTGCGGCGGAAGTCATCACCGGCAAGGAGCTGGAAAACGTGGAATTCACCGACGTCCGCGGTATGCAGGGCGTGAAGGAAGCCGCCTATGATCTCGACGGTCTGACCGTCAAGGTCGCCATCGCCAGCGGCACAAAGAACGCAAAGATCCTGATGGATAAGGTCCGTGCCGGCACCGCCGACTACACCTTCATCGAGATCATGTGCTGCCCGGGCGGCTGCATCAACGGCGGCGGCCAGCCGGTCCAGCCCGCGTCCGTGCGCAACTTCACCGACCTCAAAGCCCTGCGTGCGAACGCCCTTTACGAGAATGACAAGGGCCGTCCGCAGCGCAAGAGCCACGAGAGCGAGGACATCAAGCGCATCTACAGCGAGTTCCTCGGCGAACCGAACAGCCACAAGGCGCACGAGCTTCTGCACACCAGCTATGTCGCGCGTCCCATGTTCAAAAAATAAATTGACAGCATCATTTGCACGAAGATTCGCCGCCGGCGAATCTTCGTGCGTTTCGCCGCCGCAGGGCGCTTTCGCCTTCGGCGAAAGCCAAGGCGCAGCGTGCTGCGCCTTGCCCGCCGCCCGGGCGGCGGGGCCCTGCGGCGGCTTCTGCGGCGCAACGTTCGTTTGCGCCGCGCAGCAAAACAAGCAAAAAACAGGAGAATTCCCATGGACTTGAAGCTTCTGGAACACGCAAAATCTTATATCGACGCCCTTGCCCGCGGCGTCAATCCCCTGACCGGAGAAGAGATCCCGGAAGGGGAGGTCGTCAATCAGGTGCGCATTTCCCGGTGCCTCTATTATGTCTCCGACGTGCTCGGCGAGGTTCTGAAAAACGGCGGGACCCGCAAAACCGCTTCCGCCTTGCCGCCTTTTGACCCTTCGCAGATCGATTTTTCCGCGTTCTCCTTTTTCGAATACCCCGTTGGGATCAAACCGTTTGTTGCCGCCATCAATGCGCTTGTGCCGGAGGACATGAAAAAGCTGCATCCGCCGGTGATCACGAACTGGCTGGTTGAAAACGGCTATTTACGCTTGGAGACCGTCAACGATAAGAAGCATAAGCGTCTGGCGTCGCAGGGCGCTGCTATCGGCATCTGTGAGGAGGAGCGCAGCGGCGACTACGGGCATTATTATCATTTGCTCTATTCCGAATCCGCACAGCGGTTTCTGATCGACCGTTTGCCGGAGATCCTCGGCGGATCGTCGGCTGAATAAAGATAAAAAAATTGTGAATTTTTGAAATCGGGCGCATTGCCGCTTGATTTCTTTTTCGTATAGGTATAAAATAAAAAAAATAAGATGCAATGTCCGTCGCCGGAGGAATTCATGAAACGTTTTTTCTGTGCTTTGCTTGTTCTTGTGCTGACAGCGCTTGTGCCGCTGGTCGGCTTTTTTGCGCTCAAAACGCCGAAAGCCGCCGCGGTCGAAACGGCGAAAGGGCTCGCGGCGCTGCAGCGCTTTGAGAGCGTCGACGCGGCGAAGGTCGAAGAAAAACTGCGGAAGCTCGAACTGAAGCGGCTGGAGGAGCTGGAACGTCAGAACCGCCGCCTGCGCCTGGATGAGATCCTGCGGCTGCTCGACGCGGGCAAGCTGAGCTATCGCAAGGCGATGAAGGACGTCTACATTGCCGGCGATTCCCTTATGGAGGGGCTGGAGGTCTACGATATCCTCAACAGCAACCACATTTTTGCCCAGGTGAGCGCCAGTCTGAGCCATCTGGAAGAAAACTACGACAAGATCGTTTCGATCCGTCCGCCTGTGCTGATCCTGCATTACGGGCTGAACATGATTTCTGCGGAAGAGGTCCACCTCAAATCGTTCATCAAAAAATACACTTCGATCATCGAACGCCTGCAAAAGGCGCTGCCCGACACGCGCATCGTGGTCAGTCTCCTGTTCCCGGTGGATCGCAGCGTTGCCGCCGCGCCACGTTTCGGTGCAATTTCGAAGTATAACAAACAACTGCGGAAAATGTGCAAAGCCCTTGGGGTCGAGTTCCTCGATTCCGCAGAGGCGTTCAAGGAAAACGGCAGCTTCACCACCCGATACTACGGCGCGGACGGCATCCACCTGAGCGCGGCGTTCTATCGGAACGTCTGGCTGAAGCATGTGATTCGAACATTGGAGATCGGCGTATGAAGTTTTTGAGAGTGAAGGAACTGCTGTGCGTTGCCGTGCTGGTGCTGTTTGTTTTCGCCGCGATCGCGCAAAAGGGTCGCGTCAGCGATGCTGCGCCGGCGGATGTGGGTGCGGCTGTGAGCGCCGCCTGCGGGCTGGAACAGCTTGAGGTGCGCGGCGACAAGGCGTTCAAAAAAGAGTTCGGTCTGGATCCGCAGCAGTTCAGCGGCGGCTATTACGCGGCCTCCGACGATGTGATGGAGGTGCGCGAGCTGCTGATCGTGCGGCTGAAAAGCAGCGACGACGGCGCCGCGCTGACGGAGACGCTGCGGCGGCGCGTGGAGCAAAAAATCGTTTTGTTTGAGGGCTACGCCGCCGAACAGGCCGCGCTGCTGAAAAACTACAGGCTCAAGCAGAGCGGAAACTTTGTGCTGTTCGCGGTGTGCGATTCGCCGTCCGAAGCCGTGAAAGCGTTCAGCCGCGCGCTTTGAAAACGCAGTCATGAAGAATCAAAGATTTCAAAGGAAGTATTAAGGGGAAGCAAGCCGTATGTTGTTCAGCAGTGCCGCATTTCTTTTTGTGTTTTTGCCGCTGGTTCTGTGCTTCTATTTCATTCCGGTGTTCAAAAAGGACGCGCCTCCGGCCTATGAAATGACAAAAAAGAACCTGGTGCTTTGTCTGGCAAGCCTCGTGTTTTATGCGTGGGGCGAGCCGGTCTATGTGGTGCTGATGCTGGTGAGCATCTGCTTCAATTTCAACACCGTGCTGGATATGCAGCGGTTCCCGGAAAAGCCGAAGCGCCGCAAGGTTCTCTTTGTCGCCTGCGTGGTTTTCAATCTTCTGGTGCTGGGCTTTTTCAAATACGAGCCCTTTGTTGTGGAAAACATCAACCGCCTGTTTTCGCTGGAGCTGAAAGCGGCGGCCCTGCCTTTGCCGGTCGGCATCTCCTTTTATACCTTCCAGATCCTCTCCTACGTCATCGACGTCTATCGGGGCGAATGCGAAGAGCAGACGAGTCTTTTGCGTTTCGCCACCTATATCACCATGTTCCCGCAGCTCATTGCCGGCCCCATCGTCCAGTACGGCGACATTGAACAGCAGCTCCGCACCCGCAGGGAAACGCCGGAGAAATTCGCCCGCGGCGTGCTGATCTTCATTCGCGGCCTCGGCAAAAAAATGATCTTTGCCAACGCCATCGGCGCGGTTTACGCGGAAATCCAGGGGACGGATCCCCATGCCCTCGGCACGGTGACGGCGTGGTTCGGCATTTTGTGCTACACGCTGCAGATCTACTTTGATTTTTCCGGCTATTCCGATATGGCCGTCGGCCTCGGAAAGATGTTCGGCTTTGAGCTGACGAAAAACTTCGATTATCCCTATACCGCCGTGAGCATCAAGGACTTCTGGAGCCGCTGGCACATCTCCCTGTCCGGCTGGTTCCGCAAATATGTCTATATCCCCCTGGGCGGCAACCGCAAGGGCGCGGCGCGTACCGTGCTCAACATTCTCATCGTCTGGTCGCTGACCGGCCTGTGGCACGGCGCGGCGTGGAACTTTGTGGCCTGGGGCGCCTATTACGGCGTTTTGCTCCTGCTGGAAAAATACGTATTCTCCGCGCTGCTCGAAAAGCTGCCGAAGGTGCTGCGCCGCGCGATCACGCTGTTCATCGTGGTGGTCGGCTGGGTCTTCTTCTCTGCAGAGAGCTTTTCCGCGGCGGCCGCGTATCTCGGCGCCATGTTCGGCGGCGGGGCAGGGCTCACGGACGCGAACACCGTGTATCTGCTGCTGTCCAACCTCTTCCCCTTCGTCCTGATGTCCCTTTGCGCCCTCGGCGCCTTTGAAAAGCCGCCGAAGTTCAAGAACGAACGCAGCCGCCTGATCGTGCAGGCCCTCGGCTACGCCGCCGTGTTTGCCCTTTGCGTGGCCTGCCTCGTCAGCGACAGCTACAACCCCTTCCTGTATTTCAGATTCTGAGGATCGCCTATGAAACATGAAACTCCAACCCCTGCGCCGACCGGCCGGAAATCTGCGGGCGCGGTCTGCGTGTGCATCACGGTCTGCTTTTTGCTCTGCCTGTTTTCGGCGGGGCTGCTGATGCTGTTCACGCCGGACAGGGCGCAGTCGGAAAGCGAGAACCGTCCTCTGGCGCAAAAGCCGATCTTCTCTCTTGCGGCGCTGGCGGACGGCAGCTATATGCGCGATTTTGAATCCTATCTGACCGACCAGTTTCCGCAGCGCGACGGCTGGGTGCGCCTGCGTGCGCTGTTTGCAACGCTCACCGGCGCACGGGAGCAGAACGGCGTCTACCGCACCCAAAGCGGCTTTCTGCTGGAGCGGCAGACCGCCCATGACGAAGCGCAGCAGGCCGAGATCACCGCTGCGATCCGGGATTTTCTGAAAAAACACGGGGAGCTCAAGAGCGGCATGATCCTTGCGCCGAACGCGAGCTGTCTGCTGAAAGACGAAATGCCCTACGGACTGACGCTGCCCGACCAGCAAAAGCAGCTCAAGGACGCCCATGCGCAGCTCAAGGGCGTGAACCTCAAATGGGTGAGCTGCCTGAAACGCTTTGAGGGCGCGGATCCCCATACGCTCTATTACCGTACCGATCACCACTGGACGACCCGGGCGGCTTTTCGCGCCTTCCTCGGCCTGAGTGAGGCGTGGAAGCTCGGCGCAAAGGAAAAGGACTTCACCTTCTACCCCGTGACAAACGATTTTTCCGGAACGCTGGCTTCGACCTACGGCGAGCACAGGCTGCGGGACACGGTAGAGGTCTGCATCCCGAAGCACACAAAAGGCACCTACACGGTCTATTATGAAACGCAGGGCAAAAAGACCGCGACCTTGTTTGACGCCGAAAAGCTCGAACAGAAAAACAAATATGAAGTCTTTCTCGGCGGCAACTTTGACAAGGTGATCATCACCTCCACCGCGGACACGGAACGGACGCTGCTGGTGTTCAAGGATTCCTACGCCAACTGTCTGCTGCCGATGCTCACCCCTTATTTCTCCAAAATCGTGGTCATCGACCCGCGCTATTTCACGGACAGTGTCTCTGCGGTGATGGATGAAATGACCTTTACCCATGTGCTCTTTCTCTATAATCTGAACACGTTTCTGGAGGATCACTCGCTGGCGTCCGCTCTGAAATAGCACGCTTGCGTCGTCGCTTCCCCGTGCCGAAGCGGGGACGCTTTGCGAACTTTCTTTCGAACTGTGCCGATCCATCGCCGCCCGACGCGGATAATTCTGAAAAAAAGGAGAAAACCAATGAAAAACAAGCTGCAATTCAAACGGCCGGCCGCGCTTGTGCTGGGTGCCTGCCTCCTCGTGGGACTGTTGTCCGGCTGCGGCGCAAAGCCCGAACCGGAGGACCCGACGCAAACAGCGCCGACGGAGACGACCGCCGCGCCGACGGAAACGACCGCCGCGCCGACCTCCGCTGTGCCGGCCGACGCTCCGGCAACGAAGGCCGAGCTGGATGACTTTGAAGAGATGTTCACCATTTTTGCATCCTTCGCGTACTGTGTGAATGAGGATCTGAACTATGACAGCGCCGCCGAAAACGCGCTGCCGGTGGCGCTCTACAGCATCCGGAATGTCTGGTATGATCTCTACGGCTACTACAGAGAGAAAAAGGGCTGGCAGGGCGAAGAAAAATTCGTTTCGGATTCGGAATATGACGAAGCGGCCGAACGCTACGTTTTCAAGACGCCGGATCCGCTCGGTCTGGTCAACTGGTACTACTATGAACAGATTCCCGCAAAGCGTGTGGACTGGATTCTGGAAAACATTCTGAATGTTCAGCCGGACCACAACTTCAACAGCTTCCAAAGGGAAGACCGCGAAAAATACAGTTGTCTCCAGTGCTATTACCATGACGGCAGTTATTACTACGGCCTCGGCGACGGGGGCGACGCCGGCGTTCTGGCGCGGGTAGATTCCGAAACCCTCGGCGCGGACGGCATGTACACCCTGCGGGTGTCGCTGGTCTCCTATGGGGACGATTCCGTGCTGGAGACCTGTACGGTCAAAGCGAAGCTGCGCGACGTCGACGGCAGCCGCGAATGGCAGATTCACACCGTGCAGGCAAACGGACTGACTTGACCGAAAAGGAAGGATTGCTTTGAAAAGAAAACGGCTGCTGACATTTCTGGCTGCGGCCGCCGTGCTGGCGTTCAGCTTTTTGCTGAGCCTGTGGATCGACGGGCAGATCGAACAACGCAAATATCCGCCCCCTCCCACAACGGCCGAAACGCCGATGTCCTATGCGGAGACGACCCTTTCGCCCTGGCAGGAATGGCCGCTGATCCTCGTCAACCGCACCCATGCCGTGCCGGACGACTATGTGCCGCCGCTGTTCACGCTGGAAAACGGCCAGCAGTATGACGCGCGCATCTATCCCATGTGGCAGCGCATGGTGCGCGCCGCGAAGAAAAACGGCTTTTTGATGGAGGCCGCCTACTGCTATCGCTCCAACGAGACCCAGCGCCAGATCATGGACGAGCGCGTCGCGTGGTACCGCAGGCAGGGGAATTCTCAGCAGGAGGCCGAGCGCAAGGCGAAGGAATACGTTGCCGAACCGGGCCACAGCGAGCACGAGCTGGGGCTTGCGATCGACATCCACGCCGGGAAGAACACAAACGCCGAACAGCTTTTCAAGTGGCTGCAGGCGAACGCCTGGCGCTACGGCTTCATCGAGCGTTACCCGAAGGACAAGGTCGAGATCACCGGCATCGCCTACGAGCGCTGGCACTACCGCTTTGTCGGCCGCGACGCCGCGAAGGAGATGAAAAAAAAGCACCTGACGCTGGAGGAATATCTGGGACAGGTGAATTAAAAGCGGTTCGCTGTCAGCGGTTAGCAGTTAGCGAACAGAAAGAGAACGGTTTAGATAAAAACGGCGTTTTCTTCGACCGAAGGCTGTACAAAAGTACGCCGAGGGCGAAAAAACGTCGAGTCAAAGCAAAATAATCCTACTGCTTTTGAGAACAAAAAATTAAGAAAGCGCTATCTTCACAGAACAAGTCTGCGGAAAGCGCTTTCTTTTAATATTTGCTTTGACGTTTTTCGCTAAATGCGACAGCCCCTTTGCTGACTGCTGACTGCTCAATACTTCCCGAGGTACTTTTCGATCTCCCACTGCGACACGCGGGTGCAGTATTCCTTCCATTCCTCGGTTTTTGCCTCAATGTACTTTTTGAACACATGGTCGCCCATGCATTCGCGCATGAAATCGTCGTGCTTGAACTCGTGCAGGGCTTCGCCCAGCGTCTTCGGCAGCGAGTGGATGCCCTGGGCGTGGCGCTCTTCGGTGGAAAGGGTGAAGATGTTGCTGTCCTTCGGCTCCGGCGGGGTCAGGCCGCGCTTGATGCCGTCGAGCCCGGCAAAGATGACCGCCGCCATCTCCAGATAGGGGTTCGCGGCCGGGTCGGGGTTGCGCAGCTCCACGCGAGTGGCGTTGCCTTTGGCGGTGGGGATGCGGATCAGGGGACTGCGGTTTTTGGCTGACCAGGCGATGTAGACCGGCGCCTCATAGCCGGGCACCAGACGCTTGTAGGAGTTGACGATGGGGTTTGTCAGCAGCGTCATGGGCTTGATATGCGCCATCAGGCCGGCGATGAACCGATAGGCGACCGGCGACAGACCGAATTCGTCGCTTTCGTCATAAAAGGCGTTTTTGCCGTCCTTGAACAGGGAGATGTTCGTGTGCATACCGGAACCGCACTGGCCGAAGATCGGCTTCGGCATAAAGGTCGCATAAAGGCCGTGGGAACGCGAAACGCTCTTGACCACATATTTGAAGGTCATCACATTGTCCGCCGTGCGCAGCACTTCGTCGTATTTGAAGTCGATCTCGTGCTGGGCAATGGCGTTTTCGTGGTGCGACGCTTCGATCACAAAGCCCATGCGTTCGAGCACGAGGCAGATGTCGTTGCGGCAGCTTTCGCCGCGGTCTGTGGGGCCGAGTTCAAAATAGCCGCCCTTGTCAAAGGTTTCGGTGGTGGGTTTGCCGTTCCGGTCGAGATGGAACAGGAAGAATTCGCATTCGGGGCCGACATTGACGGTGAAGCCCAGCTCTGCGGCCGCCCGGATCGCGCGGCGCAGCACATAGCGCGGGTCGCCTTCAAAGGGGGTGCCGTCGGCGCGGTAGATGTCGCAGATCAGGCGGGCGGTCTTGCTCTCCTCCGATTGCCAGGGCAAAATCACAAAGGAATCCAGATCCGGGTGCAGGCACATGTCGCTTTCCTCGATGCGCACAAAGCCGTCGATGGAGGAACCGTCGAAGCCGCAGCCGTTGGAAAGCGCTTTTTTAAGCTGGCTTGTGGTGATGGAAACGCTTTTGAGCATCCCGAGAATGTCGGTGAACTGCAGGCAGATGAATCGGACGTTCTCTTCCTCGGTGATGCGCAGAATGTCCTCTTTTGTATAGTTGGCCATAAAACTCGCCTTCCTTTCCGGAATCGGTGAAAATTCTGAACAAACTATAACACGATTGACGGCATTTGTCAACAAAACGAAGAGGCATTTTTTGTGCATTTGGTAGATAAATGCGCTGAATTGCCAAGAGACTTGAAATATTTTCCGTTTGCGCGTATAATACTTTTGTATCAGTGTCTTCACTGAACGAAAAAGGAGGAATTTTTATGTCTGAAAAGAAAGAGAAAAAGCCGGAGGAGGGAAAGCTAAATTACAAACGCACGTTTTTGATCGGCTTCGGCTTCATGGCCTGTATGCTGCTATGGAACGTCTATAATTCCTATGTTCCCGTTATTTTCCGCGCAAAGCTCACAGAGTTGACGGACGGCGGCGCAAAATTGCCGGTCTTCCTTTCTGTTGCCCTGCTGGTCAACGCCATCATGACGATCGACAATGTCTTCGGCGTCATTTTCCAGCCCTATTTCGGCAAACGCAGCGACCGCACCAAGACCAAATGGGGCAAGCGGATGCCTTACATCATCATCTGTCTGCCGATCTGCGCGCTGTTCTTCACCTTCATTCCGGTGGCAGCCACGATCAAATCCGTTGCCCTGAGCATCGGACTGATGATGTCCGTTATCATTCTCTTCAACTTTACCATGTCCATCTGGCGCTCTCCCGTGGTCTCGCTGATGCCGGACTTCACGCCTTCCGCGCTGCAGAGCGACGCCAACGCCGTGATCAACATCATGGGTGGCATCGGCCAGATGATCGGCCTTGTGATGGGCACGATCGCCACGGCGCTCGTCGGTCTGCTGGGCTTTTCCTCTCTGCATGAGGCGCTCAGCGCGAAGGTGAACACCCTCGGCCAGATCCTGGAACTCAATCCCGACGGCTCCCCGGTCGTCCGTTTCAGCGGGATTCTCGCCAACGGTATCCCCGCCGAATTCAAGGACACGGTGGACAACTTCATCGCCTCCGGCCGCGACGCGCTGTATTTCAACGGCACGCATTTTTCCGGTGATTCCTCCAAGGGCGAGCTTGTCGCCCAGAAGATCGCCAAGGTCGTCAACGGCGAATTCATCTATGTCAACTATACGCCGGTCTTCCTGATCGCCGCGATCATCGCCGTGCTCTGCCTGGTGGTTCTGGTTGCTTTCTATGCACGCAACAAGAAATATGACCTGTCCAAGGATGTGGAGCTTGCCGCGGAAGAGACAAGCGAGAAACCGAAAAAGATCAAGATCAAGGATCTCCCCATCAGCAAGGAGGAGCGCAGGAGTCTGATCATCATGCTCGCGGCTCTGTTCCTGATCAACAACGCCACAGAGGCCATTGTTCCGAACTTCACCAACTTTGCGCTCGACACGCTGAACCTTCCGCCGAAAAATTCCACTTTGATGATGGCGGTCTTCGCCGTTTCCCTTGCCGCCTTCGGCATTCCTGCCGGTACGCTCGGCAGAAAATTCGGCCGCAAAAAGACCATCATCGGCGGCCTGACTGTTATCGTCGTCATGTTTGCGATCTATCTTGCCGTTTCGCAGCTCTTTGCCAATAACCGCACCTTTGTGTGGGTCGTGCTGTGGATCGCCCTTGTGGTCGGCGGCGCGGCAGTCGGCTGCATCAACATCAACACGCTGCCCCTTGTGCTCGCCATCGGCGGACGCGACTATGTCGGCACCTTCACCGGCTATTACTACACGGCGACCTTCTCCGCCGCGATCACCGGCCCCATCCTTTGCGGCTTCCTGATCGGCCTGTTTGGTGACGACTACAACTTCATGTTCCTGTTCTGCGCCATCATGTTTGCGCTCGGCCTTGCAGTGATCACCCAGGTCAAGCACGGCGAGATCGCCAAGGGCGAAGACGCCGCCTGGCTGGAAGAAGCCGTTCAGAACGCTGACGATTGATTCTTTGTGTATCGGTTCGGGGCAGCTCCGGTTGCCCCGTTTTTGATTTTGGAGGTACTGCTTTGAAAACCAAACGTATTCTTTGCCTGCTGCTGAGCCTTTGTTTGCTGTTTGCGCTTGCGGCGCCGTTTTCGGTTGCTGCCGCCGGAGAAGACGACGAGATCGTGGCGAATATGTATCTTTGTCACCGGCGTTCGAGCGCGGCAATTTTCGGCCATTGCTGGGTGTATATCGAAAACCTTTCGAATGAAACGCTGCAGGTGGGCGCCTATAGCTGCCCGCCGGGGCAGGGGGTCTCTGTCGGAAACTGGTTCATTACCCGCGCCGACGGCAACGGGATCTATTACAATGTGGAGGCCTATTGCGGCAACGTCTACGGTGTGAAGGGGATGACCGCAACGAAGGACACGCTGACCCGCGCCGAGCTCAAAAAGGTGAGCCGCCGTGCCGCCGAGCAGAACCAGTGGGGTCTGTTCCGCAACTGTTCGTTCTATGCGGCCGCGGTCTGGAACGCCGGCAGCAGCAAAAAGGTCATTCCGTTTTTCCACCCGACCGTGGTTTGGCTGCAGATCCTTCTGCACGGTAACGTCGGCCCGATCTCCATGTACTTCCCCGCGCGGGATCAGGTGCGCCGGCAGATCGGAACCGGTATGCTTTCTGCGACCTATGTGGTGTCTGACGGCACGGTGGGAAAACAGATTTGAGCTTCCGATTTCCCGGCGAAAACTGTCAAAGCAAAAAAATGAAAAGCGCAATGCCATAGAAAGTCTGCGGTAAATGCGCTTTTTTCTGTGCGCAGGATCCCTTTTGCGCACGGCTTTGCCGTGCGCAGCGCGGCGGCGGAACGGCGCGGCTGACCGCGGTCAGCCGCGCGCAAAGGCGATTTCGCCTTTGCCGCAGTGCAGCTTCGCTGCACTGCGCGTTCCGCCGCCTTTGCCGCATAGCGAAGCTGCGCGGCGCAGTGGCTGTTCCTCCCGCTTCGTTTCGAAGCAATTTTTACAAATACTTTCGCAGTTTTTGCAGCAGCGTGTCCTCCTCCGAACGGAAGCGCTCCGCAAGGGCTTTCACGGCGTCGTCGGCGTTCGGATATTTGTTGAAATAGACGGAGATCTGCTTGATGCCCATGTTGCACCCGTCGGTCATCAGGTCGGCGATCGTGTTGTCGGTGCCGTCGCGCAGCAGCTCCAGGTCGATCTTGAACCGTGCGCCTGCCCGCGCCATGGGGGAGGGATCCTTTCCGGTTTCGCCCTCGCTCTCCAACAGCCGGTCGGTCTCGTTGCCAAGGTCTTCGTGTGCCTGCCGCGAGCCCTTGAGCATCTCCAGCAGGGCGGGATCGTGGACTTTGTCCAGCACGGCGTCAAAGGAGTTGACCGCGGTTTTTGCGCCGCTGTTGCATTCCTTGAGCAGGCGGATACTGTCTTCATTCATAGGTTTTCATCCTTTCGGTGTTTGTTTCACCGTTAGTCTTGGGGAATTTCGCCGGAATTATACGTAAACGCCGAAAAAGGGATTGTAAATCTTTTCTCTTTGTGCTATAATTCTATTCTGTGAAACTGTATTCGAAGTGGAGGGAGACGCTTGCAGCGCATCAAGAGTGCCGCGACGGCGCATTTCAATAATTTTCTCAAATACCGCTTTTTGATCCGCGAGCTTGTGAGCAAGAACATCAAGCTGCAGTATCGCAATTCGTTCCTCGGTGTGCTGTGGACGTTTTTGCAGCCGCTGCTCACGATGATCGTGCTGGCCTTTGTGTTCAACAACATCTTCGGCCGTGACAGCAGCAAGGTGGTCAACTATCCGGTCTACCTGCTTTGCGGCCGTCTGCTCTATCAGTTCTATACCAGCGCAACGAAACGCGCCATGGGTTCTGTGCGCAAGCACGCCTCGATGATCAAAAAGGTCTATGTGCCGAAGTATGTCTACACGGTGTCGGCGGTTCTGTCCGCGTTTGTGACCTTTGTGATCTCGCTGACGGTTCTGGTCTTCGTCGTCGCGTTCATGAACATCTTCAAGATCCACCCGATCACAGTCACCTGGCGCGTGGTGTTCATCATCATTCCCATTCTGATCACGCTGATCCTTTCCATCGGCGTGGGGATGATCCTCGCCACGATCTCTGTGTTTTTCAAGGACGTCGAAAACCTCTACGATGTGTTCACCCTGCTGCTGTTCTATATGACGCCGATCGTCTACCACGTCAGCCGTCTCGGCTTTGAAGAGGGCACCTGGCAGATCCGTCTGCTGAAGCTCAATCCGCTGTACGGTCTGGTCGGCATGTTCCGGGCGGCGGTGCTCTGGGGAACGGATTTTGTGCATTACTGGGACATGAATCTGATGTATTACAGCCTTGCCTTTTCCGCCGTTACGGTCATCATCGGCTTTTTCCTGTTCTATAAGTATCAGGACAAGTTCATTCTTCACATCTGATCCGGAGGTAGCCTCGTGAGTAAATATGCCATAGACGCGCAGCACATCAGCATGAAGTTCAACCTGAATTCCGAAGGCGTGGATTCCGCAAAGGAATACTTCATCCGGCTGGTCAAGCATGATCTGCATTATTCGGAGTTCTGGGCGCTGAAGGATGTGTCGTTCAAAGTGAAAAAAGGCGACCGCATGGGCGTGCTCGGCTTCAACGGCGCCGGAAAAAGCACACTTTTAAAAACTGTCGCCGGGGTGCTGAAGCCCACCCAGGGCACCATCCGCACCGAGGGCGTCATTGCGCCGATGCTGGAACTCGGCGCGGGTTTCGACCCGAATTACAGCGGCAAGGAGAACATCTTCCTTTACGGCGCGACGCTCGGTTTTCCCCGCTCGTTCCTGCAAAGCAAATATGACGAGATCGTAGAGTTTTCGGAGCTGGGCGATTTCATCAACACGCCCATCAAAAGCTATTCCTCCGGTATGCGTTCCCGTCTGGGCTTTGCGATCGCCACGTCCGTCAAGCCCGAAGTGCTGATCCTCGACGAGGTTCTCTCCGTCGGCGACGCCGCGTTCAAGGACAAGAGCGAACAGCGCATTCTGAACATGATGGACGACGGCGTCACGGTGCTCTTTGTTTCCCACAGCACTGAGCGCGTGGAGCGCATCTGCAACAAAGCGATCATTCTGACAAAAGGACAGCTCGTCGCCAACGGCGACGCGGCGGACGTCTGCGCCCTGTATCGGGCGATGGTCCGCGATAAATAAGGAAAAAACTATGGAATTTCAAATCAACTACGAGGTCTTTACCGAGATCTTTCCCGTGCCGAAGGCGGTCGTGCAGGAAAACATCTGTCTCGCGAGCCCGCTGTCGCTGAAGGCGCTGCTGCTCCTGCTTTGCGGGGGCGGAAATCCGCCGACGGTGGCCGAGCTTTCCCAAACGCTCAAGCGCGACCCGGCAGAGGTGGAGGATGCGCTGCTGTTCTGGGTGGAACGCGGCGTGCTGCAGCAGGCGGGCAAACCCGCGCCGAAAAAGAAGGCGGCCGAACCCGCCGCGCCGGTGCCGACGCAGCCTGCCGCCGCGCCGGAGATGCCGAAAAAAGAGGTCGCCCCGCTGCCGCTTGCCCGGCCGACCCATGAGGAGATCGCCGCGCGTGTGGCGGAATGCGAGGCGTTCCGCGAGCTGTTTGCGGAAGCGCAGCTCAAGCTGGGAAAAACCATCGGCTATGAGGGTCAGTCCATTCTCATCATGCTCCACGACACCTACGACCTGCCGCTGGAGGTGATCCTCATGCTGCTGGAATACGCCAAAAGCAAGGGCAAGACCGGCTACAAATTCATCGCCTCTCTCGGCCGGGAATGGAGCGAAAAGGAGATCGATTCGCTGGAGGCCGCCGAGGAATACATCGCTTCTCTGCACACCTCCGACGCCTTGTGGGAGGAATTCCGTGCCGAGACCGGCGCGAAGAACCGCAACCCCACCGCCAAGCAGCGCCGCTATCTGGACGGTTGGAGCAAGGAGCTGCAGATGAGCACGCAGATGATCCTGCTGGCGTATGAGATCTGCATCGACAACACGTCCAGACTCAGCCTCGAATATATGGACAAGGTGCTGCGTTCGTGGCACGAAAAGCAGATCAAAACCCCGCAGGCCGCCGAAGCGGAAAAAAAGCAGTGGGCGGAAAAAAAGAGCGCCGGAAAGAAAAAAACGGCCGCCGCGCAAAAGGGGAGCGTCTATTCCTCCGACGCGTCCTATGATCTCGAGGCCTACCGCCAAAGCGCCATCGGCCTGCGCGACTATGTGCCGAAAAAACCGGAGTAAGGAGAACCTGCCATGGCTTACAAAAAAAGCATCTATCTGCGTGCAAAGCAGGCGTTGGACGACCGCCGCCGCGCATCCGAAGCGCGCTACTGGCAGCGCCACGCCGAAGTGGTTGCCGCCTGCCCGGAAATTGACGCGCTGGAGCGTCAGCTTGCCGCCACGGGCGCCGAGGTGGTCAAGCTTGCCGCCCGGGGCGAAAGCTCCTCGGCGCAGATCGCCCGGCTTTCCGCAGAAAATCTGGAGCTGCAGCGCAAACGTGCCGAGCTGCTGCAAACGGCCGGTTTTCCGAAGGATTATCTGGAAAATGTCTACACCTGTCCCGCCTGCCGCGACACCGGTTCCTGCGGCAGCTATTACTGCAAGTGTTATCTTGACCTGATCCGCCAAACGGCAAAGGACGCGATCCCTGCCGCCGCCATGCTGAAAAACTGCACCTTCGAAACCTTTGATCTCTCCTATTACAGCGACGAGGTCGATCCTGCGCTGGGCCTCAGCCACCGGCGCGTGATGACCACCGTGGTCGCCTTTTTGAAGGATTACTGCAGTTCGTTCTCGCCCGCGTCCAAGGGGCTGCTCATGCTCGGCAAGACCGGCCTCGGCAAGACCCACCTTTCCCTCGCGGTCGTCAACCGTCTGATCGACCGGAACTTCAACGTCTATTACGGCACGGCGCAAAACATCCTCGACCGTCTGCAAAAGGAGCATTTTTCCCGCGGCACAACCGACGAGGAGCTGGACGACGACCTCTATCGCAGCGATCTTCTCGTGATCGACGATCTCGGCACCGAGATGGTCACATCCTTCACGGTTTCCGCGCTGTATAATCTGCTGAACACCCGCCTGGGTAACGGTCTGCCCACGGTGTTCAACACGAACCTGCAGCTCTCCGAGCTGGAACAGACCTATTCCCAGCGCTTCACCTCGCGCCTGATGGGAAGCTGCGATATCATTGAGTTTCACGGCCGCGACGTGCGCCAGCAAAAGCGGAACCGCGCCTGAGAAAAAAACGAAAAAAAGTTTTGTTTTCTCTTTACTTTTTGAAAATCTTATGCTATAATAACCAAGCTGTCAGGGAACTGACATCTGCTAGTATGGCTCAGTTGGTAGAGCAGCGCATTCGTAATGCGCAGGTCGTCGGTTCGAGTCCGACTACTAGCTCCAAAGCATCGGCCGCCCGATCGGGCGGCCGGTTGTTTTTTATTCTGCTGTTCTGTCGTGCAGGCGAACGAAGCGTATGAGCTGATGCCAGTCTGCGCGGCTGAAATAATGCCGTCCCCGGCGCAGATGATAGCCCACGTCGCCGTCCAAAAACGCTTCTCCTGCCTGCGCCGGACGGTCGGGGCATTCCAACCCGCAGCGAAACGCTGGCGACGCTGCGACACAGGCAAGCTGCTCCGACAGTGGGTCGGCCCAGTAATCCTCCGCTGCGCTGCCGATCAGAACGCGCCGGGGCGCAACGGCGGCGATCAGATCGTGTTGATCAAAGGGCATCTTCGCCTCGTTATCCATATATTGCAGATAGTTTTCACAGAACCAGAACGGAAACTTTTGGCAGATATCACGCACGGTTTCGCCGCGTGTGCCGCGCGCCAGCGCCGCGCCGGAACAGCCGGAGTCATTGGAGTATGCGTAAGCGAAACGCGGGTCGGTCGCCGCAGCGAGCAGGGCGGTCTTGCCGAGCCGCGAATGGCCGCAGACGATGCTTTGCGCGAGGTCGAGCGCGTCCGGGCGCGTTTCGGCCCAATCCATCACACGCTGTGCCGCCCACGCCCAAAGCGCGATCTTGCCCGGGTCGGACGGCGCACGCTTGCCGCCGTCAAAGAGCAGGCCCGCAAGCCCGGTTGTAAAGTCGCCGTCGTCAGACGCCACGTCCAGATAGCAAAACGACAGCACAGCGAAGCCGTTGTCAACCAGTTCCTCTGAGGGCATATAGCGATCAGGAACCGCGTCGCGGAAATTGATGTGGATAAAAAACGGATGCCGCTGTCCGTCTGTGGGCAGAACGGCGGAAAACGGAAAGGAGAACGGCTTGCCGCGCACGGTGCACGATGCCGTGATGCGATGCAGCTCGGCGTTTCCGCCGCAGAAGCGGGGAATGATGTTTTCTTCAGCGGTGAACGACAGCACAGAGGGAGCCTCCGGCAAAAAGCCGTATTCCTCCCGCTGTAAAACCTCCAGCGCTTTTTCTTTTGGCAGCAGCGGCGGTATGTTTCGTTCCCGCAGCAATTCGTTGAGCATTTCGGTTCCTCCTGTGCGTGAGATCCGTAAGTTTTTTATTTGGCTTCGTGCTTTGTGCAATCACCGGTGTCCTTCCGTGTCAACTATACACGATATTTGTAAAAAATACAAGACGCTGCAGGACTTCGATCGTTTTTTCAAAAACCGATTGACAAACCGGCCTTGAACTTTTTTGCAAAAAATCGCCTGAAAATTGCCGCTGCATCTTGCAACGGCAATCTTTTTTTGCTATACTTTATTATGCATAATTTTGTGCGCACACAAATTCATTTCTCACGGAGGATTTTTTATGAAGCAGCTCAACATCGGCATCATCGGCGCCGGCCGCATCGGCAAGGTGCATATGAAATCCATCACCTACAGCGTGCCCGGCGCAAAGGTGCTCGGCATCACCGACGTGTTCAAAGACGCCCTGCCCGCCCTTGCCGCCGAATACGGCATTGAAAAAATCTATGACAGCTACGAGGACATGCTCGCCGATCCCGAAATCGACGCCGTGCTCGTCTGCTCTTCCACCGACACCCACGCCGACATCTCCATCGCCGCGGCAAAAGCCGGCAAACACGTCTTTTGCGAAAAGCCGGTCGATCTGACCCCGGAAAAGGTGCTGGCCGTCATCGACGCCGTGAAGGAAGCGGGCGTCAAGCTCCAGGTCGGCTTCAACCGCCGCTTTGACCATAACTTTGCCCACATCCGCGAGCTCATCAACAAGGGCAAGCTCGGCAAGCTCGAGCTGATCAAGATCACCTCCCGCGACCCGGAGCCTCCGCCGGCCAAGTACGCTGCGGTCTCCGGCGGCATCTTCCTTGACATGACGATCCATGATTTCGACATGGCGTGCTTCATCGCCGGCTCCGAGGTGGACGAGGTCTATGTCAACGCCGCCTGTCTGGTCGATCCCGCCATCGGCGAAGCCGGCGACGTGGACACCGCCATCATCTCCCTGAAATTCAAAAGCGGCGCCATCGGCGTGATCGACAATTCCCGCCGCGCCGCCTATGGCTACGATCAGCGCGTGGAGGCCTTCGGTTCTCTGGGCGCCGCCGTTGCCGCCAACGACACCCCGACCAACGTGACGCTCATGACCGCCGACGGCGTTGTGACCGACAAGCCGCTTTACTTCTTCCTTGAGCGCTACATGCAGTCCTTCACCGACGAGATGAAGCAGTTCGTGGAGGCTGTCCAGAACGACAAGCCCACCCCGACCACCGGCGAAGACGGTCTGGCCGCGATCCTGATCGCCCTTGCCGCTAAGAAGTCCGTGGCCGAAGGCAGACCCGTGAAGATCGCCGAGATCCTCGGCTGAGGAGGCGCAAAGATGGATAAAAGACTGATCCCCGGGCCGAAGGACTGGCCCTACGGCTACAACGCCGTGACGAAATTTGAAGACAAAACGCCGAACACCATGATGGATTTCGGCATCCTGCGCCAAAGCGCGGGCGACGTGTTCACCGACGAACAGCACATGGAACGCGCCTACTTGCTGGTTTACGGCAAGGCAAAGGTCGAATTCGACGGGAAGTGCTTCGAGATCGAACGCGAAAACTGCTTCGATTTTGAGCCGTGGGTGCTCTCTGTGCCGAACGACGTGAAGGTGACGATCACCGCGCTCGCCGAAAGCGAATGGACCGTCCATCGCACCGACAACGACAAGACCTTCCCGTGCAAGCTCTACACGCCCGAAGAATGCGCCAGCGAGCACCGCGGGCAGGGCACGATGCGCGAAGCGTCGACCCGGATCGTCCGCACCGTGTTCGATTACAGCAACGCGCCGTGGTCGAACCTTGTTGTCGGCGAAGTCATCGGCTTCCCCGGCAAGTGGAGCAGCTATCCGCCGCACACCCATCCCCAGCCGGAGATCTACTACTACAAGTTCAACCCCGAACAGGGCTACGGCTTTGCCGAGCTGAGCGAAGATGTTGTGAAAACCCACAACAATTCCACCGTGCTCATTCTCGAGGAGGAGACCCACCCGCAGACCACCGCTCCCGGCTACGCCATGTGGTATCTCTGGGTCATCCGCCACCTCGACGGCAACCCCTACATCACCCCGTACTTCCTGCCCGAACACCGCTGGGTGACCGACCCTGCCAGCGAAGCACTTATGTGGCCGAAGGCGTGAGCCTCCGGCAGCAGTCAGCGGTTAGAAGTCAGCAGTCAGCAATTGATTTCAAACGGCTGACAGCTGACAGCTCATTCAGCTTCTAAATATTTCAAGAAGGAACGTGATTACTATGAAACTCACCATGGCTCAGGCCCTTGTCAAATTCCTCGACAACCAATACGTTTGCTTTGACGGCAAAGAGACCAAGTTCGTCAAAGGCATTTTCGGCATCTTCGGCCACGGCTGCGTGGTCGGCATCGGTCAGGCGCTCGAACAGGGCGGCCACAATCTGACCTACTATCAGGGCCACAACGAGCAGGGCATGGCGCACGCCGCCATCGCCTTCGCCAAGCAGAAGCACCGCCGCGAGATCATCGCCTGCACGTCGTCCATCGGCCCGGGCGCACTGAACATGGTCACTGCCTGCGGCACCGCCACGGCGAACCGCATCCCGCTGCTTGTCCTCCCCGGCGACACCTTCGCCTGCCGCCAGCCCGACCCGGTGCTGCAGCAGATCGAGCAGCCCACCGCGGTTTCCACCACGGCGAACGACGCCTTCCGCGCCGTATGTAAATACTGGGACCGCATTGAGCGCCCCGAACAGCTCATGACCGCCTGCATCAACGCCATGCGCGTGCTCACCAGTCCCGCCGACACCGGCGCGGTCTGCATCGCCATGCCGCAGGATGTGGAGGCCGAAGCCTTCGATTATCCCGATTATTTCCTGCAAAAGCGCGTTTGGTACATTGACCGTCAGCTTCCCTCCGCCCGTGAAGCGCAGGCGGCGGCCGACCTCATCAAAGCGGCCAAAAAGCCGATGATGATCGTGGGCGGCGGCGTGACCTATTCCGAAAGCTGGAAAGCGGCGCTCAGCTTTGCCGAAAAATTCAACATCCCCATCGGCGAGACCCAGGCCGGCAAGGGCCAGATCCCCTATGACCACCCGCTGAACATGGGCGGCGTGGGCGTCACCGGCGGCGCGGCTGCCAACGCCATTGCCAAGCAGACCGACCTCGTGATCGCTGTCGGCACCCGTTTGACGGACTTCACGACCTGCTCCAAGTGGGGCTTCCAGAACCCGGACGTGAAGATGCTCTCCGTCAACGTGTGCGCTTTTGACGCGTTCAAGATGGATTCCACCGCCGTGCTGGCCGACGCGAAAGCCGGTCTCGACGCGATCGCCGACCTTCTCGGCGATTACAGGAGCGGCTGGACGACCGAATATGCCGAGGCACAGAAAGCCTTCCACGCCGAGATCGACCGCATGTACAGCATTCAGCTCAAAGACGGATTTTCGCAGACCCGTGCGCTGGGCATCATCAACGACTTCGTCGCGAATGACGCGATCGCGATCGGTTCCTCCGGCTCTTTGCCCGGCTGTATGCAGCGCCTTTGGAAGAGCAAGGGCGAAAACACCTACCACATGGAATACGGCTTCTCCTGCATGGGCTATGAAATTTGCGGCGCGCTCGGCGCGAAGCTCGCGGCCCCCGACAAGGACGTTTACACCATGGTCGGCGACGGCAGCTTTTTGATGCTGCACAGTGAGCTTTACACCGCGGTGCAGGAAAAGGCGAAAATCAACGTCATGCTCTTCGACAACGAGGGCTGGGGCTGCATCGAAAACCTGCAGAACAACCAGGGCACCGACACCTTCGGTACCCGCTTCACCCGCCGCACCGCTTCCGGTTTCCTTGACGGCGAAGTCATCATGACCGATTACGCCAGGATCGCCGAGGGCTACGGCTGCAAAGCTTATCGCGTGACGAACGAGGAAGAGCTCAAGGCCGCGCTGGAGGATTCCAAAAACTATGACATCCCGGTGCTCTTTGACATCAAGGTTGCGCACAAGTCCATGTCCGACGGCTACGATTCCTGGTGGCGCGTGGGCGTTGCCGAGGTTTCCACCAGCGAGACCGTGCAGAAGGCGTATGAAGAGATGAGCGCCGAGATCAAAAAAGCAAGACTGTATTAAGGAGAGAAAACTTATGTTAAACAAAGATAAAGTACAACTTGCCATCGCGCCGATTGCCTGGACAAACGACGACCTGCCCGATCTCGGCGCGGAAAACACCTTTGAGCAGTGCATCAGCGAAATGGCGCTGGCGGGCTTCACCGGCAGCGAGATCGGCAACAAATATCCGAAGGACGTTGCAACGCTCAAGCACAAGCTCGACGTGCGCGGTATGCGCATCTGCAACGCGTGGTTCTCCTCTCTGCTGCTCAGCGAGGGCTACGACGCGACGATCGAAGCTTTTCTCAAGCACCGCGATTTTCTGCACGCGCTGGGCGCAAAGGTCATCGGCGCCTCCGAGCAGGGCAACTCCATTCAGGGCAAGCCCGTGTCCATCTTCGGCGAAAAGCCGGTCTATACCGACGCCCAGTGGGATCTGATCGTGAAGGGCTTCAACGAAATGGGCCGCCTTGCCAAAGAAAAGGGCATGTATTTCACTATCCATCACCACATGGGCACCGGCGTGCAGACCGCCGAAGAGATCGACAAGCTCATGGAGCTGACCGATCCGAACCTTGTGTACCTGCTTTATGATACCGGCCACCTTGCATTCAGCGGCGAAGACGCCGTCGGCGTGCTGAAAAAGTATGTGAATCGCGTGAAGCACGTTCACCTTAAGAGCATCCGCCAATCCGTCATCGACGACGCCAAAGCCAAGGGCTACAGCTTCCTTGACGCGGTGCGCGCCGGCTCGTTCACCGTGCCCGGCGACGGCGACTTTGACTTCACCCCCGTGTTCGACATCCTTGCCGATGCCGACTATGAGGGCTGGGTCGTCGTGGAAGCAGAGCAGGATCCCGCAAAGGCGAACCCGTTTGAATATGCGGTTTTGGCGCGCAATTATATCAGAGAGAAAACCGGACTGTAAGGAATCGTGCCTTTGGGCACGATTTCAATTAGAAATGAGAAATTAGTAATTTGCAATGAAAGGACGCACAACGGTTCCGTGCGGTTTTCTTGCGCATTGCAAATTGTTTACGAAATGGGGCGAAGACGTGAAAAATCCAACGTTCTACCAAATCACCGACCTGCATCTCTATGCCGGCGAGCGCATCGGCTCTTTCGGCGAAGCCTATGACCGCAAGGCGCAGAACGACCAGAAGTGCATGAAGGAATCCGTGGCGATCGTGCAGGCCGCATTTGACGCCATGGCTGCCGACAAGGAGACCGAGGTGATCCTCATCTCCGGCGACTTGACCTTTGACGGCGAAAAGGCGAGCCACGATCTGCTTGTCGAGATGCTCACGCAGCTCAAAAAGAGCGGCAAGCGCATCTTTGTGACCACGGCCACGCATGATTACCGCATGAATGCCCGCGGCTACAACGACCACGGCGCCTATCCGGTGGAAAAGTATCCGCGCGAGGAACTGCGCGAGATCTACGCCGAGTTTGGTTGGAACGAGGCGGTTGCGGAGCATCCGGCGTCCATGTCATACGCTGTGAAGCTGTTCCCGGGCTGGCGCTGTTTGCTGATGAACGACGACGGTCCCGAGGGCTACTGCGGCTACAGCGACGATCTGCTGAAATGGGTCAAGGATCAGGCTGTCGCAGCCAAAGCGGACGGCGAGCGTGTGATCGCCGTGACCCACCACCCGATGCTGCCGCCGGCAAAGATCTATCCGTTGTTTTCCCACGGCCAGATGCTCAGCGGCTATGAGACGACCGCGCCGATGTTTGCGGATTTCGGCATCGAATACGTCTTCACCGGCCACACGCATATGCAGTCCATCTCCCACCTTGACACCATCCGCGGCGGCCGGATCTACCACATCAACACCGGTTCCGTCACGGGTCACCCGGCGCCCTACCGCAAGATGACGATCACGCCCGAGGGCATCGACGTCAAAACGCTGAACGTGACCGCGTTCGACTGGGATCTCGACGGCAAGAGCGTGGACGAATACATGAAGGATCACTTCCTTTTCATGCTGCGCACGATTTTCGACACCATGGAAAACGACCACGAGGCGTTCAAACGGATCGGCGCTTCCTTTGCGGTGAACGAAAAGGCTGTGGACATGCTCGGCCCTCTGCTGACGCTCTTCGGAAAAATTGTCAACGGCTTGACCTTCGGCGGGCTTGCAAAGCTCCTGCTAATGCCGCGCACGGTGCAACCTTCTGTGAAAGACGTCAAGGTTAAGGAGTTCCTGCTGGATCTGATTTCCGACCTGTATTCCGGCAAGCGTGAATTCACGCCCGACACGGCTGTCTATCGCTCCTTTATGCCGATGGCGCGGCGCCTCGGCAAGCTCGTGCGCCTGTCGGATTATTACGGCAACCGCGTGTATTTGGAGGATCTGTTTGAAGATCTGATGACAAATGTGAAGGAAGAGGACAACACCAACGCATTTTTGCCGTTTGTTTCAAAAAGATGAATCCATACGGGGGCTGATGACAGCAGCTCGCTTCTTTGGGACTGTTGGATTTAGATGAAAACGTCGAGTCAAAGCAAACAATCCAACTTTTTTTCGAAAATCATAAGCAAAGAAAGCGCTTAAATCACAAATCTATCCTGCGCAAAGCGCTTTCTGTTTCTTTTGCTTTGACGTTTTTCGCTAAATGCAACGGCCCATTCCGGCGGCGGAACGCGCGGCCTGCGGCCGCGCGTTCCGCCGCCGCCCTGCCGCGCAGCGAAGCTGCGCGGCGAAAATAATCGAACGGAGGTTTTTTCCATGTTCAAATCCATCCCGAAACGCACGATCGCCGCGCTTTCTGCGATCGGCCCCGCCATCGGAATGGCAGTCAAAGCGCTTTTTGCGTTCAACTTCACCCGTTTCGGCGCGCTGATGGTGGCCGTGTTCCAGCTTTGGAGCGCCGCGCTGTTCAGCACGCCCGTCAAGCCCTATCTGGACCACACGATCGACCTGGATCAGTTTGTGCTGACCTTTGAGGACAGCTTTGACCACGGCTTCGACGACACGGTCTGGCAGGGACACTATGTTTACGGTGACAACGACACCCAACTGCGCGACACGGCGTACTGGAACCGCGGTCAGGTGCGCTTTACGGACGACGGCTGCCTTGTGCTTTCCGCCGATTACAAGGAAGACGGCCCCAAGGGCGCGGCGTATTACTCCTACGGCATGGAGACCAACCCGAACAAGAACTACAATGGTCACCATACCGGTTTTGAGCAGCTCTACGGCTATTTTGAGATCCGCTGCATTTTGCCCAAGGGCGCCGGCCTGAACCCGGCGTTCTGGCTGCTGACCGACGGCATGTGGGACGACGACACCGACGGCGGCGTCACCGGCGCGGAGATCGATGTGCTGGAAACGCCGACGGATTTTGACAAAGACAGCAAGGATTACGGCTGTATTTTGCAGACGGTCCATGTGGACGCTTACGGCGACGCGCACCGGCAGGAGATCCAGGGTTGGTACTACGCTGACGATCCCTACGAGAAGTTCAACACCTACGGCGTGGAGTGGAACGAAAACGAATACATCTTTTATGTCAACGGTGTGGAGACCGCACGCACGGATTTCGGCGGCGTCTGCCGCGTGCCGCTGTATCTGATCATCTCTCTGGGCGTGAACGAAAAGGTGAAGCGCGAAGAGATGCCGGCGGATTTCATTGTGGACTATGTCAGAGCATATCAATATAGATAGTAGATGTTAAATATTAGATGTTAGACAAGAAGGGCGCCGCGCTTTGCGCGATGCGCCGAACCGTATAGACAGGGGGATTCCTATGAATAAGAATACGCTGCAATCCAGAAACCTGACCATGCTGATGGACTTTTATGAGCTGAGCATGGCCAACGGCTATTTTGAAAACGGGATGCAGGACACGATCGCCTGGTTCGATATGTTCTACCGTACCGTGCCCGATAACGGCGGTTTTGCCGTGATGGCGGGCGTACGCCAGCTCATCGACTATCTGGAAAACCTGCGCTTTACCGAGGAGGACATCACGCTGCTGCGCAAAAAAAACTGCAGCGAGGGCTTCCTTGACTATCTGCGCAACTTTAAATTCTCCTGCGACGTCTGGGCGATCCCCGAGGGTACGCCCATTTTCCCCGGCGAGCCGATTGTCACCGTGCGCGGCCCCGTGATTCAGGCGCAGCTTGTGGAGACCATGATTTTGCTGACCGTCAACCACCAGAGTCTGATCGCGACCAAGGCGAACCGCATCAAGCGCGCTGCCGACGGCCGCACCGTGATGGAGTTCGGTTCCCGCCGCGCCCAGGGCTTTGACGCCGCGATCTACGGCGCGCGCGCGGCCTACATCGGCGGTGTGGACGCCACGGCCTGCACGATCAACGAGCGCGACTACGGCGTGCCCGCCGTGGGCACGATGGCGCATAGCTGGGTGCAGCTTTTCGGCGACGAACTGGAGGCGTTCTGCGCCTATGCGCGGCTCTATCCCCATGCCTGCACGCTGCTTGTGGACACCTATAACGTGCTGAAAAGCGGCATTCCGAACGCGATCGAGGCGTTCCGGCGCGAGGTGCTGCCCCGGGGCTTCCGTCCGGCAGGCATCCGCATCGATTCCGGCGACATCACCTATCTTTCCAAAAAGGCGCGCAAGATGCTGGACGACGCCGGGTTCTCGGACTGCAAGATCGTTGCCAGCAACTCCCTTGATGAGAACATCATCCGCGATATGCTCGTGCAGGGCGCAAAGGTGGATTCCTTCGGCGTCGGCGAGCGGCTGATCACGGCGGCTTCCGCGCCCGTGTTCGGCGGCGTGTATAAGATCGTTGCCGTGGAAGAAAACGGCGTTCCCGTGCCGAGGATCAAGCTCAGCGAGAACGTGACGAAGATCACCACGCCCTGCGCCAAAAAGGTCTATCGCCTGTTTGACAACGACACCGGCAAGGCCATCGCCGATCTGATCACCCTCTTCGACGAAAAGATCGACTTCAGCCGGCCCTATGATCTGTTTGACCCGGTTTATACCTGGAAGCGAAAGACCGTCACAAACTACACGGCGAAGGAACTGCAGGTGCAGATCTTCAAAAACGGCAAACGCTGCTATATTAACCCCGAAATTGCCGATATACGGGCGTTTTGCTTCGCGCAGGTGGAAACACTCTGGGACGAAGTCAAGCGCTTTGAGAACCCGCATCGCTACTATGTGGACCTTTCCGAAAAGCTGTGGGCGGAAAAGAACCGCCTGCTGGACGAATGCTCCGACAAGGTGCGCCATGCGACAGATTGAGTACGTCGTCGGCGCGGACTATGAGGGCAAAAAGCTCTATACGTTTTTGAAATCCCATTGCAGGTGTTCCTCCAAGCTGATCCGCTCTCTCAAGCAGATCGAGCGGGGGATTTGTGTGAACGGAACTCACGCGAGGACCGTTGATCCCATCCATGCCGGAGACACAGTGACGCTCTCGCTGCCGGAGGACGGAACGCCCGCAAAACCCGGCGCAACACTACCGGAGGTTGTCTATGAAGACGACGATCTGCTGATCGTGAACAAACCGGCGCTGATGCCGATCCATGAATCCCACAACCATCAGGGCGACACCCTTGCCAACTGTGTGGCGCTGTATTTGCAGCGGCAGGGGAGGGCAGGCGCCTTCCGTGCCGTCGGCCGGCTGGACAAAGGCACCTCCGGCCTTGTGGTCTGCGCTTTGAACAGCCACGCGGCGGCGCGGCTTTCCGGCAAGGTACAAAAGACCTATTATGCCATTGCGACCGCGCCTTTTTCCGGCGAGGGCACCGTCGATGCGCCGATCTGGCGGCCCGATCCGATGAAGACCCTGCGAAGCGTGGATGCCCGCGGCGACCGGGCGGTGACCCACTGGAAAGCGCTGGCAACGGACGGGCAACTGACGCTGCTGGAGATCCGGCTTGAGACCGGCCGTACCCACCAGATCCGCGTCCATTTTGCCCATCTCGGCGCGCCCCTTCTGGGCGACAGTATGTACGGCGCTCCCGACGAACGGATCTCGCATCAGGCGCTGCATTGCGGCGCGGTGGAGCTGCTTCACCCTGTCACCGGGGAGGCGCTGCGCTGCGAAGCGCCGCTGCCGCCGGAGATGGAAGCGGTGCTTCAAAATTCGAAATTCGAAGATTTCAACTGAGATCGCGCCGCGAAAAGCTGGGAAGATTTCCGTGCTTTCCACGGCAAAAAGCGTGAATATTATTTACCTCTCAAAACGGAGGATCAAAAAAACAAGTGCCCTTTTGGGGCTCCTTCCGTAAGGACATCCTTGCGAAAGGGCCTCTTGGGGCGCCTGTTTTCTTTTTGGGTTTGGTTGTCAAAATGAATGGGCGTTTCCCGCTTCCGGGCGCCGTGTTTTTCCGCCTTCAGATAGACGCTTTGCGTCTACGTCAGCTCTCCAGGGCTTCCAGCGGATCGATGTGGCTGCCGCCGCGCAGAGCCTCAAAGTGCAGGTGCGGGGGATCTGCGCTCTCCAGCGGGGAATCTGCCAGCGTTCCGAGCACATCGCCGGTGTGCACCTCTTTGTCGATCCCCACGGCGCCCTCCTGCGAAAGGGCGGAGTACCGCGCCGTGAAGGTACCGTAGTCCACTTCGATCGTGTAGCCCTGCCGGGGATCGGAGATCACTTTGCTGACTCTGCCGTTGCCGACAGAGCGCACTTCGCTGCCCGCTTCGGCGGAAAAATCAACCCCGTTGTGGGTGCGCCAGTCCTGCATCGTTGCGCTGAACAGCAGCACATCGGGGGAGTATTTCTTTTGCACTTCGGCGCCTTCGATCGGCAGAATGAAGTGATCGTTTTTCACTGCTGCGGCAGCTTCGGCGGCCGCCGGTTTCTCGGTGGTCGGGGCGGTGGCTGCCGGTTTGGTTTCGGCCTTTGCCGTGGTCGGCGCCGTGGTTGCCGCGGTGGTTTCCGGTTCGCTTGTCGGCGCTTCGGTCGTGGTCGTCGCTTCGAGCGCCGCGCGCGGATCCGGCACATCGTCGGCTTCGTTTTCAACCGCTGTGGTCAGCTCCGTGGTCGGCGCGGTGATGTGCAGCAGCTCGTCGGCCATGCGGTTTGTCGCCCGGCGCATCACAAACAGACTGCAGACCACGGCGCACAGGGCAACGATGGCGACAGCGGAATAGCGTTTGAGTTTTGTTTCGTTTTGGTTCATAGGATCGACCGCCGTTTCTTCAAAATTTCTGCCTTTAGTGTGCGCGGCGAGGCGCGGATTTATGCAAAAATGAATTTTTTGTAAACTTTAAACATTCGTTTGCATTCGCCGAAAATTTGTGCTATAATACGAACATGAATATTTGTTCTGCGGAAGGAGAGAACAGGCAATGAATAAAACCGAAGAAAACGGCGCCCGCGCCCTCGACGACAAGCAGCGAAAGGTGTTCGAATACCTCAAGGACAAAATCAGCACGGGGGTGCCGCCCACGGTGCGAGAGATCTGCCGTGCGTGCAACGTGCCCTCCACTTCGACCGTCCAGCATTTGCTCGACGTGCTGGAAGAAAAAGGCTACATTTCCCGCGACCCGATGCACAAGCGCTCCATCCGTCTGGTGGGACAAACCGACAATCTGCACCATGTGCCTTTGCTGGGCACCGTGACGGCCGGCCTTCCGATCCTCGCGGTGGAGCAGGTGGAATCCTACATCCCCTATACCGGCTATGCTTCCAAGGATAAGCCTCTGTTCGCTTTGCATGTGCGCGGCGAAAGTATGCTGAACGCCGGCATCCTCGACGGCGACATCATCATCGCCGAGCGCACCCCGATCGCCGAAAACGGCGACATGGTCGTCGCGCTGATCGAAGACGAAGCCACGGTCAAGACCTTCTACAAGGAAGACGGCCACTTCCGTCTGCAGCCGCAGAACGACGCCTTTGAGCCCATCATCGTGGACGAAGTCGCGATCCTCGGCAAGGTCGTCGGCCTGATGCGCTACTACAACTGAGCTTCTTTTCTGCCCTCTGTGAGAGGGCTTTTTTTTGTTGGAATTCCACAAAATACGCGAACCTGTTCGAGAAATTTTCGTCCCGCGCAAGAGAGGTGTATTTTCAAAAAAAGAATTGACTTTTCGGTGCCATTGTGGTAGAATAAAAACAATGTTTTTGCTATATAGTATTTTATTTTAAGTAAAGTGCTTATAGAAAAAAATATCCCCTGCGACCCCTTGGTTGCAATGCGTCGGAGCGGGCGGTTTTGCGCAGAACCGCACCCCCAATACATGTGCAAAAAAGGATGATTTTTCTCGATGGCAAAAGTTCCGAAAATTCCAAAGAACGCAACAGCTTCTCAAATGAATTCCACAGCATGCAGCAACTTGAAGACAGAACCTCCTGTCCTTTAGTTGCTGCAATCTTTTTTAGGCGAAAACGTGCCGAAAAACGTCAGGAGGAAGAAAAATGACCGACAAAGAGTTGAAAAAGCTCAACCGAACCAAGCTTTTGAAGATGCTGCTCGAGGTCGAGCGCGAGAACGAAACGCTGCGTGCGCGCAACGCCGAACTCGAAGAAAAAATGAGCCGCCGGGAGCTGCAGATCGCCTCAGCAGGTTCGATCGCGGAGGCCTCGCTCAAGCTGAATGGCATCTTTGAAGCGGCGCAAAAAGCCGCCGACCAATATCTTTACAACGTACGTCGCCGCGCGGGGACGCAGCAAGGAGGACAATCATGAGCAACGACGAAAAAAAGTGGCCGTCGGCGGTGTTTGAAGTCACCGACGCAGACGCGCCCGAAGCTCAGCCGCCTCCGCTGTCGCAGCCCCCGCCGAACGGCGCCCCCCCGAACGGTAACGCTCCCCCCGGAGCGCCGCCCCGGGAACGCCCCACGCTCTCGCAGATCGAAGGCGAGATCGCGCGCGAAAGCGGAAAATACCGGTTCCGCCGCGCCATCCGCTCCGCAGCCTATGCGATATTGATCATCGCGGCGCTGGCCATCCTCGTTTCGACGTTTCTGCTGCCGGTCATGAAGGTCTACGGCGACTCCATGAAACCGACGGTACGCGCCGATGAGGTGGTGGTCTGCATCAAGAAGCGGGCCTACGAACCCGGCGACATCATCGCCCTTTACTTCAACAACCGCATCCTCTTGCGCCGCGTGATCTGCGTCGGCGGCGAGAGCTTCAACATCGACGAAGCCGGCAATGTCTACGTCAACGAGCAATACCTCGATGAGCCGTATCTTTCCGAAAAAGACTTCGGCCCAACGGACATTGACCTGCCCTTTGAGGTTCCGGAGGCGACCTACTTCGTGATGGGCGACCACCGGGCAACGACCCTCGACAGCCGCTCCATCGCGGTCGGAACGGTCTCCAAAGAGCAGATTGCCGGCAAAGTGCTGTTCAGTATTTGGCCGCTGAACACCGCAAGATCTCTGGTCAAACCAATCACGGTTACAACGGAAACTGAATAACATAACCACGGTTTCCGTTTTGTAATATTCCATCAAGCGCGACGGGAACGCCGACCGTCGCAGGCGAAGGAAAACAATATAAAAATTTTTTAGAAAAGGAGTACACAAACCATGAAAAAATTCTTAGCAATTCTTTTGAGCGTCATGCTTGTCTTGGCGTTCAGCACCGTTGCTTTCGCTGCAACGATTACTGTCACAACCCCAACCGATTCGGGTAATGATGATTATTCGACCGAAAACTACAAAGCATACAAAATCTTTGATGCTGTCATTGGCGGCACAATCACCACAAACGATCAAGATCAGACTATTTCTGGCGGTGGTGTCACTTACACGATTGATTCTACCAGCCCGTGGTTCAGTGTTCTGTTTAATGTGGATGGAACAACTGGTGCTGTGACGCCGAAGTCTGGTCAGACCTGGGTCACGGTAACTCCGACGAACACCAGTGGTGTTTACAAGGTTTCTCCGACTGGCACCTTTACTGACAACGCTTCTGCGCAAAGCTTTGCTGAATGGCTTGATCAGAACAAAACCGCTTCGTGCACAGGCACAACACTGAATGAAGGCGCCAATACTTTGGCTGATGATGGTTACTACCTGATCACGTCTTCTCTTGGTAAAACCCTTGGCCTTGCAACAACAGATATTCCGATGACAATCGTTGAAAAGAACGACTATCCGACGGTTGCTAAGGCTGTTACAGATGATGATGTACAGTTTGGCCAGAACACACAGTTCACACTCACTGTTGAAGTTCCCAGCACTGCTACGCAGGACATTTATTTGACCGATACCATGGGGACTGGTTTGACTTTTGTTTCGATTGATTCTTGTGTAAATAATGACAGCACGCCTGCAACTGTGAATTACACGACTCATCTGACAAAAACTGGAGCTGAAACCACTTTGACCGCAGCAAATGTTACGGGCAACACTCCTGCAAACACATTTGTTATCAAAATTCCTGCAGCTCAGGTTCAAGCAAACCGGGGAAAGACCATTACTGTTACCTACACTGCAAAGCTGAACAGTAATGCAATTGTGTCCGTAAACGATGAAACTGATATGACTGATGGTAACATCAATACAGTAGTGCTTAACTATAGCAATTTTGAGACTAGTGATTCTGTTGATGTTCACTCGACCGGTATCACCTTGCTGAAGTATGATGGTAGCACTGCTTCTAACGAGACGAATGATGTTGTGCTTGCCGGCGCGACTTTCCAGCTGCACAAGGGTGGCACTGCAGTCCAGCTTATTTCTGACGGCACAACTACTGTGAGCGGGAAGACTTATGACACCTATCATGTGTATGACGGCACTGAGGCTGGAACACCCATCACAAATATCGAAACTGATACGAATGTGATTTGGGTCAAGGGCCTTGACGCAGACGAAACCTACACTTGGTACGAAGTTCAAGCTCCGACCGGCTACAACTCAATTGAAGGTGAAATCTCTCTTGATAATGATGCAGCAATTGACGATCTTTATTCTAGAACGAACATCGTAAACAACACCGGTTCTATCCTTCCCAGCACCGGCGGCATCGGTACCATCATCTTCTATGTTGTGGGTACCATCCTCGTCCTTGGCGCAGGCATCCTGCTTGTTGCAAAAAGACGCAGCGCTGTTGCTGAACAGTAAGCACACACAGCGAAACACAAAACAACGGGGAGTGACCTGAAAAGGGCACTTCCCCGGCTGCCGCTGTAACAACGGCCGCAGCCCAATAGCGGAAAGAACGGGCTGAGAATGTCGGCGTCATTCCTTCCGGCGGGGGTGTAGGGCCTTGCCCTGCGCTCCCGCATTGGCCGTTTTCCGGGGGTTTCTCAAAGAGCAAGCTATGCCCGAAAATCCCCAAAAACCGGTCGATTCCGTTCAGAATTCTGCTTGATTACCCAAAAGCAACCGCTGATTCATTCCGAACCACGGTTGGACCCAATGGAATGGGTCAGCGGTTGCCTGAGCAGCACGGAGAGTCCCTCTATGAAGAAAAAAGCTGAAGCTCCCAAGAGCGCCAAAGCGGCTCCGGCGAGCGAAAAAACAGCTCCGGCAAAGAAACCTTCTGCCAAAAAAAAGAGCTCCAAAGCCCCAACAATTTTCCTGATCCTTTTCGTGGTAGCGGGATTGTCCCTGCTGCTCTATCCCAGCGTGTCCAACTATTGGAATTCTCTGCATTCCTCTCGTGCTATCAGCGGCTATATGGAGGCTGTCAACAGCCTTGATGACGAAAAACAACAGTCAATGCTCGACGAAGCCCATGCCTACAACAAAAAGCTGTTTGACGACGGCTACACCCTGACTTTGCCGGAACCGCGCAAGGCGAGCTATTTCAAGCTGCTTGACATCACCGGCACCGGCATCATGGGCTACATCGAGATCCAAAAGCTTGGCGTGATGCTGCCGATCTATCACGGCACCGGCGAAGAAGTCCTGCAAAGCGCCGTCGGCCACATCGAAGGCAGCTTCCTCCCCGTGGGCGGCGAGAACACCCACACCGTCCTTTCCGGCCACCGCGGTCTGCCGAGCGCGAAGCTGTTCACCGACCTCGACAAGATGCAGATCGGCGACACCTTCTCGCTGAAGGTCCTCAAAGACGAACTGACCTACGAGGTCGACCAGATTCTCACCGTCCTCCCGCATGAGTTGGACGCGCTGAATGTGGTCCCGGGCGAAGACCTCTGCACACTGATCACCTGCACGCCCTACGGCATCAACACCCACCGTCTGCTGGTGCGCGGCCACCGCATCGAGACGCCGGAAGACATCAAGTCGCGGCTCGTCCCGGGCGACGTTCTGCGCGTGAATACCGCCGTGGTCGCCGTCTTCCTTGCCGCGCCGGTGCTGGTTGCCCTGTTCATCCTGATGCTGGTGAAATCTCCCAAACAAAAACCGAAAAAGAAACGCGGCAATGCCGCCGCCAAATAAGCCTTCCCCGCTGGCGGGGAAGGGGGACCGCTCGCCAAGGGCGAGTGGTGGATGAGGCGATATTCCCAATGCAAACAAAACACCAAATCAACCAAATTCAATGAAAGGGGTGAGATCCATGAAAAGCAAACTGTTCCGCATCACGGCAGCGCTTTTGTGCGTGCTGCTGCTGACAGTGTGCTCCTTCTCTGCCCTTGCCGGCCCTGTGGATCTTTCCCGCCGCTGCAGCGTGACCTTCCGCGTCACCTCGTTCTATGAGCCTGTGCCCGGCGGCAATATCCTGATTTGCAAGGTTGCCTCGTTCGACGGCAGCAAATACACGTGGATCCCGGCGCTGGCCTCCTTCCCTGTACGGCCGGAGAATGTGGACACCTTTGCGGAATGCGCCGCCCTCTATGCCCTGGTGCAGACGAAGAACCTTCCCACGCAGGAGCGGACGATCGACAGCAATGGCGAGGCGCAGTTCACCGATCTCGAACCGGGCATGTATCTCTATTATCAGACGGTTCCGGCTCCGGGTTATACCTCCATTCCGCCGTTCGTGTTCAGCTTACCGCTGCTGGAAGACGACGGCACATGGAACTACGACCCCATCATTTATCCGAAGCCGATCAAAACCACGCCTGATCCCACAACCCCGACGACGCCTACGACGCCAACCACGCCGACCGAGCAGCCCGACGAACCCGAGCACACCGACGAGCCCGAGTAACCCGACGAGCCCGAGCACACCGACAAGCCCGAGCACACCGACCGAGCCGTCCGGAACCACCGCGCCCGACGAACCGACAAAGCCGACCAAGCCGGAAAAACCGACGAAGCCCGGCGAAATCACCACCGCACCCGACCACAGCAAGACGGAACCGCGCACCACCACGGAAAAACCCGAGGAGCTGCCGAAAACGGGTCAGCTCAAATGGCCGATCCCGGTGCTTGCCGGTCTGGGGCTGCTGCTGCTGGGGCTTGGCGCGCTGATCCGCCTGCTTGATCGCCGCAGCGACGAGGAGGAAACGCCATGACCCCCCGCCGCAAGCTGAGCAACCGCCTGATCGCCGTCGGCGCCGTGCTGGTGCTGCTCTCGGTGATCCTGACACTGTATAACCTCAACCGCGACTGGGACGCGAAGAACGAGGACTACGAGATCCTCTCCGAGCTGGACGAAGCGGTGGAGGCGAGCGAAATGTACCGCGTGACGGACGCGCCGGAATTTCCCGACGACATGGACAGCGTGAACATCAACGACGTGGACTATATCGGCTACGTCACCATCCCGTCCCTCGGCGTGGAGCTGCCCGTGACCAAAACGTGGAGCTACGAAAAGCTCAAATTCGCGCCCTGCCGCTACGCGGGAAACGTGAACGACAACAACCTCGTGATCTGCGCCCACAACTACCGCAGCCACTTCGGCCGTTTGCGGCGGCTGACGGAGGGCGAGGAGATCCGCTTCAAGGACGTTCACGGCAACGTGACCCATTATCAGGTAACGTCCTCCGCCGTCCTTGCTCCCACGGCCATTGAAGAGGTCACGATCAGCGACGCCGACCTGACGCTCTTCACCTGTACCTACGGCGGCCGCACGCGCTACACCGTGCAGTGCCAAAAGCGCCCTGCCTGAGCATAGATCGCTATACTATTATTATATAGAGCGCTTAAATTCTAAAAAAGAATTATCGACCCGGCTGAACAGAATCCAAAAGAAAGGAGGTCGAAAGCATGAGCGCATCCTTCAAGCGCCGTCTGGCGAAAGTACGTTGCAGATTTGCAGCGCTGCTTTGTGTTGTCATGCTTCTGGCCTCCCTGCTGCCGGGCTATGCCGTCGCCTACGACGCCGACACCCACACCCGTTCGTGCGTCTGCACCGACGCCAACGGCAACCAATACACCGTGCAGGTGCGCTATGACACAGGCGCGCAGATTCCGGGCGACGCTGTGCTGCGCGTGGATGAGATCGGCGAAGACGACGAAAACTACGAAAACTACCTGCGCCACACCGAGGCTGTCCTCTGCGACGAAAACACCCCGCTCGGCCCCGCCCGCTTCCTGGATATCCGTCTGGTCTCCATGAGCGATTCGCGTGTCGAATATCAGCCTGCCGAAGGCGCCACGGTGGAAGTTCGCGTGAAGCTGGACAGCAAGCCGCAGGGCGACATGAGCGTGGTCCACTTTGCCGAATCCGCGCCGCCCGAGGTGCTGGACAACACCGTCAGCGGCGATACGCTGCGCTTTGAGACCACGGGCTTCTCGATTTACGCCATTGTGGACGCGCCGTCCGTTGGCGAAAGATACGGCACGATTGAAACGAATATTGACGTTTTGGATGGCTACGGCTTCTATCTGGCTGCGGCGTCCAACAGCGGAAAGCTGTACTGGATGCAGGATACGATCGTATCCAGCGGCCAGGGCCCTGTGATCAAACGAACCAACGCCAACGATACAACCGGAGCTGTGCTCTATTACTTCCAGGCGGTGCCGAATGCAGATGGGAAGTTCTATCTTTACATGATGGACGATCAGGGCGGACTGCACTATGTGAAGCTGACCAAGGACACCGCGGCTGAATTTGTGAATTCTACGAATAATGCAACTGCGTTTTCCATTGAAGCCTGCGAGGACTACGCAAACCGCTTCTTCCTGATGTTCGAGCAAGACGGAACGACTTATTTCCTCAACGAAAGAAAAGACGATAGCGGTAAAGGCTTCAGCGGTTCCACTTGGGGCAAGTCGCCAAACGCTTCCCCCGGCAGCGGCATCTATCTGTATGAGTCTCTGACCTCCAAGGACGATCCCTATAACCTTGACGGCTTAACATCCGGCATTGTGTTTAAAAAGGCGGGAGACAGCCTCAATGTCTATGAAATGACCGCACAGGCCAACAACGCTTCTACGCTTTCCACGATTGCGCAGCCCATCGACACCAACCCGCTGGATCATACGGGTACGGTGGTAGTCACCGATGAGGATTTGACCCAGTGGACCTTCCATTCTATTTCCGACGATAAGTATTCGGTAACCACCAGAGTCAACGGCGTCACCAAGTATTTGAGCCTGACGAACGATGGTGTTTCGCTTGTGGATCAGCCGAGCGCAAATACGGAATTCATTGTGCAGATCGGCGACGGCACGCACCAGGGTTATTTTTCGTTGAAGAGCGCAAACGGCAATCGCTACGTCGGCCTGTCCCAGACGCCGTCCGTGGTCAGCAAGCTTTCCAGCAACTCCTCGGCGACTTCCAACGCCTGGTTCAAGCTGACGGAACCGAGTATCCTGACCGAAAACGATTTTGTCAACTATGTTGCAACCAAGGTCAGCATTGCCCAAAACGCAAATAAAGTCCATAACGGCGACAAGGTCGTCATTTATCGCCGTATCTGGAACGATGCCGCAAAGCGCTATGACTTCTATGCGCTCGACCACGAAGGTTCGCTTGTCTATGTGTATGACGAAGGCGACACCATTCGCTGGGAAGGAACGCAGGTCAACCCGCTGCTTTGGGAATTCACCGAGTATTACTACAACTGGTGGTGGTACCCGCGCCAAACCCCGAACGG
Organism: Oscillospiraceae bacterium; assembly: GCA_902774035.1. Lineage (GTDB taxonomy): Bacteria > Bacillota > Clostridia > Oscillospirales > Acutalibacteraceae > UBA6857. Next base: position 18,734 of record CACYHA010000022.1, on the reverse strand, counting down.
CTACTACGAACTGCGCAACGTCTATTCCGGCAAATACATCGCGCCGCAGATGTCCGGCGGTCAGATCCTTTCCAACCGCAAAATCGGCATCAACCTGACGGGACGTACCCGCAACAACGTGGCTTCCACCATCATTGCGTGGGATGACCGTTACTATGACATCCGCAATCCTCCAATCTGACGCCGGTCAATACGGTGAACAACGACGATTACGGCATCAAGTTGAAGATGGTCGACTTCCCGCGGGAGTATGAAGTTATTGCTGGCAATAAGCATCGTAATACGATGCAGACGAATGTGCTCGGTTCGGATACTTACAAGAGCCTTGAGTACCCGACGTGGGGACTGGTGTCAACGGAGCTGAATGAAAACGGCTATCCGGTTGCAACGGCAACAGGCACTTCCCTGGAGGCGCTGTTCGGCAATGCAGTCGATGCGAACCACCTGTTCGTGCAGGAAGTTTACAACGAAAGCGGCTATTTTGAATATAAATCTACCCAGAACTTTGCAACCTATGACCAGAACAGCGGCAACTTTACCTTGTATCAGGAGCTCGGAACCGTCGAAACCACCATGCCGAGCCAGGGCCACGGCCAGTTCATGCCCTATAATACCCTGGATACGTCCCTTATCTCCAGCTACACAAATGTTAAAGATGTGAATAACAAGCCGCTCCCGCTTGGCCATCCGCGCCGTGACGAACAGCTTTACAGCATTCCGAAAAACGATGCCAACTACTTCTTCGGTATGCAGATGGAGGCTACTTTTGTGCAAACGCCGGACGGCAAGGACGACTGGGGCCACGACATCATCTTTGAATTCGCCGGCGACGACGACATGTGGCTGTATGTGGACGGCCAGCTTGTGCTTGACCTCGGCGGTATCCATTCCGCAATGGTGGGTAAGATCAATTTCGCCACAGGCGAAGTCACATACAAGAGACCGACACAGCAGATCGACAAGAACGGCAATCCGGTCTATGACGAGCAGGGCAATCCTGTAATCATCGGCAAGGAAGAGACAATCTATATGCGCGAGATATTCAAGGAAAACTATCTGGCGACCCACCCGAATGCGGATCTCGAAGAAGTTGCCGAATATCTGGGAGGCATATTCGAGGGCAACACCTCGGTCTTCAAGAACTACACGGCCCACACCATGAAGATGTTCTACATGGAGCGCGGCGCCAGTGCCTCCAACCTGGAAATGCGCTTCAACCTGAGTACCACAAGCAGCGGCCAGTTGTTGCTGAATAAGCAGGTCTCCGGCACAGATAAGGGAGAATATGCCGGTTCAAAATATGCCTATCAGATCTATTACTATGATCCGAACTACGATCCCAACAGTGAGTCCAACGAACCGGTGGTTGGCGGCGAAAGCGGTGAACCTTCCGGCGGAGAATCCGGCGAACCTTCCGGCGGCGAAAGCGGTGAACCTTCCGGCGGAGAATCCGGCGAGCCTTCCGGCGGCGAAAACGGTGAGCCTTCCGGCGGCGAAAGCGGCGAGCCTTCCGGCGGCGAAAACGGTGAGCCTTCCGGCGGCGAAAACGGTGAGCCTTCCGGCGGAGAATCCGGCGAACCTTCCGGCGGCGAAAGCGGCGAGCCTGTTGTAGGCGAAGGCTCCGGTGAAGGTTCCGGCGAGAGCACGCCTTCCGGCGGCTGGAGACGTGTGGGCCGGCATCTTGTGGAAGGTACCACGATCTATCAATATGACGGCGTGAGCTCGGTGAACTATGAAGGCACCGAAACGCCGGTAGATTATGCTGCGACCTATGAGATTGACGGCATCACCTATAACGATGTGTTCTTCCTGGTTCCGGGCGAAACGGCAGACATCCGCTTCCCGAGCGATGATATGGAATATTATATTGTGGAGTGCGGTATTGATTCGCAGATATATGACCACGTGTATGTCAACACCACAGAGCTGACAGGCCAACAGGTCGATGCAACAAACTATTACGATTATGCCACAGTGCCTGAAGTGATCGGCCAGCGCAAGGTCGTGAACTATGACAACCATGTCAAAGAAGAAGCGCTGCGCACGCTGACGATCTCAAAGCGTCTGCTTGATGAATCGGGCAACGAGCTGACAGCAGAAGACGATCCGACAGGCTTCCGCTTCCGCATGTATCTCGGCAACGAGAACAGTTTTGACGATCTGGATTATTACCGTCTGGACAGCTACTATGTCAAGACGCCCGAACCGGTCGAACCGGGAGATCCCCCAAGCTGTTACTGCAGATATGATTCCACGCTGCCCGGGTTTGTCTCGCTGGGCAAGTCGGACTTTGAGGATCTCACCGACGCCGAAAAGAGACAGGCGACCTTCACCACCTCACCGTCCGGCGCCATCGACATGATCCCGGCGGGCTACCAGGTCGAGCTGCGCAACCTGATCCTCGGTACGAAGTTCAAGGTGATCGAGCAGGAATCCGACTGGCCGAAGGGCTATGAACTTGTGGATTATGACCGTCTGTCCGGCAGCACGGTGAATTCCGCTGCGGGTGAAACGGATAACCAGGGCACCATTTATGCGAACGAGGATCCGCATGTTCAGGTGACCAACTGCCGCGGCTGGGGCCTGACGATCAACAAAGTCTGGTCCGACGAGTCCTATATGTATTCGCACGACAATATCTACACTGCGGTCTATTACAACAACCAGTTGGTGACCACCCCGATGAACACGGTGCGTCGGATGCATACGGAAATCGATCTGGAGCACTCCGCACCCGAAACCTCGGTCTATTACTTCTTCAAAAATCTGCCTTTGGGCGGAACCTTCAGCGATTACAAGCTGCGCGAGGTCGTTTTGACCGAAACGGCCACCGGCAATCCTTGGGTCCCGCCGGAATCGAGCGTGGATGATCACGGCTATGTGACCTACGATCCGGCCGTTGTCACCGTGACGCCTGTCCCCGAAAACGGCACCCTGACGGACGGCGGTATTCCCGCGGCGAACCATGAGCAGTATGTCACCTACAACTATACCGCCCATTATGACGAAGGCACGGCGATGGGCGCTGCAAGCAATATCCGCACAGACACCGTGACCAACAGTCGCCCGGGTCTGCGCATTGTCAAAACCGACTGGTTGGGCAATCCGCTGGAAGGCGCGGAATTCAGGCTGCAATATCCGGAAACGGTTGACGGAAGAACGGTCATGCAGAACGTCGGCGCCGAGAGCTACTGGTCGGATGACCATGGTCTTGTCACAGTCGCGTACCTTGAAGAGAACAAAGCATACACCCTGACCGAAACGCTGGCGCCTGAAGGCTATCAAGCCCTGATCGACGGCATCACCATCACGCTCAATGGCAATCAGGTGGTCATCGGCAATGATACACAGAGCGCAGTCACTGTGGATTACAACGATCCCGAAGGCACGACCGTTAAGGTGAAGAACAAGGATATGCAGCTTCAGGTTTTGAAGGTCGATATGGAAGAAAACGGCACAGGCGGCCACGATCCGCTGGCCGGCGCTCACTTTGCGCTCTATCCGATGGTGATCGGCTACAACAACCAGCCGCGCAAAGACTACTATCCGGTTCCCAACTACGAAGACCTCGTTTCCGGTCCTGACGGCGTGATCCCGCATCTGACAGAGAGTCTTCTGCCCGGCACCTACTTCCTGACAGAGACGCAGGCGCCGGAGGGTTACATGCAGCGTCAGGTGGACGTGGTGTTCACGCTGGATCATTGCGGCAACATCACCATTGTGAGTGGCATTGACACAACGAAGTGGTTCGATGTTGACACGCAAACGGCCGGTCTGACGTCCTATACCATTTTGGTTCCGAACCATCGCTTATCGCAGCTTATGATCGTCAAGAAGGACAGCGAAAACCACAATCTCACGCTGGCCGGCGCACACTTTGCGCTGTATGCCGAAAATGATTTCAACGTCGTGAACGATGCGCCTGAAAGCTGGGGACAGCCCATCAAATCCACCGACGCCAACGGCACAGATACCGACGGTCTGTTCGTTCTCGGCAACCTGCAGAACGGCACCTATTACCTTGTGGAAACGCAGGCGCCGCTGGGCTACTTCCAGTTGGAGCACTCCGTGAAGATCGAAGTGGGCGATCACGTGGATGTTACGCAGGACGGCGTAACAACAACGTTCTACTTCGGCGAGGGAGGCGAATGTCTTCTGACCGTGACCAATGTGGCCGGCCACGCCATTCCGGCCACCGGCGGCATCGGTACACACCTGTTCTATTTCGGCGGAACCCTGCTCTTGCTGGCGGCAGGCGCGGCACTTTTGTGGCTGCGCAGACGCCGCAGCGGAGTCTCAGATCCGCGTTGATCCCCGGTTTCAAAGCGGCCGAAATCCGGTTTCGCTTGCCGAAAATGCGGAACACAATCCTATTATATATAATTGTATAGGAAAAACGGAGCTGTTGCCCGGTGCAGCAGCTCCATTTCGTCAGTGTTTGTGTTTGCGGTGTTCCACGGGTGGTTTTTTGCGCTCAACCCGCGGGGGCGAGACCGCCGAAGCGCCGCCCCCGCCGGGGCGGCGCTTCGGCGCAAAGGGGCGCCCGGGCTCGCGTTTTTTTCATTGTCCGTTTTGCGCCCCTTTGAAACCGCGCGCAGCGCGGTTTGTCTCGCCCCCGCGGGCTGAGCGCCCATTCAGCCCGAAAGCAAAAGGCAGCCGACGGTCCGCACAGGGAGCGGATCGTCGGCTGCCAGACAAAAAAGGGATGCTTCCTTGACGAAACATCCCTTTTTTGTATCTGGATTTATTGTTCGGCAACTGTTTCCGCTTCGGCCGGTTCCTCCTTCGGCTTGCGGAACAAAATCTTGTCCACCGGGAAGTAGAGGAAGAACTGAATGGCGGAACAGATCATCGTTGCGGTGTTGGCGGCAAGGTCGTCGCCCCAGCCGTGGGTGATGAATACGTTTTTGAGCGTGGGGTTCAGCCAGGCAGAGAACGCGATGAGCGCCAGGGTGAACACAATGTAGATCGGCAAGGTCACAGCGATGTTCGCGCTGGAATTGAATGTTTTTTCGCGGTTGACGAAGAAGGAAACGATCTGCGCGGCGATGTTTGCGGTGTTGTTGACGATGAAGTAGCCGAGACCGCCGATTGCTGCCGGACAGAAGAAAACCCACCAGCGGAAGTCCTGGCCGTTGGCATAAAGCTCCTGAATGGGCGGCAGAAGCTTGAGCAGGTTCAGCAGGGCGAACTGTACGATCATTGCCAGCAGACTGACCACGATGAATTTTACGAATTGCCAGATCGTTGTGAGCGCGGAGCCTTTTTCTGCGGCTTTGGAATCAATGTCTTTCAGTGTTGCCATTTTTTTCACCTCATTGAAATCTTTCTGTTATTATACCGAAACCCGGAGAAAAAATCAAGCCCCGGTTTCTTCACATTCCTTCAGGAAGGGGAGGACGACCTCCATCGTGCGCGCGATCTCGTCAAAGAGAAACACGTGGCCGCTGCCGGAAAACGGAACCAGCGCCGCGTTCGGAACCACTTCCCGGAAGCGTTCGTGCTGATAAAACGGCATGGTCTTGTCCTCTTCGCCCCAGACACACAGCAGGGGAATGCCCTGCGCGGCGACTTTGGCGTAGGATTTTGTGACTTCTTTCGTGCCGAGGATCGTGTTGCGCAAACTGGAAAGGGTGCAGCGCACAAAGCCGCGGTAAACGATGCAGTCGCCGAAGGCGCGCATGAAATCGTCGATCTCGCTTTGCGGCACATGGGTCATCTCCGAGGCGCATTTGCTCAGCAGCGTCTTGTTGGCGATGGCGTGGAAGACCGCGGTGCCGATGCCCGGCGTGTTGGCCAGCTTCATATAAAACGGAGGTCGGAAGGTATCCATTCCCGCCGGGGCAAGCCAGACGACGGCTTTTGCACGGCCGGGATATTCGGCGCAGAACGTGGCGGTGACCGCGCCGCCCATGGAGGTGCCGATCAGCAAAAACGGCGTATCGGGAAGCAAGGCGTCGGTCAGTTCTTTGAGCTGGCGGGCAAACAGCGAGGGGGAATAGACCGCGTCCGAGCGTTCGGAAAGTCCGCGGCCGAGCAGGTCATAGCGCAGCACCCGGTAGCCTTCGGCCAGCAGGGCGTCAAACACCTTGTTGTAGATGTAATACGGCGTGGCGTAGCCGGGCACAAGCACCACCGGCGTGCCCGCTCCCTTCATCTCATAGTGCGTGTTGCCGCAGGGCAGGTCGATGAAGCTGCCGGGAAGCGATGCGCGCTCCGCGTCGGTCAGATCCTTTGTCGCCGCCTGCTTGACATAGCGGTTCAGTTCTTCTTTGGTCATGGAGGACCCTCCTTACTGTTTGATTGCGTGTTTGAAATACAAAACATCGCCGGTCGGGTTGGTGCCGATGCCGGAAACGCCTTTGCCAAAGCCCAGATAGGTCTGCGCGAAGGCCACGGGCAAAATCACGGCCTGCTCCACCAGATAGCGCTCGGCGCCGCGCAGGGCGTCCAGTGCGTCTTTCGGATAGGTGGCGGCGGGGATGCTTTGCAGCAGCGTGTCGTATTTTGTGCTTTGCAGGCGAACCGCATTTCCGCTGCCCGTTCTGCAAAAGCGCAAAAGACCGTCGAGGGCGGAAGTGTTCGTGAAGCGCAGCGTGGAAAACGCCATCTGATATTCACCGCTGCGGATGCGGCTTTCCACCTCCGCGTCTTCCACCGCTTCCACAACGACGCTGAAATGCACACCGAAGGCGGACTGCCATTGCTGCATGACCGTGCGCACAGCGGTTTCCAGCGCTGTGCTGCAAAGCACTGTGATCTCCACATCGTGAACATTCAGCGTGTCCATCCCTGCCTGCATGAGGGCCTTGGCCTCTTTCGGGGCGCCGCTTTTCCAATGGGCGGGCTTGACCTGTTCGCGGAAGGGCTTGCTGCCCCAAAGGCAGGCGTTCGGAATCAGCCCGGTTGCCGCCGGAAGGCCGGTTGCCTCCAGTATGGGCGCCGGGTCAAAGGTCATGGCGATGGCGCGGCGCACGGCGCTGCTTTTCAGATATTGGTCGCTGCAGTTGAACAGCAGGGCGAACACGGCGCTTTCATAGCTTTGGATCGTGAGGTCGCTCTCTTCGGCGAGGGCAGCCGCCTGGGCGGCGGTCAGCGGCGCGGCCTCATAGGTGCCGCCCTTGAGCTTGCTTTCGCGGGTGGCCTGTTCGCTGTTGATGGAAAAATAGATCGACGCCGGTTTCACATCGCCGGGATCCCGGTAGTTGTCCATGTTCTTGCGTTCCTTGCGCACGGTGATGGCTGTGCCGCTGTTCCAGTTGGCAAGATAAAACGGGCCGTTGCAGATGAAATACTCCGGCGAAAGGCCGTAGCGACCGTGGGTGGCTTCAAAATACGTTTGGTCGCAGGGCATGGCGCCCGGAAGCGTCAGCGCGTGCAAAAAGCCGTCGTCCTTGCGGAAGAGCTTGATCTCCAGCGTGAGATCGTCCAGCGCCTTCACGCCGAGCTTGGTCTCCGGCTTGCTGCCGGCGTTGACCTCGGGCGCGTTTTTGATCGCCATGAGATAGGGCGCGGCGGGGGATTTTGTCTCCGGCCGCAGGGCGCGGCGCAGGCCGAACACGAAGTCTTCGGCGGTGATGCGCTTGTCAAAGCTTTCGGCGTTCTCGCCGAGGATCGCGCTCGCCGTTTTGGTCACACGCCAGCGCAGATCGTCCCGCAGATGAAAGGTGTAAACCAGCTCTCCGAGGGAGATGTCGTAACTTTCGGCGGCGGCAGGCACAAGGGCGCCTGTTTCGTCGTAGGTCATCAGCCCTTCGAAGCAGGCGGCAAGAATGCAGGCGCTTTCGCTGCCGGAGGCGATCTGCGGATCGAGATATTCCGGTTCGGTGCTGATGGGATAAATGATCTGCACGTCGGCGCCGTTTTTGCCGCAGGCGCAAAGACTCAGCAGCAGCGCAAAAATCAAAAGCAGGGAAAAACCTTTTTTCATAGTAAAAAACCTCAGATGAAATCTTATAATATTCTAAAAAGGAAATAAAACTCGAAAGATGTTTGCTATAATAAAATAGTATAGTGGAACAGGAGGGCCGAATGATGACGCAATCCCAATTCACCGTTTTGGTGATACTCTTAAGTTTACTCCTTATTATAAGTCTTGCGGCACTGATTTTAATTTCAAAAAAGAAAAATAACAAAGAATATGCGGAACTTTTGCAAAAAATGCAGGAGACCGGTGACCGCACGGCGGCGTTTTTGGCGCAAAGCGAACAAAGGCGCACCGAAGAAGCCAGCCGCAGCCGCATGGAGCTGACCCAGACCTTGAGCACCCAGCGTCAGGAGATGACCATCTCCATGCAGGACATGAGCAAGCGGCTGGAAAAAATGACCCACGACAACTACAATTTCAACCTACAGACCACACAGACGATCGAGCGCCATATGACCGATCTGCGCAAGGGAAACGAGGAAAAGCTGGAGCAGATGCGCCGCACCGTGGACGAAAAGCTGAACGAGACCCTGACCCGCCGGCTCGACAGCTCCTTCAAAACCGTCAGCGAGCAGCTTGAAAACGTCTATAAATCCCTCGGAGAAATGAAAGTCCTTTCCACGGGCGTCACGGAGAACGTCACGTCCCTGAATCGCATTCTGACAAATGTCAAAGCTCGCGGTACCTGGGCGGAGGTTCAGCTCGAGGGCCTGCTGGATCAAACGATCCCCGGCATGTATGTCAAAAACTATGTGCCAAATCCGGCCTCGCGCGAGGTCGTCGAGTTCGCGGTGAAGATCCCGTCGAGCGAGGACAAAAACAGCTTTACCTTCCTGCCGCTGGATTCCAAATTTCCGGTGGAGGATTACATCCGCCTTTGCAACGCGGCCGACAGCGGCGATGCCGCCGGTGTGGAGCTTGCCCGGAAAGCACTCGAAACCCGTGTGCTTTCTCAGGCGAAGGAGGTCAAAAAGTACATCCACGAGCCGCAGACCACGCCCTTCGCCATCATGTATCTTGCAACGGAAGGGCTTTACAGCGAGATCCTTTCTTCCAAAAACGGGATTGCCGAACGCTGTCAGAACGAGTGCGGGGTGATGCTTGCCGGGCCGAGCACGATCACGGCGCTGCTGAATTCGCTGGCGATCGGCTTCCGCGCCATGGCGATCAACGACAAGGCGATGGAGGTGCGCACCCTGCTGGCCGCCGCGAAGATGCAGTATGACAAATTCGGCGCCCAGCTTGAAAAGGCGCGCAAAAAAATCGACGAGGCAGGCCGCAGCCTGGACGACGCCCAGAACCGCAACGCGATCATTCAAAAGAAGCTGCGCAGTGTGGAAGAGATGGACGGCGGCGAGGCCGACGCCCTGCTGGGGCTGGAAGAATCAAACTGAAAAAGGAGAAGATGTCAATGATGAAAAAGGCGATTTCCCTGACACTGAGCCTGGTGCTTGCGCTGCTTTTGTTCGCGCTGCCGTTTCCGGCGGCCGCAGTCTCGGCGCTTGACCTTCGGGTCACGCCCTTCGGCAGCGACAGCACCGGGATCAAAGCGTGGTACGATGCCGCCGCAGACTGCTACGATCTGTTTTTGCCCTCCGGTGCGGACCGTGCGGCTCTGACCGTGCATTTCTCGGGCGACGACGCCCTGACCGTCGGCGAGACCGTGCTGCACGACGGCGACGTGACGGACATTTTTGCCGCGGAGACGGTGGATTTGACGCTCGGCGAAAGCAGCTACACCGTGCGCTGCTTTGCGTCCGATAACCTGCCTTCGGTCTATATTCAGACGGAGTCCGGCTCGCTCGACTACATCAACGCCGACAAGAGCCACAAGGAGAAGGGTACGCTCACGACCGTTGAAAACGGCGCGGTCGGTCTCAACGGCGTAAAGCTCAAGCAGATCAAGGGCAGAGGAAACACAACGTGGCAGCTCGATAAAAAGCCGTATAATATCAAATTTGATAAGAGCACTGCACTGCTCGGTATGCCGAAGGCGAAAAAATGGTCGCTCATTGCCAACCATGAGGATTTGACGCTTCTGCGCAACGCCACAGCGTATCATCTTGCCGATGCGCTCGGTCTGCCATACACCTCCGAATTCCGCTTTGCGGATCTGTATGTCAATGGAGAATATCTCGGCAACTATATGGTCACCGAGAGTGTGGAGGTCGGCAACAATCGGGTCGAGATTCACGATCTTGCCGCCGATAACGAGGACGCAAACCCCGACACGGCGCTTGACAAGCTCCCGACGGGCAAAACGCCTGTGCCGGAAGGCAACACCTACCTCAACCCGAAGGGCAGCCGCAAATGGGTCGAAATTCCCAACAATCCCGAAATCATTTCGGGCGGCTATCTGCTGGAGATGGAATACGGCTACCGTTATCCGGAGGAGCGCAGCGGTTTTGTTTCGGAAATCGGCCAGTGCGTTGTGGTCAAAGCGCCGGAGGATGCGTCTGAAACAGAGGTCAACTATATTGCGAATCTCTACGCTGAAGCGGAGTCGGCGCTGCGTTCCCCGACCGGCGTCAGCGAGCAGGGGAAGGCGTATGCGGACTGCTTTGATCTGAACTCCTTTGCGGCGATGTATCTGCTCAACGAATTCTCCATGGAAGCGGACGCAGGTTTTTCCAGTACCTATTTCTACAAGGAACAGGATTCTGACGTTTTGGTTTGTGCGCCCGCTTGGGATTATGATGCCGCATTTGCAAGAACGGACGGCTCCCGAACCAATATCTCTTTGCGGGATACCGCCGCGTGGTTCGTCAACCAGCAGTCGTATGTGCGCGGCTGGATGTCGGATTATACTGTGCCGACGGTGTTTAATCTCGCGTTCCGTCACGCATCTTTCCGCGAAGCGGCTCGTGCGCAGTGGGCGGCGTTCCTTGCGCAGGGCGGTTATGAGGCTGCGCTTACAGATGTGGAAACGATGGAAGGAACGCTTTCAGCCTCTGCGGTCATGAACGCGGTGCGCTGGTCGCTGTTCAACGGCACGACAGCGCAGGAAAAGCAGGCGGGTTATCAGGCTGAGGTTCAGCGAATCGACGCTTTCTTGCTTGCTCGGAAGGCTTCGCTGGACAAGGGCTTTTCCGATCAAGCCGCGCTGCTCTATTATGATGGCAACGGCGCAACGAACGGACTGGTGAACGAGGGCACAATTCTTTCCGTCGGTGAAAGCGTAGCTGTCAAAGGGCCGAACGATTCCGAAGCGCCTCTGGTTGCGCCGGATGAAACGGACGGCTTTTTGGGCTGGAACACCGCGCCCGACGGCAGCGGCGAAGCGTACCTGCCGGGCGAACAGATCACACTGACGCAGGAGATGACCGTCCTGTATGCCCAGTGGGCGGCAAAACAGCCGGAAGATCCGACCGACCCGAC
>CACYHA010000022.1:0-7398 GCA_902774035.1 Oscillospiraceae bacterium | reverse complement strand
CCGACCGACCCGACAGAACCCACAGAACCCACAGAACCCACGGAACCCACGGAGCCGACGGCGCCCGCGCAGCCGGAAAATCCTTCCGGCAGCAGCAAGATTCGTTGCTCTTTCTGGAAAATCCTTCGCGACTTTTTCCTGAATATCCGGCATTTTTTCACCCGGATATTCAAGCGTTGAGTTGCTGATGAATCAAAACGAAACAGGAGGTGAGATCATGGAAATCTTTGAAACGATCGTCAACAAGATCAGCGATCTTTTGAGCTTCATTTTCAAAATGGTGGTTGCTGCCATCAACATTGACAATCTCGGCGAATGAGACCGAGTAACCCATGGTCCGACAAAAAAACAGGAGGTGAGATCATGGATCAACTGGATAAGCTGAAGGACGATGTGCTGGAAAGCGAAGAAGCCGGCGAGGCGATGGACGAGTTCAAATCTTTCGCGGATAAATACGGTGATTTCTTCATGGCCATTCTGCGCTTTGTGATCTATTGCCTCACGCTGTAAAGCGCAAAGCAACCGATGATTCACGCAAGTTTGGAAAGTTTTTACCCACCGCGTGAATCATCAGTTACCTAAGCCGCAGGAAGACAGCGCGATCCTGTCATCCTTACTGAAAAACTTGTCAGTAGAACGCAAAAAGCGTGCGACTGATCAGGCACAAAAATGAAAATGTCCGCCGCGGAACCCAGTGTCCACGGCGGACTTCCTTTTATCTGGTGAATGACGAACGACGAACAACTGCAAATTGCTGACCGAAGGTCATTAATATGCCTTGCCCCACACCACCATGTGCTTGGCGGGCTTGCCGCAGCAGACGCAAACGTCGCTCAGGTGCTCCTGCGCAAAGGGGATGCAGCGTGAGCCGACGCCGGTCAGTTCCTTGACCTTGTCCTCGCAGCCTTCGTCGCCGCACCACATGGCCTTGACGAAGCCGTCGCCCTTTTCTTCGAGCGCTTTAGTGATCTCGTCGAGGGTCGTGCAAGCGTAGGTTCTGCGCTCGCGGTTTTCAAGCGCGCTCTGATAGAGGGCGTCGCGCACGGCGGTCAGCTTCTCCTTCACCGCGTCGGCAATGCCGTCGAGGGGCAGGATTGTCTTCTCACGGTTGTGGCGGGTGACGAGGACGCAGCTTCCGTTCTCGATGTCGCGCGGGCCGAGCTCGATGCGCACAGGCACGCCCTTCATCTCGTATTCGCTGAATTTCCAGCCGGGGCTGTTGTCGCTGTCGTCCAGCTTGACGCGGATGCCGGCGGCGGCAAGGGTGTCTTTCAGCGCGTTTGCCTTGTCCAAAACGCCGGGCTTGTGTTGCGCAACGGGGATGATGACCGCCTGAATGGGCGCAACGGCGGGCGGGAGCACCAGGCCGTTGTTGTCGCCGTGGGTCATGATGATCGCGCCGATGAGGCGGGTCGTGACGCCCCAGGACGTCTGGTGCGGATATTCGAGTTTGTTTTCTTTGCTCTGATACTGGATATCAAAGGCTTTGGCAAAGCCGTCGCCGAAATAGTGCGAGGTGCCGGCCTGCAGGGCCTTGCCGTCGTGCATGAGCGCCTCGATGGCGTAGGTGGAAACCGCGCCGGCGAATTTGTCGCTTTCGGTCTTTCTGCCCTTGAGCACGGGCATGGCGAGATACTGCTCGCAGAAATCGGCGTAGACGTTCAACATCCGCTCGGTCTCTTCGATCGCTTCCTCGGCCGTGGCGTGGATCGTGTGACCCTCCTGCCAAAGGAACTCGCGCGAACGCAGGAACGGACGCGTGGTCTTTTCCCAGCGCACCACGGAGACCCACTGGTTATAGAGCTTCGGCAGATCGCGGTGAGACTGGATGATGTTGGCGTAATGCTCGCAGAACAGCGTTTCCGACGTGGGACGCACGCACAGGCGCTCTTCGAGCTTTTCGCTGCCGCCGTGGGTGACCCAGGCGACCTCCGGCGCAAAGCCTTCCACATGGTCCTTTTCCTTCTGCAGCAGGCTTTCGGGAATGAACATGGGCATACAGACGTTTTCGTGGCCGGTCGCCTTGAACATGCCGTCGAGGATGCGCTGCATGTGCTCCCAGATGGCGTAGCCGTAGGGACGGATGACCATGCAGCCCTTGACGGAGGTGTATTCGATCAGCTCCGCCTTTTTCACGATGTCAGTGTACCATTTTGCAAAATCTTCTTCCATGGAAGTGATGTCTTCCACGAGCTTTTTTTGTTGAGCCACAAATGCTCCTCCAATTCATTTTAGATTCTTCAAAACTTTGAAGGGGGATCAATTCGGGATTCCGAATTGTCAAGCGGCGGTCATTGGCTGCCCGCTGACAGCTAACCGCTCGGTTACGCTTTCCGCACGGAAAGCGTAACGTCGGCGTCCGCGATGGAAACCGTTTTGACAAGATCCGCCTCGGCCAGTTCGCCGAAGACCACGTCGTCTGCCAGCAACTCCGCGGCCATGTGATCCCTGCTGTCGGCAAGGGCAGCCATCAAATCGGCGTTTTCGCTCGTGACGGCGATCACCACGCGCTGTTCGACCTCGTAGCCCGCTTCCTTGCGGATGAGCTGGCACTGGCGCACGGTGTCGCGGACGAGACCTTCCTTGACCAGCGCGTCGGTCAGCACGACGTCGAGGGCGACGATCGTCTTGTTCTGGCATTCGGCAGAGACGATGCCGGCCTTGGTCTTGCGCATCACGGTGAAAATGTCGGGATCATACGCTTCGTCAAAGCCCTTCACAAGTACGGCTTCGCCATTTTCGGCTTTGGCGACGTAGGCGGCCATCTCGTCGGCCGAGGCAGCTTCGAGGGCCTGCTTCATCTTGTTGACGTTTTGCTTGAGCACGGCGCCGGCCTTGCGGAAGTTCAGCGCAAGATAGCTGTCCTCCAGCACGGCGGGGTCGGTCACATGGACGAGCTGCTTGATGTTCAGCTCGTCGAGGATGTTCCGTTCAAAGACAGAGAGCTTTTCCATCTCCGCGTCGTCGCAGGAGAGATAGATCGTCTGCAGCGGCTGGCGCACCTTGATCTGGTGCTCGTTGCGCAGACGCATCGCCACGGCGATGATCTCTCTGGCGTCGGCGGTCTGCTGCAGAATGCCGTCGTCCTCGAAGCCTTCGAGCGGCTTCGGCCAGTCGGAAAGATGCACGCTCTCCTCGCTGTGCGGCAGCACACGGCGCGTCAGCTTTTGCCAGATCTCTTCCGTCATGAACGGGATGATCGGCGCCATGACCTTGACGCAGGCGTTGATGGCGTTGAAAAGCACCCAGTAGGCGAGGGTCTTGTCCTCTTCGTCGCCGGTCTTCCAGAAGCGGCGGCGGTTCGTGCGGATGTACCAGTTGGAGATATCGTCCACAAAGACTTCGAAGTCCTTGATGACGTTGTAGGCCTTGAAATCGTCCATCTGGGCGGTGGCCTTTTTGATGAATTCGTTGGTGCGAATGACGAGCCATTTGTCGGTGACGGTCATCTTCGCCTTGTCGGGCACATAGCCTTCAAAGTTCGGCTTGTCGATGCGGGCGTAGGTCTCGAAGAAGGTGTAGGCGTTCCAGAAGGAGAGGAGCTTTCTTCTCGCCTCGTCGCCGAGGTTGAAGCCGAAACGCACGTCGTTTGCCACGGGCGCGCCGGCGTACATATAACGCACGGTGTCGGCGCCGATTTTTTCGGCGGCCTCGTCAAAGCGGATCATGTAGCCCGTCTTGGAGAATTTCGCGCCGCTTTCCTGAACGACGCTGGAGTGGCAGAGCACGCGCTTGTACGGTGCGCAGTCCTCGAGCACGGTGCTCATGAAGAGGAGCGAATAGAACCACAGACGCACCTGCTCGCGCATCTCCACGACCCAGTCGGCCGGGAAGTGCTTTTTCCATTCCGCGCGGTCGCTGAAATAGCCGGTGGTGGAGAAGGGGACGATGCCGGCGTCCAGCCAGACGTCGCCGATCTCGCTCACGCGCTGCACGGCTTCGCCGCACTTCGGACATTTGATCTTGATCTCGTCGATCCACGGACGGTGCAGCTCCGGCAGCGCGTCCACCTGCGCGGGATCCACAGCGCGTTCGCGCAGCTCTTGCTTGCTGCCGATCACGTGGACGTTTCCGCATTTTTCGCAGACATAGAAGGGCAGGGGCATACCGTAATAGCGCTTGCGCGAGATGTTCCAGTCGCCCATGTTGTTCAGCCAGTCCACCATGCGCTTTCCGTTGCTTTCCGGTTCCCATTTGACGCTCTCGGCGGCGCGGATCAGGCGCGGCTTGAGCTCTGCGGTGCGGATGTACCATGCGGGCACGAGGCGGAAGATCACTTCGCTCTTGCAGCGCCAGCAGACCGGGTAGCTGTGCTCGATCGGCACGATGGAATAGAGCTTGTTTCTCTCTTTCAGCTCGTCGAACACGAACTGCGCCACGTCGCTCGTGGTGTGGCCGGTCATGAAGCCGAAGCCCGGCAAAATGACGCCCATGTCGTCCACGGGCATGACCTCGGGCAGGCCGACGCGCTTGCCGAGCTCATTGTCTTCGATACCGCAGCCCGGGGCAATGTGCACAACGCCGGTGCCTTCCTCGGCGTCCACGTCTTCCCACGCAACGATCTTGTGCGTGAAGCCCTGCTGCTTTTCGAATTCGGGGAAGCAGGTCTCATATTCTCTGCCGACCAGCTCCGCGCCTTTGAACATGCGCAAAACCTCCTGCTTGTCGTCGCCGAGATATTTGATGGCGTTCTTGGCAAGGAAAAGCGTGCAGTCGTCGCTCTTGATCCTGACCTCGACATAGTCGATCTCCGGGTTGACCGCCAACGCCACGTTGGAAGAAAGGGTCCACGGCGTGGTTGTCCAGACGAGGATCTTGGAGTTCGTTCCGACCACCGGAAGCTTGAAGAACACCGAGTTGTGGGTGATGTTTTTGTAGGAGCCGGTCATCTCGTGCTCACTCAGCGAGGTGCCGCAGCGCGGGCACCAGGGCATCGGCTTGTATTCGCGCTGGATCCAGCCGTTGTCGTCGCATTTTTTGAGGAAGTGCCAGATGCCGCCGATGTTTGTGTCGGTGTTGGTAAAGTAGGAGTTGTCCCACTGCATCCACTGTCCGAGCCGCTTGCTCTGCTCGGTGATGATGCCGGAAAAATGCTTCACACGGTCCTTGCACTGCTGGGTGAACTTGTCCATCCCGTAGTTTTCGATGTCCTTTTTCGTTGCAAAGCCGAGCTGCTTTTCGACCTCGACCTCGACCCACAGACCCTGGGAGTCAAAGCCGTTCTGGCAGCGGCAGTGGTAGCCCTGCATGGACTTGTAACGGATAAAAGTGTCCTTGAGCGTGCGGCCCCAGGCGTGGTGAATGCCCATGGGGTTATTGGCCGTGATCGGGCCGTCGATGAAGCGGAACATCTCGTGCCCCGCGGTTTTTGCCTGACGCTTTTCGAAGCACTTGTTGTCTTCCCAAAACTTCAGAATGTCATGTTCCATTTGGATAAAGCTGTTGCTCTTTTCGGTTTCAGCCATTTGAATCCCTCCGTGAAAATAAACATACGCCTTATTATACTATAATAAGGCGGCAAATGCAAGAAGTTTGAAAAGATTTTGCGCACTCATTTTGAAAAACTCGAGGCCTTCGGCAATCTTTTCCCGCCTTGGGGCCCCTTCCGTAAGGATGTGTCGGTTTTTGAAGGCAAAAATTCCCAAATGCTGCACCAAAACCCTTGAAAACCGGCAGGTTTCTTGCGGCTTTTGGCTTTGCCTTTGAAGAAATTTTTGCACTTCAAAAACTGCTTCGCACCCGAAAAGCAGACTATTTTTCGTGAGAACAAGGAACAGAAAACCGGCAAAGGCTGACGCCTTGTCGGTTTTCTTGACGCCGTTATCGCGGAAAAGAGTCGCTTTGCGGGCGGCACATCCTTGCGGAAGGAGCCCCTTTTTCTGCATTTTTTTTGCCGCAGGGCTTGACAAGCAGGGAGAACTCTGCTATAATCTCACTTACCGCGTGAGAAAGGCGGCGTGGTTCGCCATGCCATCAAGGAGCAATCCGCCCGGATCAGCGAGTCCATAATAAAGGAAGGAAAGTAAGTATGTACGCAATCATTGAAACAGGCGGCAAGCAGTACAAAGTTCAGGCCGGCGATGTCATTTACATCGAAAAGCTGAACGTGGAAGCTGACGCCGAAGTCACCTTCGACAAGGTGATCGCAGTCGGTGCGGACGACGGCATCAAAGTCGGCGCTCCCTATGTTGACGGAGCCACGGTCAGCGCCAAGGCGATCAAGAACGGCAAAGCGAAGAAGATCACGGTCTTCACCTACAAGCCGAAGAAGAACGCGAAGCGTAAGATGGGCCACAGACAGCCCTATACGAAGGTTGAGATCAGCGCGATCAACGCGTAACCTATGATCACCGTTACATTTTGCGAAAAAGACGACCGCCTGACCGGGTTTCAGATCTCCGGCCACAGCGGCTACGCCGAACAAGGCGCCGACATTGTCTGCGCGGCCGTTTCTTCCGCGGCGATCCTCACCGCCAACACGGCGACCGAGGTGCTGCATCTGCAAGCGGATGTGAAAGAGGAAGACGGCTTTATGCATTTTCAGACGGAGCCGGCGGACGTGAATGCCGCCCAGCCGTTGCTGCAGGGCTTCAAGCTCCACTGCAGGGAGCTGCAGAAGGTCTATCCGCAAAATATCCGGTGCCAAACCAAGAAGTATTCCATCAAAATTCGGAGGTGCAATAACAATGCTTAAAATGAACATCCAGCTTTTCGCGCATAAAAAAGGTATGGGTTCCACCCGTAACGGCCGTGATTCCGAATCCAAGAGACTCGGCGTGAAACGCGCAGACGGTCAGTTCGTGCTTGCCGGCAACATCCTTGTCAAGCAGCGCGGCACCCACATCCATCCGGGCAACAACGTCGGCAGAGGTTCCGACGACACCCTCTTTGCGCTGGTGGACGGCAAAGTGAAGTTTGAACGCTTCGGCAAGAGCCGCAAAAAAGTCAGCGTTTATGCTGTGGAGCAGTAATTGATTTGTTCAGAATCGACCGTCGGAAGCCCGGCGGTCTTTTTTTCAAAGAGCCGCAGAAAGGAACGCAGTCATGGAAAACAACAAAGGGAATGTGTCGAAAAAGCCGTGGAACCGCCTGCTGATCGCCGATTTGATCGCGTCGGTCGTTGCGGTTGCCCCTGCTGATCGTAACGGCGATCGTCGAACTGTGCGCCGCGGCCTGTATCATCCTGCTGAGCATCGAGTAAGAGCTTCACGCGCGTTTTCCCCTTTGTATGCCTGCGTTTTTTTGAAGCGCACGGGTCTGCGAAGCAGGGGGCGGCAGGTTCTTTCAAGAATATTTCATGCTTCGGCACAAGCACTGTGACCGCCGCCCTGACGGGCGGCGGTCACACATTTATGCGCGCTTCGGATAGCTGCGGCGGCGGGCGGGCGCCCGTGCGAA
>CACYHA010000021.1 GCA_902774035.1 Oscillospiraceae bacterium | reverse complement strand
TGGTAAACCCCGCCGGGTGTTTTTGTGTATCCCTCACATTTTTACACCATATCTTGTATCTCCTTTTGTTTTCTCTGCTGTGCGACTAAATGCAGAAAACCGGTTGCTGTCGCCGGCAACCGGTTTTTTCGTTGATTCCAGCTTTACCAGAACAACTGCTTGAAGAACTCCTTCACCGCGCGGAAGCCTTTGCCGACGGATTCGAAGAAATGGCCGAAGCCCTTCTTTCCCTCCACCGTCACGACCGCTTCCAGCGGCTCCGAGGCTTCGCCGTAGGCAGTTTCGGCAACCACAGAGACCGTGTAGACGCCGGCGGCAAGCGTATCCAGCGAAAGCTCCACCGTGTCAGGGGTGTCTGCGCGGTAATACTGCGGCAGCGCCCAGTCCTTCGCGACCGTATAGCCGAAGCGGTTCTTCGCTTTGGCCCGATACAGCACGACCGGCGTGCCGTCCACAGACTGAGCAGCGGGTGCGGAGATCGTGCATTTTCCGAAGTCCGGCGTGACCGTCAGCGCAGCATCGGCCGCAAAAGCAGGCGCTTGGGACGCCGCTTTGTGCGCCTTCACCGTGTGCGCCCGGTTTGCGGGGTCGGCGGGATTTTCGATCGTGTATTCGCAGAGCTGTTTGTTCGCCTCCACGTCAAAGCCGCGCAGGTGCATGTTGTGTCCGGCGTCCAGCTCCACGATCCAGTATGTGCCGACCTCGTTGCAGTCCGGCGGATCGTAGGCGCGAATGCCGGCCGTTGTGACCTCGGTGTAATAGATCGCGCCGGTGCCGATGGCGGTATATTCCTTTTGCCAGACCGAACGCGGATCGTTCAGCGGATAATGGGAGTGGCCGGAAAAATCCACCACCTGCGGATATTTTCTGAGGATGCCCCGAAGGTGCTTCACGCCCCAGCCGTCATAGGTGGAGCTGCCGTAGACCGTGTTCCGGTTGTGCTCGTGGTGCATGACGAACACGGGCTTGTTCGGGTCTTCGGCGACCGCCTGATCCAACTGCTCTTTCAGCCATTGCTTCTGACCCTTGTCGTAATGATAGCGCTTGTCGGCGGAAACGGACAGGCCGATGAAATGGTAACCGTTCACCACCGTGTGGAAATCCGGCGCTGCGCCGGTGAGCGAAGAATACATCGCGCGCAGCTCTTCACGTCCGACGGTCCAGCCGTCGTGGTTCTTCGCGACGATGCCGAGAAATTTTGTCTCGCCGCGCAGCCCTTCGCTGACAGCGTTCCAGAAGCGGTCGAATTCTTCTTTTGTTCCGTTGTGCGTCAGATCGCCGCAGACCAGCAGCGCGTCGAGGTTTTGATAGTGTTCGTCGCTCTCGGCAAGGGCGTAGGCCTGGTTCAGCATTTTGCCGATGCGCAGCAGGTTCACGTCGTCGTCGCCCTTGACATGGGTGTCGGAGGACGCGACGAAGCGCACCACAGGCACGAAGGGGGCTTCCGCTTCAGCGGCGGCGCCGAACGCACACAGACCGAGCAGCAGAAGCAACGCAGCGACGAGAGCAATCCATCGTTGTTTCATCAGGTTCATCTCCGCCTTTCAAAAGAATCAGGTTTCCACTTGAAATACAGCGCTTGCGCTGCTGCGGTCGCCATTCTGGGCATAATAGCTGAAGTTGAAGCGGTAGCTTCCCTTTACCAGCGGCTTGCCGTAGCAGAGCTTGAGATCCACATGGAACGCCGTGCTTTTGCCGGGTTCCAGCAGCATCAGGATTTCGATCACGGCGTAGTTGCCGGTCTTTGGCAAAAGCACCCAGCCGGCCGCCGTTTCTTTTTCAATGGAAAAATCGTCCACGCCGTAGCCAATCTCGCTTTTCCCGCGATTTTCGATCGTCACGTCAAAGCTTTCCGTCGCCGTTGTCACGACCGGAAGCACCAGAAGCACGTCGCCGGCAGGCGATTCGGGAGCAGGCGTTCCCCTGCCGAAGGAAAAGAAGGAGAGAATCGCCAGAAAAAGCGCAGCGATCCTTTGAAAAAGCGCCGAAATCGACTTCATAAGCAATCTCCTATCCGATCACGTCGGCTGCAGCCGCAGCCGGTTGTCCGTCTTCTTCGTCGCTGTCCCGGGCAAGAGCGCGAATGGCGTCAGCATAGCGCTCGGGCAGCTCACCCTCCAGCACCAGCGAGATGGCGCGGCTTTCCGCCTCGGTGCGCACATGGTTTTGCAAAAACTGCACCGTGCGGCGCGGCGCACGTTTGAGCGCGGCGGCGAAGAACGCCGTCTTCTCTTCGCTGAGCAGCGGATCGTCGTCCGCAAGGGCGGCAACGATCTCCAGAAACATCGGCAGCGTCGGCGCCTTGATGTAATAGACGCACAGCGTCTGCAGGCCGAACAGCACCTCCATGCGCTCGTCGCTCAGCAGCCAGCGGCGCAGGTGGTCGGCAAGCTCGGGTTGCTTGCGCCGGAACAGCTTCGGCCGCAGCAGCGCAAGGGTCGAAGCGTCCTCCACAAAGGGGAGAAACGCGTCGATGCACTGCACGGTGAAGGAAAAGCGGCTGCGGTTGGAGATCACGATGGCGTGCAGACGGTTTTCCTCGTCATATTTATGGGGCAGGTCGTGAATGAACGTGTGCAAGCAGGCGTCGGTGGCGTTGTCGCGGTAATAGTTGAGCAGATCGCTGTCGCGCAGGCCGAGATGTGTCTCGGTCGGTTCCACGCCGGTTTTTGCGGCGCGTTTTTGCGCAAGGGCGAGCAGATCCTCGCGGATCACGGCAGCGGCAGCCTCCACGGCGTTCGCGCTCTGCGGTGCGCGGGTACGCTTTTTCTTTTTGTTGCGGCAGCGCTGCAGATCGAACTGCTTGATGCAGCTTTCCGGGTCCAGCCCGTCGGCCATGCAGTGCAGCAGCAGCCGTCCGCAGGCTTCGGAATCGCTCAGCGCTTGGTGATGCTCCAGCGCGATGCCGAAATCGTCGCACAGCACGTCCAGTGAGTAGCCCTTTCGCTGGGGATACAGCGAGGTGCACGCCTCCACGGTGCAGATATAGGGCACCTCGGTGTTCCACGGGATCTTGTAATGCCGCAGACATCGTCCGAGCGCCTTGAGGTCGTTCCCCGCGCCGTGCGCCACAAGCACACAGTCGGAGAGCAGCGGTTCCAGCGTCGGCCAGAGGGCGGCAAAATTCGGCGCGTCCTTGACCATGTCGGGCGTGATGCCGATCAGACGCACCACGTAGGGCTGAAACCAGGTCTCCGGGTTGACCAGCGAATAAAACTGTTTTGTGAGAACGCCGTTTTCGAAGATACTCAGGCCGATGGCGCTGATCCGGTTGCTTTCGCCGTTCGGCATCTCCACATCAATACAAACAAACTTTTCCAAAGCTCACACGTTCCTGTCCTTTTATCTTTTCCCCTCGTTCGAACGATCAAAACAGCGCGTGCAGCATTGCCGGAACATCGGGGATCGCTTCATACGGCGCGGCCGTGAAGGAATCGCCGTTGAACTGCACCAGCGGAGCGTCGATCCCGCCGTTTTCCACGACCCGGAATCCGAAGATCGCAACGCCGGCAACCAGAAAAACGATCATGATCAGCGTCAGAACGACTGTGACGACGATGCCGGCGACAGCCAGACGGCGGCTCTTGCCTTTGAAGGTCTCGGCCGCGGCGAAATCACCGGCGCGCACCGCGTCGGTGTAGCGGTTGAAATTGACCAGCGCGAACGCGCCGAGCAGAATGCCGATCAAATTCACCGTGAGGATGCCGACGATCAGCGCAATGACGGGCAGCGCGATCGAAAGCGGCCGGCTCAGCTCCCCGGAGGGCTGGGCGCCGTAAAATGGCTGCTGATACGCGCCCTGCGGCGGGACATACTGCCCCTGCAGCGGCGGTTCGGCCGGCCGCTGCGGTTCGGCGTTCAGCGGCGCGCCGCAGGAAGCACAGAAGCGGTTGCCGTCCTCATTGAAGGCGTTACAGTTTTTGCAATACATGATGATGCTCCTTTCGGAAGAAAAGGTTATTCGCCCTTCATATCCAGCAGTTTGACCGTGCCTTTATAGGCGGCTTCGGACACGCGGATGGAATCCATGATCGCGTCTTTGATATCGTCGTCCTCCACGCCGAGGGCGCGGCAGTAGGCGTTGTTGATGAACAGGTCGAGATCCATGATCTCGGGCAGACCGAAGGGATCCATACCGGAATCGATGCCGCGCTTTTTGTAGTCGGCGGCAACCTTGATCATGCCCATCTTCATCATCCACGGGGGCACGGAAACGATCTTGCGGTCGGCGCCCATGCCGCGGGCTTCATAGACGATGGAGAGGAACTCGGTCCATTTGAGGTTATACATACCGATGGGGATCGCCTCAAAGCCGGTGCGGTTGCGCTCGGCGGCGCCGGCGATCGCCTGGCCGACCTGGCGGCAGGTCAACATCGCCGTGCCGCCCTTCGGATACATGGTGAACGGCCATTTGTCCATCATGCCGATCTGCTCGATGAGGATCGTCCAGACCGGCTTTCTGCCCGGCTGGGTACCGAAGATGTAGGGCAGCTCCAGCACGGCCACGCCGAAGGTGTCGTCGGCAAAGGCGGCGCAGACCTCCTCCTGCATGATGCGGGACTTGAAATACTTGTTGCGCGCGGTCAGCTTCATGTCGGGACGCAGCTTGGCGAGATAGGCAAAATAGGAGCCGAGGACAACGGCGCGTTTCACACCGGCCTTTTTGCAAAGCGGCAGGATGCGCTCGAGCGGCGCAATGTTGTACTTGTGATAATACTCCAGCACGGGCGCGGGGAATTCCACGCGCTCATCCACGCCGGCGGCGAAGATGAAAGCGTCGCAGCCTTCCAGCAGCGCTTCGATCTCGGCGTCGGTCTTTTTGTTGATGTCGCCGAAGATGATCTCCATCTCGGGCGGGATGGGGGCGCCTTCCGGCAGCGGAGGCAGGGCGACGGAGGTCACGCTGTGGCCGCGGGCGATCAGGGTGGTTGCGGCTTCGCAGCCAAGCAGGCCGGTGCCGCCGATCATAAAGACTTTCATGGGGATTTGCTCCTTTCAAGAATTTGTATTTGAAATGTCCGCCGTTGAAGCGGGCGCTTTTTTGCCGAGGAAAACAGAAATTGTGCAAAGCAGGCAGGCCATCGCGCCGAACAGCAACAGACACAGGAACACACCGTTCCAGGAGCCGTGGTCGGCGATGTAGGCGAGCAGCGCGGTGCTCATGGTGGAGCCGACGTAGCAGAAGGTGTCCAGCACGCCGGCAAGCAGGCCGGAATCCATGCTGTCGCGCATGGTCAGCGGGATGATGCTGGTGATCACGTTGTTGACGGCAGCCATCAGCATGGCGGAAAAGCCGAACAGCACGATCAAAAACACGGGGCTGTTCGGAGCGCCGCCGGCTTCACGCGCACGCGCCAGCAGGAAGACCGCCAGCAGCACGACAGCCTCGACCCCGTAGAACATGGCATCGAGCTTGGAGGTGCTTTGCATACGTTTATAGAGCGTTGCGGAAAGCGTTGCGCCGAAGATCGCGATCAGCGGCAGCAGAACCGTGATAAAGATGGAAAGCGATTCCGGCATCCCGTAGCTCTCCTTGAGGATCGAAGGCGTCCAGGTGGTCACGCCGTCCTTGATGAAGCCGTTGGCGATGGCGGCAAAGACCAGAAAGAGCGAGGTGACGACGAAAACAGGCGTCAGGGAGGGGCGCTTTTTCGGCGCCGGCACATAGGCGGGCGATTCGCTTTCCCGCGCGGTGCGGTCGGCCTTGCCGAGCAGAACGAACCAGCCGAGGCCGACAAGCGTCAGCAGCACGGCGGGCACATAGAAGATCAGGCGGTAATTCGCGCCGAAGGAGGAGAACAGCGCCGCAAGTCCGTAGGACAAAAAGGTACCCAGGGCGGCAGTGGTGCTCATCACGACCACCGCCTTCGGCAGCATCTCGTCCGGCAGCCGTTCGGAAAGGGTCTTGATCAGAGAACTCCAGAGAACGGACTGGAACATGCCGCCCAGCAGCCAGACATATTTCATGGCGGAAACGCCGGGGCAAAGGGTCATGCCGACATTCACGGCAGCCGAACCGATCAGCGCGACCGCCACGGACCAGCGGGTGTTGTATTTGCGCGAGAGAATGCCATGGATGAGCTGGCCTGCGCCATAGGAAAAGAAGAAAAACGAACTGACCAGACCCAGCTCCGTCTTGCTCGCGCCGAGCTGGTCGCGGATCGGTTCAATGTAGGCGTTGAAGTTCAGTCTGCCGAGATAAGCAACCGTATAAGCAGCCCAGCACAGGAAGATGATGAGTTTTGACGACTGTCTGGCTTTCTTGTCCATGACCCGCGCCTGCTTTCATTAAACATTATATAGTTTAGTATAGCAAATCCATACGCGAACTGCAAGACCCAACGGATAAAAATTCATAGTATGTTCACCGACCGACGCGATCTTTCCCCGATAAAAAAGGGCCGTGGGAAAAATCCCGCGGCCGGTTCGATTCAAATGTCAGTCAATCACATTCGTAAACAGTTCCTTCACGAAATCGCTGGCGATGCCGATGTGGCTCGTCCAGGTCTTCACCGTATCCGTTGCGGCGGCAAAGATCTTCGTGAGGTTCTGGAAGATGCCCTGCAGGAATGCAAACAGCGTGACCGTCGGCTTCTGAGAAGGTTCATAGGTGATGTAGAATTCCGCCGTATAGGTCACGTCGCAGGTTGCCGGCGGCATGGTGCCGGGATAATAGCGCTTTTCCGGGTCGGATTCGACCGAGGAGATCCAGCCGTGGAACTCCCAGATTTTTCCGTCAGCGTCGGTGTAGGGCTGGGGCTCTTCGGGCGCTTCGGGTTTTTCGCCCTCGGCGACCTGCACGGTCTTGATCGTCGCGCCGTTGACGACGTAGACAATGGTGTAGGTGGCCGCAGGTTCCGCTGCGGGTTCTTCGTCTTCGGCTGCGGCAAACACGCAGACCGCGGAGAGCAGCATCAGAACGGAAAGCAGCAATGCAATGATCTTTTTCATAAAAATAACCTCCATAAACGGATTCAGTTTTCCTGTAGCTTGATTATAGCCGTTTTTTTCGCGTTTGTCAATCGGATAATTGTTTTTTACAAATCCGTGACAACTGCGCATTATTTTCCGGCCTTGCCCTCGGGGGTGTCCCGGTAGAACTGGGTCTTCGGATGCGGGTGCGGTGTGGCTGCCCAGAGCTCTTCGGCAACGGGCGCCCAGGCGGCGGCAAAACGGTCGCATTTGCTGCAAAGGCTCTCCGCCGTTTCCTCGCCCTCCAGATTCGTGGACTTCGCGCCGGTCTCGGCAATGATCTTTCGCAGACACTGGGGATTTTCCAGCATCGGGCAGGGGCGCAGATGGTTGTCGTTGAACGGCTGGTTGTGGTAATAGGCCAGAAACAGCGGACTTTTCAGCCCCTCGAGCAGCGTTTTTTCGCGGATGTTGGAATCGGAGAAGTGGATGAACACGCAGGGCTCCATATCGCCCGCGGCGTTGATGTGGAAATAGTTGCGTCCGCCGGCGATGCAGCCGCCGACGAATTCGCCGTCATCCTGAAAGTCCATGACGAACAGGGGCTTGCCGGTGGCGTTGTTCCTTGTTTTACGGATCCAGCGGTACATGTGGGCGCGCTGCTCCGGCGTCGGGATCAGCTCTGCAGGGGCGCTTTTGCCGACGGGCATATAGTTGAAGTAAAAGCCGAATTTCACGCCCAGCTCGACCATCCTGTCCAGAAAGGCGTCGCTGGTGACCATCTCCACATTCTCGCGCGTGTAGCAGACCGACATACCGAAGAGGACGCCCTTTTTGCGCAGCAGTTCCATCGCGCGCACGGCCGCGTCATACATCCCTTCGCCCCGGCGGGCGTCGGTCGTTTTCTGGGTGCCCTCGATGCTGATGGCGAGGGTCATGTTGCCCACGCGCAGCAGCTCGTCGCAAAAGGCCTCGTCAATGAGGGTGGCGTTGGTATAGGCAAGGAAGGCGCAGTCCGGGTGCGCTTCACACAGGCGGATGAGATCCTTCTTTCGCAGCAGCGGCTCGCCGCCCGTGAACATATAGACGTGGGTGCCGAGGGCCTTGCCCTGGGTCACAACGCTGTTCATCTCGTCAAAGGTCAGGCTGTTTTTATGGCCGTATTCCGCGGCCCAGCAGCCCTTGCAGCGGCAGTTGCACGCACTGGTGGGATCCATGAGGATCAAAAAGGGAATGTTGCAGTGATATATTTCGCGGTTGGCGCGCACAGCCCGTGTGCCGTGAAGCCCCGCGCCGAGCGCCAGCGCAAGAATCAGCTTGCGCAGATAGCCGCGGTCGGTGTCGCGCAGAATGTTCAGCGCGAACGCATAGTATGCGCCCTCGCCGGAAGCGATCGTGCGCTGCATACTGTCCATATACGTCTTCGGAAAGGTGTTTCCGGCGAGCCTTCCGGCAATTTTCAGCACACGCAGAATGTTGCGCTGCGGGTCCCTGTCCACATAGTTCAGCAGCCGTTTCAGCACAAGATCGACCGCTTTTCGCTGGAGCTGTTCTTTTTTTGTCATTGACCCACCTCGCTTTCTTCTTTTCGGATTCTTGTTATTTTAGCACGAACCGCAGGAAAAGTCTACCCCTTTTTGTCGGAAAATCGGAAAGATTTCCGCGTAACCGATGTTTCGCTCGGGCGCCTGCTCAGTATTTCACTCTGACGGCCTTTGTCATTTCCCCGAAATATTCTTCTCCGGCATAGCGCCGCATACACTTCACGGCGTAAAACGCCTCGCGCTGGCCGCGCGGCCCGTGGTCGGTCAGTTCCAGGTCGGTGTTGCCCTTGCTGCGGGCAACCTCCTTGAAGGGACCGTCCTCATGTTCAGCGCGCAGCAAAAGATAGCTGTCGGCGCCGGCGGTCACACGCACAAAGACCGTGACCTTGCGGTCGGGGCCGCGCTTGACGCGCAGGATCTCCGTCGTATCCAGATTGACGACCATGTGCTCTTTTCCGGCGTGGCTGAACAGCAGCTCGTCGTCCTCCGTCGTGCGGCGAAAGCTTTGGACGCAGTAAAAATAGATCTGGCCGGACACCGGCGTCTTGTCGGTATATTTCAGTATCTGACCCTCCACAAAGGCCAGCGGCAGGGTGGATCTTGTTTCCGCAAGGCGGCGGTTGATGCAGTAGCCGTCGGCGTTCTCGTCCTTTTCCCATTCCAGATAAGTCACGCCGAACTGGGGGTGCATCACCTTGGTCAGCTCCACGCTGTAGGACACCGAAACGGTTGCAACCACGGGTGCGCCGCGCTTGAGCAAAATCTCCCCGTCCGGATTTTTACGCTTGGAGATCACACGGTAGCGGTAAACGCCGCCTGGCACGACGTCGGCGTCAAGATAGGTCAGCTCCTCGGTCTCCGGCACACGGGCGATCTTCAAAAACCGCTGCAGCGCCTCGTCGAATTTTTCAATGATATAGACCTGCGCGCCGGGCGTTTCCTTCCAGAACAACGCCACAACGCCCTCCTCGGTTTCCGCTGCTTTCCAGATTTCAGGCTTGCCTTTGATCCTGTTTTTGAGTTCCGCGCTCAAGTGGATCCCTCCCCGGGGTTTATAGATTATATAAGTATAACACACTTTCTTTTTTTTTGCAAACTATTTCTATTTTTTCGGTTTTGTGCTATACTGTTGCCGGAAAGGAAGGATGCCGCCCATGAAACACAATTTCCACACCCACACCTTTCGATGTCTGCATGCCGACGGCGAAGACGAGGCCTATGTGCTTGCCGCGCTGGAAAACGGCTTTTCAAAAATCGGGTTTTCCGACCACACCCCTTGGCCGTACAAAGACTTTGTTTCCGGAATGCGGATGGAAGCGTCCGAGCTGCCGGACTATGTCGCCTCCATCCGCGCCCTGCAGGAAAAATACCGGGGAAAGATCGAGATCCTGCTCGGCCTCGAATGCGAATACTTTCCGGCGTATTTCCCCTGGCTGAAGCAGCAGATAGAGACCTATGCGCTGGACTATCTGATCCTCGGCCACCACTTTTCGCCCTCGGAGATCAGCGGCTTTTATAACGGCAATCTGCGAACGACGGAACAATTGGCGTATTACCGCGACGATGTGATCGCCGGCATGGAATCGGGTCTGTTCGCCTATCTTGCCCACCCGGATCTTTTCATGAACGGGTATCAGGAATTTGACGAGCACAGCGAAGCCGTTTCCCGCGCCGTCATCGAAGCAGCCGTGCGGACAAACACGCCGCTGGAATTCAATCTGCTCGGATATGTGCGCGGAAAGCACAACGGAAGGCCCGGCTATCCCTACCCGGCGTTCTGGAAGCTCGCCGGGGAAGCCGGCGCGACGGCCATTCTCGGCATCGACGCCCACCGCCCCGACGCCTACCGCGACAAAGCCCTGTTTGAAACAAGCGAAGCCTACCTGCGCTCCCTCGGGCTGCAGGTGACCGACGAGATCAACAGCATTTGGAGTGATCAGAGATGGAAAACAAATACTTAAAGCTTCTTTCGAGAGATTTTCCGACGATCAACAGCGCGGCTTCGGAAATCGTGAATCTTTCGGCGGTGCGCAGTCTGCCGAAGGGCACCGAATGCTTTTTCAGCGACATCCACGGCGAGCACGAGGCGTTTTTGCATATGCTGAAAAGCGCGTCCGGCATGATCCGGAAAAAGGTGGACCTCGCCCTCGGCAAAGCGGTTTCGGCAGCGGAGCGCGAACAGTTGGCCTACCTGATCTATTATCCCGACAAGCAGTTGAAAAAAATGCAGCAGAGCGGCGAGATCAGCGACGAATGGCGCAGGATCGCCATCTACCGGCTGATCCTCGTGTGCGAGCTCGTCTCCGCCAAATACACGCGCTCCCGCGTGCGCAAAAGCATCCCCGGCGACATGGTGTATATCCTTGACGAGCTGCTGAACGTCACGGATGATATCGTAAAGGAATACTACTATGATGAGATCATCTCCACCGTGCTGGAGACCGGCATCGCCGACCGCTTTATCAAATCGCTGTGTGAGCTGATTCAGTCCCTCGCAATCGACAGTCTGCATATCATCGGCGACATTTTTGACCGCGGCCCCCGCGCGGACATCATTCTGGACGAGCTGATGAAGCTGCGCGACGTGGATATCCAGTGGGGCAACCACGACATCAGTTGGATGGGCGCCGCGTCGGGCAACCGGGCGCTGATCGCCAACGTGATCCGCATTTCCATGCGCTATAACAATTTCGATCTGCTGGAAGACGGCTATGGGCTGAATCTGCGCGCGCTTGCGGTCTTTGCGTCGGAGACCTACAAACAGGACGACTGCGCCCTGTTTATGCCGCATACGCTGGACGACAACATCTACGATCCCGTGGACGCAAAGCTGGCCGCAAAAATGCACAAGGCGATCACCGTGATCCAGCTCAAGCTCGAAGGGCAGTTGATCGCGCGCCATCCCGAGTGGAAGATGGGCGACCGCGATCTGTTCGGCAAAACGGATTTTATCCGCGGCACAGTGGACATTCAGGGAAAAACCTATCCGCTTCTGGACACCTACTT
The DNA here is from genome assembly GCA_902774035.1 of Oscillospiraceae bacterium. GTDB lineage: Bacteria > Bacillota > Clostridia > Oscillospirales > Acutalibacteraceae > UBA6857. Next base: position 25,169 of record CACYHA010000021.1, on the reverse strand, counting down.
CCCGACCGTGGACCCCGCCGCTCCACTTGCGCTGAGCGACGCGGAAAACGAGCTGATGATGGTGCTTGCAAACTCCTTCCGGCACAGCGAACGGCTGAACGCGCAGATCCGGTTTTTGTATTCCAACGGCTCCATGTACAAGGTGATCAACGGAAATCTGCTGTTCCACGGCTGCATTCCCTTCACCGAAGACGGCGAGCTGCAGGGCGTATGCATCGCAGACAAGACCTATTCCGGCAGAGCGCTGCTGGATAAGCTCGACGAGATCGCAAACCGCGCCTACTTCCTCGCGCCCGGAGAAGAAAAAGAAACCGCCGCTGACGTTCTCTGGTACCTCTGGTGCGGCGCCGGCTCACCCCTTTACGGCAAGGATAAAATGGCGTTCTTTGAACGGTATTTTCTGGACAATGAGACGCTGCAGGCCGAAACCTACAACCCCTATTATCAATACGCGGAAAAAGAGGAGGTCTGCAGGACGCTGCTCGAAATGTTCGGGCTCGACCCCGAAAAGGGCCACATCGTCAACGGCCATGTGCCGGTCCGCATCAAAAACGGCGAAAGCCCCGTGAAGGCCGGCGGCAAACTGTTCGTGATCGACGGCGGCATTTCCAAGGCATACCAGAGCTCAACGGGCATCGCCGGCTACACCCTGATCTGCGATTCCCACAGTCTGATCCTTGCCGAGCACAAGCCCTTTATCTCGGGCGAAAGCGAGCACACGCCGAACGTCAGCCTTGTGGAACGGTTTGACCGGCGAATGAACATCGCGGACACCGACAAGGGCAGGGAGCTGCTTTCCCGGATCGAGGATCTGAAAATGCTGATGAACGCTTACCGCGCCGGAAGCATCAAGGAGCGCGGCAAGCAGGAGATCGGATAAAGCAGAAAAGCTGCCCTTTTCTGTGCCGCAGACACAATCATTGCCGAAGGCGGCTCTGCGCGAAGCGCATGTCCTTTACATCAAACAAAAGCGCCCTTTGCCGCTCGGCAAAAGGCGCTTTTCGGATGGAGCGGCTAACGGGACTCGAACCCGCCACATCCACCTTGGGAAGGTGGCGCTCTACCGGATGAGCTACAGCCGCAGATGTGAGGATAGTATAGCACAGTCGTTTTGAAAAAGCAAGGGGTTTGCCGAAGTTTTTCTGCGGCGGTCAAGGTATTCACCAATCACCTTGACATTGCGCCGCAAAGGACTATAATAATCTATAATAATATAGAAAAGACTGCACATGGGAGGTCTCTTTTATGAAACGAACCGCAAAGCTGCTTTCGCTGCTGCTGTGCCTTTGCTGTCTGCTGTCTTCGGCGGTCTTTGCCGACGCGGCGGACGGCAGGATCCGCAACGTCATTTTCATGATCGGCGACGGCATGGGCTACAACCACCTCAAGCTCGCCGAAGAACAGGGCTATGAGATCTTCATGGACGACGCGCCCGACCTGCAGGGCTGGTCGCGCACCCGTTCGGCAAACAAGAACGTGACCGACAGCGCCGCCGGCGCAACCGCGCTCGCCTGCGGTGTTCGCACAAACAACCGGATGCTTGCCGTCTTCCCCGACGAAGCGCAGCGCGAAACCGTGCAGCCCCGCTCTCTCACCGAAAACGCCGTTTTGCACGGGATGAAGACCGGCATCGTCACGACCGACCTCACCACGGGCGCCACGCCCTCCGGCTTCAGCGTCCATACCCTTGACCGGGGCGACACCGAGAGCATTGTCGCCCAGCAGTTGAAGAGCAACATCGATCTGATCTGGGGCAGCGACGAAAGTCTCGCGCCGCAGGAGACTGTGGAAGACGCAGGGTTCCGCTATGTTGCCACGCAGAAGGCGCTCGCGGCGCTCACGCCCGGCACGCGCAGCTACGGCCAGTTTACCCATAGCCTTTGGAAGCTGAGCCTTTCCGAAAACACGCCCTCCCTCGCCGAGATGACCGCAAAGGCGGTCTCTCTGCTGACAACGAACAACAAAAAAGGCTTTTTCCTGATGGTCGAGGGCGCCCACATCGACAAGAACGCCGACGACTCCAAAGACGGCCTGAAGGATTACCCGGAGAAGGTGGAAAACACGTCCGTCGCCGTCAAAACCTTCGATAACGCCGTGCGCGCCGCCGTAGACTTTGCCGAAAAGGACGGTCACACGCTGGTGCTCATCACCGCCGACCACGAAACCGGCGATCTGCGCTTTGAGGAAGAAAACGGCCGTATGACCTTCCATTCCGCCTCTCACACCGCCGCCAATGTTCCCGTTTTTGTCTACGGCGCAAGCGATCTGTTTGAAGACGGCGCCGAGATGGACAACCGCGACATACCGAACCTCGTTGCAAAAACGCTGGGCTGGACGGAGCGTTTCCCGGTCGAAGACCCTGTCGGCACGATCGCCGCACCGCCGGCTGAGCCGGAGACGCCCGTAAAGCCTGAGACGTCCGGAAGCTTCGTCGAAAAGCTCCGCGACTTTTTCCTGCGCCTGTGGCAGTGGATCATAGATTTTTTCAGCAGATAGATTTTCTCTGCAGATAATAGAAAAGCGCCCGGCGCGGCTCAGATCCCGCGTCGGGCATAATTCTGACTGCTATGTATCCGCTGACAGCTAACCGCTGCAGCGCCTCGCGCCGTTTACAACAGCGCCAGCCAGGCGATATCCGTACTCGTCGCCAGATTTTCCGCGCCGTAAAGCACCAGCAAATCGCGGATGCCCTCCTCGGCGATCGTCGCCGTGAGAGGTGTGCGGCAGTAGCGCAGATCGACCATCAGGATCGTCTCGTAGTTCGCGGCGAGGAAGGTCGTAAAGCAATGGGCAAAGGAGTCCTTGAGAATCAGCAGCTTCTTTCCGTTTTTGCAGCGGTTGTTGACGATTTTGACGACGGAATGGTTGCCGTCGAGAAAAACCGGGTACTGATCCTTGTCCTTCAGATGCTCCGGAAAATAGAGAGAGCTGAAGGTCGTTTCCTGTGCGCCCTCGGTGATCGTCACGGTGTAGTCGCCGCCGTCCTCGGTGTAAAGCTCCACCGTGTCGGGCTTTGTCAGCCACAGGCCGCTTTTGGAATAGGCCGTGCCGTAAAAGCCGTCGCTCGTCTGCGTCAGCGTGAAGGTCTGCGTCTGCAGCCCTTCGGCGGCGCAGTAGGCCTCATAGAGCGCAAGGCTGCCCTTTGACGTCAGATGGTGGTCGGTTTTGTAATAAAGCTGCGTCTGATCCGGTACGGCAAAAGCGTCGCGCACATCGAGGAACGTGTCGCCTTCCGCGGCATCCTTCGCCGCGTCAAGGATCTCGCCGTCGCGGTAGGTTTTGTGAAAGCGCGGCAGGCAGTCGCCGAGGGTGTAACCGGAACAGGGCACAAGCATCCATGTCGCGGCAAGGCCGTTCCGCGCGGCAAAATCGCGGATCTTCCGAACGTTTTCCGCAGTCTTTCGGGTGCTGACCTCTCCCTGCGCGGCAAAGAGAAAGCCGTTTTTACCGCGGTAAACGCCGCTGTCTCCGTTCCGGCCAAAGAGCTGCTGCGCGTAGGAATCCAAACCGACAAACGCCTCCCGCAGCGGGAAATGGTCGGCGATGTAGGTCTGCGCCTGCTCGGTCAGCGAACCGTCCAGCAGCGCACGCCACGACCACTGCGGCGGCTCGGCGAGCACACGCTTTTCGTTTTCGGCGAAGGACTGCTTCGGCAGCAGGAAGAAGGCGGCGGTCAGCGCCGCGATCATCAGAAAGAAGCACAAAGGCAGCGCCCGGGCGCGTTTCTTTTTTTGCATGGGGCGCACCTCCTAAAATCTGAAATACAAAAACGGGTTGTAGGTCGAACTGACGAGCGAGGCCACACAGAGAACGAAGGCGGCAACGCCGAGCACCGGTTCCAGAAAGCGCCAGCCGCGTCTGCCGTGCAGGCGGCCGAACGCGGCGCGGGCCGTCGGAACGGAAAAGAGCGCCGAGACCGCAAGCAGCGGCAGGTGCGTCATCAGCAGCGCCAGCGCATCGCCGGAGACCAGCCCGTTCCCTGCCGTGAACAGGGAAACGAAGTAAGCGCCCATGTCGCCGACGGAGGTAAAATCGAAGATCACCCAGCCGAGCACCACAAAGAACAGGGTGTATAGATGCGCAAGCGCGCGGGGCGCTTTTTTCAGTCTTGCCAGCAGGCCGAATTTTTCGACCGTCAGCAGCACGCCGAAATAGAGACCCCAAAGCAGGAAGTTCCAGCTCGCGCCGTGCCAGATGCCGGTCAGCGCCCAGACGATGAAGATGTTCAGACACTGCCGCGCTCTGCCCTTGCGGTTGCCGCCGAGGGGGATGTAGACGTATTCCCGGAACCAGGTGCCAAGGGAGATGTGCCACCGGCGCCAGAAATCGGTGATGCTGTCCGCCGTGTAGGGGTAATTGAAGTTGCGCACAAACTCGAAGCCGAAGATCTTGCCGAGACCGACGGCCATATCGGAATAGCCGGAAAAATCAAAGAAGATCTGGAAGGTGAAGGCGAAGATGCCCACCCAGGCGGCAAGAGTCGTGTTCTCTCCCGGCGCGGCCTTGCACTGCTCCCAGACGGCGCCGAGGGCGTTGGCCAGCAAAACCTTTTTGCAAAGGCCGAACAAAAACAGGCGCACGCCGTTCGTCGTCTTCTCCCAGGAATGGGTGCGGCGCTGAAGCTGCTTTTCCACATCTACATAGCGCACAATGGGGCCGGCGATGAGCTGGGGGAACAGCGCAACATAGGTGCCGAAGGTGATCAGATTCTTTTGCGGCGCACAGTTGCGGCGGTAGGTGTCGATCACATAGGACATGCTCTGGAAGGTATAAAATGAGATGCCGATGGGCAGCGCGATCTGCGGATCCGGCAAAAATGAAAAGGCCGGCAGCAGCTTCACCGTGGAAACAAAAAGGCCCGCATACTTGAAAAAGCCCAGCAGCAGGAGGTTGGCGGCCACACACAGCGCAAGCACCGCCCTGCGCCGCTTTTCGTGCGCGTCAAAAACGCCCAGCAGCCGCCCGGCGGCGTAGTTGAGCAGAATGGACGCGAGCATCAGCAGGATATAGATCGGCTCGCCATAGCCGTAAAACAGCAGGCTCATGACCAGCAGCACGGCGTTCTTTGCCTTGTCCGGCACGGCAAAATAGAGAATCAGCGTTGCCGGCAAAAAGAAAAACAGAAACGGTAAACTTGAAAAAACCAACTTTTTTATACCTCAAAAAAGGGGGATGCAACCAAGGGGCTCCTTACGGAAAGCGCCCCAAGACCGCATCCCCTCTGTCTTTTTCAGTCTCAGCCGACCGCGGCGCGGAACGCGGATTCCATGGCGGCGTGGGACGGCGAAATGAACAGCGCCACATAGTTGCCGGAGGTGATGACCTTGCACTGGCGGGCAAGGTCATAGTCTTCGGGATCATAGTTCTGCGCCTGTACCATCACATCGTTCAAACGGGTGTTCAGCGCGGAAACGATGCGGTTCTTTGCCGCAGCGTCCTTCGCCTCGATCATGATCGCCTCGTCCGGGAAGGAACCGGCCATGGTCACAAAGCAGCCCGATGAGGCGATGTCGCTCTGGGCAATGCCGTAAAGATTGGTCAACTGGCTTTTGTCCAGCGACATGGCGCCCTGGATGCCGTTGCCCGCGATGATCCGGTTGCTCAGCGCAGCGAGATCGACGCTTTTGACGGTGGTCGGCGCGGCAGTCGTCGTCGGCTTCGCCGTTGTGGTCGGCTTGGCCGTTGTCGGCGCGGCAGTCGTGGTCGGCTTTGTGGTCGTCGGCGCGGCCGTGGTGGTCGGTTTCGCCGTTGTGGTCGGTTTCGCCGTTGTGGTCGGCGCCGCAGTCGTGGTCGGCTTGGCCGTTGTCGGCGCGGTCGTTGTCGGCGCTTCAGTCGTCGGCTCCGCGGTCAGCTCCGTGGAAGCGGAGACCGGCAATGCGGTCGAAGCGGCCGTGGTGTCGGTGGTGTCCTTCCCCTTGCAGGCGCAAAGGCTCAGCACCGCGCAGCAAAGCAGCAAAGCTGCAAACAGTCTTTTTTTCATGGAAAGCGCCTCCTCAAACGGTGTGGGTGTAAAGATAATCGACCCAGGCTTCGCAGCCGGTGAACGTCAGGTGCATACCCATGCCGTCCGGATCGCTGCAAAAGTCGCGCTGCAGACGGCCGTCCGGGCCGCGCAGAGCCTCGGCGACGTTGAGATAATGCCAGCCGTTCTCCAGACAAAGCTTTTCCAGCAGGCCGTTGTATTCGTTGACCGTCGTGTTGTTCAGCGTGTGCTCACCGCTGGTCTTTCCCTCGCCGGCAAGCGGCGTCACGGACTGCACGATCAGCTCCACGTCAGGGGCGTTTTCCAGGATCTTTCCGCAAAGGATCTCAAATTTTTCCGCCGCGCGTTCCACGCCCACGGCGATGATGTCGTTCATGCCGAGCATGAGGTAAACTTTTTTTGCGCCGGACAGGGGCACCGCGTCCTCCAGCTTCCGCTTTTCGCCCTGAAAACGCGGATGCACCGAGCGGGCGGAAACGTCCCAGAGGGCGTTCGTGGCGCTCAGACTGACCGAGGTCAAAAACTGCGCCGCGCCCAAAACGTCCTTTGCCGCCTCAAAGGTGGCAAGGCCTTCGCTGATGGAATCGCCGATGAAGAGCGCGTCGTCAAAATAGGCCGGCGCAGCACGTTCGCTCAACGGCACAACGGCGCTCATCGTGGTCGGTTCCTCGGTGGGTTCGGTCACAGGCTCTTCGGCGTCTTTTTTGCAGGCACACAGAGAAAGCAGCAGGCAAAGCAGGGCTGCCAGCGCAATGATTCTTTTTTTCAAGTGAAACTTCCTTCTTTCTATGGAGATCGGCTCAGGCCGTGTGCGTATAGAGATAGTCTACCCACGCGGCGCAGCCGGAAAAGGTGAAATGCATCCCCATGCCGTTCGGGTCGCTGCAGTAGGCGGTCTTGAGATAGCCGCTGCTGTCGAACAGGTCCTCCGCCACATTGACGAAGTACCAGCCGTGTTTCAGGCACAGCGCGGCGAGCTTTTGGTTGTAGCGCGTGATGGAGGCGTTGTTGAGCACGCCGATGTCGGCGGCCTGCACATTGGCGCGCGGGGTGACGGACTGCACATAGAGCTGCGCATTCGGCGCGGCGGCGAGGATCTTGCCGCACAGGGTTTCGAAGTTTGCGGCCGACCGGTCCACACCGACGGAGGTGATGTCGTTCATGCCGAGCATGATATAGACCTTCTTTGCCCCGGTCAGCGGCACGGACTGCTCGAGCTTCATTTTCTGCCCGTTCAGCCGCGGATGCTTTGAGCGGTCGGAGACGTTCCAAAGCGCGTTGGTGGCGCTCAGGCTGACGGCTGTCAAAAACTGCGCCTTGCCCAGCTTGTCGTTCGCCGCCTCATAAAATTTCAGGCCCTCGCTGATGGAGTCGCCCACAAAGACCGCGTCGTCAAAATAAGCGGACTTCACGCGCGCGCTTTTCGGAAGCTGGCCGTCGATCGTATGCGCGCCCGCCGTCATGGTGGTCAGCGTCTTTGCCGGGGACCATCCGGAAGCGAAGGTGCGCCCGTTCACCGTGCGCAGCGTGCGGATACGTACCGCGCAGACAGCGTTTCGCCGCAGACCGGAAAGCACCTGATACGCGGTCGACGCACCCTTGACCGTCAAAGTCTTTGCGCCGGTTTTGAAGGTCGCGTCGGGGCCGTATTGAATCTGGTAGCCGTCCGCCTGGGTTTCCACCGGCTTCCAGCGCAGGATCACCTTGGTCACGCTCGCCAGCGCTTTGGTGAACTTTGTGCTTCGGGGCAGGATACGGAACGAGCGCGTCACGCGGCATTTGTAGTTTCCGATGCCGGTGATGACGACCTCGGCAACGCCGACGTTTTTGTTGTTTCGGAACTGCAGCTTGTAGTCTCTGCCCTCGCGCAGCTTTTTGCCCGCCTGGTCCGTCACGGTCACGCCCGTCGTGAGAGGCTTGCCGCTGTAGGTCTTTTCCGTGCGGTTGAGCTTTGCGCCCGCGATGCGGGGAATGGCTTTTGTCTGCGCTTCGCCGCAGACGCTGCAGGTGCGCCGGAGCTGGCCGTTCTTTTTGTTGGTTGCCCTGCGCGTCAGCGTCCACGCGCCGAACGTATGCTTGTGCGCCGGTTCCGTTGCGGGTTCGGTCGAGGGTTCGGTCGTGGGCTCCGCTTCCGATTCCGTCGGCGGTTCTTCCTGCGTTTGCGCCGCCGCGGTCAAGGCTTCATCCGTTTCCTGCGCCGCAAAAGAAGGCAAGGCAAGCAAAAAGACCAGCAGCACGCTAAGCAGACCACTGATCCATCGAAGTTGTCGTTTTTCCATAGCACGTCCCCTGTTTCCACTTTGAAAATCTGAGACTATTATAGGGTGGTTTTCAAAAAAAATCAAGCCCTCTTTCTTAAGTTTTTCTGACAAAAATTCTTAAAATTTCTTGAACGATTTCGGTGAGGTTTCCGGTGTGGAAAACCGAGCGTTTTTCCCCGGCCGAAAGCAGCCGCCCCGCAGCGTTTTTTTGCGCGGCGGGGCGGCTGTCCGTTAAGCAGCAAGGCGCGTTCTATTCGGCCTCGATCTCTTTGATGATGCATTCGTTGCCCTTGAGCAGCCAGGTCTCTGCGCTGCCGCAATGCGGGCACTCCTTGCCGTATTTCACGGTTTCATACGTACGCTTGCAGTTGTCGCACCAGGTCACGGCGGGAATGGTCTCCAGCACCAGCTCGCTCTCGCTGAGCACCGGGTGACGACCTTTGAAATAGTTCCACGCGTCGGTGAACAGATCCGTCATGATGCCGGACACCTCGCCCACCTGCAGAACGACCCGGCCGATCTTTGTCAGTTTCTCCTGTTCGGCGGTCTCGTCCAGCGTTTTTGCAAGGTGCAGCACGATCCCCATCTCATGCATGGCTTATTTCTTTCTGCCGAAGGCGATCTTGCCCATGCGCTTGAGCGCGTAGGGGCCGACGGCAAGCATCTTGTCTTCGCATTTCACCATCTTGGAGCATTCGGGCAGATCGCGGCTCAGGTGGATCGCGTCGAACTCGCAGCGGGTGGTGCAAAGGCCGCAGCCGATGCAGCGGTTGAGGTCGACCACGGTCGCGCCGCAGCCCAGACACCGGGCGGCTTCGATCTTGACCTGTTCTTCCGTCAGCGGCAGACGCAGGTCGGCAAAGGTCTCGGTGGCCTTGCCGGGCTTGCTGCCGGGGATCTGGCGCTTGGCGTTGTCGAAGGATTCGAGGATGATGTCGTCCTTGTCGAGCTCGATGAATTCGCGCTTGTCGCGGGCAACGGTCTGGGACTGGCCGGGATGCACGGCGCGGTGCATACTCTCGCAGCCCTTCTTGCCGTCGGCGATGGCGTCGATGGCAAAGCGCGCGCCGTGGCCGATGTCGCCGCCGACAAAGATGTCGGATTCGGCGGTCTCGAAGGTCACGGGATCGTGGACGACCGTTCCGTTCGGGCGCAGCTCGACTTTGGTTCCCTTGAGCAGATCGCCCCAGACGGCGCTCTGGCCGATGGCCTGCAGCACGTTGGCGCAGTTGACCGTGATCGTTTCGTTTTCGTCATACTGCGGGGCGAAGCGGTGGGTTTCATCAAAGACTCGGGTGCATTTTTTGAACACCACGCCGGTGACGGCGCCGTTTTCGGTCAGGATCTCCTTCGGGCCCCAGCCGTTCCGCACGGTGATGCCCTCCTCCTTCGCTTCGGCAACCTCGTCGTCGGCCGCCGGCATTTCGCCTTCGCCCTCCAGACAAAGCATGGTGACCTTGCCGTCCGTTGCTCTCACAGCGGAACGCGCCACATCCACGGCCACGTTGCCGCCGCCGATGACGACCACGTCGCCGCCGAGCTTCAGGGTAGGATCCGCGTTGATATCCCGCAGGAATTCCACGCCGGACTGCACGCCTTTTGCGTCTTCGCCCGGAACGCCGGCCTTGCGGCCGCCCTGCATACCGATGGCAAGATAGAAGGCTTTGTAGCCCTCCTCGCGCAGCGAGGCGATCGTCACGTCTTTTCCGACCTCCACGCCGCAGCGGAACTCCACGCCCATCCGGCGCAGCACGTCGATCTCGGCGTCGATCACATCTTTTTCCAGCCGGAAATTCGGAATGCCGTAAACGAGCATACCGCCCGGGCGCTCCTCTTTTTCAAACACGGTCACATCGTAGCCGCGGGTGCGCAGATAATAGGCGCAGGAAAGGCCGGCCGGGCCGCCGCCGATGATCGCCATTTTATAGTCCGGACCCCACATGCCGCCGTCGTCCTTTTCACACAGCGGAACAAAGCGTCCCTCTGCGTGCAGCTCCTGCGCGGCGATGAATTTCTTGATCTCGTCGATGGCGATCGGCTGATCCACCGTGCCGCGGGTGCAGGCGTCCTCGCAGCGGCGGTTGCAGACCGCGCCGCAGACCGCCGGGAAGGGGTTGTCCTGCTTGATGAGCTTCAGCGCGTCGAGATAGCGGCCCTCGGCGGCCATCTTCACATAGCCCTGCACGGCAAGGTGCGCCGGACAGGCGGTTTTGCAGGGCGCGGTGCCGGTGTCATAGCAGTTGATCTTCGCGTCCTCGCGGTAGTTCGGGTTCCATTTGTCGGCGCCCCACTTCTTGGCGTCGGGCAGCTCAGAGACAGGGTACTGCTGTTCGCCGTGCTTCGTGCAAAGCTTCTGGCCGAGCTTTGCCGCGCCGACGGGGCAGACCTCCACGCATTTGCCGCAGGCCACGCACTTTTCTTTTTCCACATGGGCGCGGTAAGCCGAACGGCTCATGTTCGGGGTGTTGTAAAGCTGGCTGGTGCGGATGGCGTTGCACACGCCCGGAGCGCAGTTGCAGATGGCGACGATCTTTTCTTCGCCGTCGATGTTCGTGATCTGGTGCACAAAGCCGTGGCGCTCGGCGCGTTCAAGGATCTCCAGCGCCTCCTCATAGGTGATGTAACGACCCATGCCGCGGTCGACCGAGTATTCCGCCATGTCGCCCACGCCCATGCAGAATTCGCCGTTGATCTCGCCGCTGCCCTCGCCGCGCATGGTCTGCTGCTTGCGGCAGGTGCACTGGCCGACGGAGTATTTGTCATACTTGCTCAGCCAGTGGGAGATGTGCTCCACGGAGGCGGAGTGGTTCTCGTGCTCGATGGCCTTTTCCACGGGAATGACGTGCATACCGACGCCGGCGCCGCCCGGCGGCACCATCTGCGTGATGCCCTCCAGCGGCATCTGGGTCATAAGGTTGAAGAAGGTCGCAAGGTTCGGGTGCTCTTCGGTCAGCTTGTCGTTCATCATCATGAACTCGGCGGAACCGGGCACGAAGATCGGCAGGTTGTAGTGCTTGGTCTTTTCCGGCCCTTCGCGGGTCATTTCCACAAGGCCGATCCAGCAGAGATGATCGACCATCTTCTGCGTGTCTTCCTCGCTCATTCCGTTCATCTGCGCAAGGGTCGGAATGTCATAGGGCACGCGGGTCTTTTTGAAGTTCAGCAGGAACTTGACCTCGTCTTTGTTCAGGATCTGATCCAGCGCCCAGTACTCCGGGTCGTCGGTACCCATGGTGTGGGTGTACTTGACAAGGTAGCGGTCGGTGATCATCGAGCCGAGCTTGAGCACCAGCTTTTCCTTTTCCTTGTCGGGGGCAACGTAATTGGGATCCTGCGCGTAGTCGCGCTCGTTGACCATGCGGTTCTTTTGCGGTTTCATGAAACTCATCCTTTCTATCTGTTAGGTTTCCTCGGTACACGAAATTGAGTTTAATTCGGATTTCGGAATTCGGAATTCCGAATTGTCCGCAGCGCGCTTTCCAGCGCCTCCATGCCCGCGCCGGTTTTGGCGGACACGGGAAAAACGGCAATGCCCGGGTTCAGCTTTTTCGCTCTGGAGATACACTTTTCAACGTCAAAGTTAAAATAGGGCAGCGCGTCGGTCTTGGAGATTACGAGGATGTCGCTTTCGGCAAACATCAGCGGATATTTCAGCGGCTTGTCGTCGCCCTCCGGCACGGAGAGGATCATCAGCTTGAGCGCCGCGCCGGTGTCGTATTCCGCCGGACAGATCAGATTGCCCACGTTTTCGAGAAAGGCAATGTCGAAATCGGTCGACTCCAGCGCGTCAAAGGCCGCCGCCGTCATGCCGGCGTCCATGTGGCACATGCCGCCGGTATGCACCTGCACGCTCTTTGCGCCGGCCTGTTCCATGGTCAGCGCGTCCACATCCGAGGCAATGTCCGCCTCGAGCACGGCGAAACGCAGGTCTTTCATGTCTTTCACAATGCGCGAGAGCAGGGTCGTTTTGCCGCTGCCGGCCGCGCTCATGACGTTGACCAGCAGAATGCCCTTCGCTTTCAGCCTCGCGCGCAGCGCTTCGGCGTCGCGGTCGTTGGAGGCCGTCACGCTCGCGCCGAGTTCAATGATCTTCATGCGCCCGTCCTCCTCAAAGCCAGTTTTTCTTTCAGCAGCGCCGCGGCTTCGTCGTAGCCCTCGCCGGTGACGGCGCTGACCGGGATCACCCGAAGGCTTCCGTTGAGCGCCTTTGCGCGGGCGGCCGCTTTTTCGGCGTCAAAGCCAAAGACCTCGGCCGTGTCCATCTTTGTCAGCAGCAGCACGTCGCTGATTTGGAACATCAGCGGATATTTCAGCGGCTTGTCGTCGCCCTCCGGCGCGGAAAGCAGCATCAGGCGCAGATCGGCGCCGATCTCAAATTCCGCCGGACAAACAAGGTTCCCGATGTTTTCCAGAAAGATCAGATCCAGCCCGCGCGTGTCCATCGCTTCCAGCCCACGCGCCGTCATGTCGGCGTCCATGTGGCAAAGGCCTGCCGTGTGGAGCTGGATGACCCTCGTGCCCGTGGCGGCGATCGTTTTCGAATCCACGTCGGAATCCACGTCGGCCTCCATCACGCCGATCCGGAAGTCTTTGCCCAGCCGTTCGATGAGCTGCAGCAGCGTGGTCGTTTTGCCCGCGCCGGGCGAACCCATGAGATTCACCAGCAGCGCACCGCTCTTTTGCAGCGCTTCTCTGGTCTGCGCGGCGGCTCTTTCGTTGTCGGCCAGTACGCGCTCTTTGGTTTCAAGAATTTGATAGTCCAAGGGGATCTCCCTCCAAATCATATTGCATCGAAATGCGGAACAGCCGCTTGCTGCCCGTGCCGCAAAGGCGGACTTCCCCGCCGCAGCGCGAAAGCTCCAGCCGCAGCGTTTCGCCGTCCTTCGCTTCGCCCGTGTACTCCGTCAGGATCTCGCGCACACTGCCGCGGCGCACCTCGTCGGGCAGCAAATCTTCGGCAAGGTCGAAATAGCGGGTATTGTTCATATGGCCGTTGAGATCCACGTAGCTGTAGGGCACGGTAAAGGCGCGCGCCTCTGCGTTTTCCGGCAGCTTCGGCGGCCGGGGCAGAAACGTCTTCCACGAAGTCTGCTGCGCGTCGATCCTTACGCCGAACTTTTCGGGAAAGACCATCGTGCGCGTTCTGCAGTCCATCAGCGCCCAGAGGGCCGCCGCGTTCACCAGCTCGTTTCCGTTTTCGTCCGTCAGCCGGTAATAACGCGGGAAGAAGGTATGCATCGTCTGTCCGGGCACCGACTCCAGAATCACGCGCTCGTCATAGACCGGCAGGCGCTTGATCTTCGCCTGCTGGAGCGTCACGATCCAGAGAAGACCCCTGTCCAGCGTCTTTGCGCGGCCCATGCCCAGCGCTTCCGTGTGGGCGATGGCGGCCTCCTGCAAAAAAGTGAACAGCCGGCTCAGCCGAAGGCGGCGCAGGCAGTCCGTGTCGGACGAAAGGATCCGATACTCCTTGCGGTAGATCTCCGCGCTCATTTCAGCCGTTTTTCGATCGCCGAGACCACGTCGCCGAGGGTGTAGAGCTTTTTCCACTGGCGGTCGGGGATCTTGACGTCGAACGTCGCCTCCAGGCGGCAGATGATCAGCGTGAAGCCCATGGAGTCGATGCCCGTGTCGGTGTTGATGACCGTGGATTCCTCCAGCGGCTTCCCCTCCAGCTCGGGTACGCATTCATAGACGATGGTGATCGTCGTGTCCATGATTTCCTGTCTTGTCATAGCATTCTCTCCTTTTACTGGATTGCCCAGCGTTTGATCTTACCCGTTGCCGTGCGCGGCAAGGGTGAACGGACAAAGCGGATCGCACGCAGCCGACGGCCGAGCGGAAGATCGCGCATCAGCGGTTCCAGCGCGGCGGTCAGCGCTTCGCGCTCGTCTTCGCTGCCGCAAAGGATAAGGACGGGCACGCCGTCCTGTTCGGTCACGGCAAAGTCGCGGCCCTGCAGCGCGGGCAGCAGCGCTTTTTCATAATCCGGCAAAAAGATCTTTGTTCCGTCGCGCAGCACAAGGATCTCTTTTTTGCGGCCGCGGATATGCAGCAGACCCTGTTCGTCAAAGGAACCCAGGTCGCCGGTGTGCAGCACGCCGTCGTACAGCACGGCCTTTGTTGCCGCAGCGTCTTTGTAGTAGCCCTGCATCATGCAGGTCGGCGCCTCGATCAAAATCTCGCCGTCTTCGGCAAGGGTGATCCTGTCGTCGGGGCAGACCGTCATGGCATAAGGGTCGTCGCCGAGCGACAGCGCCACACCGGAGCTTGTCTCCGTCAGTCCGTATCCGAAGGACACGCGGACGCCCTTCGCTTTCAGCGCAGCCGGGATCTGCGGCGGGCAGTCGCCGGCGCCGATCAGCACCAGACGCAGCGTATCGCCCAGCAGGTCCTTTTGCAAAAGAAAGCCCAGCAGCAGCGGCACGGCGGAAAGCGCCGTCGGCCGGAAAAACGCGCAGTCGTCAAAATAGTGCCGCGCCCCTCTACCGAGGGCGACGCACGCCCCGCAGGAAAGCCCCCACAACAGGCCGCACACAAAGCCGAACACATGGTCAAGCGGCAGCATGCACAGCAGCACATCGTCCTTTTGCAGCGGCAGCAGCGCGCCGCCGTTGAAGGCACTGGCGCAAAGACTCTGTTCTGTAAGAACCACGGCCTTGGTTTTCGCCGTGGTGCCGGAGGTAAAAAACAGGAGCTTTCCTCTGCCGTCCTTAACGCCGCCGGTCAGCGCCGGAGAAAGCGCTTCGGTCAAATCTCCGTCGCCCCAAAGGCAGTCCGCGTCGGCCGCCTGCAGCAGATCGGGCGTTGCGTCTTCGTTCAGCAGCACCACCTGCCTGCCCGCCTGCACAGCGGCAAAGATCTCCGTCACACAGGCAAGGCTCCCGTCGCAAAGGACGCCAAGGCAGGTGCCCGCGTCCCGTTGCAGTTCGGCCGCGCGCGTTTCCACAGCCGCGCAGAACGCGGCATAGGAAACCTCCGTCAAAACGCCGTGCGCTTCGGTTTTGAACGCCGGGGCGTCCGGCGACAGCGCGGCAAAGTGGCGCAGCATCTGCGCAAACGATGAAAAACGCATGGTTCGCTCCCCTGTTCCAGTTTATTCATCATTATCATAACACAACCGGAGAAAAAAAGAAAGCCCGAATGGAAATTCTTTTTTCTCCGCCGGGATTTTTATCAAAAACCGGGGCTGGCCGATGTTTACGGATCTCCATTTTGCGACATTTGTCTATGAATTTAGAATTGTTTAAACTTTTTTATGGAATTTTATTAAAGGCAGCAAAATCGTATTGATTTTTTTTGAGAAAAATATATAATAGATTTGGTATGACCTACCTGATTACATCTTAATTGGAGGAATTCTTATGGACAAGAACATCCGCATCTGCATCGTCGGCGGGGGCCCCGCCGGTCTTTCCGCAGGCATGTACCTGGAGCAGAAGGGCTACAACAATTACACCATCCTCGAACGTCTGGATCGCGTGGGCGGCAAATGCTGGTCGCCGCATTACAACGGCAAACGCTATGAAATGGGCGCCATCATGGGCGTGCCCTCCTATTACGCTGTCCACGACGTGGAAGAGTTCTGCGGCATCACCCACGACGGCCCGGCTCTGAACCGCAACTATAAAGACGGCAACGGCAACGTCATCGAGCCGTTTGAGCCGAAGAAGAACATCCTCAAGATCCCGCGTCTTTTGAAGATGAAAAAGCAGATCAAAAAGCTCGGCGAGATCCTCGAGACCAAGTATCAGGGCTATGACCTCAACGGTCACCGCGGCGTGTGCGAAGGCCGCTATGAAGGTTTTTCGCAGAAGAGCGCAAAGCGTGAGCCCGTTTCCGGTGTGAACCCGAACCTGAAAGACCTCTGCCTGCCCTTCAACGAGTTTTGCAAAATGAACGGCGTGGAACTGACGCAGGATGTCTGGATCGGCCCCTTCACCTCCTTCGGCTACGGCTATTTTGACGAGATCCCGGCCGCCTATGTGCTGAAGTATCTCGACTTCCAGACCTGCATGAACTTCGTGAAGATCAACCTGTGGACCTGGAAGAACGGCACCCAGTTCATCTGGGAAAGCCTGAACAACCATCTGAAGAACCCCGCCCGCCTGAACAGCAAAATCGACAAGGTGGAGCGGAAAGACGGCAAGGTCTATGTGACCGTCAACGGCGAAGTGGAGGAATACGACAAGATCATCGTCACCGCGCCGCTGTACATCCCGAACAAGCGCGCCGACGGCCAGGTCGGTATGGTGGATTACTTCGACGCCCGCGAGGACGAAAAAGCCCTGTTCTCCAAGATCGACTACGAGCGTTACGACGTTCTCGCCGTGGAGACCAAGCCCGAGGATCACCCGGAGATCTCCTACTATGTGTTCGACAATATGGTGCCCGAAAAGCTCGGCCATCTGATGGTCTATTACCGCCGCTGGAAGGACACAAAGGATCAGGTCATCACCACCTATGCGCTGCGCAAGCACAAGGACACCGAAGAAATCCCCTACGACACCTGCAAGCAGATGGTGCTCGACGACCTCAAGACCATGAAGAACCCGGCCACCAATGTGGTCAATGAGTGGAGCGTCTATTACTTCCCCCATGTCTTCTCCGAAGATTATGCAAACGGCTGGTATGAAAAAGTGGAAGCCATGCAGGGCAAGTACGACACCTTCTACGCCGGCGAGATCATGAGCTTCGGCGACATGGACGAGACCGCGGAATATTCCCGCGAGCTGGTGGAACGCTTCTTCTAATCACGCAACACAATCCGGCAGGAGGGGCAACGCTGTCCCTCCTGCTTTACGAGAGAAGGTAAGTTATGAATTTTTACAAAGACCATTATGACGTCATTGTCATCGGCGGTGCGCTTGCCGGGCTTTCCTCGGCGCTGATGCTCGCCGAAAAGGGCAAGGACGTGCTGGTGCTCGAACGCCACAATCTCCCCGGCGGCATCGCGTCCTCCTTTGTGCGCGGCGGCATCGAGATCGAAGCGGCGCTCCACGAGATGATGAGCATCGGCGAAAAGGACAACCGCCTGAAGGTCGGCAAATTCTTTGATGACATGGGCGTGGACATCGAATGGCTGAAGGTGCCCGAAGCTTACCACGCCTCCCTGCCCGGCCTCGAGGTCACGCTGCACCCCGGGCTCGAGACCTTCGCCAGAGAAGTGGACGAAGCCGTGCCCGGCACCTATCGGAAGGTGCTGGATCTGCTGAATCTCTGCACCACCGTGTTCAACAGCGTCAACGAGCTGTCCATCCATCCGATGAGCAAGGCGAAGATGCTGCTCAAACACGAAGCCTTCGTCAAGACCGCCGGCTACACCGCGCAGGAGGTCATCGACTCGTTCGATCTGCCGAAAAAGGCGCAGGATCTGCTCGCGCCGTACTGGATCTACGTCGGCTCCGGCTTCAACACCCTGCCGTTCACGATCTATGCCGTGCTGATGGCGGACTATGTGGGCTTCGGCTCCTATATTCCTCGCAAATTCAGCCATGAGATGAGCCTCAAAATGGCGGAACGCGCCGAGGCGATGGGCGTGCAGATCG
The DNA here is from genome assembly GCA_902774035.1 of Oscillospiraceae bacterium. Lineage (GTDB taxonomy): Bacteria > Bacillota > Clostridia > Oscillospirales > Acutalibacteraceae > UBA6857. The sequence continues at coordinate 7,377 of CACYHA010000021.1, read as the reverse complement.
AATACCGCCAGCACGTGGACAAGATCCTTGTCCGGGACGGGCAGGCTTACGGTGTGCGCACAGCGCGCGGCGACGAGATCTACGCCGACTACGTCATTTCCTCGTCCTATCCCAACAAGGTCTATACCTCGATGATCGAACCGGCCTCGGCGGTTCCGGCCAAGGCCATCAAAATGGTCAACGGCCGCCGGCTGAGCCTGACGGCCTTCTCGGTCATCATGATCCTCGACGACACCGCCGAGCATCTCGGCATTCGGGATTACAGCGTCTTCCGCGGCGACACGATGGACACCGACGCGCTGTATGAAGACCTCGCCGGTCTCGGCCCCTACCGCTATCTGACCTGCATCTGCCACAACCTCGGCAACGACACCGCCACCCCGCCGGGGACCTGTTCCTATTCCATCACGACGCTGCCGCGCGTGGACGGCTGGAAGACCGTCAAAGCCGAAGATTACGATAAGGTCAAGCACCAGGTCGCCGCGCAGATGATCGACGATATGTCGGAATACCTCGGCGTCAAGCTTCGCGATCACATTCTCGAGATCGTCATTGAAACGCCGATGACCGTCAACCGCTACACCAACGCCTGGAACGGCTGCATCTACGGTTACGCCCACACGATGGAAGACCACATCATCGCGCGGCTGCAGACAGCCGAGGAAGAAAGCTTTATCAAACATCTTGAATTTTCCGGCGCCCACGCGATCTCCGGCGACGGCATGGGCCCCGCCGTGACCAACGGCAGAAAAGCGGCAAAGAACGTGCTGGACACCATGGCAGCAGAGGAGGCGCTCAAATGAAGATCAAAGGGTTTTTGAAAGACGTCACGGGCGCGTCCCGTGTGACCAAAGCAAGGCTGAACGCCTTTGAAAGCGCGTCGCCTGTGCCCGAAACGAACGACCCCATCGCCGATGTGGTCGCCCAGTGGCACCCGAAAAAATTCGACGTGACCGTCACGGAGATCCGCGACGCCAGCCCCACGGCAAAGACCGTGCGCTTTGTGCGTTCCGACGGGCAGAAACTCCCGTTCTTTTATGCCGGTCAGTTCATCGTGCTGGATTTCACCGTCGGCGATTCCGTCATCTCCCGCCCCTATTCCATCTCCTCCGCCCCGTATCAGGCGCGGATGGAAAACGGCTTTGCGGAGATCACCGTCCGCCGCTCCAAAGGCGACGGCTTCATCGCCGATCTCGTCAACGACAGCGTCAAAGTCGGCGACACCTTCACCGCCCGCATGGCCTGCGGCCAGTTCTACTATGAACCGCTGCGCGACGCAAAGCATGTGGTCGCCCTTGCCGGCGGCGTGGGCATCACGCCCTTCGCCTCCATGGCCAAGGAAATCGCAAACGGCACGCTGGATTTTGATTTGACCATCCTTTACGGCTCTGTCGCCTCCGACGACATCATTCTCAAAGATGAACTGAACGCCATTCAGAGTGACAAGGTCCATGTGGTCCACGTCCTTTCCGGCGACGAACCCGACTGGCAGGGCGAGCGCGGCTTCCTTTCCGCGGAGCTGATTCAAAAGTATTCCGCCCCCGACACGACCTATTTCATCTGCGGCCCGCAGGCGATGTATCTCTATCTGCGCGAAGAGCTGAAAAAGCTCGGCGCGCCGCAGCGCCGTGTGCGCTTTGAGGTTTTCGGCCAGGCGAAGGACATCACCAAATTTGCGGGCTATCCCGTGGCGCTGACGAACCATGTGTTCAATCTGACCGTGCGCCGCGGCGTCCGCGAAGACGTGATCCCGGCCAAAGCGACAGAAAGCCTGGTCGTGGCGCTGGAACGCGCCGGCATCCGCATCGAGACCGCCTGCCGCAGCGGCGAATGCGGTTTTTGCCGCACGAAGGTCCTCTCCGGCTCGGTCTATGTCTGTCCGGAAAATGACGGCCGCCGCAGCGCCGACAAGGACTTCGGCTACGTCCACGCCTGCGCAGCCTATCCCACAAGCGATCTGACGATCAAGATCCCGATCGAATAAGAGGTAGATTATGGTTAAAGAAGTCAATCCCAACATTCACGTCAACGAACGCGACTATCCGGTAGACGACCACCGGTGCGACGACCCGGAAAAGGCGAAGCTTGTCAAAAAGCTCGCCGTGCTGATCACGGACTCCATTCCGCGCAAGCTTCCGGGCAAGATGAAGGAAAACCACATGGACTTCTGGATCCTTGACCGCCTTTTGACCAAGGACGAAGTCAAGTTCATGCTCTCGTTCAAGGCGCGCCGCGTCGGCCTGACCACCAAAGAGCTCGCCGAACGCAACGGCATGCGCGAGGAAGAGGCCCAGAAGGTCATCGACCATCTGGTGTGGATCGGCATCATCGAGCAGAACCGCGACAACGCCGACGGGCACATCCAGTACTGGATCCCGAAGTGGGTCGTCGGCTCGGGCGAATACATGGTGGAGCACAAAACCCTGTGTGAGACGAACCCCGAAGTGGCAACCATGTTCAACCTCGCGCCCCAGGAACCGCTGGAACTGGCGGCAAAGCTCGTTCCTCCGGGCGGCGCAGGCATCGGTATGCATGTCATCCCCGTGGAAAAAGCCATTGATCCGCAGATCGAGAGCGCCAGTGTGGAGCATCTTTCCCATTGGATCAACAATTCCACCAAGCTGTGCAAAATGGTCTGCGCCTGCCGCAAGGCTCAGCGTGTGCGCGGCGAAGGCGTGGGCGATATCGAGGGCAAGATGTGCATCGGTCTCAACGACATTGCGGAATTTCTGGTGGAAAGCGGCAAGGACGCCGAATACATCACCAAGGAAGAGGCACTGGAGATCATCACGCGCGCCGAACGCAAGGGCTATGTGCACCAGATCACGAACCTTGACGGCCCGAACCGCATTGTCGGCATCTGCAACTGCTCGGCCGGCTCCTGCTACGGTCTGCGCACCAGCCAGCTCTTCAACACGCCGAACATGAGCCGCTCCGCCTACCGCGCCCATGTGGATACGGAAAAATGCGTGGCCTGCGGCAAATGCGTGGAGGTCTGCCCGGCCGGCGCGGCCAAGCTCGGCCAGAAGCTTTGCAAAAAAGACGGCAGCAAGGTCATGTATCCCGTCCACGACCTGCCCGACGACCATGTCTGGGGCGAGGATAAGTGGGACAAAAACTACCGCGATTCCAACAAGATCAACTGTTACGCCAGCGGCACCTCCCCGTGCAAGACCGCCTGCCCCGCGCACATCGCCGTGCAGGGTTATGTCAAAATGGCGGGCGAAGGCCGCTATGCCGACGCGGTGAAGCTCATCCGCCAGGACAACCCGTTCCCGGCGGTCTGCGGCGCAGTCTGCAACCGTCGCTGCGAGGACGCCTGCACCCGCGGCAAGCTCGACAAGCCCGTCGCCATCGACGAGATCAAAAAGTTCCTTGCCCAGTGGGAGCTGGAAAACCCGGCGGAATGCACCGTGCCCAGCGAAAACGGCGAGGGCAATCAGTGGAGCGATTATAAGATCGCCGTCATCGGCGCCGGCCCGGCCGGCCTTTCCGCCGCGTGGTATCTGCGCACCGAAGGCTACCCGGTCACCGTGTTCGAAAAAGAAGCGAAACCCGGCGGTATGCTCATGAACGGCATCCCGAATTTCCGGCTGGAAAAAGATGTGCTGCAAAAAGAGATCGACCTCATCGAAAGCATGGGCGCCGAGATCAGATGCGGCGTTGAGGTCGGCAGGGACGTCACCCTTGACGAGCTGCGCGCACAGGGCTACAAAGGCTTCTTTGTGGCCATCGGCCTGCAGGGCGGACGCCTTGCGGGCGTTCCGGGAGAAGACGCCAAAGGCGTACAAAGCGGCGTGGCCTTCCTGAAGGACGTCAACCTCGGCGGCAACACCGCCCTTTCCGGCGACGTGGTCGTCATCGGCGGCGGCAACGTGGCGGCCGACGTAGCGCGCACTGCCCTGCGCTGCACCGACGGCAAAGTCACCATGCTCTGCCTCGAAAGCCGCGACGAGATGCCGGCGGCTAAAGACGAGGTCGCCGAGATCCTCGCGGAAAACATTGAGATCCGAAACGGCTGGGGCCCGAAGGAGATCCTCTCCGAAGGCGGCGCCGTCACCGGCGTGGTGTTCAAAAAATGCACCCGTGTCTTCGATGAGAACCATCGCTTCGCCCCGCAGTACGACGAAAACGACACGATCACCGTCCCCTGCGAAAACGTGCTGATGGCCATCGGCCAAAGCGCCGAATGGGGCGATCTGCTCAAAGGCAGCAAGGTCGAACTACGCCCGAACGGTACGGCGGTTGCCGATCCCGTGACCCTGCAGACCGCAGAACCCGACATCTTTGTCGGGGGCGACATCTTCCACGGCGCACGCTTTGCCATCGACGCGATCGCCGACGGCCGCGAGGGCATGGTTTCGCTGAACCGCTTTGTACACGAGGGGCAGTCGCTGACCATCGGCCGCGACAGGCGCGAATTCATCGAGCTGGACAAGGACGACATCAAGATCGAATCCTACGACAACGCTCCGCGCCAGGCGCCCGGTCTCAAACCCGGCGATCCGCGTAAGAGCTTTGACGACCTGCGTCTGCCGCTGACGGAAGCACAGATCAAAACCGAAGCCGCCCGCTGTCTCAAATGCGGCGCAACGACTGTGGATTTCAACATGTGCATCGGCTGCGGCCTTTGCACCACGCGGTGCGAGTTCGACGCGATCCATCTGACGCGCGACCTGCCCGCCTGCTCCGACATGCACACGGCGGAAGAGATGATGAAGCTCGTCGGCCCCTATGCCCTCAAGCGCATGGGCAAGATCATCAAGCGCAAGATCACCGGCAAGGGCGAGTATCCGAGCGAACAGTGATCGGGTATTGGGAAACAGAATCATCGATTTCTTTGGGGCAGTTGCGTTCGCAAAATGCAACTGCCCCTTTTTCTGCGCACGGCTCCGCCGTGCGCAGAAGCGGGCGCGCAGGTGCGCGGCGGTACGCCGCGCAAACCGGGGGCTGCGCCCACGGTTGACCCGTGCCGGGGCACGGGTCCCTGCGCGCCCGCCCGGGGGGGCTGTTGCATTCAGCGAACAACGTCAAAGCAAAAGAAAGAGAAAGCGCTTTTTGCAGACTTGTTCTGTGAAAATAGCGCTTTCTTTGCTTTTTGGTTCTCAAAAGAAGTAGGCTTGTTTGCTTTGCCTCGCCGTTTTCATCAAACGATAGCGTCCCATAACGAGGATTTGCCTGAAAAACGCCTCTTTTCCACGCTAACGGCATTAAGAAAACCGACAAGGTAAATGCAGCAGCCCCATCTTTACCGCAACAGGTACTTTTAACAATTTGTTCGTTGCATTTTTCTTTCCTTGGTGCTACTATTTTTATGCAACAAAACGGATTGGAGGAATCTGTATGAAAACCCTGAGAAAACCGCTGGCTGTCCTGCTGACAGTTGTGCTGACGCTGCTCTGCGCCGCTTCCGCCTTTGCCGCCGCGCCGGAAGATGCGGTGCCCTCGATCTATGTGCACGGGTTCATGGGCAGCGACATTTTGGCTGACCGCAACGACCCGGATTCCAAGGTGGTCTGGGGTCCAGATATGAACGCTCTGCTCGGCGACGTGAAGGGCGCCCTGCCATCGCTGGTTACGTCGCTTGCGCTCAAAAACTGGGAACGCTTCGTCGACAAAGCGCTGGAAGTCCTGGAACCCTATTTCACCCCGGCCTTTTATGCGGACGACGGCACCCCGGGCAACAGCTCCGGCGTCTGGTTCGTCTATCCGGAATATGTCGATAAAAACAGCGCCGTCGCGTTCCGCTATGACTGGCGCGAAGATCCGATGAAAAGCGCCGCCGACCTCAACGACTTTATCAACTACGTCTGTGAACAGGCCGGCGTGTCGCAGGTCAACATCCACGCCCACAGCTACGGCGGCATTGTGCTGACGACCTACCTCACCCTTTACGGCAACGAAAAAGTCCGCGCCGCCGCGTTTGACGCCACCGCCGTCTTCGGCGAAGCCTACACCGGCGATCTGATGACCGGTCACATCACCATCGACGCCCAGGCGCTTGAGGATTATCTGAAGTACTCCTTTGAAGGCAGCGAATACAGCACCCTGATCTTCGATCTGCTGAAAACAGCGCGAGTTTCGGGTCTGACCAAGCTGCTGACAAAGCTCGGCAGCGAGCTGATCGACGCCCAGGCCGAGCGGGTCATGCGCGAGCTGCTGCTGCCGATGTTTGCCAACTGGCTGTCGATCTGGGCCATGCTCCCCGACAAGGACGTGGATGCGGCGATGCACTTTGTGTTTGACGAGCTCTGCAAGGACGAGGACCGCTCCGCCCTGCGCGAAAAGGTCGAAGTCTACAACACGCAGATCCGCCCCTATAAGGCCGAAACGCTCAAGGCGCTCAACGAAAAGGCCAACGTCTATGTGCTCTCGCGCACCGGCTACGCCTCGATCCCCATCACTCCGTCGCACGCGAATCTCAGCGACGGCACCGTGGACACGATGTATTCCTCTTTCGGCGCAACCACAGCCGACTACGGCAAGCAACTGCCCGAAAGCGCCCTTGCCGGCAAGGATCCGGCCATGATCTCGCCGGAAAAGGACATTGACGCTTCCACCTGCCTGTTTCCCGAACAGACCTGGTTCCTGCGCGGCGCGAAACACGCTCCGCACTACGAATCGTTGGATGTCATGATCGGAACGTTGCTCTCCTCCCCGACCCAGGCCGACGTGAACACCTTCGAGCAATATCCCCGCTTTTTGACGATCGACCCCAAAACCGGCAGCCTGCAGCCCGCACAAAGCAGCGCCGGCGACACAAACTCCGGCCTCGCCAAAGCGCGAAGCATCATAGACCATCTGCGCAGCCTCTTTGCCGAACTGAAACTTTTGCTCAGCCTGATCTTCAAAAAGTAAAAACAAGTCAACAGCATTTCGCTGCAAGGTCGCGGCGAAATGCTGTCACTCTTTCACGGAGGCGATCTCATGCAGAAAAAATCGAATCTTCCCCTTTGGATCAGCGGCGCACTGACCGTCCTCATCCTTGCCGTGATGGATCTCTTTCTGCTCCCTGCCGTCGAGCGTGCGGCCGGGGGGCTGCGCTGCTTTGACCTGCAGACCTTCGGCTACGGCTATGAAACGGCAAAGGCATTTTTGGACGCGCTTTCCGCAGAGGGCCAGCGGCTCTATCTGTGCGTTCAGCTCCCCGTGGACACGGTCTTCCTCGTCGTCTACACCGTGTTTTTCGTTCTGGTGCTGCGGCGGCTGTTTGCGTCAAAGGCGTTCCTCATCCTCCCCGCTCTGCTCGCCTTTGCTGACTTTGCCGAAAACACCTGCACATTTTTGATGCTGCGCGATCCCGCCTGCCTGACGCCGCAGACCGGTGCGGTCTTCGGCGCGGTCACGCTGTGCAAAACGCTGCTGATGTACGCCGTG